>NZ_BAAGVY010000008.1:0-319590 GCF_054780635.1 Spirosoma knui | reverse complement strand
AGAAATAAAACGTTTGGAGAAAAATCCAAAATTGGTGCAAGCCTTCTTCCACAAAAAAGAGATAGGCTTCATTACAAGTTAATTCACAGGCCTATAACATAAAAACTGCCAATTGCCATAAAGGGCAATGGCGAGTTGGGCATTCCATTCGAGACCCCTTTTTCTATGGTATAGCGTACCAGATTAGACCCTAGCATACCGGCCCCAAAGGGCATGTGACGTTTCTCGTAGTAATCCATATCGAAGGTTTTACCTTCTGCGTACGGCTAAAAAAACGGACACTTTGATCAAACCTTTTTCAGCAATGTCTGCTTTTCGGACTTAGACGTGTTGTTTTATTGGGCAAATGCTGAAAAACAAAAGCCAAGGGCTACGATGACTAATATAAGTTTAATTTTCATGATGGTGGTTTTAAGTGTCCCAAGTACGTCTAGTACAACGTAACAAAAATCTGATTTTGCCGAGACAAATACCAGGGCAATCACAATACGGCTCCGAACCGTAAACAGAAGCAATTGCATTGGCGGTTGGTCCGACCCCTGCGAGGGTTGATATACACTTGAACCAGCATACGAAGCCGCTTCCTTTGCTCATTCAGTTTAGATGTACGCACACCATGTAACTCATTCATTATCAGACTACCCATAAGTTGGATTCTAGAATATAGGCACATACTCTGGTAGTCCCATGCTACGTATTCATGTCTGGCTTATTTCGCGATTTTCTCCTTTCGCATTTGTTCCAGAGCCCATTCGCTTAAATGTGTAATGAAAGGAATTAGTTGCCTGCCTGTTGGAGTCAAGCTGTACTCCACTTTGGGAGGGACTTCATGGTATACCTTTCTGTTTATAAGATTATCTTCTTCGAGTTCACGAAGCGTTTGCGTGAGCATTTTAGTGGTAATGCCATTAAGCGTTCTTTTCAACTCACCGTAGCGCATCACATCATTGCTTTTATAAATATACCAGAGTATTCTACCCTTATATTTTCCACCGATACGCCGAAAAGCGTAATCAACCGGGCAAACAGCTCCAAAAATTCCTTCAAAATTCACTTCCATTTTAGACGAATTTAATTAATTGATAATCAGCAATAGATTCTTTTTGGAGACTAAGATACAAAATAGTATGTACTTGATTTCGGGTATTGTACATGCCTACTTTGCCCCAACAAACTTAATGAAAAATGAAAGCCATTATTTTAAAAGAAGCCGGCGGTGTAGAAAATCTCATCGTAACCGAGTTAGCTCGACCTACTATTCATGACGACGAAGTACTGATACAAACGAAGGCCATCAGTATCAACCCTATAGACGCCGTAGTTCGTAATAATACTGAGTTTTTGAAATTCATGCTTAAATTAGAAGAGGGTGAACAGCCGGTGATACTGGGATGGGATATTTCAGGTGTTGTCGTGGCGGTAGGTAGCCACGTAACAAGATTTAATGTCGGCGATGAGGTGTTTGGCGGCATTAAATTTCCGGGTCACGGAAAGGGATATGCCGAATATGTAGCGGCCCCTACCAGCCAACTCGCTTTTAAGCCCAAAAACATTTCTCACCAGGAATCGGCAGCGGCTAGTATGGCCGCGCTTACGGCTTACCAATCACTAGTTAAGTATGCTCACGTAAAAACAGATGATAAGGTGCTGATTCATGCTGCTGCTGGCGGTGTGGGGCATTATGCCGTGCAAATAGCTAAACATCTGGGTGCTTATGTTATTGGTACAGCATCGGCCGCTAATAAAGATTTTCTCTTACAACTGGGTGTGGATGAATTTATTGATTACAAAACCCAGAAGTTTGAACACATTGTTACTGATGCAGATGTGGTAGTAGATTCTGTAACAATGGATGGTGCTCACATCGAGCGGTCGTTGAAGGCTTTGAAAAATGGGGGTCGGCTGATAAGTCTACTCGCTTTTTTTGATGAGGTATTCATTGAAAAAATGAAGGCGAAGAATGTGTACGGACACAGACTATCCGTACGATCAAACGGCGATGATATGAATGTGCTTGCTCAATGGCTGGAGCAGGGAGTTTTAAAATCGCACGTGTCAAAACTCTATTCTTTTGAGCAGTTGGCAAAAGCTCATTCGCAAATTGAGACGGGAAAAACAAAAGGTAAGATCGTTGTCAAATTGTAAAGCAGATGGCACTATCTACTAGACCTTCCGTCCAGCAGGAATTGACGAGCATGTAGCGCACATGCACATTTCGTTGGAGATGTGCTGTAAGTTTTAACGCACAGACAAGCAATATGCAACACTCACAATTCTTCGGGGGTGTTAATCAGCCTACGGTGATGGTTGACCTACAAACGCCCTGTAGGATATACTGGTTGCCACGCAAAAGTAATCCCGAACGGAGCGGACAACAACGCACTTAACCGCTGAAGATCAAAGTACGAAGCCTGTTGCTACGTGGCGAACTCCTTTTTTATCAGCCTACCCAACGGGGACGTTTGTCCTGTCGAACGCTACGTTGACAATACGTTCCAGGTTTACTTTTCGGGGCGTTTCTTGTATCAACCGGAATCTGGACAGCGAGTCCAAACCGCTCTGTTACGAGACGAGGTGTTCGTCAGCAACTCCAGCAACCACTCACTGAACAGGCTGTCACACGCGACCTGCCCCTGTCCAAAAAGGTTGGCCTGTCTCCGAATGCAGCCTGTCGACCGACATCCGGACTGCAACGTAAACGAACTTGCTCACGCTGGTCAGATTTCATTTTTTCTTTTTCGGTTTAGGTAAGGGCAATTCTTTCACTGATATTCTCACTAATTCACTTAACCATTCGCTATCTTCAATTTTGTCCTCTATTAAAAAACTTGGTTTTGCTCCTTCATAGGGTGATGCTTCTAAAACATTTCCTATAAATTCTCGGCCTGAATTGGTTGGCTTGACGAATAATTTATTGTCACATATCAGTCCAAATAATTTTTCGTCAGAATAAATACCGTATTCACCAAACATCTTTTTAGCGGTTATTACGCCTGCATTTTTGATTTGGTCTAAAACAAAGTCCACAAAATTTTGGTCAGATGCCATTGGTTAGTTCGTTATTGTCGACTGAGACGCGAAACACTCACTTGCATGGCCGGTTCACCCAACGCCCCAAGTGTTGATGGTGAGCAAGCAAGATAACCATAACGGACGTACCTGATACCTTTACACACTTGGCTTCGTTGGGCTGTCGCACGCCACCACAGGCGAGCTGCCTGTCGCCGAGAAGCCACTTTTAAGCCTAAATGTACTCCCGTAACCCGCTGATAAAGTCGTCGAGATTCTCCGAGATTAATTGTGGTTCGTGCTCAAACTCAAACACTTTGCCGAAATTCTCTGTACCGACACCAATACAAACCACTAAGGCAGCCCAAGTGTCTGCTATCATCACCAAGTTAGCAGCGTGCATCTCCGGTATATAATCACGATTATATAAATTTCCTTTAACCATCTCATCAACTGAATAGAAACTGTCTATGCGGTTTCCTGTAGTCTCTCCCCATGTATCCTGCCATGTATAATACTTATGGTCTGGAATGCCTCCATTTGCCCTAAGCAAAAACTCTTTATACGAGTTTGGGAGCGTTAGACCTAACTTTTCTTCGGCTGATTCCAGATCGGCTGGAGTTAAACTGCATCCAACTTGCGTTATAACTAGGTGGCTCATAGATGTTACTTGTGTCGCTGGAACTTAATTTACTTATTAGTATGCTCTATCGCCCATAATCTAAAACCGTAAGCCTCAAACTTGCCTCGCTCAAGCGTTTGGCTTGTCAGCCAGAAGCCGAAATTGTAAGTCAAAATCTACCTAATCGGGGCGTTCGCTTTGTCGCCGAGAAACTGACTTACTAAGTTGTCAAACGTACAATAACATGTTGGGCGGCCGTGTCAGCAAGCGGCTTGAGCATTCCACCCAACCGTTAGGTTTGTCCCGTGAGACAAAACCAGGAATCAGATTTTGGCCCACCCATTAGAAAAACAGATCTTTCAAGGACACAGGGAATGATCTATCCACCCAACCGGGAGTCAGACCCATTGGTGCGATGCAGACCCCTGTGGCCCTTGAAGCGCAACACCCGGCAACATATAGGAATTTAGGTTCGCGGCCTATTATAACGGTTATGTTGGAGATGCGTTGCCTACTCTTTTTTGGTCATTGTAAAACTAAACAGAAATGAAAAATTACCACTACTTCGTCGGTGTAGATTTAGGAAAATCTACTATTGCCATCTGCGCTCTCAACCAGCAGGAAAAGTTGGTCTTAGAGACGAGCATTCCCAACACGAAGACCGGTATGGAAGCCTTGCTCAAACGCTTGGAAAAACTGCCGGACTTTACTCTGAGCGCAGCCCTATTCTGCATGGAGCATACGGGTATCTACTGTCAGCCGATAGTAAGCTTCTTTTATCCTAAGTCAGCCGATTTATGGCTAGACTCAGCGGTACGAATCAAGCACAGCTTGGGCATCAAACGAGGCAAAACAGATAAAGCGGATGCCCGCGCCATTGCGAAGTATTCGATCAGAAACCAAGCTGACTGCCAATTATTTACGTTGTCAGACGCGGTGCTTCATCGGGTGCGTCAACTGGCTCAGCAACGCGACCGACTCCTGGACATGGCTAAGGAACTGACTGACTTAGCCACCGATTATAAAGCAATGGGCCTGACGGCTGAACTCAAATTACACCACGAAAGCAGTGATGAGGTAGTGGCTGTTCTGGGCAAGAAAATCAAGGCCATTGACGGACAAATTCAGCAAGAAATCAAGGCGTCTCCCAAGCTACAGACCAACTTCGATCTACTGACCAGCATACCGGGCGTAGGCAAGCAAACGGCCGTTTTCATGTTGGTTTTCACGGGCAATTTTACTCGGTTTGATAACCCAAAAAAGCTGGCGAGTTACTCGGGTGTTGCTCCTTTCAGCTACGAATCAGGTACGTCAGTACGTGGTCGGACGAAGGTCAATCGGATGGCAAATCTGAAGCTGAAATGTCTGCTTCATCTAGCTTCGTTAGGTGCCATCAAAAGCGAGGGTGAACTGCGAACTTACTATGACCGAAAAGTAGCTGAGGGCAAGAACAAAATGAGTGTTTTGAATGCGATCCGGAACAAACTGGTACATCGAATGGTAGCCGTTATTGAACGACAGCAGCCCTATCAACCCATTCTATCGGCAATTGCATAATTTTTAGTTAGCGCACCTTGTTTGAATCATAGGAATCGACCACAAGGGCTGATGGATGAGGGCGCTACGTGCCTGAACAACCACAGCGTCAACCTTTACACCCTTGTTTGGTTGGGCTGCAAACTCCCCCTCGGGGGCGAGCATCCTGTCACACGAGACCGCCCTTACTTAAATTTGCTACTGTTCATTTTAGTCTGCAATTCATTCAGAATTTCGAGCTGATGTTCTGCTTTCAATCTTGATCGGCTGGAATTATCAGGAGTCTCGTTAATAATACGTGCCTTACGATCAATAGAAAACTCAACAAACTTTTTTAATTCATCCAGAAGTTGATTTTGCTTACTAAATGCTTCTTCTTGCTGCTGATAAGACTCCATATGACGCATCAAAAATGAATTCAATTCTTCTACGTTATAGGGCCGTTTATAAGTCTCGATCATATCACAAGTGAAAGTATAAGATCCGCTATCAAAATAGGTTGATATTGATAATTTGACTCTGCTCCCTACCGATACTTGCTTATAGTCTGCATCCTCTTGGTAGGCAATTAGCTGTTCAAGTTTATCTATTTCAAGACTTGTCTTATCAATATTTATCAGGTTCCAAACCTGAACAGCATCAGGCTGATTGGGTTGTAGCCCCCAGTACATGTATTCTTCTAACTGGAGGTTTGCCCCGTCAATCTTATATGATTTGAAAACACTCATGTAAATCGTTTATAATTCTTGAATAACTCCTGCGTTTCTCGTGTCGACCAAAGCTGAACAACGAGCCCAAAAGCAGTTCAACCGGGGCGTTTCTCGTGTCCACAGGAGCCGCCTAGCGAGCCTAAACCGCTTTGTCACGGGACGATCAACCTGTCGCACGCGACCTCACCACTACGTTATTGGCTATTCTATCCACCCAACATATATATGTACGCCAACTCACTTAATATTAATTTACTGATAATCAGGGTAATCCTATTAAGTGTACATATGCTTTTGCGGCTGCAAAACGCGAGTTTGTTCAACGGCTAACAAGTGTACAAACGGGTTCGCTACTACGCAAAAAAATGGCTAAAAGAGTAGCGTTGATTCAGACCGAATTGATTATACGGTGGTAAGACATTGAAGGGGGGCCAACTACTTCGTTGATGACAAAGGTCAATTTTATCGCTTCACCGCAAGGGGTGATGTTAAACCACTGCGCCGGACAGTGAGACGGTACACGCAGGGGTATACGCTTAAGAGTTGTTTTTATAGCCTTTCGCAATTACGACCGATGTTGCGTCGGCATGTACCTACTCCAATAGAATGGTGATAAATGGAGCTATTTCCCCTGCTTAATTGCGGCTACAGATACGAAGCCCCGCGTGGAAGCCGATCCAGCCCGCGTTGTAGTTGTTCCAGCGGTCGAAGCCTTCTCTGAACATCGGCACCTGAACGGACGTAACGGGTTTCGACACTTCGTTCTGGCTAAAGAACCAGTTGACCGTGGGGCCCACGACTATCGCCAGACCGCGTGACAGTTTTTTCTCCAGGCCAATGTTTAGGCGGTACAACTGGCTACCTTCGTCGAAGTAGCGCCAGTCGGCGGGTAGGTGATAGTTGCCCACTACGTCGAAATTCAGCATCCAGCTACGTCCCAGGTTGGCGGCTGTGCCCAGGCCGTACCCGAAGCTCCACGATGGGCGTTGGTCGTTCTCTAAGCGCGATCCGGCGGTGAAGATGTTGTAAAAGGCCCGGTGACCGGTCTTGAACGTCAGGTTCACCAGATTCACCTCGTCGGTCGATACTTCCAGACGGCGGTAGCCATTTTGCTGGACCCAGCTAAACAACCCAATGGGTGGGTGCTGCGAATAGGAAGAAATGTTGATTAAGCCGATCTGAGTGCCTTTAGTTACCCGATGGGCCGTGTTGAAGAAACCGCTGATCTGCGAGCCTTCCAGGTCTTTGCCCGTTACGTTGAAAAAACCGGCTACCTGGGCCCCAACCGCTTCGTCGCCCGCTACGTTACCAAATCCGGCCACCTGCGCGCCTTTCAGCCGTTCGCTCGACAGGTTAAAGAAGCCCGCCAGTTGTACGCCATCGGTGCGGTGCGCGTTGATGTTGGCAAAACCCGCCACCTGAACGCCTTCGGCATCCTGCTCGACTACGTTGGCGAATCCGGCCACCTGTACGGCATCGTTCAGACGCCCCAGCGTTACGTTGGCAAATCCGGCCGCTTGTATTCCGTGTAAATCCCCGCCGATGGCGTTGGCAAATCCGGCCACCTGTACGCCCTGCATGTTCCAGCGGACGGCATTGGCGAAACCGGCAGCCTGCACACCGTCGACTTGCTCGCCTACTACGTTGCCAAAGCCAGCGACCTGAATACCCCGCACGTCACCGCGAACGCCGTTCAGAAACCCGCCGACTTCAAGTCCGGTATTTCCCAGCGAATAGCCACCTAATACGTTGAAAGACATGCGGTTGGTGACGCGGGCACTCAGCATGCCATTCGTGCCCACAAAGGGCAGAACACTTACCTGAACATCGCGGTACAACGTATCGCCAACCAAGTTCGCTTCGTGGATTTCTGACTTAGTCGACATAAACCAGTCGGTCAATTTCTGTTTACCCCGTTCCCAGGCCGAAATCTTCGGCGTATAGGTCGTGTCGGCTGAGGCAATCAGCACCGGCTGGATGGGCTGCTGAACCGCAATGGCAATCCGGCGCGTAGTATCGACGGACTGACGGATCGTGAGCGGTTGAAGGTTCTTGCTGAGGGGAGAGGGTTCCAGGCGAATGTTCAGCGTGTGCGACTGCCGCGACGATACCCGTACGGTTTCTCCGATGTAGTTTTCTTTACGAACCTCCAGCCGAAGTGACGCCAGCTCGGTGGGCAACTTGATGCGATAATAGCCAAAGGGGTTGCTGATGGTAGAAGCTAATGTTGTTTTCTCGTAGATACTGGCCTGGCCAATTTTGCGGCCCGTTACTTCGTCCAGAATGTACCCGTCGAGGTAAAAGTTCTTAGGCCGTTCGTCAACTGCGGGTAGCTCGGCCCGTACCAGGATGATGTGATTGCCGCGGGATTTATACGTAACGGCCCCTCTGAAGAGTTGGTTGAGGGCTTCCCGCACAGTGTTGTTCGAAAGACGTAACGAAACAAGGCTGCCTTCGCTGATGACCGTAGGACTATACGAAAAGTTAAACTGACCTTCGCGGCTGATAGCGGTCAACGCTTTGTCCAGCCGTTCGTTGCTGATGTTGATGCTGATGGTACGCTCGAGTGGGGGCGTGGGTTTGGCCGAGCCGATAAGGGGAAAACTCAGCCAGCTAAAAAAGAGAAGAAAGTATCGATGAAAACGCATAATCGTGGGTGCTTTTGCCGATAAGACAGCTCAGTGAATGGCTCCCCCTATCAAAAGCGTAAAATTATTCCGGGCAGCCTTCCCCGTCGAGTAGCACCTGCTCACCATCCCGGCGTACCTGAAGCCCCAGCGATTCGGCGATTACGTTGAGTACTGTATCCAGCCGTTCGTTGTTGTCGAAGCGAACGGTTAACAGGCAGTTGGTCAGCCGCTCGTTTGCTAGTCGCACGTCGGCTTGATATACGTCATTGACCGTTCTGACGATTTCGGCCAGCCGCGTTTTGGTGAACACCAATTGGCCGGTTCGGTAGGCGAACAGGTTGGGTTCAGCGCGGAGCGTTTTCCGGATGGTGTCGGCTTTGCTATCGAAGGTCGCCAGCTCGTTTTTAACCAGCGTTACCTGTTTTTTCTTAGCCGTAAACAAGACTTTACCCGTCCGGACGGCTACGCGCACGTCGTTTTCGTAGGCCCGGACGCTGAACGACGTACCGAGCACCTGCACCGTGGTTTGAGCCGCCCGGATACGGAACGGCTTTGTTGGGTTAGGCACCACCTCGAAGAAGGCTTCGCCGGTTAACGTTACGTCGCGGCTGTCGTCGGCAAAGGTTTGCGGGTAGTTGAGTCGACTTCCTTTTTTCAGCCAGACTTTAGATCCGTCGGGCAGGGCCTTGACCAGCGTTTGGTTGGCGGAGGCTACCGACAGTTGCGGTCCGGGTTCGTTCCGGAGATTTCGCACCATCAGCCAGCCCAAAACTGATACCAGTAAGACGGAGGCTGCCACCTGCCAGTAGCGCGGAAACCACCGGTTGCCGGTCTGCTGAGTTGGGTGAAGCGGCTTGATGACCGGTTCCCGAACGGCCGGAGCCGGTGCTTCAAAACTGGCGGGTGGAGTAGGGGCGGTAGGGATAGCCGAACCCGCCTGCATCCGGCTGCGCATCTTTTGCCAGGCGGCATCTGTGTCAACCGGAGCCGCCTGCTGCTGATTGGGTCGCTTTAGTTGAGCGGCCGTTTCCCAGATCCGCTCGAAGCGTTCAAATTCGCGCTGGTTGGTTTCTTCGGCAGACGCATCACGCTGGCTAAGCCACAGGCGTACCCGTTCCGACTCGGATTCGTCGGTCTCTCCGGCCAGGTATTTGCCGAGTAAGCGATCATCTATTGGCTGTGGGTAATCGTCCGCCATGTTCTGCCCCCTAACTAATCGTAAAACTATTCATATAAGCGCACCCCTAACAGAATCAAGGCTGGCAGGTACTCGGCCAGGTCAGTTCGCAGGATACGCAGGGCCTTTCCGATCTGGTTTTCCACCGTCTTGATGGACAGCCCCAGCCGGTCGGCTATTTCCTGGTACTTCAACTCATCGAAGCGGCTCATCATAAAAATAAGCCGACACTGCTCGGGTAACCGCTGAATGGCCTCCTGCAACCGGTCGGACAGCTCGTTCGCCATTAGCACCTGCACCGGAGCCTCGTACGTCTGCACCAGGTCGGCCTCGACCTGATTCCGGTGTTCGGCCTGAACCGCCAGATGTTTGATGCGATTCAGACACCGGTTGTGCACGGCCCGGTAGAGGTATGACTTCAGCGATGCGTTGATTTCCATGCCGTCGCGTTTCTCCCAAATGGTCATAAACACAGCCTGAACTACCTCTTCAGTGTCGTCCCAATCTTTCAGGAACGAGTGGCCATACTGGCACAAGGGGTTGTAATGCTGCCGGAATACGGCCTCAAAAACCCGCTCGTCGCCACGTTGTATAGCAGCAAGTATTTCCTGATCCGATAGTTGCACGGGGTGGTATAAATGACGTTTCCGGTGCAAATCTATCATACTTCTTCCGTTGAATGTACTCCTGCGACTGTAAGACAACCGAACTGTCGAATCCCCCTATTAAGCGGCAATAATTTTTCATAAAAATAAACGAGGGTGCTGTCCTATGCTGATTGAGGCCTAAACCAACCGCAGCCGAACGGGTTAATCAAGCAGGACATTCGTATTGCCCGTATGCTGCCAGCCAAAATCGATTCGCAAACGCAGGACATTACGCCCGAGCTAGCCCCGTTCGAGACGAACAAACACATCCCGGCCGTCATCAAAAAGAATGTCTTAACGGCTCTGTCGTTCTATCCGGAGTTAAAAGATACAACCATCCATTTCCTGTTTAAGCAGCGAATTTCGTCGTCGGTGATGCAGGCACAGCCGGTGTTTCGAACGCTGCTGCTTGGCCGACCGGATCGGACGTATCGAATCAACATCAGTGCGATGTTCAAACTGACCCATACGGCCATTCCGATTCACCAGCTTCCCGACGAGATCATGATTGGATGGGTTGGCCACGAACTGGGGCACATCATGGATTATGAACGCCGGAGTAATCTGGGCATGGTCGGTTTCGGACTTGGCTATGTTTTCTCGCCCCATTACGTCCGGAAAGTCGAACGTATCGCCGACGATTTCGCGGTTAGTCATGGCTTGGGGCAATACCTGATCGCCACGAAGCGATTTATCCTCGACCATGCCGAGTTGCCACAGGCTTACAAAGACAAAATAGCCCGGCTCTACGTATCACCCGAGGAAATCGTTGACCAGGTGAAGAAGCTGGAGGAGGAAAAGCTGGCCAAGCAGAAAGAGGGCTTGTGAGTTTTTCTGTATTATAACATTGATAATTAGGCGATTAGCCTTACTAGTTTTTGTCATCCCGAAGAATGAGGGATCTTCGGATGAGGCTGAAAACCTCCAGCTATAGTAGATCCCCGCTCCGGAGGCCCGGTCCTGGCGTCGGGATGACAAAAATGGATTTACAAAAATTCGACCTTAAAGCGCCCTACACAAGCCGCTGAACATACTCCTGAAAGGCCAGAAAATCATCTTCCTTCATCACTCGGGGAATCTTTGTCTGACCACCCAGCTTCTTGTAGTCCTCACTCCAGCGATAGAAACTTTCGACCGGAATTACCTCGGCTTCTACGCCTTTTAGCGATTTCGTGCGGGCTACCTTGTAGTTCTTATTCAAGACGCACAGTTCCTCATCAAGCGCGGCCGCAATTCCCTGATTATCGACAAGCCGGTTAGCCCCCAGAAACCATTTGTTGATGTACTCACCATCTTTACGAATAGCCGACACGACAAACTCCTTAATCTCGATATCAAATTGTTTCTGCATTGTCTCCATAGCCTGGTTCATCTGAAACACGGAAAGCTGCTCACCGACTACGTTCAGAAAGTGCTTCGTTCGGCCGGTGATTTTAATTTCGGAACGGGGCTTATCGGTGATCATCACCGTATCGCCGATCATGTATCGCCAGGTGCCGGAAACCGTCGAAATCAGCAGGACATAATCCACATTCTCTTCCGCTTCTTCCAGCGACAGCACCTGGGCGTCCGGCTTTACCCGCCCCTCCTCGTCCATGTTGTCGTCGGTGAACGGCACAAACTCGAAGAAGATACCATTGTCCAGAATCAGGGCCATCGACGAGGTGTCGGGTCGTTTCTGCGTGGCCAGATACCCTTCCGAAGTTAGGTACGTATCGATGTAGGTCAGGGGCCGGGCCAGCAACTTCTCGAAGCTTTTGCGGTACGGGTCGAAGGCTACCCCACCGGAGGTGTAGACCTGTAAGTTCGGCCAGATGTCGTGGATGGTGTCCAGGCGGTTGTGCGAAATCACCTCTTTCAGCATCATCTCAATCCAGGACGGAATACCGCTGAGGCTACCGATGTCCCATTTCGGGGCTTCCTGCGCAATCCGGTAGACTTTCTCGTCCCAGTTGGTGATGGATGCAATGTCGACGCCGGGTTTATAATACGTTCGGAACCAGGCCGGAATGTTGGCCGCGCTGATGCCACTGATTTCGCCTTCTTCGTGGTCATCTTTCTGGATCAGGCTGACGCTACTGCCCAGCATCATAATCTGCTTCTCGAAAAAGTCGGAGGGAAGGTCGAAGTTCGTTAGACTCGCCACCTGCTGGATGCCCGACTGGCGAATGGAATCCAGCATATCATCCGTTACCGGAATGGATTTGCTGTTGCTGGTGGTGCCGCTGCTGAGGGCAAAATACCGTTGTCCACCCGGCCAGGTCACATTCTGATGCCCTTCCAGGAGGTAATGCCACCAGTCACTGTACAGTTTATCGTAATCGTGGACAGGTACCTCCGCCTGGAATGCCTTGACAAGGTCATCGCTGCTGAGGATTTGCGTGAAGTTGTGCTTCTTGCCGAAAGCGGTGAGCCGGGCTTTTGTCAATAGTTTTTTTAATTCGTCGCGTTGCGCTTGGGCCGGGTCTGGTTCCGACGTAACAAAGCCATAGACATCAATCGCTTTTTTGATGAATTCGCCAATAACTGACATAGGTAGTTGAGATACACAGAAAGATACTAGCCAATTAACCAGATCATAAGGTCTTTGTTAGCCTTGTTCGTGCCGACGCGGCCAACCTGATCGAATGGTTACGACCCTGGGTTCGCTTATCAACGGCTTTGTTATCACCTCGTCGGCTTCACCGGGTTTTTTGGCGGCTTCATAAACAATCATAGCGTTAAACTATAAGCGGTGCTGTTGATTTGAGCGTCCATTCCACGTGACTATGAATCGGTTAGTACTTCTAGGGGCGCTCGGCTACGCACTGGTCGGCAACGCCCAGACGGTGATCCCCACGGTGCAGGAGGCATTGGCGCTGGCCAAACGTAACAATCCTGAGCTGGTGAATGCCCGTCGCAACCGTACCGTACAGGATCAACAGCGAACGGCTATCCGGGCCAACGTATTACCTCAGGCGCGGGTGTATGCTAACCTGGATTATAACTACGCGCTGCCGGTTCAGCTCGTGCCCGCTGAGTTTCTGGGCGGTCGGCCGGGCGAGTTTCGGTCGCTTCGGTTTGGCTTACCGTGGTATTTGACCGCAACGGGAGAGGTGACAGCCCCCATCGTGAACCGACCCTCCCGTGCAGACATTGGTATTGTGAACCAGAACTTGCAGCTTATCGACGACCAGAACCTGGTGTTGCAGGACGAGATTTCGACGCAAACGGCACGGGTATACCACGCTACGTTACTGACCAGAGCGGCTATCGGCATCACCCGGCGAAATCTGTTGGCGGCTGATACCTTAACGCAGATTGCCCGGCAGCGACTCGACAAAGGACAGAGTGAACCGCTGGAATACAATCGAATCCGCTCGGTGCAACTCACCACGGCCGATGTCCTCTATCAGAATGAACTGGCCTACACCCGAAATTTGAACCAGTTAAAACTGTTACTGGGCCTGGCACCGTCCGATAGCTTACTGCTGACAGAAAACCTAACGATACGTCCGGTTGACGGGTTTGCCCCGGCTGACGCCATCCCAGCAAACGAACGACCACAGATAACGCTCCGCCTGGCACAGGTCGAACTGTCGAAGTTGCAGTTAAATCGGGAAAAGCTGAGTCGTTGGCCTACGCTTTCGGCTTACGCCCGCTACACCCAACAGGCGCAGCGGAATGCGTTTAACTTTCTGAATGTCAGTCAACCCTGGTACACAATCGGGGTGACGGGCCTGCAGTTCAACCTTCCGATTTATTCGGGCGGGTTACGGAGCAGTAACATTGCACGGGCCCGGCTGCAACTGAAACTGGATGAAGCGGAACTGGCCTACGAACGCAATCGCCAGCAGGTCGACAATGAGGATGTCCGCAATACGTATAACCAGGCGGTACGATCGCTCGAACTGAATCGGCAGAATTACGAAATCAGTACGCAGAACGTTCAGATTGCACTCATCAAGTACCGCTCGGGCCTGTTTGCGTATGACCAGTATCTCAACGTGTTCAACGAAACGCTGACCGCGCAAAATCGCTACCTCAACAACTTATCGAACGCGTTTATTAACCAGACGATTCTACAGATACGTAATGGAAACTAATGTTCATAGCGGCCGTTTCACCAGCGGCCGAATAAATTCAGTCGCTCAAGGAAGGGTAATTTATGGTGTACTGCTACTCATTGTGTCTATTGGCACTAGCTGCAACCGGGGTAGTGAAAGCGTTTCGCCGACCTATAAAGAGTTAACCGAAGCGGTGTACGCGTCCGGCAATGTGTATCCACGTAATGAATACACTGTAACAGCCGATGCTAATGGTGTGCTGGAACAACGGCTGGTCAACGAAGGCGATTCGGTTCGGAAGAATCAGCTCCTGTTTGTGCTGGAAAGCGCTTCGGAAGATGCGCGTCGGGCGGCTGCGGCAACGGTTCTTCGGCAGGCGCAGGCGAATCTGCGCGGTAACTCGCCCGTACTGGCTGAGCTGGAGGTGCAGGTACGTAACGCCCGTGTCCGGCAGGCGAATGACTCCGTCAACTATGCTCGATTCAGGGAGCTGTACCAGCAAAACGCTACGTCGCGGGCCGAGCTGGAACGGGCTGAATTGAACTACACCGTGTCGCGTAATAACCTGCGGGCGCAGCTCAATACGTTGGCCCGAACCCGCGACCAGCTCCGGCTCGATGTAGAAAATAACCGCAGCCAACTCGTAACCACCGAAGTAGCCGGCCGAAATACCCGAATCCGCAGCTTCGTCGACGGCAAGGTGTACGAAGTCTACAAAGATCCGGGTGAGGTCGTGCGACCCGGTGAACAACTGGCCCTGGTGGGCAGCGGCAGTCGGCTGTATGCGCAGCTGGCGGTCGACGAAAGCGATTTTGGTAAAATTCGGATTGGGCAGTCGGTGCTTATCAAGACCGATGTATACGCCGATAAGGTATTCAACGCCCGCGTCACGAAAGTGTATCCGAAGCTCAACCGGACGGACCAGTCATTTCGGGTCGATGCTGAGTTTGTCGGGTCCAAACCCGATTCGTATTACGGCCTGACCGTTGAAGCGAACATCATTATCAGCCAGCGCCAGCGAGTGTTAACCATTCCGAAATCGTACGTAGTCGGCACCGACAGCGTCTGGATTGAGCGGGACGGAAAACAGCAAAAGATCAAATTTCAGAAAGGAGCCGAAAATTTCGAGCTAGTCGAGGTAAAAGGCGGCCTTACGGAAGGGGCTAAATTAATTGCGAAAGAGTGAATGAGTGAAAGAGCGAATTGCTCCTGATTACATGTGTCAGCTATTCACTCTTTCACTCATTCGCTCATTCACTCTTTGGATCATGAATATTCGCATTGCTACTCAAATTGCGCAAACGCACCTGCTGGCCAAGAAACGGCAGACACTCGTGGCTATGCTCGGCGTTACGTTCGGCATCGCTATGTTCATCACGATGATCTCATTTATGCAGGGCGTCAACCAGTTTCTGGAAGATTCGGCGCTCGATGCCAGTCCGCACGTGCGGATGTATAACGAAGTGAACACCCAGCGGCCCAGTTTAATCGAACAACTGAATCCGGGTAATTTCAACGTCGTCTACCACCAGAAACCGAAGGACGAACTAGCCCGGCTCAAGAATGGACTGGCCATGGCCCGACGTATCGAGAAGGAGCCGGGTATACTGGGCGTGTCGCCACAGGTCGCTACGCAGGTGTTTTACAATAACGGACCTATTCAGCTGTCGGGAACCATATCGGGGGTAGAGGTAGAGCGTGAAAACCGGCTTTACGACCTGAAATCCCGTTTAAAGTCGGGTTCGTTAACGACCTTGCAAACCAATCCCGATGGCCTGATTATGGGGGCAACGCTGGCCCGTAAAC
Source organism: Spirosoma knui (assembly GCF_054780635.1). Taxonomy (NCBI): domain Bacteria; kingdom Pseudomonadati; phylum Bacteroidota; class Cytophagia; order Cytophagales; family Cytophagaceae; genus Spirosoma; species Spirosoma knui. The sequence continues at coordinate 303,407 of NZ_BAAGVY010000008.1, read as the reverse complement.
TCAACGTCCGGACGGGCGATAAAGTGACGGTGACCACGCCAGGGGGCGGCACGCGCATTCTGCGGATCGTAGGCACGTTCGGGTTTGGTGTCGGTACGGTCGATAACACGAAGAGTTACGCCAACCTGTCGACGGTGCAGGAAATCCTGCAAAAAGACCCAAGTTACATCACGGATATCCACGTCAAGATGATCGACCCTTTGCAGGCGATTCCGTTCAGCAGGAAGCTACGGGCTGAGTATGGCTATTATACCGAAGACTGGGCCACGGCCAATCAGGCAATTCTGGCGGGGGAGAAGATTCGGAACATGCTCACCTATGTCGTGTCGATTACGTTGCTGGTTGTGGCGGGATTCGGTATCTACAACATCATGAACATGACGGTCATTAACAAAATCAAAGACATCGCCATACTGAAAGCGACCGGTTTTGATGGGAAAGACGTAGTCGCTATTTTTCTGTTGCAGGCTGTGTTTATCGGCCTGTCGGGTGGATTGATCGGGCTGGGTATTGGCTTCCTGCTGAGTTACCTACTGTCGGTAACTCCCTTCGACGCGGGCGACTTTTTGAGTATCAAAACGTTTCCGGTCATCTTCAGAGCCAAGTACTACGTAATGGGGCTTCTATTCGGGGTAATCACTACAGTACTGGCGGGGTATTTCCCCTCGAAGAAAGCTTCGCAGGTTGATCCGGTAGCGATTTTAAGAGGGTGAATATAAGTTGTAAGGTTGCAGGGTTATACAGTTAGCTGACAACCGAACCCCCGCAACGGAATCAACTCACTAACTCTATAACTGTACAACTCTCTAACTTCTCATGCCTGCTGTTCTGAAAGCCAATCACGTCAACAAATACTTCTACGACCCGGAGAAGTTTCAGGTCTTGAACGACATTACGTTTGAGGTGCAGAAAGGCGAGTTTCTATCGATTGTGGGCAAATCGGGCTGTGGCAAATCAACGCTGCTGTATCTGCTCTCAACGATGGATACCGACTACGAAGGAGAGATCGAAATGGCCGGTACGTCGCTGCGGGGACGTAGCCAGGATTTTCTGGCGCATTTTCGCAATGAACATCTGGGCTTTGTGTTCCAGTTTCATTTTCTGCTGCCCGAGTTTACTACCTTGCAGAACGTAATGCTGCCGGGCCTGAAGCTCGGTAAATATCCGGAGAAAGAGGTGGAAGAGCGGGCGATAGAGAAGCTGCGGTTAATCGGTATGGCCGAATACGCCCGCAAACCAGCCAGCAAGCTGTCGGGTGGGCAGCAGCAGCGCGTCGCCATTGCCCGCGCGCTCATCAATGAGCCGACGATCATCATGGGCGACGAACCGACGGGTAATCTGGATAAAGCGAATACCGAAAATGTGTTCGAGATCTTTCAGGAGCTGGCCAGCAAAGGGCAAACCATAATTGCCGTCACGCACGACCCCGATTTCGCGGCTGGTACGAATCGCGTCATCGAAATGTCCGACGGAATGATCATCAATCAGCATAAAAATAGGAATCTTGCGTAACGGAAGCCCGGCTATAGCTTTTGACCTTACGAAGCCCCGTCAGCCATGAAAATACGGTTTGCTAAAAAAGTGGAGTTGGCCTTTCTCTACATATCCTTACTGGGAATTTTTGGGCGTGAATGGGTGATGCCTGGCATAAGCTGGCAACGTCAGGTTCTTCTGTTTGCTATAACCATGCTGATGTTGAATGCCATTTGGATATTCCATTACTGGTACAACGACTACCTCGACCGGCGGTTACCGTTCGAGAAAAGCGTCCGGTGGCGGATCATTGCGCAATCCGTCGGTAGCTGGGCAATTGTTAAAACCGCACTCTTTTGCTGTGGTCTGCTGGTTATTGATTACATCATCCCGGCGCTATCCGAGGTTGTGAACCGACTGACAATCATCACCATTAGCATTGGCACCTTCTTCGCTAATGTTGTCATCAGTTTGGGGTTCATTGTCAGCCAGTTGTTTCAACGCTGGCAAGCCAACCTCGTTCGGGCGGCTCGGCTCGAGAAAGAAAAATCGCAGGTGCAGTACGACAACCTGAAGAACCAGCTTAATCCGCATTTCCTGTTTAATAGTCTGTCGTCACTGGATGGGCTGATTGACGAAGATCCGGTGTTAGCACGCAAGTTTTTGCAACAGCTCTCCAAGGTATTTCGGTACGTACTACAGCATAAGGAGAAAGAGCTGGTCTCCCTGGCTACGGAGCTGACATTCATACGAAACTACGTATCGCTGCTCAAAACCCGCTTTGATGGGTCACTGGACGTGGTTTTCTGCGTAGCGGATGAGGCACTGGATCAGGCGATTGTGCCCGTGACGCTACAAGTTCTGATCGAAAACGCGATCAAGCACAACACCATCAACGAGGCAAAACCGCTAACCATTCGCATCTCCGCAGCCGACGGCTACCTGACGGTGGAGAACCCAATCCAGCGCAAACGGCAGGTATTAACCTCGAACGGACAAGGACTGAGTAATCTGAAAATGTTGTATCAGTATCTGAGCCCAGTGCCGGTTACCGTTTCCGATACAGAGCAGTTTACGGTCCGGATCCCCTTAGTATCGCTGGAGGTTACCCGAATTGCCGAACGTAACGTTGTCGAACCATTGCCTGCTGCAGAATCCGTATGACTATCCTGTTGATTGAAGATGAACCGGTGGTGGGCCGACAACTCGAAAAGCTGGTGCGTCAGCTGGAGCCGCAGGCCATTATTGACGGCCCGCTGGTAAGTGTAGAAACTGTTTGTGCGTATCTGAGTAGCCATCCGACACCTAACCTGATCATTTCCGATATTCAGTTGTCTGACGGAGTGAGCTTCGACGTATTCAGTAAGCTGTCCATATCCTGCCCGATCATTTTCACAACGGCTTACGACGAATACGCCATCCGGGCGTTTAAGCTGAATAGCCTCGACTATCTGTTAAAGCCGATCGATCCCGATGAACTGCGAGTGGCGTTGAGCAAGTTTCACCGCTGGCAGCCCGACGGTGCTGACTTTCAACAGCAGTTCCGGGAGTTTTTGACCGACATGGTTGGTCAGCAGACGCAGAAAACGTTCAAACGGCGCTTTACCGCCCACCAGTTACGTCAGATTATTTCGGTGCCTCAGGACCAGGTTAGCTGTTTTTGCCGCGATGAACTGATTTTCCTACATACCCTGACTGGTCAAAAACTCGTGACCGATTACGCTACGTTAGACGAACTCGAAGAGTTGGTCGACCCTAATGTGTTTTTCCGGGCGAATCGGCAGTACCTGGTCCACCTCGACGCGATCACGGGCTATCAACCGCACTACAGCGGAAAGCTGTTACTGATGCTACGTCAGACAAATCCACCGGAGATCACGATCAGCAAAGAGAAAGCGTCCCTGTTCAAGAGGTGGTTTGAAGAGTAAAAAACGTCGGCAACCTCAATGATAGGGTTTGTAAAAAGTCCATGCTACGTACTATACACTCAATATTGACTGACAATTGGTTCAGATTAGCGTTTAGGTGATGAAGATACGCAGTCAGCAAACCTGACGGATCTGATGTATCAACCATGAACTGTTACTGTCGTTAATATGAGTGCATCAAACGCCCAGCAATCCATTCAATCACTGCTCGATCGACTAACGAGTCAGGCAACCGTGCAGAAGGTCTACGGAGAGCCAATCGTATCGGGGGATAAAACCATCATTCCCGTAGCTAAAGTAATTCTCGGCTTTGGCGGTGGTTACGGAGAAGGTAGAGGAACCACCAGGAAAGGGTCAGCTAATGCTGCCGACAGCGGCCAGGGCGAAGGCGGTGGGGTCGGTGGTGGCCTTATCGTCGAGCCAGCGGGCTTTGTTGAAATCACACCGACAGGTACTCGTTACGTGCCTATGCGAACCGGCCGCTACGTAGCAATTGGTGTTGCGCTGGGTTTTGTATTGAGCAAAGTGCTTAGAAGCCGACGCTAGAGCCTGAACAAGTGGTGTAAACGAATGGGTTGGAAATGCCGGTCCGGGCCGGGTTGGTGAGGAGTTGAGGGCAAATCAGTTGCTGCTTGGCGAGAGTCTATGAGCAGCGATTTGATCGGTGCGTTCGCTTACTAATATCAGCGAACGTGCTGATGCAGATCATGTCTGGCGTGGTGAGCCAGGCATACATTTGCCCTATGCGTTTGGTCAGTCTGCTAGTCGGTTGACTCGTTCCTCAAACTTAACCCCATCGAACTATGGTACCAACTCTAATGAAGGCGGCAGTGGCGCATACGCATGGTCAGCCGCTCCAGATCGAAGACGTTCCTGTACCGACCGTCATTCCGGGTCGAATTCTGGTCAAAGTGGCAGCCTGTGGCGTTTGCCATACTGATCTGCACGCTATTAATGGCGATTGGCCAGTAAAAGCAACCTTGCCTCTGATTCCGGGCCACGAAGGCGTAGGAACTGTCATGGCGGTTGGGGAAGGGGTGACCCAGGTAAAGGTAGGAGACCGGGTTGGCGTACCCTGGTTATATACGGCCTGTGGGCACTGCGAACACTGTTTTTCGGGCTGGGAAACGTTGTGCGAACAGCAGCAGAACACGGGATATTCCGTACAGGGCAGTTACGCCGAATACGTTCTGGCCGACCCGAATTATGTAGGGCACCTGCCGGATTCCCTCTCGTTTGAGGAGGCTGCCCCCATTCTCTGCGCGGGCGTTACGGTCTACAAAGGGTTGAAGGAAACCGAGGTGAAGCCGGGGCAATGGGTGGTTATCTCTGGAATTGGTGGCCTGGGGCACCTGGCGGTCCAGTACGCGAAAGCCATGGGCATGCGGGTCGCTGCGGTCGATATCCAGGACGATAAATTAGCCCTGGCCAAAAGCGTGGGTGCTGATCTGGTGATCAATGCGGCAACGGAAGACCCGGTTGCCGTTATTCAGGAAACGATTAAGGGCGCTCATGGCGTATTGGTCACGGCTGTTTCGCGGTCGGCCTTCAAGCAGGCCGTCGGCATGTTACGTCGTCACGGAACGCTGTCACTGGTTGGGTTGCCACCCGGCGATTTCGACCTGAATATCTTCGACATTGTGCTGACCCGTAAAACCGTCCGGGGTTCAATTGTGGGAACACGTCAGGACCTGATCGAGAGCCTGGCGTTAGCTGCCCAGGGAAAGGTGAACGTTCATTACCATAGCGACCGACTGGAAAATATCAACGAGGTGCTGGCGAATATGGCCGCTGGCAAGATTGATGGCCGGGTCGTATTAACCATTGCGCATAACGAATCACAACCTCAGACCAAATCAAGCGTACAGCATACCGAAGCTGTGCACTTTTCGTAACATAAGCTGCAAAAGCAAAGGGCATAATTCAGATACATTTCATCACCCCAAACCTACGCCGGGGTGATGAAATTAGGCGATACAATACGTTGACGGATAATTGCCAACTCCGCATGTACCCCCGTAATTCACGCTGGAGTTAATAGCCAATTGTGAAGCGTTGCCTGATGAACTTCGGAGTTTCCAGTTCATTCAGCAGAGCAACGGCCAGATCATCGACTGAAATCGTCGACTCGCCTTTGTCGTTAAAAACGGGCTGGTCGGTGCCGATCCGGAAGGTGCCGGTACGTTCGCCGGGTTGCAGCATAATAGCCGGGCTCAGGAACGTCCAGTCTAACTCGGTATTCTGACGTAACAGATTCAGATAATCACGGGCCGACGTAGCGCCGGTTTTCCAGGCGGCCGGGAACTCGGGCGTATCAACCAACTGCACACCCGGCGCTATTTCCAAACTTCCGGCACCTCCAACAACCAGCAACCGCTTTACACCCGCTTGCTGCGTCGCTTTCTCGATGATCCTGGACGCTTTTAAAAAGTCATCGTACAGGTTTGGGTTATCCCAACCGGCATTGTACGCACTCAGTACGGCATCATGCCCTGATAGGACCGTTGGTAAGGCAGTTTCGTCAAAGACGTCGACTGCTTTTACCGTTAGGTTCGAGTCGCTGGCGGTAATTTTCTCGGGATGGCGGACGATTGCCGTTACAGTATGGCCCCGTTGTAAAGCCTCGTCGAGCAGTTTTGAGCCTACAAATCCAGAGGCTCCGATGATCACTACGTTCATGGTTGATTGATTAAGAAGTTTGTAATAAAAAATGTTACAGTTATGCGTAAAAAAATTAAGTGAACTTTCCACTGAAGTTTTCCAACGTACTCGTACCGAGTTTTTGAACTAACGCTTCTTCCACGTCATTATACAGGCCGTCGAGATGTTGGTTGATCTGCTTACCGACCGGACAGTCTGGGTTTGGGCTGTTCCTGGTCGTTCCTAAAAACGATCCCTGGCGAGTGGCCTGGAAAACATCGGATAGCCGAATCTGTGAAGCTGGTTTGGCTAACATCGCGCCCCCGTTCTTTCCTTCCCGGCTAATCACTAACCCGTGATTACGGAGGTTGCTGATCTCTTTGCGAACCAGCACCGGATTGATGTTTATACTACCCGCTAAATAATCGGACGTTAGCCACTCGCCTTTGCTTTGGTCGAGCAAGGTCAGGATGTGCAGCGATATGGCAAAGCGGCTGTTCATTACTGTAATAACTAATGTTACAGTAGAAAGGTTGCCCTATGCATGAAAAAATAAGCCCGAAGAGTAATCTCTTCGGGCCGGGAGTTAACGAACAGCTCTGGAAAAACGCAGGCAGTAGTTAGCTAACAACAATCAATGGGGCTACTTCTTCCGGATCATTGTCGGGTGAGTCTTTCCTCTTTTTCAGCGCTTTTCGGGCCGTTTTCTTCAGTGTTACGTCATACAGATCGGTTCGACGGTCTTTCATTACCTGCACCGATCCATGTTCATGCAGCTCTTTCAATAAGCTCAGATCGACGTCGGCAATCAACACCATTTCGGTATTCGGCGTAGCCTCCGCTTTTACCGCGTTCGTTGGAAACTGGAAGTCCGAAGGGGTGAATACGGCAGACTGCGCAAAGTTGATGTCCATGTTGTGAACCTTCGGCAAGTTACCGACACAGCCCGAAATTGCTACGTAGCATTCGTTCTCGATGGCCCGGGCCTGCGCGCAGTGTCGCACCCGCGAGTATCCATTCTGGGTATCGGTCAGGAATGGAACGAATAGAATCTGCATGCCCTGCTGGGCCAGAATCCGGCTGAGTTCGGGGAATTCGACGTCGTAGCAGATGAGCATACCGATCTTGCCGCAGTCGGTGTCGAACGCCCGAATTTCGTTACCACCCACCATACCGTAGTGACGCACTTCGTTAGGCGTGATGTGAATCTTGCGGAACTCCTCATACGAACCATCGCGCCGACAGAGGTACGCCACGTTGTACAGCTTTCCTTCTTCGTCGACCAGCGGCATCGAACCGCCCACGATATTTACGTTATACGAAATCGCCAGTTCACAGAGTTTGTCACGTACCGGCACCGTAAAGTCGGCTAATTTCCGAATGGCGACTGGCTCGGGTAGATCATTGAAATCCGCCATCAGGGGCGTATTGAAGAACTCGGGGAGCACCATAAAGTCAGCTCGGTAGTCGCTGACGGCATTGGCAAAAAACTCGACCTGATCCAGAAACGACGCGAGATTTTTAAACAGTCGCATTTGCCACTGAATTACGCCCAGCCGGATAATCGAATCGGTATGCGGTTTTTTATTCTTCTCGTCGACGTAATAGATATTGATCCACTCGAGCAAAGTCGCGTATTCTTTCGACTCTGTATCGCCGGGAAGATACCCGCGGAGGACTTTCCGGACGTGGAAATCGTTGGAAAGCTGGAAGGTCAGCGTCGGGTCGTAAATTTCCTTCTGCTTGACCTTCGCGATGTATTCGCGGGGCGTCAGTTCATTGGCAAATTTATTGTAATTCGGAATCCGGCCACCGGCCAGAATTCCCTTCAAATTCAACTGCTCGCACAGCTCTTTCCGCGCATCATACAGCCGCCGACCAAGCCGCAGGTCGCGGAAATCGGGGTGAACGAACACTTCAATACCGTAGAGATAATCACCCTCGTCGCTGTGCGTTCGAAAGGTGTAATTACCCGTAATCTCCTCGTAGGTATGATTGTCGCCGAAATCACTGTATTTAACCCGAATGGCGAGCGCAATTGCGACAACTTTACCATCGACCTCAACGCAAAGCTGACCTTCGGGAAAGAGGTTGAGCAATTTGTTGATCGAGCTCTTCGGCCAGTAATCTCCGCCAATGCCACTATATACTTCTATCATCGTCTCTTTGAGATCGTGATAGTCTTCCTTCTGTAGAGGTCTTGTCTGAATATGCATAGATAATTGGTTGTCCAGACCGGGATTGAGAGGATTGAATGGATTTACAGGATTTTGTATCCTACGGAAAGGAATAAGCTTTGAATTAAACTCAATAAGTTCCTTGAGCTAAACGCACAAAAATGCTTTTGCTCAAAGAGCAGAAGGCTTTAACAAAATCCCGTTAATCCTTTTAATCTGATAAATCCCGGTTCAGACGGTTTTCGAGCTCCGCTATCATCTCATCGGTCAGATCAAGGTGCGTAACAAAACGCACCAAATGCTTGCCAAATGTGACGCTGCGGATGCCTTTCGCTTCTAATTGAGCAACATAATCAACGGCTAAGAGGTTTGTCGGAAGCCGAAAAATCACAATATTCGTGTCGATGGGCAAAATCTCTTCGACTTCGGGCAGACGTTCGAGCATGGCTCCAATTCTGCGGGCGCGGAGGTGGTCGATCTTCAACCGATCGACGTGATGGTCGAGCGCATAAATGCCCGCTGCGGCCAGAAAGCCAGCCTGCCGCCAGCCGCCCCCCATGAGCTTCCGAAACCGGCGCGCCTGTCGAATGAAGTCAGCTTTACCAAGCAACAATGAACCTACCGGGCAGCCCAGCCCTTTGGAAAGACAAATGCTGATGGAGTCGAACAACTGACCATACGATTCCGTCGGTTCACCGGTCTCGACAAGAGCATTGAAGAGTCTGGCTCCGTCGAGATGAAGGATCAAGCCATGTTCATCGCATACCTGCCGGATGGCCGCAATCTCAGGCACCGTATAGTAGCAGCCACCCCCTTTGTTCACCGTGTTTTCGAGCACTACCAGGCGCGAGAGCGGTTTGTGCGGATCGGCGGGACTATAGATGTATTCGCGTATAAGATCAGGGGTTAGCTTTCCCCGCTCGCCATGCGCCAGACTGGCCGAGGCCAGTGCATTAACCGAAATGCCACCGCCTTCGTATTGATACACGTGCGACAGATAATCGCAGATTACGTCGTCGCCGGGGCGGCAATGGGTACGAATGGCGAGTTGGTTGGTCATGGTGCCCGATGCGCAGAACAAAGCAGCCTCTGTGTTGAACATGGCCGCTGCTTTCGCTTCGAGTTCGTTAACAGTGGGATCATCGCCCAGCACATCATCGCCGAGCCTGGCCGAAAACATAGCCTCGCGCATGGCGGGCGTGGGTTGCGTAACGGTGTCGCTACGAAGGTCAATTACCATACAAAAGAACAGGCCAGGAGTGGCCTGCGTATCTACGTTCAGGTTTTATTCAAACTGCAATGTAAGGACATTGGTCGGCTTACGCGTTAGCCGCTGCCTAGTTTCTGAACGCGGATGTGACCTTATTGCCTTCAGTTTAAACCGGGTTTTTACGAAAACGGGGCAAAAACGTTGAAACTCTTGCATTTATACCGCTTACCTGTATTTTTGGAGCACCTTTGTTTGGCTTTCCAGCAAACAGGTGCCCTTTTGCCCTGGCCTAAACGTTTTCCGTATGTTCGCCAATAAGACCCCTTGGACTGTACTTCTGGCACTGTGGATGATTGGTTCTACCTGGTGGCACGCCTGTAAAATCAAGCAGTTATGCATCAATGACGTGCACCCACCAGCACAAACTTCCGTGCCGGAAACCCCTCCAGGAGCTGATGGCTATACCATTGCCGACGGTACGCTGTTTCGCCTGGACTTACCGGGTAATTTCAGCTTTGCCCGATCGGGCGCTAATGCTAATCTGAACACGTTGGGCGGTTCACTGGAACCCGTAATTAAATACCTCAAAGCCAACTCTGGACGAACGCTTACGATTACGGGCTATTACCTGCCAACCGAACGTAACACCACCACATTCATAGACCTGGGCCGCGCTCGGGCCGAAGGCATTAAGCAGTATTTTGTGCAGCAGGGGATTCCAGCGTCGGCAATCACCATTGCTGGCCAGGAACGTAATCTGCCGTCTAAACCAGGCAGCGATTCGATTTACGGCGGTATCCACTTCGCCTTTTCCGGAGCCGTACAGACGCCGACTGCCCCAACGCCCTCAACTGATTCGGCTACGACAACTTCGGCGGTTCCGCTAACGCTGGCCGCGGGCATAACGGAGAAAGAACTGGCTGCAGCCCAAAAATTCAAGTCTGTTTTCGAACCAATTGACCTGTACTTTCCGCTCGCCGAAGCGAACTACATCAAAACGGCCGAAACGCAAAGGTTCGTTGAAGAAGCCGCTAAGTACCTGACTGAACATAAAGACAAAAAGTTGTTGGTAACAGGCTACACGGATAATTCGGGCCCCGACGAGGTTAACCTTCGGCTCTCCCGTGACCGGGCCAACGAGGTGAAACAACGTCTGCGCCAGTCCGGAATCGAGCCCGGCCAGATTGTAGTGGAAGCGAAAGGAGAGGCAGACCCCAAAGCCTCGAACGATACGCGCGAAGGACGTAAAGCCAATCGGCGGGTATCCGTCGTGGTTCAATAACCGAATGTATAGTCGTTGTGGCTGATAATGGCCGGAAACGTAAACAGAAACCGATTAACTGCTGTCCGTTATGTTTGATATGAATCCCCTTAACCTACCCGACGCCCAGTGGCAGCAATTGATAATGCTGTTCGTTGCTGGTGCGCTGGGGTTTATCATTGGTTATTTGTCCAGACAAAGCCTGATTCGCCAGCTGGAGGGAGATTTAGCCAGCACGGAACGGGAGCTGACCGATTGCCTTCGGGTGCCGGTAGCCTCCGGAGGGCCAGTGGCCAGTAATGAAGAAGCCGTATTGAACCGCATCCGCAGCCGGGCGCGGGAAATTGACTTTACACGCATTGGCCATGCCTCGGCCACCGAAGCCGACGATCTGAAAATCATTGTTGGCGTTGGCCCATTCCTGGAAAAGAAATTGAACGCCGTGGGTATCTATACATTCCAACAGATCGCGAACTTCAGCGAAGAGGATACCGAGCGGGTAAACGACGTTATTGAGTTCTTTCCGGGTCGAATCCAGCGCGACGATTGGGTTGGCCAGGCGGCTCGATTGGTGAAACAAAAATAAGTATAGGCCGACAGGCGATCTGTAACCAGACGCACCGTTGGCGAAATACCCATAAATGTTACTTGTCTCATGTTTGGATTAGATCCGTTTAGTCGTCCGGTTGCTATTGGCGAAATCGTCCTCTTGCTGGCTTTTGCTGCCCTGGTAGGGTGGGTGCTGGGGCGGTTGGTACGTACCGGGCGTGTCAATGCGCTGCGGTCAGCCATCGAACAGAAAGAAACCGAACTGGAAGCCTGCCGCCGGGATAAAGCGGCCGGTCAATCGTCGACGACATCCGGACGTAAGCACGATTCGGTACGAACCGAAGCCAGCGTTGACAACGCATCGTCGTACGTAGCGGCCGATCCACTGTTGCCCGCCCTTGACCACGACGATACGCCCGATCTGATTGTGGGAGAGTTGCCAGATAAGCTCGACAACCCAGCCAGGGTAGCCACTGATTCCATTCCGCAGGCTCCGCCGATCCTGATGCCTTCCAGCAGCACGGGAGCGACCTCCATTAGCAACTCAGAGGCTGCGGTACTAAGTCGAATTGCGGCTCGTGCTGGTGAGCTCAACTTCGACCGGATTGGCCGGGCAACAGCCACCGAAGCCGATGATCTGAAAGATATTGTGGGCATAGGTCCCTTCCTCGAACGGAAGCTGCATAGTCTGGGAATTTACACCTTCCGGCAGGTTGCCAACTTTACGAAAGAAGACATTAACAAGGTAAACGAGATTATCGAATTTTTCCCCGGCCGCATTGAGCGCGACAACTGGGTGGAACAGTCGAAAACCTTCCACGAACGTAAGTACGGTGCCAGAACGTAATGGATTCTGATATTTGCCCTGATACGTTGTCGGATGCCTGCATAGGCAGAAACGTAATTGCTAGAAATCCCCAGCCTGATCAGGTTGATTGGTTGGGGATTTTCTTTTTAGGGGTACTGCTTAACGTAGCGGTTCCCCCTGACTGGTAAAAATCGCACATATCCTGTAATACACACTCCCGGCACTTGGGCGAGTACCAGGTGCAGATGCGTTGCCCATGCCAGTAAAAATGCTTGTGGAAGTTGAACAGAACCGGAGCGTCCTGCGGCAGGTAAGCCAGTAACAACGCATGCGCTTTTTCGGCACTGACCTTTGGCCCAATGGCACCTATGCGTTGGGTGACCCGGTGAACGTGTGTATCGACGGGCAATACGGGCTTCTGAAAATTAAAGAGCAGCAGCAAGGTCGCCGTTTTCAGCCCGATGCCGGGTAAATCGGTCAGCCACTTCATCGCGTCTTCCGTCGACAGATCGGTTAGAAAATCGATGTTGGCCGCGCCGGTTTCCCGAAACAGATGAGCCAGCAAGTTCTGGATGTAAGGCGCTTTAACTTCGGGGTAATTGGCTGTCCGGATGGCGTCGATCAGATCGGGCAGGGGTGCATCCCGCACCTGCTCCCAGGTAGGAAAGCGTTCACGCATGGTCCGATAGGCGGTTACTTCGTTGGCGTGGGTTGTGCGGTGGGAGAGAATCGTGCCGATTAATTCATGCATAGGATCGGCCCGGCCGTAAATAGCCTGAACCCCATAGTGTTGGTTCAGTCGCTCGTGAGCCTCCAGCGTTTTGTTCGCGGAATCCTGATTTGAAAGAGAGTTTGCTGTCATACCGTGCGCTGCCTGTTCCCATAACCCGCTTACTAACTCTCCGGTTTAATTTGAATTAATCGATTGAGTTGTTTAATAAATTTGAACATAATCGTTCATCGTCTATCCTAAACGTTATTGACTATGTCTTCTTTTTCACGCCATTGCCTTCGTTCAGCTGGTGTCCTGCTTATTGTGTTATTCTCTACCTCGGTCTGGGCGCAGGGAATCAAGTTTTTTGAGGGGAAATGGGAAGATGCACTGGCCCTGGCCAAAGCCGAAAACAAACTGATCTACGTCGATATTTACACGACCTGGTGCGGCCCCTGCCGCATGATGGCCCAGCAGGTCTTCCCCGACCGGAAAGCGGGAAAGGTATTCAACGGCTATTTCATCAACTATAAAGTTGACGCCGAAAAAGGAGAAGGCGTTAAGTTAGCGGCCAGTTATGGCGTGCGGGCCTATCCAACGGGCTTGTTTATCAATGCCGACGCCCAGCTTGTTCATTCCTTCATTGGCTTCAAGGAAACAGGCTCGTTTCTGGAAGAAGGTCATGATGCGTTCCGTCGCAGTGGGCCGGGAACGATCCTGGCGGAATACGAGAAAGCGATCAAGGCCGGCAACCGCCACCCCGACGTGGTGCGGAGCTTTCTGAAAATCCGCCGACGGTACGGTCAGGACAACACCGCTTACCTGGAAGACTATCTGAAAACGTTGCCCACCGATTCGCTGAAGACGCCCGTTACGTTGAAACTCGTGCTGGAAAGCATTAATTCGCTTGATGGTAAAGCGGTAGATGTGCTGCTAGCGAACCGGCAGGACCCGCGCGTACCGAACCGATTAATCACCTTGTACGACGACGAACTGGCCGAAGCTACGGCCGAACGGAGTAAAGAACGGCTGAACCGCCTGGCCGAGCGGATTCAATCGATAGAAGGGCCGGAGCAAGGCACTGTTACCGTCACCAATTACCGGATGCGGTATTATCAGGCCATGAAACAGTGGCAGCAATTTGCGGAACAGGCCGAGACCTACGCCCGCCAGCATCTGCTCCCGAAACTAACACCGGAGGCAAAAGAGAAAACCCCCGATCAATTCCGCGACAGCTACGCTCAGTTGTGCGACTTAGGCTGGTATTTTTACCATGAACTTAAAGATGAGGCTCGGCTGAAAACGATGCTGACCTGGATGCAAACGGCTGAACAACTGGCCGAAACGCCAAGAGGAACCGGTGTCTGCGCCTGCCTGCTCTACCGGACTGGAGACCGGGAACAAGCCGTACAGCTTCAGAACAAAGCTATTGCCCTGGCGCAGAAAGCGGGCGATGATGTGAACAGCTACCTGGAAACCCTCAAGCGCATGGAAAAAGGCAAATCATTGTAATGCTGTTTAGGCAGCTTCGGCGAGCAACTGGTCGGCCAGGCGGGTCAGACCAACGGTTGCGGGTTCGGCAATGAACGTCGTGTTCGAGCGCCGGTGCATATCCGGAATGTTAGGGTCCACTACGTAGATGGGCGTTCCGGGCCGAACCGAATACACCAGTCCAGCGGCCGGATATACATTGAGCGACGTACCCACAACGATCAACACATCCGCCAGTTCGGTGATCTCCTGCGCTACGTCCATCATGGGCACAGCTTCGCCAAACCAGACAATGTGGGGACGAAGTTGTGCCCCTTTTTCGCAGAGGTCGCCTTTCTTCAACTCCCATCCTTCTATATCGTAAACCAGGTCAGGGTCTACCGTACTCCGTGACTTAAACAGTTCGCCGTGTAAGTGAACGACCTTGGAGGAGCCCGCTTTCTCGTGGAGGTTATCGACGTTTTGCGTGATCACCGTTACGTCGTATTTCGCTTCGAGCCGGACCAGGGCGAGGTGACCAGCGTTAGGCTGAACGCTGAGCGCCTGCTTCCGGCGCTGGTTGTAAAAGTCCTGCACCAGGTCCGGGTTTCGGTACCAGGCCTCCGGGGTTGCTACGTCCTCGATGCGGTGATTTTCCCACAGGCCATCCGACGCCCGAAAGGTCGGAATGCCACTTTCTGCACTGATGCCCGCGCCTGATAAAACGACAATTTTTTTCATAAGGAAAAAGGGGGGTAAGGGGAGGAAAGGGACGAGAAGGAATTAAGGGAGGAGAGGGAGAAATGGAGAGGGTAAGTTTTTTAATAATTCCTTTCCTCCCACTAGTCCCCCTCTTCCCTTTCCTCCTTTTACTTCCTCAATTTATAACTATTCGACCACAATTTCGTCGGTAGCGAACCAGGTTTTCGCGCCTGCGTTCGGGTGACCGACTGGAGCGGGCCCGGCATTTTTGGCGCGCACCCGAACGTAACGGGCCCGCGCCGTTTTGAAGTCGGCGACAACCGGAAGGATAGCCCACGGGCCATTCAATTCGTACGTAACCGGCTGGGCGATGGCTTCTTTAAAGTCTTGGCCATCGCGCGACAGAGCGATCTCTACCGAGCTGGGCGGGAAGTTATTTTCCAGAATTACCTTCAGGAAGTTCAGCGATACTTTTGTTACGCTTGTTACGTCGCCTAAGTCCACCGTTACTTCCATATCCGTACCGAAAAAGTTGACCCATTGGCGTCGGTCGCGGGGCGTTTCACCACGGACACCGTCGGTCAGTTTGGCGCTTTCCGCGTCGGATTTGTTGGCGGCAGGAGCGTAGGTATATGCTTTATTTTTGCCTTTGTGGAGCGTAAGTGTTTGGGTTAGTCGCCCGCCGGTCGGCGTCATGGCGCGTAGGGTCGTCGTTTTTGTGAGCGTAATAGGGCCGTTATACTCTGTACTCCGTTCACCCGGTTCTTTTCCGTTGAGTGTGTAGAAGATGCGGCTGTCGCTGTCCAGTTTGCTCAATTTGACTTGCAACTGTCCCTGTTCATTGGCCTGTGTGGTTGCCGAAATGTCAAATAAGCGTTTGGCGTAATTAACCGACATGACGTCGAGTTTAGGCAGGTGATTTTTTAGGCGCTGGGCAAAATCCTCGAAATTACGCGGACCGGCGGGCATCCAGCCAATCTCGGCTAACGCCAGCGCGCGGGGCCACACCATGTATTCAACGTGCTCAGGGTTCGGCATATACTCCGTCCAGACGTTACCCTGCACGCCCAGAATGTATTTTTGTTCTTCGGGCGTCAGTTCGGTCGGGGTTGGTTCGTAGCTATAGACCTTATCGAGCGGCAGATAGCCACCAATCGCCAGCGGTTCAGTGGCTGGATTGCCCTGATAGAAATCGAGGTAACACGTAGCGCCAGGCGTCATGATAACCGTGTGCTTCTGCTTCGCTGCGGCAATACCACCCTCGGTACCCCGCCAGCTCATCACGGTAGCGTTGGGCGCTAAGCCGCCTTCCAGAATTTCGTCCCAGCCGATAATCGCCCGGCCTTTGCTGTTGACAAATTTCTCGATGCGCCGAACGAAATAGCTTTGCAGTTCGTGCTCATCTTTCAGTCCGTTCTTCTTCATCAGATCCTGACAGAACGCGCTTTGTTTCCAGGCCGTTTTGGGGCATTCGTCACCGCCTACATGAATATACTTGCCGGGAAATAATGCCATTACTTCGGTCAATACATCCTGCAGAAACCCAAATGTCTTTTCGGAGGGGCAAAAGACGTCGTCGAAAACGCCCCACTTCGTCGCAACCTGATACGTTTTGGAGGGATCGCAGCTTAACTCCGGATACGCTGCTAAAGCCGCCAGCGCGTGGCCCGGCATTTCAATCTCCGGCACAATCGTCACGAATCGTGACTGAGCGTACCGCACTACGTCCCGTATTTCGGCTTGCGTGTAGAAACCCCCGTGCGGTTTCCCGTCGAACTGCTGCGGGTAGTTTTCCATATACTGACCGACCAGCGATTCACTACGTCGACTGCCGACCTGGGTAAGCTTTGGGTACTTCTTGATTTCAATCCGCCAGCCCTGGTCGTCGGTTAAATGCCAGTGAAACGTATTCTGCTTGTGCATGGCCATCAGGTCGATGTATTTCTTGACGAAAGCCACGGGCATGAAGTGGCGCGATACATCAAGGTGTAATCCGCGATAGGCATAGCGAGGTTTGTCGGTGATCTGACAGGCGGGCATGGCCGCTGCTGATTGTCCAGTTGGTACAAGTTGCCGCATAGTCTGCGTCGCGTAGAAAAGACCTTTCGGCGTGGAGGCTTCGGCCAGGACGCGGGTAGACGTAACGGTAAGTTTATAGCCTTCGTCGCCGAGGTTTAACTTTTTGTTGATCGTCAGGAAGATATGTGCACCTTTCGCTAACGCCGGACTGGTTGGCGCTACGGATAGCGTTAACTTATTACTTGCTTTAAGCTGGCTGGCAAAGGTTTGCCCAACCGACCGGGCCACAGCGTCGTTCGCCGGACTCACCACGATACGAGTGGCCGCAGTGAGGGTGAATTGGCCACTTTGACCAGTAAACCGGGCGGGAAACGGAATCAGATTGTATTGATTGTCAGTTTGAGCAGCTACGGTGAAAGGAAGTAATAACAATAAGAGGTATTTCATGCAGAAAGCCAGATGAATGAGGTTGAACCGGCAAATTAGCGACGATTTGCCAAATGGAACCAATAAAAAACCGTTCAGCAAAACGACGGGTGTAGTCGCCTACTGAACGGCTGATGCATAACAAAAGAAAAAACTACTTCTTCTTCGCTGTCGCGGGCTTCTTGGCTGCTGTGGCTTTGGCGGGTGCTTTCGCTGATGTAGCCTTGGTCGCTGCGGCCTTCTTCGGAGCGGCTTTGGTCGCCTTACCAGTTGTGGCCGACTTGCCTGAGCTTGCCGCAGCCGGATCGTCGCCCGCTAGCCGAAGGCAATCCTCCAGCGTCAACGTAGCGGGGTCAACATCTTTCGGAATCTTGACGTTCCGTTTGCCCACCGCCAGATAAGGACCGTACTGCCCGTTCACCACTTTCACGGCCGGATTCTCCGGAAACTCTTTAATATACTTGTTGGCTTCGGCCTGCCGCTTAGCTTCGATCAGTTCAATGGCGCGGTCGAGGGTTAAGCCCGTAAGGGACTCGTTACGTGGAATCGAGATATACTTATCTTCAAACTTCACATACGGTCCAAAACGGCCCTTACCCGTAGTCACCAGCTTGCCTTCGAACTCGCCCAGGGATTCGCTGACGGATTCCGCCCGCTTCTGCTGAATGAGCTGAACGGCGCGTTCGGCATCGATCGTGTACGGATCATCTTCGCGGGTCAGCGATACGTATTTATCGTCGTGCTTCACGTACGGCCCGAATTTGCCAATCCCGATGGTCATGGGTTTGTCTTCGAAGTAGCCCACTTCGCGCGGCAGCGTGAACAGACTGAGCGCATCCTGCAACGTGATCGTTTCGATTAACTGACCGTCGCGAATGTTGGCATAGCGGGGTTTTTCGTCGTCACTGGCTTCGCCGATCTGCACATAGGCCCCGTATTTACCCAGGCGGGCCGAAACGGGTTTGCCACTGGCCGGATCAGCTCCCAGCACACGTTCGCCGGTTTTGAACGCCACGCCCGATGAGCCTTGTATATCCTCAATGTTCTTATGAAAATCGCCGTAGAAGCCTTCCAGCATCTTCTGCCAGTTCCGTCGTCCGCTGGCGATTTCATCGAAGTCTTTCTCGACCGTCGCCGTGAACTTATAGTCCACGATGTCGGGGAAATATTCGACCAGGAAGTCACTGACCACGATTCCCGTATTGGTTGGGAACAGCTTTGCCTTCTCGGAGCCGAATGTTTCTTTACCGCTCGTCTCGCTGATCTGGTCACGTTGCAGGGTGTACTCCGTGTATTTCCGTTCCTGACCGGGTTTATCCTGTTTTACTACGTAGCCCCGGTTGATGATCGTCGAAATGGTTGGTGCATAAGTCGATGGACGGCCGATGCCCATTTCTTCGAGTTTCTTCACCAATGAGGCTTCCGCGTAGCGGGGTTGCGGGCGGGTAAACTTCTCGGTCGCTTTCATCTGGCCCAGATTCAGCGTCTGTCCAATGGTCAGCGGAGGCAGCATGCCTTTCGCGTCTTCATCGTCCTCATCATCTTTCGATTCGAGGTAGACCCGTAAGAAGCCGTCAAACTTAATCACCTCGCCCTGGGCAACAAGTTCGGTTGGCAGTTTCTGCGGTTCGGCTTTGGGCGTATCAACGAATGGGCTATCGTCGACCATCGCTACGGTGTTGAGCTGCGTACCATTCGCAAACCGAATGCTGATCGTTACCGTGGTCCGTTCGAGCTGAGCGTCGGCCATCTGCGAGGCAATCGCCCGTTTCCAGATCAGCTCATACAGCCGTTTCTGGTCCCGATCGCCCCCCGCGTTCCGGTCGTTGAAATTCGTAGGCCGGATGGCTTCGTGCGCTTCCTGCGCCGACTCGTTCTTGGTTTTGAACTGCCGCGTCTGTACATATTTCGGGCCGAACTCCGTCTCAATTTCCGCCTTGGCTTTCTCAATGGCCTCCTGCGAGAGGTTCGTTGAATCCGTTCGCATGTACGAAATCTTACCGGCTTCGTACAGGTTCTGGGCAATCCGCATGGTTCGGTCTACCGAATACCCCAGCTTACGCGAAGATTCCTGCTGTAGGGTAGAGGTCGTAAACGGCGGAGCCGGTGATTTCTTGGCGGGTTTTGTTTCTAAGTTCTTGATGGTGAACGTAGCGGCAATGCAGGCTTCCAGAAACGCCCGGGCTTCGGTAGAGGTCGCAAAGTTTTTCGGTAGCTCCGCATTCAGCACTTTGCTGCCGTCTACAATGAACTGAGCTGTCACCTTAAAGGATGACTTCGACTGGTGCTTATCGATTTCGCGTTCCCGTTCGACCACGAGCCGAAGCGCAACCGATTGCACGCGGCCAGCCGATAAACCCTGGCTACCCCCCTTAATCTTACGCCAGAGTACCGGCGACAGTTCATAGCCCACCAGCCGGTCGAGCACACGCCGGGCCTGCTGCGCATTTACCAGATCGACATCAATGGTACGGGGTGATTTAATGGCGTTCTGAATGGCGTTCTTGGTAATCTCCCGGAAAACGATCCGCTTGGTATTGTCCCGCAGCCCTAGAGCTTCTTTTAAATGCCAAGAAATCGCTTCGCCCTCGCGGTCATCGTCCGTTGCGAGCCAGACCTCATCGGCTGACTTCGCCAGCGACTTTAACTCGCTGACCAGCTTCTTTTTATCGGGCGATATTTCGTAAGAGGGTTGAAAACCATTTGTCACATCTACTGCTAATCCATCTTTAGGCAGGTCACGGACGTGTCCGAAACTGGACTTCACCGTGAAGTCTTTTCCAAGATACCCTTCGATGGTTTTCGCCTTCGCCGGTGACTCCACAATGACTAAGTTTTTCGACATAATCGGTGTTCAGGTTGATGATCCCTCCGCTACCACGCTCTGCACGTTTCGCGTCAAATATAGACGCAAAAGCCCTGACTTATGCAACTAATCAGGGGACACGTAACAAAATGAAAGGAGAGGAGAAGTTATAAGATAGTAACAACTTGTGTTGGCGCAACGTTCGGGAAAAAGGTTTAAAAGCCCTATAAATGAGCGTTTAGGCCCGATGTTTTCATGAGTCCGAAAAACTTTATAGGTTGTGTGGATTATCTGTCCGTTTAGCATCTATTGGGTATGAATAAATTTGTCTGCTTCGCCGTTTTGCTCGCTATTACGTCCTGTCAGTCCCGCCACGACTCGGCCGATTTGGCTAAACCAGAGATGGCGCTGATGAAATCGCCCGCTCCCGAACAGGATGCCCTTCAGGAAGAATCGGATGAACCCGCCAATTCACAGACGCAGCCGATCGCGACAGCCAACCGAAAGATTATACGGAATGCACAGCTTCGTATTCGCGTCAGTGACTTCGCTCAATCGGGCCGGGCGATTGAACAGGCCGTACAGCAGGTTAGTGGTCAGATCACCAATGCCAACGAAACCAAATCGAGTACAACCATTGAAAATGCCCTGACGGTCCGGGTACCCGCCAGCCGTTTGGACGCCTTCCTGGGTCTTGTCCTGAAAGAATCCATTTTCACCGATATAAAAACCGTTACGGCGGAAGATGTTACCCGTCAATACGTTGATGTTGAGGCCAGGATTCGCAGCAAAAAAGCCGTAGAAGAAACGTATCTGCAATTGCTCAAGAAAGCCCGCACCGTTGAGGACGTCCTGAAGATCGAGGAGCAGTTAGGGCAGATCCGCGAAGAACGGGAAGTGCAGGAAGCCGAGTTACGTCAGTTGAAAGAAGATGTAGCCCTGAGTACCGTGAATTTAACGTATTATCAGGAGTCGAAAGCGGCTTTGCGGCCCGAAGAACCTTTCTACGCTCAAATTGCCAATAACCTCGCCGATGGGTTTCGGTTACTGGGAAACGTATTGGTCGGCGTGTTTTATTTGCTGCCACTCGGGTTAGTGGTGGCGGCAGGTGCCTGGCTTGTTTCCCGATGGCGTCGGAATCGCCGAAAAACGGCTTAGCCCTCTGGTCAGCGAACTATTCCGACGCTATGATCGAATACTTAACGCAGGTCAGCGATGGCGGTCATATCCATATCTGCATAGTCCAGATTCTCACCGGCCATGCCCCAGATGAACGAATAATTGGCGGTGCCGCAGCCCGAGTGAATCGACCAGGGTGGTGAAATAACCGCCTGCTGATTGGCTACAAATACATGGCGCGTTTCGGTCGGCTGACCCATCAGGTGGAGTATACGCTGAGCCGGGTCAAGATCGAAATAAAAGTAAGCTTCCATTCGGCGGTCGTGAACATGAGCGGGCATGGTATTCCAGACGCTCCCCGGTTTCAGCATCGTTAAACCCATCACCAGCTGACAGCTCTGTAGGCCATCGCGGTGTATGTATCGGTAAATGACGCGCTCGTTCGCGGTTTCGGCCGCACCCATCGGCGCGGAAAAGACGTCGGCCTGTGCAGCTTTTTGGGTTGGATATTCCTTATGAGCGGGGGCTGAAAGCAAATAAAACTGAGCGGGTGATTCGCCCGACTGACTACTGAACGTTACGTGCCGACTCCCCCGGCCAATGTACAGACAATCCAGTTTGTTCAACTCGAAATGCTGACCGTCTACTTCAATCGTACCTGCGTCCCCTACGTTTATAACGCCCATTTCCCGCCGTTCCAGAAAGTAATCACTCCGCAGTTCCGGATAGGTCGGTACGTTGACCTGACTGGTAGTTGGCTGCACACCGCCAATAATGATACGATCGAAATGACTGTAACAGAGCTGAAGGGTGTCGGGCTGAAAAAGCGATTCGATCAGAAAATGTTGTCGAAGCTCGGCGGTTGTAAATTGACGTAGTGCATCGGGGCCAACAGCGTAGCGGACTTCCATAGAGGTAACTTAATGATCAGGTTGTGAAAGCGGGTTAACTAACAAGCCAAGGTGGTTATGAATCGAAATCTACTCACACCCCCATCGCCTAAAAAGCAAGAGCCCTAGCCAACGTTGGCTAGGGCTCTTGCCGTAAACAGGAACGCTGCCTTGACTTACTGACCTCAGATTGTTTCGCGCAGCTCGAGCGGATTGTGGTGTTATACAAATTGCCAAATGCCTGGGGATGGTCTTATAATTGAGTGAATGCTACGCGTAGCCGGAGTGAATTTATGGCTGTTACCCACGAAAAAGGCCCTGTCGTGATGGCAGGGCCTTTTCGATCTGATAAGCTGTACGCAGGTTATTGCTTCTTGATATCTCCGCGAATTTCACCGGCTGGATAGGCCGTCGTATGGAGATTCGCGTAATAAAATCCATTCTTCATACTGTCAATTTTGCTTTGAGCTAACAAAACCGTGTTCGAATAGGGAGAAGTGAGTGTACCTGTAAAGGGAACATCTACGCCACCAGTGCCATCCGATTTAGTGATTCTGTGCAAGTGTCCCATGGTGGGGGTCAAGCCGGTGAACGTCACTGTATAGCTCATAACGCGGGTAGATTCGTTCAGATTACCTGCGAATGTACCCGTTGCCGTCGAGGTCGTGGATGTTGGTTTTTCCTGCTGACCGTTCAGTGTAGCCGTGAACTGTGTCGTTGGGGATGCAATGATCGGATTATCGTTGTCTGTTGTATTGCAAGCGGAGAACGCAAAACTTAACATGACAACAGTTGCAGAAAGCAGGCTTTTTGTGTTCATACATTTTAAAATTTATGTGTCGATTCAATGGTATGTATTTATTACATACGCGGTATGAATCATTAACGATTGAATGACTAAGTAGTTTGTCTATGTATTTGTTGACTAATCTTATTTAAAACCGAAAAAGGCTTACTACGTCCTAAGCAAACGCATTATTGAATCATCAATCCACTCCAATACGAACAATATTTCCAAAACGGATGAGAATCTCCTAATTTTGGCCCACTAACCGGAATTCATTTAATGAGTTTATTAGTTAGTTCTATAGAGTATTCGTTCAGTAACCCGTTATTCCCTATCAGCTATGGCTTTTGATTTGGACATGATTCAGCGCGTGTACGCCAACCTCGGCGAACGCGTCGAAGCAGCCCGGAAGGCAGTGGGCAGACCGCTGACCCTGTCGGAGAAAATTTTATACAGTCACCTATTCGCTGGAGTACCTACTCAATCGTTTGAGCGGGGCAAAGCGTACGTCGATTTTGCCCCTGACCGCGTGGCTATGCAGGATGCCACCGCGCAAATGGCCCTGTTGCAGTTTATGCAGGCTGGTCGGCCACAGGTTGCCGTTCCGTCAACGGTTCACTGTGACCACCTCATCCAGGCTGAAGTAGGCGCTGAGCAGGATTTGGACGTTGCCAAGAACAAAAACCGGGAGGTCTATGACTTCCTGTCGTCGATTTCCAATAAATACGGTATTGGTTTCTGGAAGCCAGGAGCTGGTATCATTCACCAGGTGGTACTCGAAAACTACGCCTTCCCGGGTGGAATGATGATCGGTACCGATTCACACACGCCAAACGCGGGTGGACTGGGTATGATCGCCATTGGCGTTGGTGGTGCTGATGCCTGCGACGTAATGGCGGGTCTTGCCTGGGAACTGAAAATGCCGAAACTCATTGGCGTTAAGCTGACGGGCAAACTCAGCGGTTGGGCGTCGGCGAAAGATGTTATCCTGCGCGTGGCAGGTATCCTGACCGTAAAAGGCGGAACCGGCTGCATCGTTGAATATTTCGGCGAAGGCGCAGAGAGCCTGTCGGCAACCGGCAAAGCAACCATCTGTAACATGGGTGCCGAGATCGGCGCTACGACTTCCGTATTCGCGTACGACGAGCGGATGGCCGCTTACCTCCACAGCACAAGCCGCTCGGATATCGCTGAAGCTGCTGAAGCGGTTAAAGCAAACTTACGTTCTGACGACGAAGTCTACGCGGACCCCGCTACGTATTACGATCAGTTGATCGAAATCAACCTGTCGGAACTGGAGCCGCACATCAACGGTCCATTTACGCCGGATCTGGCGTGGCCGCTGTCGAACTTCGCCAAGGCGGTTAAAGAAAACAACTGGCCCGAGCGTCTTGAAGTGGGCCTGATCGGTTCCTGCACCAACTCCAGCTACGAAGATCTGACCCGTTCGGCATCGGTAGCTGAGCAGGCCGTAACCAAAAATCTGAAAGTACGTTCGGAGTTCACCGTAACGCCCGGTTCGGAACTGGTGCGGTTTACAGCTGAGCGCGATGGATTGCTGCAAACCTTCGAAAACATGGGGGGCGTAGTACTGGCCAATGCCTGCGGACCTTGTATCGGTCAGTGGGCGCGTCACATGGACGACCCGACCCGTAAGAACTCGATCATTACGTCGTTCAACCGGAACTTCGCGAAACGGAACGACGGAAACGCCAGTACGCACGCGTTCGTGGCCTCGCCAGAAATCGTAACGGCCTTTGCCATTGCCGGTGACCTGACGTTCAACCCAATGACCGATACGCTGACCAACGAAAATGGTGAGCAGGTGAAACTCGACGAACCACAGGGTATCGAGCAGCCAATCCAAGGCTATGCGGTAGACGACGCTGGTTACCAGGCCCCGGCTGAAGATGGTTCGGGGGTAGAGGTAATCGTTAGCCCAACGTCGGATCGTTTACAGCTGTTGGCTCCATTCCAAGCCTGGGAAGGCACCAACCTGACGGGCCTGAAGCTGTTGATTAAAGCTAAAGGCAAGTGTACAACGGACCATATTTCGATGGCCGGTCCATGGCTGAAATACCGGGGACACCTCGATAATATCTCGAACAACATGCTGATTGGGGCAGTGAACTACTTCAACGAGAAAACCAACAGCGTAAAAAACCAACTGACGGGTGAGTATGGCGAAGTGCCAGCCGTACAGCGGGCGTACAAAGCCGCTGGCATCGGTTCGGTTGTAGTTGGCGACGAGAACTACGGTGAAGGTTCATCGCGGGAGCACGCGGCTATGGAGCCTCGTTTCTTGGGCGTTCGGGCTATTCTGGTACGTTCGTTCGCGCGGATTCACGAAACAAACCTCAAAAAGCAGGGGATGCTGGCTCTGACGTTTGCTAATCCTGCTGATTACGACAAGATTCAGGAAGACGATACCATCGACATCGAAGGCTTAACGGAGTTCGCACCGGGCCGTCCGCTGGAAATTGTGCTGCACCATGCCGATGGCACGAAGGATGAATTCCAGGTGAATCACACTTACAACGAAGGACAGATTGAATGGTTCAAAGCCGGTGCTGCTCTGAACATCATCCGGATGAAGCAGAACGCGTAACGGTTAGAAACCTAGCGTAAATCCGTGTACCATACGTAACCCGGCTAGCTACCTGAGCAGGAGTTAGCCGGGTTTATTTTTGATGAGTAGTAACAGGGCGAATGGTTGGCCTGGATAACCAATGGCTTACTTCCCCAATGCTAATGCTTAATTTAGTTTTTCCATCGCCTGCTTCATGCTGCTGAACTGGCGCTTTTTCTGGAGTACAATTGGGGCCGCAACGCGTTCGCGGCAGTCGAAAATACCGCAGCGCTCGCAGGCTTCATTCACCAGACGATATGGAATATCGTTCTCGGGCATACTCAGAAACTTCATCTTACTCCTGAGATTGTCGTTCACGGCAAAGCACATCGAAACGCTCATGTTCTGCTGCGTAGCCGGTTCGCCCGACCGCGCCTGAAACGGATGCGCCACGGAGACGATGAAGTACTGGTGCCCCGAATCGGCATACTCCGACAACTGAGCCCGGCAGAGGGTACCATCAAAGCCTTTGTTGAGTTGCAAAAACGATAGCTCCTGTAGAATCGTCAGGGCTATCCACCGGCGGCAGTAATGTTCATCGACCATACCTTTCGGTCCCTGCTGCCGCGACAAATGCATCTCTTTAGTTAATTGGAACGTTGTTTTCCCGGCCGTGTGATTAAAGCGGTAAAAGAACAACTGATCAATGCCGAACGAACTCGGTAGTACGTTGCTGAGCCGGTAGAAAAAACGTTCGGGCGTCGCGCCGAAGTCCGTAATCAGTTGCAGAAAGGCATCGTTGCTCCAGGTGTCGCGGGCGAACAGGTCGCTGAGTCGGGCTACCAGCGCGTCGCGCCGAATCAGAATGGCACCGGCAAAATACGACGCTTTGTAATTGTTGAGAATCTGCTCAAATGAATCCGCTTCAACCCAGGAGTACGTGTAGGGTCGATTTTTTAGGTTCATGAACTGAAACCCGACTTCCCGCGCCAGAATAAACGACCGCTGTTCGACCGATAGCCCGGCGTTGAGGTGCAGTTTACGCTGTTCCGGCCGAAATACCGACCGCAGCGACACCAGTTCGGGCTCGGTAAGCGGATCGAAGTAATCGATACTAACGGCATACCGCGTTTTCAGCAGGTTCATCAGCAGGGCTTCACTAACCGATTCGCCCTGGGCTGAATACTCGCTTAGAAACCGATCGGCGTCCGCTTCAATGTCGGGAAAATGGTTGTCGTGCATTTCCTGATACGACCGCAGCATGGTCAGGTATAGCCGTTCAACGCTCATGTTGTAGCTGAGGGCAATGTCCATGAACGTGCGGATCATGGCGCTTACTTTGGCAGGAGCTTCGGCTAGTAATTCGAGCAGGTCGGACGGGTCGATGCCAAAGAGTTCGAGGGGGACTTCCGTCAGAAATTTAGACCGCAGCAGGTCAGAGATCGGTTCTAGTTTCTTGCTTAGCCGAAGCGACACCAGCGTATCGTAATCGACCTGCATGGCATTGGCCAGGGCTGAAATCTTATCAGCTTTCGGGTATTTGCGCCCTTTTTCTATCTCCGTTACGTACGATACAGATAAGCCCGATTGCTGAGCCAGTTCGCTAACCGACAAGCCTTTGTCGATACGTAGCTGACGAAGTTTAAGGCCAAATAGCAGGCGAATATGATCGGCGGGAAAGTTCACGCTTGGGCGGTCAGTTGTCAATGAACTAGAAAACTAATAAAAAAAGCCTTGCCAACCGCAGTTGAGTAAGGCTTTCTGAATAAAGGACCTTAAAAATAACTGGATCCGTTCCGGTTCCAGAACGAAGCTGTACACTTCCTGATGATTACTTAAGAGCCAGCGTCCTGATTCTTGGGTTTACGGCCCCGGGGTTTACCGGTATACTCGCTTTTAGGGGCGTCATCGCTAAGCTGAAGTTCAAAAGCAGTTACGCCTGCATCATAGTCAAACGGCTTTATCGTAAACGTATACTTTGTATTTGCATAATCAAGGCCGTTATTCTTCAGGATTAATGACAAAGATATCGTGTAACTTTTAGCGGCTTTAACCAGTTCAAACGACTCCGATTGCTCATCGTTTGTTGGCACCAGATACAAGGTTTTAATTTTGCGTTTGCCTTCCTGAACCCCAATTCTGAAACGGGTATTGTTGGGGTCTATGTCTAACTGCGCAATTGACTTTTGTGGAAAAACGAGTTTGCCACCACCCGAAATATAGCCCGTAACTGGCGATGGATTAGACGTTTTTTTGCCTTTAGGTTCGCTGTTTTCTTCGGGAGAAAAGAACCGGATTGCTGTCGCCTTCATGTTTTATAAAGTAAATTTTGGTACAAACATACAGATTCCGAGATTTCAAACAATAACGAAGTTCAATATCTAGTTAAATCTAATTACTGAAAAAAAGTTTTAGAATTCATTGGTTATTCGTTGTAAATAGTAAGCAACTTCAATTTTTATTCCGCTTTTTATCAAAACGGTTTTTATCTAAAAAAACAAAATAGATAGGAGCAATTAGTAACCGTATATAAACAAATGAAAAGCCCCTCCGCCAAGTTTTGGGGAGGGGCTTTTGAAAGATGTCGGTAAAGAAGACGTAGCAACAGGGTAGCAAACTACTCCATGGCGTACCCACTACCAGACGAAGCAGGAATACTGTAACTTTCCCGGCAGACAGCCCGGTTACTTCCTCATTTATATTCTAAACCCCATTCCTGGCAACGGCTCACAATGGCCCACAGGTTACGAACCATTGTAATCTCTCCGCCACATAAACTCACAATATTACCGGTTTCGGTACGGAACACCGTTTCCAGGTGACCAGAGTAAACATGGATGCCTTCTTCCCTCGAGCTAACGTCAAATTCCCAGGTGTCACTTGTCGCATGCGCTAGACAATGGAGTTCAATAAGTTGTGTTTCAGTTAGTTCGGCGTATGTTTTCACCGTTGTTGGGTTAGTCATAGGCTGTTTGAGAGCATTTATGTCGAGTAGTTTCGGGCAATTAAAGTGCCAAGTCTGTGCGTCCATCTAGAGTAGGGTCATATCGAACATCTGTATGTAACTTAATTTGATAGAACAGGCTATCGATGATGGGTATAGTCTACGTAAGGTTATCTAAATTAATAAAATAAGCAAATATGGTTATACAGGTTAACCAAGAATTTGCCAAAAAACTATGTAATGTGCTATTTATACCTATGTTTTGTTACACAGCGCTTTAGGGGGTAACGCTGTAGTGGAATGGATAGCCCATTCAAAAACATAGTATGGAAGAAGGGGGACGGGGGTGAGAGGTTTAGAATCTAGCCTGCTCTGTTGCGAAATTTTAATGATATTTAAATAATAGCTGGATTTAATTGTAATAAATAGGTATAAGCAGGAAGTTAGGTGAATTAGCACATGCCAGAACCCTAATTTATAGCCAGGTGGCATTGAAGCAGCTACGAAAAGATTGACTTAAGCCGGTGCATAACTGGCCAGTTGCGTCGTTTAAAAAATATTTTTTTGGTAACACAAGTCGATTCGCCTAACTGACCTGAATTTGCTTACCGGTTCGCCATCGGCCCGATACTTGTTTACGAAAATTATAGTGTATCTAAGACGGACTGGATAACAGAATAAGAAGTGGCGTAAACAATTATCAGCAGCACGCAATCAATAAAACCGCTGCTCAATTATAAGGTCGATCCGGATTCTGTGTTTATAGGTTTCCTTATTACACTTCCGTGACTTAACTCATACGTGTCCCATTCTGAAAGCCAAACCCTAAACTCTTTTTGTGAACTCGAAATAGTCTCATGATGGCAAGGTGTTGTTCAATAGACACTGTACCGACTAGCGGATTAACGAACTCAATTTTTAGCGCCGAAATGTTTATTTAATGGTCAACATCTGAATAGTATATCTGGTCTTTTTCGGGAAATGAAGTCACTATTTTTTGACTGAGGTTTATAACTACAGGTAACAGCTCAATCATAAACTAATAAAACATGACAATTTCGGGAGAAGATTTTCAGAAACCATTTTTAGAAGTTGGATTAGGGAGGACTAGTATTGAAAACCTATTCTTTAGGAATTGATATTGAAATACTCGACCAGACTGAACTATGTTTAAAGTGTTGTATGCCGATTCGATTTCGCTGCATCTGATCAATCAAGATAACTTAGCGGATGTACATGCGCTGTTTCAGGGCTATCCTGATTCGGATGAACTGCTCGTGGAGATCGCTGAAAATTACCTACCGCGCTACGTCGATGGGAAACGAACGAATTACGGATTCTACACAACGCTCAACGACGAACTCGCGGGCTTGAGCTTGTTAAGTATTGATAGTTGGCGGGCGCAGAAAGGATCAACGGGGGCTGATACGCTTATGCACATGCGGGGAAGGGGAGTGGCCCCGCGCAGCAAACCGCACCTATTTTATCTGGCCTTCGCGCTACTGGGGTTGAACCGGGTAGAAACGGGCTGTTTCGTCTCGAACCTAGCCTCGAAACGGTCGATTGAGAAAACGGTAGGTTTTAGGCTGGAAGGGGTTATGCGCGAATCGGGCCTGAACGACCATGGAGAGTTTGAGGACGAGTATCTTTATGCCATTCTGCGGAAGGACTGGCTAACATTATACGACAAAACGCGGATTGAACTCGTCTACTAATCGGCCACGGCTAAATCTGGCAGGCCAAGGTACAGATGTTAAAGTGTAATCAGGCTCGTTATCGGTTAAACTATGCGTTATCTGTTTGTCATTTTGAGTATACTGGGTTCAGCAGCGGCAACGGGCCGACCGGTCAATGCGTTCTTGGGTGTTGGCAAGGTTAGTTTGTTTCCTACGTCTATTGAAAAATTTTATTCGAACCGGCAGTTGGTTATGGCTACGCAACTCGATACCAACATTCGAAAAGGCGTGGCAGCTAAGCCTAAACCAGCCAAAGGTAACACCGCACCCGGGAAGGTTGACGATAGCCAGCGCGTGACCGCTGCGGCTCTGGCTAACCGAACCGTTCATGCTTCGCTGTCGTCGATTCGGGCCTTTAAGGGTACGGCTCCCAAAGCGTTTTATCTCATCGACCGCGACAAAGGGGGGATTTTTGCCCATGATTCGCTGGATACGTCGACGCCTGACGATGGAGCCGTTACGTTGGTCGACGGCTCGAAACGGCGCTACAAACGAAAGTTCGATGGACCGGCCAACCTGATCTGGTGGGGTGCCAAGGGCGACAATTCGGCCAACGACAGTGCGGCCGTACAACGGGCTATTCAGTACGTATGCTCGGCGGCCCGGCCCACCAGTGGCGAGTTGCCGACGTATTCCGGTAATCCGGGAACCCTGATTTGCCCGGTCGGTACGTTCCGCGTCGCCAACATCAAAATACCGGGATCTATCCGAATTATTGGGCAGGGTGGCGGTACCTACGCGTCAACAACCTTTGTGCAGAGCCGCCCCGGTGTTAATATTTTTATGCTGGAACCCGACGTGGATGGGCTGAGCAACTCTACCATCTTCGAGAACATCGCCCTGAAGTCGGGCTCCCGCAGCCGTAACCCTAACGTAGCGCAGATCAAAGTGCGGTCGGGCCTGTCGAGCAACAGCCTGTATTTCCGCAATGTCTGGTTTAAATCGCCCGAAAACTTAGGCGTCGATATTCCACAGGGCGACGATATTCAGTTTACGGACTGTAAGGCCGACGTGGCTCCCTTCGACGTAATTCGGCTGGGCTCGGCCAAAGGCAAGGTCACCAACGCCCGCATCACCGGCATGACGTTCTATCGAGTGGCGAATGCGGCCGTAAGGCTGGTGAACGTACGCGGGCTGACCATCTCGAACAACGTATTTTACACCAACGACGATGGGAGTTTCAACGTACCGGACGGCGTGTGTATCGACGGCCAGAACGCGGCCGACATCGACGCGGTGAGCATAACGGGAAATACCGTCAACAACGTACCGGACTTCATCCGGCTACCCACGCTGACCAGAACCGTATCGGTCGTCAGCAATACGCTCACCAATGTAAACGGTACGTTCATCAACCTGTTTGGGGGCGCCGTGGCGTATGGCTGGACCATTGTTGGCAATTCGGTGTCGACCTCGCCAAAGTCGGGCTTCGCTACGGCACCCATCACCGGCGCGGGCTGTGGCTTGCAGGGATCAACCATAATGGGGAACAGTTTCTTTTCGGGAAAGGCTACGGCGCTGGGCATCAACCTGCCCGACAGTCGGGTGTTCAGCAACGTCATCAGCGGCAATACCGGGATCAATATCACCAACATGTACAGCCTGGCTAATCTGGCGTTAAATGGGCAATCGCTGCCCGACGCCATTGGCAGCCTGAAAACGGGCGACCTATTTTATTACGATGGGACTAAACTGCACCGAATCGGTATCGGGGCCAACGGGCAATCGCTAAAAGTGGTCGGGGGTGTTCCGGCCTGGTCGAACTAACGGCGTTACGTAGCAACTGACCTGAGAATCAGTATTCAACAGCATTAGGGAATAGGGGTTGTTGCCTTTTATGTACTGATTACCAAAACGTAATGGCTTGTAATCGGTGATTGCTGAGGCTTAGCCCCCGTCACTCAGGGGCTAAGCCTCAGCGTTTAATACGTACTATCTCCGTGGTTTGTGTTCTCACAAACCACAAATGCGTCAGCAAGGCCAAAACTATCCGGACAGACGGTTTGTGTCCCCACAAACCAAGGTAACGTAATACGTAATAAACAACCCTTCCTATTCCCATGACAAAGTCCAGCCCATATCTTGACGTAAAAACACACAGCGCCCTGCCGATCATGCTGCGGGCGGGATTGATAGCCGGTACGCTCGACATTACGGCCGCCAGCATCCAGTATCTCCTGTCGGGCGGTAAGAGCGTAGTGACGTTGCTGCAATTTGTGGCGAGTGGCTTCTTTGGCAGCGACGCGTTTACCGGCGGACTGGCTATGGCGGGCTGGGGGCTGCTGCTCCATTACGGCATTGCGCTCAGCTTTGCGGCTTTGTTCGTGTTAATCTACCAGAAGCTGCCGCGCTTACGAATCGACCCAATCCTGATGGGCGTATTGTACGGCGTATTCGTCTGGATCGTGATGAATTTGGTTGTTGTGCCCATGAGTCAGGCTGCTACCCGGCCGTTCACGCTGAGCCGCGTGGCGATTAGCATGGGTATCCTTATCGTAGCGATCGGACTGCCTATTTCGCTATTGGTCAACCGATATTTTTCCAACAAACCATTGGCAGCTCACTCGCGATAAAACGATACGTTGTAATTAGAAGGAAATTCTAAGTATATACATGCCAACGAAGAGGTATCGAGTGTATTATCAGAAGGTTAGCTAACAATGTAATGGTAAGGTAAGTACGAGAGCATTAGAATGGGTCTGCCTTTTGCTGTTATCGTTGTGCTAAATCCACCAGAAGGGCACGACGGCATAATTAACTGTTACGTGCGATACAATCTTAGATTGTATCGCACGTAACAGTTAATCTTCTAAAGTACTAACAGGTTGTAATACTGCACTTATCCCGAATAAATAAAAGTGCAACTTTACACTACAAGATTCACCATCTCTTAATTTTCGAAAATTCTCACGTGCAAACTTAAAACGCCTTTGTAATTCAGTAGATTTAAAAGCATAACCTTTACCAGCCGTTCTAATTACATTGCCTTCAAATATACGGTCTGTAGCTCCATCAACATCTTTCCACTTAAGTTTATATTCTGGATTTAACGAGTGATACTGATCTTGAATATTTTCTAAATATAACCTAGCTTCGTGAAAGTTGCGGTTATATGAAGCTGCAACATAATTAAAGTAATTATATCTTAACGGGTTATGTTTGCCATACCAAACCATACTTTTTGATAAGCTAAAGAACTTAATTCTAATATTTGGATCGTATAACCTACGTCCATACTCTCTAAAAAGAAATATTGCTACATCATCATCCTTGAAAAAGTCTAACTCTTCTAAAATAATACTTTGCTCACCAAATTCCGCTTGTATCCTATTTAGAAAATTATACTTTAGAATTAAAGCTAAAGGCCTAAGATTATAGTTGTCATTGAATTCATCTAGTTTTTGTAAGTAGGTCTGATAGTTGTTGGATTGACGATATTCCCTTTCATACCTTTCTTGTAATTCTAGAATTATTGCTATTCCGCCTGTAACAGCATTAACGGCAAGGTTAAAATTATCTTCAATTTTTATTTTCAATTTTAATTCCGTTTCCGGTTCAAGAACTACATTGTCTAGTTCCCACATCAATAGAGTTAGATAATCATAATAGCTAAAGGAAGATGTAGGATCTAATTGTTGCTTTAGAAGAAACAAATCTTTTGCTTCTTCTAAGTATGTTATTGTAAGGCTTAATTCGTTCTCTTCTTTGTAATATAGCTTTGCTAGCTCAAAATTTAGTAAGGCTCTTCTATGTATAAATTTATCATTCTTTCTATCTAAAAGAGAGTCTGCGTATACCATTATGTCAACCGCTTTCTTAAGGAAGTCTTTTGTGCCTCGATACTGAAGATTTTTGCAATAATGTAATAAGAAGTAAGGCTCTTCTTGAAATTTTTTATATGCTAAGTCGTACAATTTATTCATAAACCTGTCTCCAAACTCATTAGTTCCTTTTAAAGCTTTAAAAAGATTTACAATTAGCTTACTATTTAGGCTAGTGGAATCAATACAATTAATTATGTTTTGATAGTATTTTAATCTTGAATCTGAATTTTTCAATACTTCTTGAACTAACCTTTCGGCTATTTGTGGATGCTTAGTTTTGAAAAAAAGATCAGTACTTTTACCTTTTGAATTACTATAGTCATGAATTAATATGCCTTTACCCTCTACCTTGATTACTTTCTCAGTAAATTCATTCCAATCAGATGCTACAATATTGTTTAAAAGTCCAGATGGCATTAAAATCCCAAATCGATGTAATAAAGCCGTATTAACAAAAGCGTACTGGCACTTTTCAGATAGTTCTTCATAAGCATCTCTTAAATCTCGAATGTGCTTTCCATTACTTACTAAATCCAACATTGTTATGAATGGATCACTGCCTAATTTGTCTCTTACTTTACCTACTAAATCATTTCTTTCGTGAACGTCTCGAATAGATATTAATTGGTTAGCGGCTAGTTTATCGACTAATTCTCCTATCTCATCTGTACTTAAATTTTCATTTATATCAATCGTGTATATATTGTTACTGTGCATACTTCTTTTATGTTTCTCTAAGATATTTTCTCTAATCGACAAAACAAAACAAATGGATTTGTCTGGTATTTGTTGTATAGATAATTGTAGGCGTAAATCCATTAAAATTTTATATACAGAGTCAACTTCAACTCTATTACAATAAAATATTATATTCTTTGAGTCAACGCATTTAATCAAATCAATTATGTGTTCCTTTTTTAAACTGTCTGGTTCAATTATTTCAAAAGCTATAGTGTCGTTATTGCTATCATTAACAATTTCATGGATTAACCTATAATTAAAAGTAGTTTTACCTATACCGAAGGAGCCTGTTAAGAATACAATTGGTAAAATGTCATTGCTTTTTTTTGAAAAGTGTAGAACAGTGTTTTTAGCAGAATTAATTAAATTGCTTCTTATTATATCAAAACTGTTTTTAATTACAATATAATTAGGTTCTTCTCCTAAATAAAAATCTTTCTCTGAAATTATTCTTCCATTGTAGTTGTTATTCAATTGTTCTATATAGCTTGCAATATTGTAGGATAACCTATTTGTTATTTTAATTCTTTCATTGTTACTATTTGTGAATTTCGCAACCTTATCTTTGTGTTTGCTTAGAAAAGTTTTTTCTTCCCATAGCTTATACTCTTTGAAAAATTCTTCAGCTGTTAGCTTTATTATACACACCCTATTCTTTTCATAATATTCTAATCTAAAATCAGAGACATATGGGTCTAAGCTGTATATTAACTTGCCATTTCTGTAATTATGCTTGTCAAAGTGTTCTAAGATGATTTTAGCTAACGGGTCAGAGTACGAATAGCCAACTGATAATAAGTTAACTTTAGGCGATAAATTTTTAATAGGGTTAAATACCTTCTTATAAAAGCTATCAGCTTTTTTAAAGTCATCTGTTGAGAAAACTAACGGATATTTACTTTTATCTATTAAGCAACCATTTAATTTAACATATCTTACTTCATCGTTGCTTAAATACGAATTATATTCTTTATTACTTCTTACTGGAATTAGTTTAAATGCGCAATTGCTTGTTTCTTTAACTTCATCATAAGTTTGTTCTAACAACAAATCAAAATTTGTTGTTATTATTTCTCTCCATTTTATAGATAAAATTGTTTTATGGTGATCTTCTGGTCTTAAGCTACTTAGTAAATCTTGTACAAAATTGTCGAAATTAGCCCTGCTAAAAATTGGGTTAGATGACATAATGTCAACAAATTCTACTATATCATTTGTGTCAAAATTTTGGCCAGTTTCTTCCTCATAATATTTTATTAATTGATGGCTTAAAAATTTCTGTTTGTAATTG
The DNA here is from genome assembly GCF_054780635.1 of Spirosoma knui. Lineage (NCBI taxonomy): Bacteria > Pseudomonadati > Bacteroidota > Cytophagia > Cytophagales > Cytophagaceae > Spirosoma > Spirosoma knui. The sequence goes on along the minus strand of NZ_BAAGVY010000008.1, from coordinate 267,325 downwards.
ATGCACCAGCGCCTAAAAAAAGTATACATTCTCCCGAATAAATATTGTTAAATAATTCTTCAAGTTTAGAGCGATCTATTGTATTTGGGTTGAGAATATGCTTCATATAACTTTTAATTTGTGGATTAGATAAAATGAAAAAAACTCAAGTAAAAGTATATGTTACCCAATAACTAACATAAGTAGGTTGCAGTTTCGGTGGCTTAGCCCAAAAAAAAAGTGCTCAAATGTTGATTTTGAGCACTTAACTTTTCTTGCAGAGGGAGAGGGATTCGAACCCCCGGACCTGTTACAGTCTTCGGTTTTCAAGACCGACGCAATCGACCACTCTGCCATCCCTCTTTCTGGGTGCAAATATACGAGCGTTTTAAGATTTGTCAACCCCCAACCCGCCATTTTCGCTCAAAAACCGTAGTTTTGCGCATATTCAATGAGCGAAAGAGTGAATGAGTGATTGAGCGAAAGACATTTAGCTTCATCTTCCGGCTACAGTTTTCTCGCTCAATCACCGCACGGCCGCCCGGTCATTCACTCAATCACTAATTCATAAATATGGAAACTACCGAATCGCTCCCCACGCTCGAAACTGCCCGTAAACTGGGCCTGCTCCCCGACGAATTCGACCGCATTGTTACCATCCTGGGCCGTCAGCCCAACTTTACCGAGCTGAGTATCTTCTCGGTGATGTGGTCGGAGCACTGCTCGTATAAAAACTCGATTGTCTGGCTCAAAACGCTGCCCCGTGATTCGGATCGGATGCTGGCCAAAGCCGGGGAAGAAAACGCCGGACTGGTCGACATTGGTGATGGGCTGGCCTGTTCCTTTAAAATTGAGTCGCACAACCACCCGTCGGCGCTGGAGCCCTACCAGGGGGCCGCTACGGGCGTCGGCGGGATTAACCGCGATATTTTTACGATGGGTGCCCGGCCCATCGCTCAACTCAACTCGTTACGTTTCGGCGACCTGAACCTGGCCAAAACCAAGCGGCTGTTACGGGGTGTCGTCAAAGGCATCGGCGATTACGGCAATGCCTTCGGGATTCCAACCGTGGGGGGAGAGCTGTATTTCGATGAGTGCTACAATACGAACCCGCTCGTCAACGCGTTCTCGGCTGGTATCGTTGAGGTAGGTAACGTCGCTAAGGCAACCAGCTACGGCGTCGGTAATCCGGTGTTTATTGTCGGATCGGCAACGGGTAAAGACGGTATCCACGGCGCTACGTTTGCTTCGGAAGACATTACGGCCGCTTCGACCGATAAGCTGCCCGCCGTGCAGGTCGGCGACCCGTTCATGGAAAAACTCCTGCTCGAAGCCACCCTCGAAATCATCGCTACGGGGCATGTGATCGGTATTCAGGACATGGGCGCGGCTGGCATCATCTGCTCTACGTCGGAGATGAGCGCCAAGGGCGAGCACGGCATGATTATCGACCTCGACAAAGTACCGACGCGGCAACCCAACATGGCTCCGTTCGAGATTCTCCTGTCGGAGTCGCAGGAGCGGATGCTGGTCGTGATCGAGAAAGGCAAAGAAGACGTAATCCAGCGTATTTTCGATAAGTGGGATTTGAATTGCTCGCAGATCGGCGAAGTAACGGCTGCCCCCGAAAATGGCATGGGTCGTCTGCATTTTTACCGCTACGGTGAACTGGTTGCCGACGTACCGGCCCATGACCTCGTGCTGGGTGGTGGCGCTCCGCAGTACCACCGTGAATACCGCGAACCCGCTTACATTCAGGAATACGCCAAGTTCGACTTATCGGACGTCGACGATCTGGAAAAAGATGAGATCAAAAAAGTAGCCGAACACCTGCTCACGCACCCGAACATCTGTTCGCGTCGGTGGGTCTATGAGCAATATGATTCGATGGTCGGCACCGCCAACCGCAGCACCAACGCACCGTCCGATGCGGCCGTGGTACGGGTGAAAGCGCCCGGTCTGCCCGCTACCGATAAATCCATCGTAATCACCGTCGACTGCAACAGCCGGTACGTGAACGCGAACCCGCGCCAGGGCGCTATGATTGCCGTGGCCGAAGCCGCCCGCAACATCGTGTGCTCAGGGGGAGAGCCGCTGGCCGTAACCAATAACCTGAATTTCGGTAATCCCTACGTACCGGAAGTGTACTGGCAGTTTGTCGAGGCTGTGCAGGGCATGGGCGAAGCGTGCCGCCGGTTCAGTACGCCGGTAACGGGTGGTAACGTCAGCTTCTACAACCAAAGCTCCGACGACGGTCCGGTTTTCCCGACGCCAACGATCGGTATGCTGGGCCTGATGGAAGACCCGACCCACCGCATGACGCTCAATTTCAAGAACACGGGTGACTGGATTTATCTGATTGGGCCATCAACAGACGATATTGCTTCGTCGGAGTACCTGTATTCATACAAGGGCATCAAGGCCGCGCCCGCCCCGTATTTTGAGTTCGAGACTGAATGGCGCGTTCAGGAAGGCATCAAAACCATGATACGTAACGGCTGGATCGAATCGGCTCACGACATATCGGACGGCGGTTTGTTTGTGGCCCTGGCGGAATCGGCCATGGCGGGTGATAAGGGCTTCATGATCGACACCAACGATCGGTACCGGCGCGATGCGTTCCTGTTCGGCGAGGGCCAGAGCCGCGTCGTGATTTCGGTATCGCCGGATAAGCTGCACCTGGTGGAAGGCTATCTCGATGAAGGCTACAACGTCTTCACCCGTCTGGGTACCGTCACCGATGCCAACTTCGTAATTGACGACGAACTCGTGCTGACCACGGCCGACGCGAAGACCTTGTACGATAACGCACTCGGCAACATCATGCAGTAAATTAGCGCTTAAACAATGCGTAGATATGCTAGCTGCTCAATCGAACCAACGTCCACAGTACACCGTTGAGGAATACCTTCAGCTTGAAGAAAAAAGCGAGGTACGTCACGAGTTTTATAGAGGTGAAATCTATGCGATGGCGGGAGGTACCGTCAATCATAATCTGCTCATCGACTCTGTAAAAGATCTGTTCAAGGCTGGCCTCAAAGGGAAAAGCTGTCGTGTCTTCTCGGAGAATATGAAGGTGGATGTGCTGTCGGATGGATATATGCCGTATCCCGATGTGGTGCTTACCTGCCATCCGTTCGATTTACGCGGAGATAATTTGGTGGTTCGTCAGCCTCGGTTACTGGTTGAGGTGTTGTCGAAATCAACGGCCAGTCAGGACCGGGGTTTCAAATGGCAGAAATACCGCAAGATTCCGTCGCTCTGGTATTATATGCTGGTTGATCAGTATACGACAACAGTTGAACTCTTTAGCCGCATTGAAGAAACCAGTGAGTGGATCAACTCGATCTACGAAGATTTGGCAGACACGATCGTGCTGCCTCGGCTGGGCGTTGAGATGACCGTAGGCGCTATATACGACGGTATCGAGCTAGTCCCCGAAGCTGGCGATGGGGCGACGGATAGCAATCCAGCAGAATGAACGTATTGCTTTATAATTAACGGAAGTGGTGTCGGGTTCTTAGACCTGACACCACTTTTTATATGGCCTAGCGTCAACAATATGTTGCGTCAGCATTTTTACAACTTTATAAAACAAGAACGAATCGATTATGACTCAGGACTTAGCTGCCCTTACCGGAAATATTTGCCGTATCGCTACCGAGGCCGGGGCGTTTCTACTTCAGGAACGAAGCCGGTTTCAGCGGGATGCCATTGAGTACAAAGGATTGAACAACCTCGTTTCGTACGTCGATAAAGAAACGGAGAAACAACTGGTCGAACGCTTAAGCCAGTTGCTGCCCGAAGCCGGTTTTATTACCGAAGAAGGAACCACCGGTCAGGAGGCCGACCCAACGGCTCTGAACTGGATTATCGATCCGCTCGATGGTACGGCCAATTTCATTCATAATCTACCCGTCTTTTCGGTGAGTATCGGACTGGCGCAGGGCAAAACGCCCATTGCCGGTGTTGTCTACGACCCCAACCGCGACGAGTGTTTTTCGGCCTGGCAGGGTGGGGGTGCCTATTGCAACGGGCAGCGACTGAACGTATCGCCCGCTACCCAACTGGGCGAAAGCCTGATTGCGACCGGATTTCCGTACTACCGCTTCGACCAGATGCAGAAGTACCTCCAGATCCTGGAGACGCTGATGCAGCAGACGCACGGGTTGCGCCGGATGGGGTCGGCAGCTATTGACCTGGCCTACGTGGCGGCTGGTCGGTTCGAGGCTTTCTACGAGTATAACCTCAATTCCTGGGACATGGCGGCTGGTGTGTTGCTGGTGCGCGAAGCAGGCGGTATCGTTACGGATTTCGACGGGGGCGACGAGTTTCTGTTCCGGGGTGACGTGATTGCCAGCAGCGGCATTCATCCCGAGTTAATCCGAGTTATTAAGACGTTTTGGCAGGCATAGTTATTGGTTTAGGATGTGTAACCTATTGCTAAGCCGTTTTCAACGTAATGTTAATCGTTGCTGCCACTGGGCCCAGTGGCAGCAACGATCAGCAAACAATACAGCCTGCAAAAAGCACTGATACAGCTCATCATGAGTCGGTTTTGCTCTATAGTCATTCTGGGTGTGGCGCTTTTAGGGTGCCGGGAAACAAGTGTGCCGGTACCCGCGGCTCAATCTACTGAACCCATCGCCCGAATCTGGGAACGGGTGTTAACCAAGAGTGTGGCCCTCACGCCCAGCCAGGCCGACACGTTGCAGTTTGTTCAACTGGCTGACGGCTACCATGCGGTCAATCACGGGATGGATAGCTGGTTCACGTATGATCAATCAGGCCGACTGATCACGCAGCGAATCGACGGATATCGTTACGGAGAGGGCCTTGAGATGAAACAACAAACTTACACGTATCACTACAGCTCGGAAATGCTGACCATGACGCGGGAAAGCGTATCAAAGAACCGGAGCGGTCCGTATTCAAAATCTACCCAACAAATACCGGTAGACGCACAGGGGCACGTAGCGTACTCACCCCAGATCTATCCATTTTTTTACTGGACCGACACTGGCCTTAGTGCTCTGTTCCGTAACGTCTTGTTGGCGTTCGCTGGCGATACGCTGCGCACCTACGACGCCGACGGATTTATAACCAGGATCCAGCAAGTCAGTCAATCGTCGTCCAACGGATTCCGGGTGAGTCAGGTGCAGGAAGTGAGCGATGGCAACGTAATACAGACCCGAAAAATACGAGAAAGCCTGAATTTACTGAACCCGTCGGCGTCACCACCCGAAGTGCTCGAGTCCAACCAGTACGAGTTTGACAAATCCCGGCCGGGCCTGCGCAATCCGTATCCGTTCTTAGGAAATACCAACCGGAATCTGGTTGTCAGATCCGTGACGACCGCAGGCAACGGAACCCCGCTTTACTCGGAAGAATACCGATACGAATACGATACGAAAGGCCGGGTGAAGCGCTATTTTATTACGAATGAGGGCTACATCATCGTAGGCGACATTGATTACGTCAACTCGTAAGTCTATTATTGATAAACTGGAAGCTGTTATGGCAGTGAAAGGTCAATTTCTACGGCTGACCAGCGGAACTGGGCCACTGCCTTACATCTGTGTCGATCGAGGTTGAATGAAGCTCCTGTTTATTCGGATTCTGTAACCTTTTCGTAGTATTACCAGTATGAATAGAGTGAGCAGGGCCGGACGGACCAACGTATCATCACCAGCACAACCGATGATGGCTCCGTAACGGTCGAATTCAAGACGTAACAAATCCTTAAACGGCACAGTAAAACCATGCAAGACATTGAGGCTCTCCGCTACCCAATTGGGGCATTCGATTACGGGAAAACGTTCTCATTCGAAGAAACCAAACAGCAAATCAACGAGATTGATCAGTTTCCTGTTAAGCTAACCGAACTGACGGGCAAGTGGGGCGATGATCGGCTTGATACGTCATACCGTCCCGAAGGCTGGACGATCCGTCAGTTGGTTCACCACATTGCCGACAGCCACATCAATGCATACGTGCGTACGAAGCTAGCTCTGACCGAAGATAACCCAACCATCAAGCCTTACGAAGAAGGCGAATGGGCGAAGCTGCCTGATGCAACCCTGGATATAGCGCCCTCGCTGGTCATTCTGCGAAACCTGCACCAGCGCTGGGTTGTGGTGCTGTCGTCACTTACGCAAAGCGATTTACAACGCACGTATTACCATCCTGGTAGTCAGCGTACGTTCACAATCGGGCAACTGATCGGTCAGTACGCCTGGCATGGCGAACACCACTATCAGCAGGCGTATCGGTTAGCCGAGCGGAACGGATGGCTGGAAAATAATGTATAATACGTAGCGAACCTGGAAGTACCGCTGGCTATACTGGCTGTACTTCCATGCTCTTCACGAACTCAATTGTCAGTACGTCATGCAGGAGTTGATCATCTTCGTAATCTTCGCAGTAGCAATCGGTTACCTGGGTAATCGGGTATACCAAAGCTTTAGCCGGAAACAGGCGGGCTGCGGCAAAGGATGCGGCTGCGCAACCGATACAAAGGCAATTCATGTGAAAAAACCTATATAGACTATAAAATTTGTAGTCTAACAATTTGATAATCCGGTGGTTTGTTGTGCAGTGAATACGCAACGAACCATCGGTTTTCTTTTTATTGCCGCGGCTTTAGCCATTTCCGTGGGGTGCCATCGTGTGCGTCCTGAAGCGCCGTTTACTGCCGACTTCGACCCGGCCATTCCGGACCCAGTTTCGTATCTGGCTGGTAGTATTACGTTCAAAATACCAGAACTGGAGCGAAAAATAAACCGGGCACTGAAACCTGTACTTGTCTCCGAAGAAACATTTAAAGGAAAAAAAGGTGAAGCCTGGCGGCTGCGGGTCGAACGAACCGGGCCCGTACAGATTCAGTATGCCAGTGGGCGCGTTACGTTCTCAGCCCCGTTGCAGGTATGGTACAGCAACCCAATCGGTCTACGCAAACACCGGAAACGGCGCCCTTTGTGCGCGCTGGCCGTCGACTTCGCCAGTCCGCTGACCATTGCGCCGAACTGGCGGCTGGCAACGCGTTCGCGCTTCGAAAATTACCGATGGATCGAACGCCCCACCATTCGGCTGATGGGTATTAAGGTTGGCATTACCAAACTGGCCGAAACGCTGCTGGATAAGCGCCGGGCCGATATTGAAGCCGCGATCGACAACGCGGTCCATTCCGAACTGCGGCTCGACCGTTACGTTGGGCGGGTGTGGCGCGACATTCAGAAACCGTTACGGATCAGTAAAAAGCCCGAAGAAGTCTGGATTATTCCCCGCCCGTTTAGTATAGCGGCTGCGCCTGTAAGCGGTAACAGCCGACGTATTACGGTACCGCTACAGATTGCCTTTAAAGTTGATACGCGGATTGGCCCTAAACCCGACAGTTTAGTGCTGGAACGCCTGCCCCGGTTGCTTCGGCGCGCTAAACTGCCCGAAGCTTCGCGCTTGCAGGTGCTGGCGCGCATTCCCTACACCGATCTCAACCGGGTGCTGGACCGCACCATACAGAACCAGAAAATCAATCTGGCAGGAGGGAATATAAAGGTTGGTAAAATAAAGGTTTATGGTGGAGGACGTTCGCTATTTGTGAAAATGGATGTAGGCGGGGCTATAAACGGAACCTTATATTTTCACGGCGAACCCGGATACGACACGCTGACGAATACGCTACGCGTACAGAACCTCGATTTTGACGTCGATACGAAAGAACACCTGTTCGCCACTGCCGACTGGTTGCTGCACGACCACCTGCGCGACACGCTTCAGTCGGTTATGGTTGTACCGCTGCACCACGAAATTTCCGAGATTCCGAACAAGATCGAAACCGCATTTACCCGCGCCAAGGCCGGTCAGAAAACCGCGCTGGACATTGACGCCTTTCGAATGGTACCGCAGCGGCTGGTGGTTCGCCCCGAAGGCATTGAAGTGCTGATTAAAGTCGAATCGAAGGTAGCCGTCATGGTGAAGAAATTATAAACTCACCGGCTGTGCTCCCGGCTTCCAGCGCCACAGATAGCGGCAAGCCGTGGTTCGATACGGTCGCCAGGCGTCGGCAATGGCGTGCAGCTCCTTGTACAACGGTCGACCGGTTAACCCCTGCGTGCGTTCAGGATAGGCCAGCATCATCCGCTGACGTATCACCAGATCATCGATCGGGAACACATCGGGACGGTTAAGCACAAACATCAGCAGCATCTCCACCGTCCAGCGCCCCACGCCTTTAATGGGAATCAGGTACTGCACAATTTCCTCGTCGGTCATGGGGTCGAGGTGCGCCCGGTCCATGGGATGGGCCAGGGTGAACTCCGCTACGCTTTGCAGGTATTTAATTTTCTGAAACGATAGCCCAGCACTCCGCAACTCTTCGGCGGACATACCCAGCACGGCCTCAGCCGCTGGGTAACCGTCGGGAAACAGGGCCCGGAACCGGGCGAAGATGGCATCGGCGGCTTTAACTGAAATCTGCTGCGATACAATGCTTTCCAGCAGGGCTAAGTACACATCGTCGGCGTAGTCGTTGAAAATTTTTGGGGCAGACGTTTCAGCAATAAGCCGGGCCATAATCAGGTCCTGAGCTAGGTGAAGCAGTGCGGAGTCGTTCGGTTGCATAAAGTTTGAAGAACTAGTTTGGTGTTTTAGCTTTCAGCTAGTTGCTAACAGATTCCGTGGTTTGTGGGAATAAGATAAATAGTTGCTAGCTCTTCGGTCAGGTAGTTGTTGCTGACGCGTGGCGGAACTTAGCGTTGGCTTTTTTATCTATAATTCTTGTTTAATCTAACACTGTTAAGTGGCTAGTCAGTAGCATATTTCTGCCGGATTCGACGTACTACATCATCGGCGAGTTCGTCGCGCATGCTGTCGTATAGCTGCCAGCGTGAAGGCGGAAATAGATCGGCGCTTTTCAGACTTTGGCCATTCAGCGCGCGATTGTCGCCACTGAACGTTTGCCACTCGGTTTGCCAGTTCCGGCTCTCCCAGATGCTATCTTCCCAGCGAACCGCACCGCTTTGCGTATCAACGGCCCGCATACGTAACGATAAGCCTGCCGAAATCTCCCGACGGTACGTGGTTAAGGTTCCGCTGACCTTTTCCATGATATCGACCTTGGTGGAGTCGTTGATTTTTTTCTCGCCTACCTTATACGCCTGATTGCTGTATACCGTCGTACTCGACGACGATACGTCCTCGCGGAAGGGCGTATAATCAATTACCTGCATCTGCACGGCCTGGTGAATTTCCCAGCCATCTCCGGCGCTTTCGTCGGGTGGATACAGCCGCACAAAGGTCGACGGCGCTTCGTTGCGCGTAATCTGCCGGAGAATGCGGGCCTGCAGTTCCTGATTGTCGTTCTGGCTGATTTCGTGGGTGGGGCTGAGCGGTTCGATCACAACCCGAAGAATGGCCAGTTGCAGCGCATCTTCGCCTTTGGCTCGTGACTGCCGATAATCGGGCACCCATTCGCTCGCTTTTCGGTAGTTCAGATAAGCGTCTTTAGCCGCCAGCCGGTTTTCTTCCCGGTAAGCAAACGCTTGTTCGGCGGCTTCATAGCGGTCGGCTGCGGCCAATTGACGGGCGTCCAACTGCCGATCCTGGTACGAAGCCGGATAGGCCGATAGCCACTCGGTGCAGCTTGTGCATTGCTTGGCAAAGCCCAGCCGGGCGTTATCGGTTAAGGCCTGGAGCTGCTCGTACTCGCGGTGTACCGTTTCCCACCGAAAGGGCTGTCGATTGGTCGGGGCGGACAACCGCCGGATGGTGGTCTGATGTTGTTCATACGCCTGAACGAAGGCTTGTTTCAAGACCAGCGGAGCCAGGTTATAGCCGCGATTGGTCAGACCATGCCGTTGCTGAAGCCGTTTGGACGCTTTCTGAACGGCAAGGTCGAAGTGGCCCCGCTTGAGGGCAGTATGGCCGCTGCTGCACCCAATCAGGAGAACAGCCAGCAGACTAACGAGGATGAGGATCGGGCGGAACATAGTCGGGATAGAAAGATACGTTTTTCTGAACATTCGACAATGCCCGGAGTAGTTGGTTTATCTTTGTGGCCAAAAGTAGAGCCCTTATTTCTAGCATCAGGTTTGTCGGGAAGTCGTGTTCAGACGGCGGCTTCGGCAACTGTTCAGGCAAAATCGTTTATGTCCAGACGCCGACGTTATCGTTCCGCCGAGAAAACGCTTGGAACTTCGCCCGGTACGCTAACGTACGTGGGAGAGGAAATCGAACACGCTACCCGGATCAAACGCATCGAATACAACGAAGCGGAGTACCATGTTGATGAATCCAGCAAGCTGAGTGCCTGTCGATTACCCAATGCCGCTACGCCTTACGTGAACTGGATTGATGTAGATGGCATCCACGAGCCGAAGGTAGTAGCCGGTCTGGGGCAGCAGTATCACCTGCATCCATTGCTGCTGGAAGACGTAGTGAACACCGATCAGAAACCCAAGATCGATCTCTATGACGACACCATTGTGTTTGTGACGCTCAAGATGCTGCACCACGGTCGCCAGCGACCAGATATTGACGCCGAACACGTTAGTCTGGTGCTGGGAAAGAACTTCCTGATTTCGTTTCAGGAAGAGCGGACGCAGGATATTTTCGAGCCGGTTATTCAGCGAATCAAAGCCTCGTCGGGCAAGACCCGGCGCAACGGGGCCGACTATTTGCTGTACGCGCTCATGGACGTAGTGGTCGACCATTATTTTCTGATCACCGAACGGGTCGGCGAGAAAATGGACCAGCTCGAAGACCAGATCGTTCAGGAACGGGCGAATCAACAAACCTTGGCGGCTTTGTATCAGATCAAGCGGGAACTGGCGTTTATTCGACGGATGGTGTATCCCCTACGCGACATTGTTGGCGTTCTGCTGCGGGAGGAGTCGGATCTGATCCAACGGAATACGCTGCCCTTTCTGCGTGACCTGGCCGACCACGTCAATCAGGTGATTGAAACGCTGGATTCATACCGGGAATTAATCGCGGGGCTCATGGATGTTTATTACTCGATCGTGAGCAACCGCATGAACTCGGTGATGAAAACGTTGACCATTTTCTCCGCGATCTTTATGCCCCTGACCTTCATTGTGGGTGTTTACGGGATGAATTTCGACAACATGCCCGAACTGCACACGCGTGATGGTTATTTTGTCGTCTGGGGTATTATGGTTGCTACGTTCGTGGTGATGATTATGTATTTCCGCCGACGGGGCTGGATGAATTAAGTATGACAACACAACCTTTATCGATTACGGCCACCCATTGGCTGACGGATTCCCGGCAGGTAAGTGGTGAGGACCTGGATTCGCGGCTGGCCGACGCCGTTTTTTTTGCCATTCGGGGTGAACACCACGACGGCCATGCCTTCATTGGCGAACTCTATACCAAGGGCGTTCGCCAATTTGTCGTCGAACGGGCGGCTCTGACACCGGACCGACGGGCCGAACTAACCCGCTATACTGATGCGCAGTTTATTGAAGTAGCCAGCAGCCTCCAGACTTTGCAGCAACTGGCCAGCGACCATCGTCGGCAGTTTCGTATACCGGTCATCGGCGTTACGGGTAGCAACGGCAAAACCATTGTAAAAGAGTGGCTGGCTCAGCTACTCGCCGACGATTTTGTGGTTGCCAAGAGTCCCAAAAGCTATAATTCGCAGTTGGGCGTGCCGTTGTCGGTGCACGAGCTGAACGAAAGCCACACGCTGGGTATCTTCGAGGCTGGTATTTCCAGGGCTCACGAAATGCAGGCGCTGGAAGCCGTGATTCGGCCGACCATCGGTATTTTCACGAATATCGGTACGGCGCACGACGAAGGGTTTCGGAGCCATAAGCAGAAAATTGCCGAGAAACTTCGGTTGTTTATCCATGCCGACACGCTTGTCTATTGTAATGACTACGCCGATATTGACGATGAGGTGAACATGCTGCTGAAAGCGGTGAACCCCGATATGCGGCTGGTAACCTGGTCACTGACCGGCAAAAATGCTATGTATCAGGCCGTGCTGACGGGAGATGAGCTTACGTTACGTTCGACAGGGGAACCGTTACGTGTCTGGTTGCCGTTCACGGACCCCGCTTCGGTTGAGAATCTGATCCACTGCATTATGGCGATGCAGTGCCTGTGCGTTCAGACGAGCGAAGGGTTGCAATCGCGCCTGAATCGGCTACGTCCCGTGTCGATGCGGCTGGAGCAGAAGGAGGGTATCAACAATTGTGTCCTGATCGACGATTCGTACAACAACGACGTAGCGGGCCTGCAACTCGCCCTGCGCTTTCTGAATCAGCAGAGTACCCGCGCCCGCCGGGTGGTCATTCTGTCGGATGTGCTGCAGTCGGGTCAGCGCGAAGCCGATCTCTACGAACAGGTGAGCAATCTGCTGCGGGCCAATCAAATTGAACAGTTCATTGGCATCGGGCCGGTGGTGAGTCGAAACGCGCATTACTTCGCCGATGACAGTTTATTCTACGCGGATACAGATCAATTTCTGGGGCAGTTTCCGTTTGACGTTCTACGCGACAGCGTCGTGCTGGTGAAAGGTGCCCGGCCATTTTCGTTCGAACGTATCGTGAACCGGTTACAGCGAAAAGTACACGGAACCGTACTCGAAATCAACCTCGATGCCCTGACGCATAACCTCAACTATTACCGCGAAAAGCTGAGCCGAACGGAATCGGCTAAACCCACCAAAATTATGGTGATGGTGAAAGCCTTCGCCTATGGCAGCGGCAGCGCCGAAGTGGCTCAACTGCTTCAGTTTCACCGCGTCGATTACCTGGCCGTTGCCTATGCCGATGAAGGCGTTTCGTTACGTCAGAACGGGATTGAACTGCCGATTATGGTTATGAACCCCACTCCCGAGACGTTTGCGACTCTGCTCGAATACGAACTCGAACCCGAAATCTACAGCATGCGATTGCTGCGGGAATGGGGTCGGTTCGTTGCCGACGGGAGCGCGCAGAACGTAACCGTACCGTCAACCGCGCAAGTGCCCTGCCCACTGCACCTGAAGATTGATACAGGTATGCACCGGTTGGGCTTTATTGAGTCTGAACTGCCCGAGGTGGTTACGTACCTCAAAAGCCGGCCTGATTTGCGCGTAGAAACGGTATTCAGTCACTTGGTTGGAGCTGACGATGCGCAGTTCAACGCGTTTTCGCAGCAACAGTACGAAACGTTTCTGCGCTGCACCAATCTGCTCGAAGAAGGCCTTAGTTATCGCCCGACGCGGCATCTGCTCAATTCGGCGGGCATTGTCCGGTTTCCCGCGTATACGCTCGATATGGTTCGGCTCGGCATTGGCCTGTATGGGGTCGAAGCCAGCCAGCTCGACAAGTCGGCGTTACGTTCGGTGGGTACGTTACGGAGTGTGATCAGTCAGATAAAAAACGTCCCGGCCGGGGATTCGGTGGGCTACAGTCGAAGCGGAGTGCTCGACCATGCCGCCCGGATTGCTACTGTGGCCATTGGCTACGCCGATGGCTATGACCGACGGCTGGGCAATGGCGCCGGACATATATGGGTGAACGGTACACGCTGTCCGACGGTGGGTAACGTGTGTATGGACATGACCATGATCGACGTAACGAACGCGTCGGCCCAGGAAGGTGATGAAGTCATTATCTTCGGCAACGAGATGCCAATTACCGAACTAGCCCGGCAGATCAAGACGATTCCGTATGAGCTATTAACGGGCGTCAGCGAGCGGGTGAAACGAGTTTTTTACAAAGAAGAAAACTAACCCGGCTCGTCCTGTTCTTCAGAATACACCAGTGAAAGCGGTTAAGTCGGTGCAGCGCGTTTGTGCCAACCTAACCGCTTCGGCGTTCGTGACCGGGTAAAGAACAGCACTTCGCTAACTTTCCGGGCTGCTGTTAGTTAGTGATAGACATGAGAACGCAACGGTTAATTCCTTTGCTGATCTACTCCACTACACTACTTTTGATTGGTTGCAAGAAGGTAAAGCCTGACCCGCCAAAAGCGGAAGGCTTTGATACGCCGATTACACCCGAACTTTCGTATGTAGCCGGACCGATCAGCTTTGAGCTTCGAGCGCTTGAAAACAAAATCAGCCAGGCACTTGACCCGGTTCTGCTCGGCGACTCGTCGAACCTGGGTGATTTCAAGCCCCTGCCTGAGCTAAGCGTTATTCGCTCTGGCCCGGTAAAACTACACTATAAGGCGCAGCAGGTCAGCATCTCGGCGCCCATCGACTTATGGCTGAAAAGTCCGTTTCACCTGGGCAAACGGAAACCGCCCCGCCTATTCTGTTCGCTGGAAGTTAACTTTCAAAGTCCACTGACCGTAACGCCGACCTGGCGATTAAACACACAGGTGAAATTGTCGGACTATCAGTGGGTAAGTCGCCCTAAACTACGTATCATTGGAAAAAATATATACTTAACTGGCCTTGTCGAAAAGGTCTTGAAAAAGCTACAGCCCTCCATCGAAACGGCAATCGATTCGGCCGTTTATAAAAACCTCCGGCTCGACAAGATGGTCGCGCCGATCTGGGCTGATCTCCAAAAGCCGCTTGTGCTCAATAAGCAGTATGGACTCTGGCTGTTGCCGAAGCCCATCAGCATTGCTGCTGGTCCGGTGTATGGCGACGAGCGAATGATTTCGATACCGCTGCGGATGGCCTTCGAAACCCGGACGGAATTGAAGCCGAAGATGCCTGAGGTTGCTAAAACTCCCTTGCCGCTGCTGCAACGGCGCGCTCAACTGCCGCAAACCTCCGAGTTGCACGTAACAAGCTTTATTCCGTTCAATGATATCAACCGGATGCTGGCCCTTACGCTGAATCGACAGCCCGTCAAACTGGCGAAAGACCTCATTACGTTGAAAAAGGCGGAAGTCTACAGTGGCCAGCGGGCCGTTATTGTGAAAGCCGAAGTCAGCGGACTGGTCGATGGGGTCATCTATTTGCGCGGACGCCCTACGTTCGAAACCAAAACGAACACGTTACGTGTCGACCAGCTGGTATTCGACGCTGATACAAAAAATGTGTTGTTAGGTAGCGATAACGAGTTAATACAGGGTGCTTTGCAGCATTTTCTGGGCGAATTGCTGACGTTTCCGCTCGGCGAAGAAATTCACAAATTGCCGCAGATCATCGGCCAGGCCTATGAAAAAAGCGGGGCGGGTGAAAAAACAGATCTTGACATCCGCTCGTTTCAGTTTACGCCCCGCCGAATCGCCGTTCTGGCCGATGGAATCCAGGCACTGATTGATGTAAATTCAACTATACACGTAAAGGTCGACCGGCTGTAAGCCAGCTTGGGAAACGAGACAAGGTAAGCCTGGCTATTGCTTTTTGGCTTTAACGGCCTCTACATTTTTCTTGCGGTTTTCCAATTCCGTAAGCGCTGTTTCCTGGTCAGTTTTGCTGATTTCCAGGTCTTTCTGAAGCTGCTCCAGCTCTTTGGCGTTTTCGTCAATGCGCTTGAGCAGGCGCTCCTTTTCTTTCGCATTAGCTTCTATTTCACGCTGAAGTCGCTCGCCGTTACGTACCGTCTTCTGGTGATTCCGCTGCGCTTCATCGAAATTCAGCTCGGCCGTTTTAACTTCCTGATTAAATGTCGTTTTCGTCGCGAAATCCTTTAACAGGCGTTCGGCGGCTGCATAATGCGAGTCACCGGCTTTCACGTAGTTACCGCTGCCCAGGTCAAAGGCCGCGAAGATCGTTGCCGACGTGCGCGAAGACTTCACGGTGCTGGTTAGGTTGATTGGCTCCGGCGATATGTCTCGCAGGTCGGCATTGGTAACCCGGTACGTACCCCGCGAGGCCGTTACCCGCCCGAACGTCTTGAGCTGGTCTTCCCAGTCTTTTTCAATCTGCTTCCCATCGCCCTGTAACGTCAGGTATAAACCCGACAGCTTGGTCCGATCGACGGTGCTTTCGCCAGCGTACACGGTCTGGGCGCGGGCAGCGACTGGAAGAGCGAAACAAAGCAAGACGAAAAAGCGAGCAATAAAAGTCATAGTTGTATAAAGTTTCTGCGGATACATAACGTAACGTTTCAGGAAATGTTAAGGCTGGCTGGGCGGGGCTTTATGCGTTAACAGCAGGCGTTTGTCGCCGTTCAGCAGCGTAGTGGCAAGTATATACAGATTCCCGCCTTCCTGCAAGGCTAGTTGTTTCCGTAATTCGGCCACGGACTGCGGGAAGTTTCGCACCGTCAGGTTGGCTTTACGGCCCGGAACCAGCGCCTGCAACGCCTTACGATCGGGCTTAATTACGTCCTGAACGGCGAACGTGCGGCCCGGAAAATCGGGTTGTAACTGATCACTTGTGTACAGGTGGCTATGCGGAGCCAGTTTGTGCAATCCGTAGCGGGCCGCTACCAACCGAAAGGCTCCGGCTTTCAGAACGGCTGCGTTAGGCTCGTATACGTAGCGTAGAGGGTCGCTGAACGTTACGTCGCTGGCGCGTTCCTCTTTTCTCCGAAACGTAAACGAATCATCCCCAATTAAGCTCAGGTTTACGGCCGTTATCGAAACATCGTCGGGTAGTCGGGTTTGTTTATCAAGTACAAATAAAACTTCTTTAACCTCGCCCTGTACCGCTACAATGTGTACCGCTGCCACACTGCTGATTGATGCATGAGTCAGCTGCCGCAGCGCAGCGTCAATGTCGATCAGGGGTGACGTTTTCAGCAGAAGCTGGTTCGCTTTTGTTAATAAGCTGGCCAGTACGTCGGCCCGCGACACATCAGGTTCGCAATCGGCCAGGCGCACGACCTTGCCACCTCGTTCGTCCCGCCGGTGGGGGTCCAGATACAGCCAATCGACACCGTCGGTCAGAGTATCCACAAAGGCTAATCCATCGCCGGCCTGCACCGTAACGGTTGATACGCCCAACACGGGCAAGTTGTAAGCGGCCAGTTCCGCCAATGCTGGCTGCTGCTCGACGTAGATGACCTGGTTGACCCGGCTGGCAAATGCCCAACTGTCGACGCCCATTCCGCCCGTAATATCGAGCAGACGATCTCCGCTGACCAGCGACGCTTTGTAGGCTGCGGTACGTTCGGAAGACGCCTGCTCTACCGACAGGGCCGGTGGAAACACGACCGCATCGTTGGCGTACCAGGTCGGTAGCTTATGCCGGGCTTTCTGACGGGCGGCAATCTGGCTGGCTAGTTTTTTAATGTCTAACCCCGTAGTGGGCGCTTGTAGTAATAATGCCCTTACGTCTTCTGCGACGTGGTCACGAATAAATTGACGTTCAGTTTGCGACAGATTAATCAAAATGATTATAAATTTGATTTTAATGTCTTTTTAATGTTTTAAAACGTTGTCAGTAAGACTGGCGTTACTAGTCAACCTAACCAATAACCACTCATGCAACGAGTTAATCCTGTTACAACACTTAAACAATATAAATCGGCCTGGTTACGCCAAGACATACCCGCTGGTCTGTCCGTGTTTCTGGTTGCGCTTCCGCTCTGTCTGGGTATTGCGCTGGCTTCGGGAGCACCTTTATTTTCGGGTTTAGTCGCGGGCATGATTGGAGGAATCGTGGTTGGGCTTCTGTCGGGATCTGAAGTCAGCGTCAGTGGGCCAGCGGCCGGGTTAGCCGTCATTGTTGCTGATGCGATCACAAAGGTAGGTTCGTACGACGCATTTTTGGTGGCTGTGGTCCTGGCAGGTGTTATTCAGTTTCTGCTAGGAATTGTTAAAGCCGGGCGGTTCAGCTCTTTATTTCCCGATAGTGTGATTAAAGGGATGCTGGTGGCGATTGGCCTCGTAATTATTCTGAAGCAGATTCCGCACGCCCTCGGCCGCGATAAAGATTACGAAGGCGAGTTTGAATTTCAGCAACTGGCCGATGGCGAAAACACTCTTTCCGAAATTTACCGTGCCATTGAAACAGCTAGCCCCGGTGCGGTGCTCATTAGCGGAATCTCATTACTGTTTCTGATCGTCTGGGAGCGTACAGCAGGACGTAGCAGCCGGACTTTCTTTAAAAACTTTCCGGCAGCGTTGGTAGTGGTCATCTTTGGCGTAGCGCTTAATGAATTCTTTCGGGTGGCAATGCCAGCCTGGTACCTGGGTGATACAGCCCATCAGCACATGGTGCAGATTCCAACAATTGATCCGGGCAAGAGTGTCTTCTCAATTTTTGATTTTCCGGACTTTTCCGCCCTCAGCAACTATACCATTTACGGCGTAGCTGTTACGATTGCCATTGTAGCCAGTCTGGAAACGCTGCTGAATCTGGAAGCCTCCGACCGGTTGGATTCGCAGAAGCGGGTATCATCAACGAACCAGGAGTTAATTGCTCAGGGCGTCGGCAACATGTTGTCGGGGTTGATCGGTGGGCTGCCCGTTACGTCCGTAGTTGTGCGGACATCCGCCAACGTATATGGTGGAGCCAGATCGCGCGTGTCAACGATTCTGCACGGGTTATTTCTCCTGATCGCTGTATTTCTGGGTGGGCCGCTGCTTAATCTGATTCCGCTATCGTGTCTGGCGGCCGTGTTGATTATGGTAGGGTATAAACTGGCGAAACCAGCTATCTTTAAGAAAACGTACAAAGACGGCTGGAGTCAGTTCGTGCCGTTCATTGTGACTGTAGTTGGTATCGTCTTTACGGATCTGTTGATCGGTATTGCCCTGGGGGCGGTTGTCGGTATATTTTTCGTCTTGTACACCAATTTCCAATCGTCACTCCGGATCAACCGGAATGGTAGCAAAGTCACGGTTGAGTTCGAAAAAGACCTGTATTTCCTGAATAAACCACAGCTCAAAGAAGTGCTGGGAAGCCTGGAGCGGGGGGATGAACTTGTGATTGACGGCAGCAAGGCCCCTTTTATTGATCACGACATTTATAACATGTTGCTCGATTATAAAGAAACCGCGAAAGCGCAGGGCATTACGTACGAACTCCGGGATGTAGCCCTGAACGTGCATAAGCGGAAGCCGAACAAACGCGAGCTAGCGAACTAATAGACGTAATGTTGGACGGAAAAACCGCTGACCTGAAGTGTGTACTAATTCACTTCGGTTCAGCGGTTTTTTTTAGTAGGTGTGCTGGTCCCACAGCTTCAATCGCTGGTACACCATCGGGGTAATGCCGAAAGGTTGTGTTCGCCACCAGCGATGGATAGGGCTTAAACGTTAGCCAGCGAAGCGGCCATTTTCGAATCCACAAGGCTATGTTGAGCAATGCGATAAACCAGCCCGGCGGTCGTTTATAGCCAAACGCCAGTGCTAGTTTTTCGTCGATCATACCCGCTACTGCCGGGCGAACGAACGGGTGCAGCACAGTGGGAAACCAACCCTTAACAATCTGTACCGTCGCGTCGGCAATGCGTCGGTTACTGTCTGTATACCGAAAATGCCGCGCTTCGTACGCATCCGTAAACGCACGCAATTCGGCCAGCGTTGGTGGAATATCGACCAGGTGCATTCGCTTGCCTACCTCGCAGAAGAAGTAAAACAAGGCCAGCTCTTCGGCGGAGCTAAGGGTGCGCCACCCATAGCGGTTCACCCACGTGATTGGATAAAAAATAAACGTAGACAGCACGAACAAGTAATCTTCGTTCGCGATTCGATAATGACCGTGAATATAGTTCATGTGGGTGATGGCCCGCTGCCCTATATCACTATCGTAACCAGCTTCCATAAACGCTGCGATCAAGCGGCTCGTATCGTCGTACCGCTTTTGACCGTGCCGCTCAAATTCACCCGTCTGGGCGAGCAATCCAGACACGCGGGGACTGGCATAGGTATGAAACAAGGCCAGTTCAAGCGCTCGGGTAATATCGAAAGGAAATTCGTAGGCCGTCAGTAAGTGAACGATGCGCTGGTTGTCGCGGACAGGATCAAGTCGCTTCAGTTCTTGCTGAACGTTGGGGTTTCTAAACAGACCCAGACGTTTGTTATACACAGCAGGCATTACAGACAAATAAGAGGACTGGTAATGGGGTCAGACAAGTTGCTGCGCCAACTGCTGGGTTAGCGCAATTAATTGCGTGTAGCTGGCGGGCTTCGTCACAAATTGGTCGGCACCAAGAGCCAGGGAACGTTGGCGGTCATCCTCACTCGATGATGTTGTGAGCATAATAACTGGCAGATCGGCGTATTTCTGACTGGTACGCAGTTGCCGGAGCGTATCAAAGCCATTCTGATAGGGCATGTTAATATCCAACAAGACCAGTTGAGGCAACTCGTCGTGTGCAGCCAGCGCCGACAGGAGTTCTTCGCCGTCGGTAAGCACCAGTACGTCGATGGGTGGGGTGATGCTTTTAAAGGCCGAACGGATAAACAGCCGATCGTCTTCATCATCGTCAACCACCCAGATCGGCGGTACGGAGCTTAGAGATGGGATATGAGAGCGTCGGTTGGTCATCATCGGGCGGCTTAGCAGTCTAAGTGAAAAAAGCGTTAAATAGCCATACCGACTGATTACGGCATTACGAATACAGCATGTACTGAACTCGAAAGGCGGCCATAATCAACTACTTAGCTGCCTGAATGGGGTATACATATACTGCTGAAAAAGTAACAGTAGTCTATATACGTTAGCTGATAACAAACATACAACAGAATAATGAATTCAGCAAGGGTCGATAAGGCCGTACGGGTCTTGTTAACTGTTTCTTAATAATTGACTTCGTTAACTACAGAACCATACTGGTATTCGAACGCTCTCTGGACTGGTTTACCG
Source organism: Spirosoma knui (assembly GCF_054780635.1). Classification (NCBI taxonomy): domain Bacteria; kingdom Pseudomonadati; phylum Bacteroidota; class Cytophagia; order Cytophagales; family Cytophagaceae; genus Spirosoma; species Spirosoma knui. Next base: position 246,669 of record NZ_BAAGVY010000008.1, on the reverse strand, counting down.
ACAAAGAGGCTAGTTGATACGTTGTGTGTAATGGGAGTTTTTAGAAATCTACAATCTCCTTGCGAGCTTTCCAGGGCTGTTTGTCAGCCTGTTTTGAGCCCACTTCACCCGAACAGACGCGGCATAAATACATCACTTCCAGCGACCAGCCCTTGTCGACATTGCCCAGTGAAAGACTAATCTGGGTTCTAGGCGTCAGCCAGATTAGCTGTTTAATGCCGCCAACTGAGGCCGTTTTGCCGGGGCCGTATTTCTCGGTCAGCAAGGTTTCGAACTCGCTGGCGGCTGCCCGCACATCCGCTTCTGTTACAGATACCGTGCTGTAATAGAAATAAGTCGCCGACAGCAGCGAATCGCCGGTAAAGTCGTAGTCAAGACCGACCCGGCGCGACGCCAGCTCGACACCGCTATACACTACTTTTTCTTTTTTGACCCGGTTCGGCTTAAGCGGTAATTCAGCTTCCCGAACTTGCTTAGGCGTGTAACCCCAACGTATCTGGCGAAAGTCGGAGTTTGACTGCGCCTGACCCATAGCGGTCATGCTGATCAGCAGTAACCCAAGCTGAAAAATCAGAAAACGTCCTAAAGTTGATTGCTTATGCATAGCGGTGCTTTTGAAACTAAAAAAGCACTTACGCTTTTAGGGTAAGTGCTTAACGGTTTCTGTGTTTGTGACCACGGGGAGACTCGAACTCCCATGCCGTGAAGCACCACCCCCTCAAGATGGCGTGTCTACCAGTTTCACCACGTGGCCGGTCACAATTGCATTGTGTTGAATGCGGGTGCAAATATAGCCGTTTGGTCATTTTATCCAAAACAGGAAGCGGAATCTTTCGGCTTTTTCAGGCTTGTATAGGCTAAAAGTGGGCAAAATTTCGTAATTTTATCCTTCTAAATTATTGATAAAAGCCCAATTAACATGGCACTTGAATTAGTCGGAAAACTTATAAAAGTATTGCCCGAGGTAACTGGCCAAGGCAAAAATGGTCCCTGGAATAAGCAGGAGTTTGTAATCGAAACGCTCGATAGTCAGTACCCGAAAAAGGTGTGCATGACGGCCTGGGGAGAGAAAGCGAATGATTTAAAGCAGTTTGCGGATGGCGATACGCTGAAAGCGACCTTCAGTGCCGAGTCTCGTGAATATAACGATCGCTGGTATACCGAGCTTCGCGCGTTCCGGATCGAACTGGCCGAGGGCGATGGTGGTCCAACTGCAGGCGCTCCCTCTCGCCCGGCATCCGCGCAGTCGACTCGTCCAGCTCAGCAAGGCCAGCCTGCTGGTATGCCGTTCAACACGACGTTCGAAGACGAAAGCAACGATCTACCGTTCTAAACGCCACAAACACAAAAAAGCCGCTAGATAGCGGCTTTTTTCGTGATTCGGCTGGGATTCGAACCCAGGACCCATACATTAAAAGTGTATTGCTCTACCAGCTGAGCTACCAAATCATTCAAACGATTGGCGATAAATGATAGCCGTTTCGTTTATTGTGGTGCAAAACTATGGCCTTTTTTAGTTCATTGCAAGCCCTACGTCTTAAAATAAGCCTATTTTTTTGTTTTTGGGCGGCTATCGCTCAGGCGCAGTCAACCTCAGCGGATTCGTTACGTTTGGCCGATTCGTTGTTTTCGACTGGCGATCAGGCAAATGCGGTACGTCTGTACGAAACAGCCCTGGCGAATGGACATACGGCAACCGACCCAATGCTGCTGAAGCTGGCGAGCGCCTACGAAAAGCTGGGCGACACGCCAAAACTGTTGTACTACCTGGAAGTGTATTTTGATCGTCATCCTGACGATGCCGTGCTTCGTAAAATGAACGACATCGCCAGGGCCAATAACCTCAGCGGATACGAAACGGATGACCTAAACTATTTTTACCTGTTCTACCGTAAGTACGGTATCTACTTTCTGCTCTTTCTGCTAGTTCCGGCGGGTTACGTCTTTAGCGTGTTGATTCTCAAGCTCGTTCGCAGACAACCGATCTCCGCGCGGCAGAAGTGGACCACGCTGCTGTACCTATTTCTGCTGTTGATTTTCGTGAATTTGCCCGAAGGCGTACAGTCGGGAATAACCAGTCACGATCGGGTACTATTACGAACTGACCCGTCAGCGGCTGCGCCCGTGGTGGAGGTGATTGGCCGTGGAAACAAAGTCAACATTCTGGGTACTAAAGATATCTACCTACGCGTTCTCTGGCGCAATGAGTTGTATTTCATCCGCCGGGATAATGTCTGGATTATCTGATGGACTGATCCGGGCGGCTTCCCCCCTGGCTTTTTTGCAAAGGGTTATTCTGAATGAACAGCCACCGCAGGTTTGGACAGCCCCGCAGGGTTGTTACGTCGGTGATTTGATTGTTGGACAAATCTAGCCGATCCAGGCGTTCTGAGCGAAGGCTGCTCATGTCGGATAATCCACAGTTTTGGAGAAATAGGTCGCTCAGGTAGGGGAGTTGGCTAATCGGTTGTAGATTCGTAAGTGTATGCCCCGACAGGTTGAGTGCGGTGATGTGTCCCTTTTGCACGCAGATGCGAAAGCAAGATGTCGAGTCTGCTACGTGCCAGTGTTCGGTAAAGACAGCATCAGCCAATTGAAGACCCGTTCCCGCCAGAAGTTGAGTAAGCTCATTTTTTTCGCCAAGATCGAGCGATTGGAAATCGTAACTGTACTGGCCAGGCGCGGCCCTGCCTTTGCCAAGTTCGAGCGAAATACCAAGTGCATATACTCCCAGGCCAATTAGACAGAAAAGGAGCGATACCAGCGCGACCAGTTTGCGCTCGGCGAAGCCTTTGATGGCCCACCAGACGGCCAGCACATAGAGGAATGCGCATCCGATTATGATAACGGAAGCCGACCATTCTGGAAGTTTGTGCAGAAACGAGCTTGGCTCCGTAATGCCAACGGTAAACGCATACGCCAAAAAGCCGGTTACGGTGGCTGATACGAGTAAACTCCGAAACGCCATAGGTATCATTGCTGTATAAGTTGCCGAGCGAAGAGTGCCAACTCAGCCGAAGATGGGTTAAGGAGTCACCACCTGATCCGACTGGTACGTTCTGTTTTTGTCTTTGGCTAGTAAGTAGCCTGTTTCCTGAAACGTAGCAGGATCGGTGCTGGAAATGCTTTTGCTGCCGAAATACACCCTGCGTTTATCGCGGGCATAATACGTGCCTGCACCCTTGAACGTCCTGACGTCAGCTTCCGGAATAATCTGCCAGTGCGTATTCTGGCCAAGAGCTAAGCCCCAGACGTTCTGTCCGTCGGTGAAGTGCATAGCCGACATCCGAACAAAGGTCAGGCTGTTTACACCGGCTAGTGGCTCGTCATTGGCGTACACGTGCCTGGCATCCCGTGTCAGATACGTCCCATTAAACATGGGTACGAACGTAAACGTGGCGGGGTCAGCTCCGCCAAGGACGCGGGTGCCCTTATATACCCGCTGATTGTCGCGGGCGTAAGCAATGCCCGTAGCCGTTACGTGGGCAGGCGTCTCTTCGGGATTGGGAACAATGGCAAAGGCCGAACCTTCGTCGCTGATGGGTTGGTTCTGATAATAGCCTCGTTTGTGGTCTTTCGCGTAGCTGCCCGCCAGATAGGTGAAAGTGGTCGGGTCCGCGCCAGCAATAGCCTGATTTCGGTAATAGACATGCGTTTTGTCGGTGCCGTATTCTGCCCTAATGGCCTGGAAGGTGCGGGCGTCAGCTTCAAGAAGTACCGTCCGTTGGGCTGGAAAGCCCGTATATAGTATGACCTGCCCGTCTTCGATCTGGTACCCATGCCGAGTCCCGCTACCGCAGCTGTTTAGGAACACACCGGCTACAAACACACTAACACTGAACACAACAATAGGCACATCGAACTGTGATGGGTTCATTGAAAATAAATAGAATATAAGTTTTTAGAGATTCACGAAAATTCTGGATTGCTAGATGATTGTCGATTCACGTTAAAGATTAAGGATCACCAGTACGCTCAAGATCAGCAACGCAATGGCAACCAAGGCAATCCAGTCGAACCCGCGTTCGAATAAGTTTCGTACTTTCTTTTTGATTAGTTTCCGTGGCTCCGTTCGGTCCATATACGCTCCTCGTTTCATACCCGTCCTGATTTAGGCCCGCCTTTGATAAATGGCGTAAAAATGACCTTAAAAGCCAAGGCGTATTGACCTTCTTGATAGGTGGTGAGAACGGCCAAAAAAACGGCGGACCTAAGCTCGTATCCGGTCAAAATAACGTAACGACTACTCAATACGTACTGGGAAATGCAGTCGGTTAACGGGCTTGTTAAGCCATTTGGACCGGTTTTGCGGTGATCTCCACCGCTTTTAAACCAATTCCTGCCAGCCATATAGTCTCAGTCATAGGCGCTTCCCAAATGTATTTGCTTTGAATCGTCAAACGGCACACACGTCAATAACACTGCCTTTGTAAAGACACCGATTTCTGACAATGTGGCGTGCTGATCATCTGAAATTTACTCTGTATTCACATTCAAACCAATCAATGTCAACCATGAAAAATGTACGCCTACTCGTTCTGTTCTCTATCCTTGGTCTGTTTACGTTATCGTCCTGTAGCAAAAAGAATGACGATGTTACGCCCAATCCATCGGGCCAGCAGCAAAATCAGAACGGGTTCCAGGTAAAAATAGATGGTAAAAGCTACGCTCCTGATTTTCAGTACGCCTTGACATCTATGCCCGGTAAAGATGGGTACTATGGTATCTACGGCCTGGACAGCAAGACCGACGATGTGGTGGTAATTGCGCTGCCCAACACAGCCGCTGAGGGAACCTACACCCTGAACAATGTCAACATTGGCATGCTTAATTATGCAAAAGAATCGTACTCGACCGTCGTGGAAGGCGGAACCGGTACAGTAACTATTAAGAAGAAAACCGCTACCGAAGTGTCGGGCACGTTTAGCTTCACCGCCTTTGAAGGAACCGGCAAGAAAAAACTAACGCTGACGGAAGGGACGTTTCAGGTGGCTTTCCGGTAATAGAACAACTTGTGCTTAGTATACACATCAATTTATTGTGCTTCGATCCTGTCGATACGTGTTTATAATACGTATCGACAGGATCGAAGCATTGTTTATGAGTCAGCCGTTAATAAAAGGTTTCAATTTTTAGTAGCTGCTCTTCAACCGTACCTGGAACCGGCCGGCGCCTGGCCAGAAATCGATGTAGTTGGCGAAGGGCTTCCCGGTAACCCGCCCGCACGTTTTTGTCAAGGCGGCTTCGTTGATGAATGTGCAGGGTATGACGCAGGGCGTAATACAATGGGCGACGCAGCCAGTAGTACCACAACGTATCGCGGGTTAACAAATGAGTGCGCCGGGCTGTGCTACGTACCGGCGAAGGGAAATGATAACACACGACATCTTCGGCATACGTCAGGCTCCAGTCTTTCGTCCGCATATCGGCTGAGAAAAGTCGTTCTTCGCCCGCAATAGCGAAATCTTCATGAAAACCGCCAATTGACCAAAAGGCGTCACGGCGAATAACGACCGCACAGCAGACAAAGCCGAGAATGGCCGGTCCCGGTAGCGGCCGCGAATCGGTTAACGGACTGTCGCGCATAGCTTCGCAAACGGGTTCCAGGCGTTGTTCGTCACCCAATAGCACTTTCCCGGCCAGCACTCCCAAGTGCGGATAGGCATCGAAGTAGTGGATAGCCTGCGTCAGTGCGCCGGGAGCCCAGTACGAATCATCATCGCAGAAGGCGACAAGTGGTGTTTTGGCGAGTTTAACTCCTTCATTACGGGATACACAGCCTAATCCGGGCGGCAGCCGCTTTACCGTAACGGCCGGAAAGTGAAACCTGACCTGCTCGGCCGTGCCGTCAGTTGAGCCATTGTCGACGACGATCAGGGAAGGTTGTTCAGGCAGTGCCTGCAGGTGCTGTAACGTATCAAGCAACGTATCGACCCGATTGTGCGTAACGATTATAATCGAAATGCGCGTACTAAGCATACAAATAGCAAGGTATATATTCTAGACATGGTAGGGCAGCCAACGGATAGGAAGCCGCCGTCTTCTGGCATGATGGTTAACCTGTACTACTGCCGAAGGTTTCAGACCGATTAGTTAACAGTTCAACCTGTTTGCAACCTGTCGCTGCGTTAACGAAACCCATTATTAGGTAGAGTGAGGGCGGTTAAGAAATGCACAATTGCTACTATTTTAATGCATATTGTTTTTGACGATCTGGGCAGCAGATTGTGTTGTAGAATTTAGATTTTATGGTAACTTGCGTGCAAACGAAGTGTAAGTAACCATTTGTTATAAAAGAAGCTGCTTACGTATCGGAACCGTACCTTGTTGAAGTAACCCGCTTAGCCTGGCTAGAATGAACACCATCAAAATCAACCTCGATACACTATTGAGGTATAATATCACACCTAATCAATACATATTTCTGTTTCTCACCCATACCCGTCAGTACGCTGCCATGTATAAATTCGGGCAGGAAGGGCCGGGGTTTTCGGTGGAGGAGATCGGCAACCTCGTCGATCGGGGCCTGATTATGGATCTCAACAAAGAAGGGTATTATTACATGGACTTTTTTGTGCTGACGGACGAAGTCGGGAAAGACCTGTTTGATACCGACCGCGAGAAGGCCGCGCTGGAATTCTGGAATGCCTATCCAATCTTATTACGTGACGCGAAAACGGGTGAAAATTATTCCCTGTTGAATACTGATAAGCAGCAATTGCTAAAAGATTATTACATCCGGGTGGGCTACTCCGAACAGAAGCACCACCGGGTGATGGAAGCGCTGGACTTTGCCATTGAGAATAACATGATTGATATGACCATTCGGCAATGGCTCGACTCTGAGCAGTGGACGATGATGTGGGAGTTAAAGGAACTTCAGCAAACAAATTAGTCGATCTCCGATCATACCCAAAATCAGCGCAAAACGCTGATTTTTTCGTTCAACACCACCGTGGCTCGCTTAACTTTCATCAGAATTTCGCTGGTATCCATTGCCTATATTGCTCACTTTCAATGAAAATTGCTTAACTTGGCATGGTTGCTCTTTTAAAAAAAGCGTGCGCTGAGTAAGGTTAGCTCAGTAAAAAGGGTGGAAGGATCGTCGAGCCACATTCCCTCATGACCGCACCGTAGCAGTTCAGACTCGCTTTTGGATGGCTGCTTGTTGATTATAGTAAAGTAGACTTCATGTTACCGTTTACACAAAAAAATGGGACGGTAGCTGAAATAATGATAATTTGCTTATTCTACTTCATCAAGGAAAGTAATTGGCTGATTTACAGCAGATAATTTTGTACTCTTGCTTTTTTCCTTCTGTTTCAACTATAACATCACTCCATCCTTCTCGTTTATGACAACCCTGTCTTCTGAATCCGTTTTAATAATCGACTCAACGAATGCTCAGCCGCCGACTCATTCTTTTCCAGCTGACTGGCCTGTGGCGGGACCAATCGACCTGGCTATTCATGATTTGCCTCATAGTTCGTCGACACTTGAGTGGTGGTATCTGAACAGTCACCTGACGCTGGCAGATGACCGGCCGTGTTCATTGTTTGCATCGTTCTTCCGGATGGCCATTGGGCGCGATGAAGCTACCGGGCAAATTCAGTATGGACATACGCTTACCTGGGCGATAAGCGATGTGAAGTCGCAACAGTATTATACAGACTCGCTGGTCGATCCAAGAGCTCCTAAAATAGGACTCGACACAATTGATAAAGGAGAAGACAAAACTGATCCGCTGCTGCAACGGGCACTTCGCGAAGTGCTTGTTAAAGGAAACGTAGCACTTCCGGACCGGATGCTTTCCAAAGATGCCTTCGTCAGTCTGGAGTCTTTGTCGCTCGACTACGACGGGAATACGCTGGTGAAGCAAGAAGACGGCAGTTACCGCCTGACCCTAGTAAATGTTGATGGATCGGTAGGGGCCGACCTATATTTTTATGCGAAAACCCCACCTGTTCGGCAGGGCGATGAGGGGGTTGTTATGGGAACGTCGGGTGAGGACATGTTTTATTACTTCATGCCGCAATGCCGGGTAGAAGGTACCCTCACCTTAGAAGGACAAACGATTGACGTCGCTACGGCAAGCGGGTGGTATGATCACGAATTTGGGAAATCAACTAATGAGGAAACACCAGAAGCGCGCCTGGAGCACAAAATCGCCTGGAACTGGACGTCAGTTCAGCTCGTCAACGGATATCAGATCAGTGCGTATGAACTGTTCGATAATAACGCAGGCGAGGAGATCTGCGGTCGCTGGCTTGTGCTTATCGACCCGCAAGGTAACTCCCGTCAGCATGACGACTTCACCTTAGTACCACTCAAATACTGGACGAGTTCGCGCACCTTCACCAGTTATCCGACAGTCTGGCAATTAACGATTCCCTCGGCTGATATAAGTCTGGTAATTGAAGCCGATTTTCCGAAACAGGAGTTCAATACCATCATTGCCAAACGGGCGTTCTGGGAAGGCCGTATGTCGGTTACCGGTACGTTTGCGCAGGAGCCCATCTATGGATTGGCGTACCTTGAGCGCAGTGGCTTTGGCTTGAATGAAAAACTAACCGACTTTTTTAAGGCCGTCACCAAAGAAACGCGGAAGTCGATCGAAGCGTTGCTGCCGCTGAATCCATCCGATGCGCAATTACGCAAACTGGTGGCGAGTGACGAGAATGGACACTATCTGCAAGGTCTTGATCCAAGTCAATACAGCCGGGCTCTGATCAAGCCTATTCGGGAGATGATTGATCGGGGTGGAAAATCCTGGCGTTCATACGCAGCTTTAGCCTGCCTGGACCTGGTCGGTGGCGATTCGCAGAAATACATGAACTGGCTAGCCTGGCCTGAACTCCTGCACACGGGTTCACTGATCGTGGACGACGTACAGGATAAATCAGATATACGGCGCGGTGGCCCGTCCTGTCATGCGATCTATGGCGAAGCAACGGCCATCAACGCCGGTAATGCCTGTTACTTCCTGGGCGAACTGCTCGTCGACTCAACACTCTCGGATAGTAAAAAATTAAAATTATATACGCTCTACTTCGAGACGCTGCGGGCGGCTCATGCTGGTCAGGCCATTGACATCGACGGCTTTGACGCTATGATGCCCGAGGTAGTCGGCTACGGCCGGGGCGCTTTGCTGGAAGACCGCATCTTATCGGTACACCGCCTGAAATCAGCCGTTCCTGTCAGTTCACTTGCGCAACTGGGCGTTATCATGGGCGAGGGTACGCCCGAGGAGGCTCAGCTTCTGGGCAACTTCTTCGAAGCGATGGGGCTGGCTTTTCAAATTATTGACGATGTGCTCAACCTGCGCGGGTTTGAAAATAACCTGAAGAGCCGGGGCGAAGACATTACGTGTGGTAAGATTACACTGCCCGTTGCCAAAGCCATGGGGCGGTTGGGCTGGCCCGCGCGTCGCGACCTGTGGGACACGATTCAGACCAAGCCATCTGATCCGGCTGTGATTGATCATGTCATTGATCAGCTTGAAGCCTGCGGAGCCATTGAAGCGTGTAAGAAACAGGCCGAAGAACTGGTTGAGGAAGCCTGGCGTAAGCTGGATGCCCGAATCCCGGATTCAGACGTAAAGATCAGGCTGCGCGCGTTCAGCTGGTACGTGCTTGAACGCCACTATTAAGCTAGCGTTCTTTACGTGCTGACGTTATGATACCACTTGATACGGTGCTTGAAGGGCTCACACCCGAGTTGGTGTGGGGCCTTTTTCTGCGTGGGCTGGGATTCGTATATTTCCTGGCCCTGGTGCAACTTTATCACCAGGCGATTCCATTAGCCGGTAAGCGGGGTATATCGCCTGTCCGCGAGAAGTTGAATCGAATCAGGGCCGATTATCCGGGATGGCGGCATTGGGTGTATTTCCCTACTTTGCTCTGGCTTAACGCGAGTGACCGATTTCTGAAAGGGCTGGTTCTGTTGGGAAGCACTGCCGGCGTGGTAGTCATGGTTGGCGGCCCCTTCTCGACGGTGGCTTTGTTCGTTTGCTGGATCAGTTACCTATCCCTTGACATTGCCCTTGGCTTCACGTATCCCTGGGATAGTTTACTGCTGGAAGCTGGCTTTTTAGGTCTGTTTCTACCTCCGCTGGCGGCTCTTCCCGAACTAACAGTTACCAGCCAGCCCATCCCTATTGTGGCCTGGGCGTACCGCTGGCTTTTTTTTCGGGTTATGTTCGGATTTGGCAAGTACAAATTCATTGGCGGGAGTCTGCGCGATACGGGTTATTTCCGGAATTTCATGGTGAATATTCCCTTGCCTAACTATCTGGCCTGGTATGCCAGCCGCCTTCCTCGCTGGGTATTTCAGATCGTTATTGTACTCGTATTCATCTCGGAGGTTCTTTTGCCGTTTGGCGTTTTTGGCTCGGAAACCAGCCGTTTGATTGTTGCCGTCACGATTGCCTGTTTGATGGTTGGCATTCAGCTTGTCAGCAATTTCGGGTTCTTCAATCTACTGACCATCGTGCTTTGCATTATGCTGCTGGATGGGGAGTCCTCTATTTTCGATACGTCGTTCGCGATGATCCAAGCCCACTGGCTAACTCACGGCGTCGTTCTGATACTAGCAATAGGTGGTTTGCTGAACCTGCCGTTCAACAGCTGGTGTACGCAGACGTGGCCTCACTGGCCCTCACTGGCCCGTATTCCGTCAAAAGTAGTACAAGGGCTGCTGACGTTTTGTCGGCTGCTGAATCGGTTTCGGGTTGTTAATTCCTACGGAGTTTTTCCGCCAAAAAGCAGCCCGCCTATTCACTGGGTACCCGTTATTGAAGGCACTCGGGACGGTCAGACCTGGCTTCCGTACGAATACCGATATATGACCACGACGGAGATGACGCCCCCACGTTTCATCGCGCCGTATCATCCGCGGGTCGATCACGGTATTTTCTATGAATCGTTCGGAACAAACGACTCTAATTTTGCCTGGTCGACGATTGGCAGCGGAAATCCGTATGATTATTCCCATGTCAGCGGAGTTGAATGCATGATGCAGCGGTTGCTCGAAGGTGAACCAAGTGTTTTACCCTTGTTTCGTCATTGCCCGTTTCCGGCTGATAACCCGCCTACGGCCGTCCGGATGAACCTGTATCGCTTTGTGCCGACAACCGTTGCCGAACGCCGACGGTCGGGCCGCTGGTGGATACGTACCTTTGCTGGTACCCATTTGCCGCCGACCGGGATAGATGAACGGGTGTGGCTGCAACGCTACCCCAAGCCCGAATTATTCCACCCCGACGCCAGAATCTGGAAACGACGCGCTCCGAATGTGCAGGTGCTACAATCGGTAGCCCGGCAGGGAGAAGCGGATAAGCTCTGGCCAGTTATTCAGGCAGGTTTGTCGATGAACTTATCCTGCTTTTGGGATGAGTATTTACCCATGATCGAAGCGGGAGGGAAGGATTGGCAGACGATGCCGAAGGTGGTCGCTACGTTCCGGGAGCGATACAACTGGCAGCAACGTGAGCAGCTGGAGACTATGCTGAACCGATTAAGTCTGGCCTTACTAACCAAGCTCGAGCCACATTTTATAGGTAAAGCCGTTCCCCGTATAGACGTTAGCGAGTATTTTCAACTCTGTTTGTTTACTCACCACATCATCGGTAAAGGACCGGCTACGTATGCGTCCGTTTTGGCTGACTCTACCCTGGCTATTCAGCACATGGCTGATTTCAGTGTAGAGCAAAGTTTCTATTACCTGGGCATGTTCCGGTTCGATACGCTTGTTTACCAGGCCCGCAAGTTCCGGTTGGCTATGCAAATTTCAACGGTGATCTGGGGCAATGGTCTGCCGGGGTTCCTGGAATTAATTCCATTTGTTAGTCAGCAGTTTACCGAGATTGGTGAGGAGAACCTGCCCTTCTTGCATCGAAATCCGGCAAATGGCGAGTGGTTGGTTAGCGAGACGCAAACCAGCAGCGAACTGGTCGATGAAGTTAGCTCCTGACCGCCCCTTCGGGGCTATTGCCTGAAACATCTTGTACTGGTACGGGCAAATCAGTACGTTGCCTGTTACGTAACCAGTCAGTTGGTTATTAAATCATATTCCTACGCATGAACACCTTAGCGTCTCCCACGCATGCAGATTCAATTATTCAACAACATATTGTACTGGCATCATATGGTACACTGGGCGACGTATTCCCATTTATCCAGTTGGGCAGTGCCTTAATCGAGCGGGGGTATCGGGTTACCCTGGCGAGTAGTGAACTCTACCGCGCGCAGGCTGTGGCCTGTGGACTGACCTTTGTTCAGCTCCGGCCCGATTTAACCGCTTCGGGCCTACCACTGGAGGAGTTTGCGGGTCGGGTGATGGACCCGGTCAAGGGCATGAGCTACGTATATCGTGAGCTCCTGATGCCCAATTTACGCAACAGTTACGCGGATTTGATAGCAGTCACCCACGATGCTGACCTGCTCGTGACGCATCCATTGGTATTAGCGGCTCCCCTCGTTGCCGAAAAAACAGGCATTCGCTGGATATCGACGGTATTGTCACCCCTCTCGTTTATGTCCCGTTATGATCCGTCCATTATGACGGTTAACCAATTTCCTGATCCGCACCGGCTGAGTCCGTTTCTGGTTGGCCTGATTATAAAAGGGATCAAATGGGCACTTCGGTCCTGGGCCACGCCAATTCAGCAATTTAGAGCTGAGTTAGGCCTTCCACCCCGCCCGAATCCGTTCTTTGAGGGACAACATGCACCAGACCGAGTTCTTGCCTTATTTTCATCCGCCTTTGTGGCTCCGCAACCTGACTGGCCCCAACAAGCCCGGACTACCGGTTTCATTTTCAACAACTACGCACCAGCGGAGCCGCTGTCGCCTGCTTTGCGCGATTTTCTGGCGGCTGGGCCAGCTCCGGTTGTGTTCACGCTGGGGTCCTCGGCTATATTCACAGCGGGACGCTTTTTTGCCGAAAGTGTAGCAGCGGTTCGTCGGATGGGTTGCCGGGCCGTGTTGATAACCGGGGGCTTTTCGCACGAGGGCCTCGACGACGTTGAAACGGACCTTTCTATCCTGGTTGTTGATTACGTACCCCACGGAATTATATTCGATCAGGCTTCCATTATTGTTCATCAGGGCGGTATCGGTACGGTCGGACAGTCGTTACGTGCCGGTCGGCCTATGCTGGTGGTACCCCATGCGCATGACCAGCCCGATAACGCACTTCGGATCCAACGGCTGGGCGTCGGGCGAATGCTGCCCGCAAATCACTACTCCGCCGATCGGGTCGTAACCGAACTGACGGCTTTACTACAGCAACCATCATATCAGCTTCGCGCGACTCAGATTCGTAAGCAGATTATGACCGAAGATGGTGCTCAAACCGCCTGCCTCCTCATCGAAGAGCAGCTTACCGCAACTCGTTAATCGTATATGGCCGTTGTACCCGAAATTAAGCTGTTTGGCGATTCATCCGTGTATTGCCTGCAACCCAAGGAAGCGACCTACCTGGCTGGCGAGGTAAACGATTACCTGACGCACGGCATTCAGATCCGACCCGGTGATACCGTATTCGACGTCGGGGCCAACATTGGCATTTTTTCGTTGTGGGTATGCCGCCTGCAGCAAAATCAGGTTACGGTGTATGCCTTCGAGCCGATTCCGGCGATTGCCGACGTACTGCGGTTAAACGCCCAGCGGTTCGCGCCTGACCAACTGCACGTAATGCCGTACGGCCTATCGCATTCGAGCCACACGGCCTCGTTTACGTATTATCCTAAAGCCACCGTGTGGTCCACGGCGTATCCTGATGTTGCATATGAGGAGCGTGGTCAAACGAAACAGGCCACCTTGCGCAGTCTGGAAAAAGCGCCCCGCTGGGTTCGCTTTGTGCCCACCCGCATCTGGTCGACTTTGATTGACTACGTACTGAACTGGGTCATGCACAAAACCCAGACAGTTACGTGTACGCTGAAAACTGTTTCCACCGTCATCCACGAGCGGAATATTGCCCGGATCGATCTGCTTAAAATTGATGTAGAGCACGGGGAACTGGACGTATTGCAGGGCATTGAGGATGCGCACTGGCCACTCATTCAACAAGTTGTTATGGAGGTACACGACATCGACGGAAAGCGGGCGCAGATCGAGGCATTGTTGACCAAACACGGTTTTAGTCAGATCATTACCGATCAGCAGGACGTGCTGACGAACACCAATATTTACTTATTGTATGCTGTACGCTGAAACCCCAACGACGAAGCGCGTTGTCATTATGTATTTTGACGCAGCCTCCGGGCACCGCTCGGCAGCGGCTGGTCTTAAGCACGCCCTCAGCGAGCGTTACCCGCACTGGTTGGTATCTATGGTAAATGTAGTCGATCTGTTCGACCGTCATGATCGTTTCGGACGTATCGTCCGGCTTGGTATTGATCGTTTCAACCGGCAACTTATTCGGGATAAGGTGTTTGACCTCGGTGGCCAGATTAACTTATCGCTTTTGTTTCATGATCTGCTGGGCAAAAAAGGGATACAGCTATTATCGACGTTCTGGGCCGACGCTCCGCCCGACGTAGTGGTATCGGTCACGCCGATGTATAACCCCGCCATTTATCGCAGTGTCCGCCTGGTTAATCCCGACGCGGTATGCATCACGATACCTGTTGATTTCGACGAGGTGAAACCACGCTACTGGTTTACCCCTAAGGTAGAACAGCATTACCTCAACGGTACCGACCGGCTGGTGGAACAGGCTCAGGCCGCGGGCATACCTGCGCAGTATAACCACCGGATCGCCGGTATGATCGTCGACCCTGGCTGTTATCAGCAGCCACCCCCCGATAAGCTAGCCGAATTGAGTCGGCTGGGGCTTGATCCCAGTTTGCCAACGGGGGTTCTATCCTTTGGTGGGCAGGGAAGTATCTACGGGCTCCGGGTCGCTCAGGCTCTGATTCGGTCAAAAATTAAGGTCAATATGATCTTTCTGTGCGGACGTAACAAAGCGGTCTACGATCAGATTAGTGGCCTTGACACACCTTATCCGAAGTTGGTGCTGGACTATTCTCCCCAGACGCCGATTCACTATTTACACCTGGCCGACTTTGCTATTGGTAAGCCGGGGGCGATGACGATCACCGAAGCGCTCATTACCAAAACGCCACTCATTGCCCTGAAAAGTAGGGGGATGCGGCCGGTACAGCGGGGCAACGAAATCTGGCTGGTAAAACAGGGGGTTGGCATTTTAGCCAATGGTGTTGAGCAAATTATACCGGCAATACAGCAAGTGTTGGCTTCGCCGGTCTATGCCCAGCGAGCGGCCCATGAGTCTCATCAGGCAGTTTTTGAAGCCGCTGACCTACTGGGAACATTGGTTCATACCGACCATTCGGAGGCCAGTCAACCGGCTTAACGACACCCTTGTTTCGTCAAATGAACCGCTAAATACATAGTTCAATTCCTTTACGGTACGAAAAACTGTACGTGCCGGCTAAACTGGCCGATGAAAAATAACTAGCGAGTGTCGGATTGGACAACCGCTCCGACACTCGCTAGTTATTAATCTACTCAGTAATTATCCCTTTTTCTGCTCTTTGGCCCAGCCGTCTTTCAGGGTTACTGTCCGGTTAAAAATTGGGCGATCGGCCGTTGAATCGGGGTCGAGCACGAAGTAGCCTTTCCGCATGAACTGGAAGTTGGTCTGCGTGCCACTACGTGCCGCTTCTACCAGGGCGGGTTCAACAAAAGCCCGGACCACTTGGAGCGAGTTCGGGTTTAACAGTTCTCGAAACTCCCGATCGTCAGCTGCCGGATTCTCGACGGAGAACAGGCGGTCGTAAAGCCGTACTTCTGCTTCCACAGCGTGCGGTACCGATACCCAATGGATGGTGCCCTTTACGTTGATTCCCGATGTATCGGAACCACTGCGGCTCTCCGGAATGTAGGTGCAGCGGAGTTCGATAATCTCGCCCGCATCATCCTTCACAACCTCCTCGCACTTGATGATGTATGCGCCTTTCAGGCGGACCATGCCACCCGGAAAGAGTCGGAAGAACTTCTTCGGTGGGTTCTCCAGAAAATCGTCTCGCTCGATGTATACCTCCCGGCTGAACGGTACCTGGCGATACGTCATTTCGGCCTCCTCGGGATTGTTTTCGACGTTCAACTCTTCGACCTGACCTTCCGGATAATTCGTAATAACCAACTTCAAAGGCTTCTCGTCGAGCACAGCCATGACACGGTGGGTCGATTTGTTCAGTTCTTCGCGAATGCAGAACTCCAGTAGGCCGACATCGATCAGGTTGTCGCGCTTGGCGATACCGATACGGTCGCAGAACTCCCGGATGCTGTCGGGCGTGTAGCCCCGCCGACGAATCCCCGCAATGGTTGGCATCCTGGGGTCATCCCAGCCGCTGACGTGTCCGTCTTCCACCAACTGCTTCAGCTTGCGCTTACTCATGACCGTGTAAGTCAGGTTTAGCCGGGCGAACTCAATCTGACGGGACGGGAAAATCTCCAGTTGCTGAATGAACCACTCATAGAGCGGCCGGTGCACTTCAAATTCCAGCGTACAGAGCGAGTGGGTAATGTGTTCGATGGCATCCGACTGCCCGTGCGCGAAATCATACATTGGGTAAAGGCACCAGGCATCGCCCGTGCGGTGGTGGTGCGCGTGCCTGATGCGGTAGATGATGGGGTCGCGGAGCTGCATGTTGGGCGACGCCATATCGACTTTAGCCCGCAGCACTTTAGCCCCATCCGGAAACTCACCAGCTTTCATCCGACGGAACAGATCGAGGTTTTCGTCCACACCGCGGTCGCGGTAGATACTCATCCGGCCTGGTTCTGTGGGCGTTCCTTTCTGGGCAGCAATCTCCTCCGGCGTCGAATCATCGACATAAGCCAGTCCTTTCTGAATCAGCTTCTCGGCAAACTGATAAATCTGCTCAAAGTAGTCGGACGCGTAAAATTCGTTTTCCCACTCAAAACCAAGCCAGCGTACGTCGTTTTTAATCGAGTCAACGTACTCAGTATCTTCGGTAACGGGGTTTGTATCATCAAAACGGAGGTTGGTTTGTCCACCGTATTTATCGGCCAGCCCGAAATTCAGACAAATGGATTTCGCGTGTCCGATGTGCAGATAGCCGTTGGGCTCCGGCGGAAAGCGGGTATGAATACGCCCCCCATTTTTACCAGCAGCCAGATCATCTTCAACAATTTGCTCGATGAAGTTGAGTGACCGTTCTGAGGATTCTATTGGTACTTCCGTCATACGTAATTTCGATGCAATAAAAGCCCGAATTTACGGCGCTTGGCCGGGTTTGACAAACTTTTGCCCGCGTAGCACCGACTTTATAGGGTTTGGAGAAACGTAAGTACCGTTACTTAAGTGGAAGTGCTCAAAAATAAGATTATTAACAATGTGCCATGAGAAAAACTACTCTGTATCAGCTTACTAGATTCGCCAGGGCCATTCTTTTTTTGCGAGTGAACTGAACAAAAAGGGCTACAATTCGGGTTTCTTCCAACATACGGCTCTCAACAACCGCCGACGGTAACACTTGGCGCATAGGTTCTGCCAACTGGTTGTATTCATCCCCATCATGAAAAGTAGGTTTATTGGTGTACTGGTTTATGCGTGTCTGGCAGGATTTTCGGTCACGCATGCACAGGTTAATCCAGCGGGTACGCAAACGACACTTCAACAGGCTACATTGCCCAATTGCATTCAGTACGCTCTGGAACACCAGCCCATTATTCGGCAGTCGCTTATCGATCAGGATATTGCCGACCGAACGGTCCGAAGTAATTTATCCGCCTGGTATCCGCAACTGAACGCGGGCTATAATGTCCTCCACTATCTAAAGCTTCCCGTTACGCTTATTCCCGACGCTACTACCGGCGAGCGACGACCAGTAACTCTCGGAGCGCAAAACACATCGACAGTATCATTTTCCCTTACTCAGAGTGTTTTTAGCCGCGATCTGCTGCTGGCCAGCCGAACGGCCGATGCGTATCGCCTGCAGGCGAATCAGGCTACGGTCAGCAATAAAATAGACATCGTGGTCAACGTCAGTAAAGCGTTCTACGACTTAATTCTGACCCAGCGTCAGGTTGACATTCTGGCCGAAGATATTACCCGGCTACAACGGAGCTTACAGGATGCAACCAACCAGTACCAGGGTGGAATTGTCGATAAGACGGATCCGCAACGGGCGCGCATCGCTCTGAACAATACCGTAGCGCAGCGAAAGCAGTACCACGATCTGGTGGGAGCGAAATACCAGACGCTCAAACAGCTGATGGGGTATCCGCCCACTTCGGCTCTGAACGTAACGTACGACACGCTGCAACTGGTTAACGAAGTGGCCTTGGACACTACGTTGCTGGTGAACCCCCAGAATCGCATTGAGTACCAGCTACTCCAGACGCAGGGGCGGTTGCTCGAAGCTAATGTGCGCTACAACCGCTGGGCATACCTGCCAACCATCAACGCCAACGCGAACTACAACCTGCTCTATCAGAATAATTTCTTTGGTCAGCTCTACAGCCAGACATTTCCGAACTCGCTGATTGGCTTATCGGTCAATTTGCCCATTTTTCAGGGGGGGCGACGTATCCAGCAGTTAAAGATTGCGGAGCTGCAAGTCCAGCGACTCAGTTGGGATTTAGCAGCACTGACCAGTGCCGTCGATGCGGAGTATGCACAGGCGCTGGCCAACTACAAAGGAAACCTGGCGAATTATCTGGCGCTGCGCGAGAACCTGACGTTAGCCGAGGACGTATACCGGGTGATCAACCTGCAATACCGATCCGGCATACGAGCTTACCTGGACGTAACGGTTGCGGAAGCCGACCTGCGAACGGCACGGCTCAACGTGTTTAATGCGTTGTATTCGGTTTTAATCAGCAAGCTGGATGTGCAGCGGGCATTGGGCGAGATTCGTTTTTAAGTAAAAAATTTGGGAACTCTACACTCTAACGGAAGTCGATACAGTCAAGGCTTCGGCAATATGAACCAGTCAGTTAATTCGCTTCTTGTCGTAAGTATTCTCTTGGTGCTCTCGGCTTGTGGCGGCAAAAAAGAAGAACAGCAGCAGGCTCCTCCGCCAACGGCGGTTACAGCCGTGAAGGCCACCAAAGGAAATGCTACGTATTACGATGAGTTTCCGGTGACGATTACCGCGTTGCGGGAGGTCGAGATTCAGCCGCAGGTAGCGGGCAACATCACCGGCATTTTCTTCCAGGATGGTCAGCGGGTGAAGCGTGGGCAAAAGCTGTATACGATTGATCCACAGCAATACCGGGCTTCGTACGATCAGGCGGTAGCGAACCTAAACGTGCAGAAAGCGAACCTGAACCGGGCTCAGAAAGATGCCGATCGGTATAATACGCTGGCCCAGCAGGATGCTGTGGCCCGTCAGTTGGTCGATAATGCCGTTGCGACGCTGGAAACGGCGAGGATGCAGGTCGAAGCCGCTCAGGCTAACATTCGGCAAGTTGCCACGAATCTGAAATACACCACCATTTATGCCCCGCTCGACGGAACGATTGGCATTTCGCAGGTGCGGCTGGGAGCTGCTGTAGCGCCCGGCTCAACGCCCTTGAACACCATTTCAGCCGACGACCCGATCTCAGCCGATGTGCAGGTCGATGAATCGCAGATTTCGCGGTTTATCCAGCTCCAGAATCGAAAGAACATCGCGCAGGATTCTGTCCTGACGCTGGTTCTGCCGGGGGGCGGTCAGTATCCGTATCCGGGTTCGGTACGTATCGTTGACCGGGCCGTCGATCCGCAAACCGGTACGTTACGCGTTCGGATTGCTTTTCCTAACCCGAAAAAAGAATTGAAAGTTGGTCTGAACGGCAACATCCGGGTTAAAAATAGCACTCCACAGCCTCAGCTGATGATTCCGTATCAGGCGGTTACTGAGCAGATGAGTGAGTATTTCGTTTACGTAGTTGGCGACAGCAGCAAGGTTTTACAGAAGAAATTGACGCTGGGTGCCCGCATCAACGATAAGGTCGTCGTTCGTAATGGGTTGAATGAGGGGGAACTTGTGGTGACGGAAGGTACTCAGAAGATTCGTGAAGGAGCGGTCGTGCGAGTCAGCCAGCCCGGACAGGCAGCGGCCAACCCCGACGCTAGTAATCGTCAGTCGGCCGCCGTAAAATAACCGCGGCCGGTAACGGCTAATTATTCATAGTAGCCGTCGGCTACAACCACATCGAACTGTTTTGCGGGACTGGTGTGGGCAACATGAACAAAACTATGTTTGCAGAAATATTCATTAACCGACCCGTCACGGCCATAGTTGCTTCAATCGTGATCGTGGCGCTGGGGGTGTTGGCGTTATTAAGTTTACCTGTAAGTCAGTACCCTGACATTACGCCCCCCGTTGTTCAGGTCACGAGCACATACACCGGAGCTGATGCCCAGACCGTCGAACAAACCGTAGCGACACCCATCGAAACGCAGGTGAACGGAACGCCGGGAATGAGTTACGTGCAAACCAACGCTACCAACGACGGTCGGATGAGCATGAACGTTACGTTCGACGTGGGTACGGACGTGAACATTGCTGCCCTCGACGTGCAGAACCGCGTGGGTATCGCCCAGCCGCAGCTACCCGAAGAAGTGACCCGCCTGGGCGTAACGGTTCGGAAACGTAATCCGTCGCTGTTCATGCTGGTCGCGATTTATTCGCCCAAGGGTACGCACAATGTTTCTTTTCTCGATAACTACGCTAACATCTATATCCGGGATGCCCTGTTGCGGGTAGAAGGGGTTGGGGATATTTTCAGCCGGGCGGATGATTTCAGTATGCGGATCTGGCTCAAACCAGATCGGCTGGCGCAGTTAGGCATGACCTCCCAGGACGTAGTGGCCGCCCTACAGGAACAAAACCTACAAGTCGCCGGTGGGTCGGTGGGGGGACCTCCTCAACCCACGTCGCAGGCCTTCGAGTACACGGTCTTCACCAACAGTCGGCTGAGTAAGGAAGAAGAGTTTAATAACATTGTTGTGCGCAGTGACCCGTCGCGGGGGGCGCTGGTGTATCTGAAGGACGTAGCACGGGTTCAGCTTGGTAAGTTTTCGTACACCAGTAACTCGTTCGTCGACGGAAACCGGGCTGCCTATCTGCTGGTCTATCAGTTGCCGGGCAGTAACGCCCTGGCTACCGCCGAAGGGGTGTACAAAGCGATGGACGAGCTGAAAAAGACGTTCCCCAAAGATCTTAACTACGTAGTGCCGTTTGAATCGGTATCCGTGATTCAGGTGTCGATTTCCGAAGTCGTTAAAACGCTTATGGAAGCGTTGGTCCTGGTGGTCCTGGTGGTGTTCCTGTTTCTGCAAAGCTGGCGGGCAACGCTTATCACGCTCCTGGCCATACCGGTGTCGATTATCGGTACGTTTGCCTTGTTTATACCGCTTGGCTTTACCATCAACACGCTCACGCTCTTTGCCTTCGTGCTGGCCATTGGCATTGTGGTCGATGATGCCATTGTGGTGGTAGAAGCCGTGCAGGCCAACATCGACAAAGGAAAATCGCCCAAGGAAGCCACGGTTGAGGCCATGCGCGAGATTTCGGCCCCAGTTATTGCCATTGCGCTGATCCTGGCGGCTGTGTTCGTGCCGGTCGGGTTCATTCCTGGTATTGTCGGACGACTCTATCAGCAATTTGCCATCACCATTGCGGTATCCGTGCTGATCTCGGCTTTTGTGGCTCTGTCGCTCACCCCTGCGCTCTGTACGCTGATGCTGCGCCCGATGCACATCGACGAAAAATCGACGGGTTTGAATAAGTTTTTCTACAAATTCAACCAATGGTTCGAGCGCGTTACCAACTCCTATTCTAACGCAGTACAGCGACTGATCAAGGCAACGCCCCTGGTTATCGTTGGGCTCGTCGTGCTATACGTAGGCACGGGCTTACTCTTTAAAACCAAGCCGACTGGATTTATCCCGACTGAGGACGAGGGTCGTTTGATTGTGACCTACGAAATTCCAGAAGCTGCGTCGACAACGCGAAGTCTGGCCGTACTTAATCAGGTGATGGACATTCTCAAGAAGCAGCCGTACGTAGCCCATTTCTCGGCGCTTGGCGGTTTGAACGCCATTACGTTTGCCTCCAAATCAAACAGCGGTACGGTATTCATTCAGCTTAAACCCTGGGAAGAACGTAAAGAACGGGGTATGCAGGCCGATTCGCTGGTACCAAAGCTACAACGGGCTTTTGCTGGCTTGAATGATGCCCGACTTCAGGTGGTGCAGCCCCCAGCTATTCCGGGTCTGGGACAAAGCTCGGGGTTTACCTTCCAGATACAGCAGCGCCAGACGAACGACGACGTGCGGGCCTTCGACAATGTCGTTCAAAACTTCCTGGCCGAAGCTAACAAGCGACCCGAAATTGCCCGTGCGTTCACGTATTTCACGGCTAAATCACCCGCTTACCGCGTCGAGGTGGACCGGGATAAGTGTAAGAAGCTGGGGGTAAACGTGGCCAATGTCTACCGAACGATACAAACGTATCTGGGTAGCCAGTATGTCAACGACTTTATTATTTACGGTCGCAAATTCCGGGTGGTGGCTCAGGCTGATACGATGTACCGGTCCGACATCAAAGAGCTGGGTAAGTTTTACGTGCGCAACGAAGCGGGGCAGTTAATCCCGGTCAGCAACCTGATGACAACCAAGATTATTGAGAACGCACCGTTGATTTCGCACTTTAACCTGTTTCGGTCGGTGGAGTTGAACGGGGGCGCAAAACCGGGCTATAGTAGTAGCCAGGCTAACGAAGCGTTACGTCAGGTTGCTGCTAAAGTGCTACCGGCTGGTTATTCCTATGATTTCTCGGGGTTAAGCCGTGAAGAGATCAATGCGGGTAGCAGTTCGATCTATATTTTCATGCTTTCTATCGGGTTCGTCTTCCTGTTCCTGGCAGCCCTGTATGAAAGCTGGTCGGTTCCATTTTCGGTGTTGTTGTCCGTGCCGATTGGTGCGCTGGGGGCTATTCTCGCCCTGACATTGTTCCCGTATCTGAACAACAACGTCTATGCGCAGATCGGTCTGATTACCCTGATTGGGCTGGCGGCTAAGAACGCGATCCTGATTGTAGAATTTGCCAAAGAGCGGGTGGACCGGGGCGAAGACCTGCTGGAGTCAACTATCGAAGCGGTTCGGCTCCGGCTCCGGCCGATCCTGATGACCTCACTGGCCTTTATCTTAGGGGTAGTCCCGTTGGCCATTGCGAGTGGAGCAGGGGGGGTAGCCCGCGTCACCATTGGCCGTACCGTGTTAGGGGGTATGTTGGCCGCTACGTCGCTGGCCATCTTCGTGGTGCCGGTATTGTACATTGGTATTACGCGGCTTGCCTACGGCAAAAAAGGATTGGAAGCGCTCAAAAAACAGGCAAAGCCTGCGCGGGAAGAGGAGGAAAGCCACAGTCCGGCTTAAGGAGACAAGTCGGTTAACTACTGTTAGTGGCTTGTTGACCAGGCTAAAATTTATATGAGGCCTACAAGGCTGAAGAACAGGCGGGGCTGCTAGTCGACTAGCAGCCCCGCTTTGTTAGTTTGTATGGGTTAACTCGGACTTCATGAATAGCCTTCCGGGACATTTCATGGCTTACGCACCTGTCATTCAGAGATTCATAGGCTTTTAGCTGTGTTATAACTATCAATCTAAAACATCCGGTCATTCGGGTAATTCGACCTTGATTTGCAGCGACCCCCAATTCCCCCGGTTGGGCAATGTCATGGAGTCGCCTGATTGTGAATCGGGTGTAAAAAGAAGTTTTGCAGTTCCAGTTGCCTCTGTGGGCTGTAATCCGAAATAGGGGGATATGCTGGCGTAACGACCAACAGCTTCCAGGTGAAGGGCGGGGCCTTTTTTTAAGGTTGCGTTGATGGTATATCGGCCCACCGGTACGTTCATAACCAAGAAGTTATAATTCAGAGTGCTCACCTTTTTTGTAATCACAAAGGATTTGCGTTCTCCATACAAACCGGGGCCGTCGGGGGTGAGTGTTACCTCGATTTCGGCATTTTCAGGGATATAGGTGGCGGGATTATACACAGAGGTCGGATCCGCCACATTGTAGGTAATGTAGAAAGATCCGCCCGCGTAATTCGTGGGGTCATTGGGATGTTGACTAACCCGATCTTTATTCAATACGCCGTAAGACAAAAGCACAAAGTTCTTAACCAGCCCATCCTTCGACGGAAAGCTTCCTAGTTTACCATCTGCAGAATATAAGCTCATGACGGCTCGCCCTTCTCCATAATCAATTGTGTAGCCGGCCGCATAAAAATCAGCCGCGCCCCAGGGAATCGTAATTTCATAATAGCCATTCGCATCGGTTTCGTCGGAAGCACCCGAATAATACCCGCCCGTAGCCGTTGATCGTATCCCTATATACGCCCCTTCAAGTGGTTTACCGGCTAAATCAGCTACGTACCCTCGCACTATACCCGCTTTGGGCTTCAGATCCGGGAAAACAGGCATTCGCGGAAAGGTATTCCCCATCACACTGACGTAATCATCACCAGCATCCAAGCGCAACTGAGCTTCGCCACTCACAGCCGGAAGGGCGGGTTGCGCTCCCCAGGTTGCTGATTCTCCTCCACCTGGAAAAACCGGGTCTTTTTTACAGCCTGCTAATAAGACTAATGCGCCTAAAAAGAAAAGTTTAGCATTCATTGTCCATAAATAGTTGTTCTGAAACAAACGTGTTTGACGTTGCAAAGCCAATAGTGTGTTCATCAGCGTGCAGTCGGCGGGTGAATTGCCGTTTACCTTGGCAAAGCAACGATAGGGTCAAGAATCAGTTTCAACCCCTTGTCCGAACCGGGGTAAGCAGTTTTTGAAGGGCTGGTTTCACTGTTTAAAAACGAACGTTTAATTGGGAGGTAACCAACTCAGACGTCCCAGGAGCAAATAGATCATTGAATACGCGTTACGTAAAGCCAGCGGGGCTTATCAACGACTAGGTCAATGCACCCCAGGAATAGGCTCAACCGGAACCGTTCGCCACATGAAGCCGCACAGCCCCCGTATTTATCAGGACATCGTCAAAAGCGAAATGCATACTTCAGCCTGTAAACCGTTCGGTTTACAGAACAGTCGATCCACTTCGGATAACCAGCATCCGCCGACCGGCCACTGTTGACTCTATTTACGGCACAACTAGCTGACTTATGGAAAGGCAACCGCAAAAGCTCTCGCAGTTGCACCATCACTGAACGTGTTTTATGGACTACCTGAAATCAGCTTCGGCTGAGGTAGCCACTGCGAATACATTTGAAAACAATGCACAGGGTACTATCCTGATCGAAAAATAACCAACGCATTACGTATCTACCAGCATAGCACTATGAACGCATCATTCAAAAGCTTGACTAACAAGACGTTAATCGCGTTGGCCTTCGCTGGCCTGATCACCAGTAGTGGCTGCAAAAAATCGGGGGAAGAACCCACGCCCGGTAAGCTTACTGCTGGCTATCTGTCAGGCCGGGTTATCGATCCGCAGGGAAAGCCGCTGGCGGGGGCGTCTATCTTTGCCGACAACGCCCAGTTTTACAATGACAACCTGGAGGCCAGTAGTGATGCCGATGGTAACTACCGCATCCAAACTCCCAACGGAAGCTGGCGGGCTACCGCCCAAATTCGTCGGACATATAACGGCAAGCGTTACAAGCTTGATCTGGAAGTAGACAATACGAATGCTTTTTCCGGAGAGGATGGGGCGATACGTAATTTCCAATGGAAACTGTCGGGCGAGAATCCCGATAACCCCGGTTCCTTTTTCGGTGGTTCGGTGGATGTGTCTAACGAGATTGGAAAAGGCCCATACGACCCCGAAAATATTGAGTTTACCTTCACCCCGGTAGGTCCGCTCATTGACGGATCTGCTGGGAAACCGGTGGTGTATCGATATGATACGTACTACGGCCGAATTCCTGATGTGCCAATCGGGCGGTACAAAATCACGGCGGTTTACAAACCCACCGGCACGAAGCTTATGTTGCGGAACCGAGTCGATGGCGTCTATGCCGCCGATGGATCCGTAACGATGGATTTTTACGGAGATGATCCCTACTGGTCATGCACAAACTGCATGTTTCTTGAGTATAAAGAACCCTAGACGTACTGTTTTAGCAACAGAAACGTTCTGCACGGATACAATGCAGACCACTACTTAGTTCACGGCTATTCGACACGCTTTCCAGCGCAATGCCCTGAGATTGTATGGGGGCATAGTCCTTCCGTTACATTGATCCTGGCGGGAAATAAACCGGATTCGTCTTGCCTGGTATTGTCAAATTTCCATTCACCAGAATATGCTCCATTCAGGCGAAGTCGTTACAGACGGGTGGCTTCACAAAACAGCCTCTGCACATTGAAAGGCGTTGATCGATTGTAGGGTACACGGGCGCAAATCCGGATTAACCCGTGGTTGTCCTAATTTTGTTAAGTTTACTTTGTTTGTCAGTCGCCAACCATGAAACGTTTCATCGAACGGCTTTTACACCAGGCCAATTTCCCGATTGATAGTCGGCAATTTTGGCGATACGCGTTTATCTTCTGGGGCATTTTTGCCATTATCTCCTATATCCAGCACATGCTTATCTGGCTGGTCAATGGCCGCCCGACGATGTACATCAGCGACTCACTTCAATGGCTAATTACGTATCTGATGTGGCTGGCGTTTACACCGTTTATGCTCTACACGGCCCAGCGCTTTCCCATCCGTTTTTTGGGCAATAAGGCTGGCTGGGGAAAAGCTGTCGTCATTCACCTGCTGATCGCGTCCGCCTTTGAGTTGCTGATTGCGCTCGTTTCGTATGGCTTACTTTATGAGTTCTATACCTTCGAGATTGGCAAATCACTGAACGCGATTAATATCCTGTTCTGGTTCTTTTACTCCTACACACTTACGGTTGTGACGTACTTGTTGGTGGTAATCGGCTATAGCATCATCTCCTACACGCATCAGTATCAGGCGCTAAAAGAGCAAAACCTGACCTATGAACTCAATAACGAACAGCTGAAAACGCAGCTGGCCAATGCCCAGCTTCAGTCGCTGAAGATGCAACTGAACCCGCATTTTCTGTTTAATACCCACCACGCGATTGTTAGCCTGATGCTGCAAAACGATACCCGAAAAGCAATCGACATGGTTACGGCACTGAGTGATCTGTTGCGGGGGGTGCTGGCACAACAGGCGTCAAATTTCTTGTCGCTACGGGAAGAGCTGACGTTAACTCAACAGTACTTAGCCATCCAGCAGATTCGCTTTCAGGATCGGCTGCGGATCGAGTATGACATTGATCCCGCTACGGAGCGCTGCCCGGTGCCCCAGTTGCTGCTTCAACCCCTGGTCGAGAATGCCATCACACACGGTATTTCAAACATGACGACTGGGGCTCTGATTCGTATTACGTCCCGAAAGCGAGTGGGTGAACTGCAGATCACGGTCTTTGACAATGGCGTTGGGCAACGCAAAAAGGGGAGTAGTGGTAGCGGCCTGGGCCTGAACAATACCCAGTTACGGCTCCACCAAGCCTATGGCGATGCCGCTCACTTTGCGTTTGATCAACCGCCGGGCGGCAGTACCCTGGTTACGTTGACGTTTCCCTGCCAGCCCGGTCTATTAACCTCCTCTACCGATGTCAACCTATCGCTCGCTCATCATTGATGATGAAGTACTGGCCCGGAGCGTCATCCGGACATTCCTGCAAGCCGATCCATCCATTACCGTTGTCGATGAAGCCGCTAATGGAGCCGAAGCGGTCATAAAGATAATCCAACACCGCCCTGACCTTATCTTTTTGGATATTCAGATGCCCGAACTGGACGGTTTCGACGTCTTGAAAGAAATCTGGTCTCATTATCAGCCCTTTGTCGTTTTTACTACTGCCTACGATCAGTATGCGCTGCGCGCGTTTGAAGTAAACGCCATTGATTACCTGCTGAAGCCGTTCAATGAACTGCGCTTTCATCAGGCTCTGGGACGCGTTCAGGAGCGGCTCATGCAACGGACGCAACCTCGTATCGATGCTTTCGTGAACAAGCTACTGGCCGACCAGGCGGCTCAACCCAACGGAGCGTATTTACGTCGGATACTGGTTAAGGAAACGGGGCGTATGTATCTGGTCAATACGGATGATATTAGCTACCTCGATGCCGACGGCAACTACATTACGTTGCACACGGCCAACCGGAGCACCGGAGCGAGACCAGAACGACATACGATCTACGAAAGCCTGACTAGTCTGGAAACCCGCTTAGATCCGGCTGACTTTGTTCGTATTCACCGGTCTCACATTGTTAATCTCAATTACATTGCCGAAGTCGAAACGTATTTTAGCGGGGACTACATGGTCCGGCTCAAAACTGGCGAGCAGCTGAAGTGGACACGCAACTACCGGGACAATCTGAAAGCATTCTACGCTAAAACCATGTAGCCGACCCCTGTTCATCAAGTAACGTAACCGAGTCGTTGCCATCCAACTACGCTAAATCCCCAGTTCAACTGATAGCAGTGAACCGGGGATTTAGCGTAGTTGGGCGGCAGAGGCTAACCCCTTTGCAGCTTCCTAAGATCTCGTCTTGCTGACATCGATTTCAGGCTGACAGCACGTGTTTCTTTAACACGCCCATCGTTTCGCGCTGGCGTTGTTCGACAAATTTGCGGGCTTTGACGGCTTTCGCTTTTGCCGCTTTGGGGTCTTTCGCCATCGCCAGTACCGTCGGCACGTAGCGGGCAATATCCTGTTCGTTGTCCATGTCGAAAAGCCAGTCGCCCAGACCAATATCCCGCCACATAAACCCTTTGCTGGTTTGTTCGAAGAAGCGTCCAACAATGGCCGGAATGCCGTTGCCGATGCACATAATGGGCGAGTGCATCTCAAGGCCGAACAGACCCGCCGAGCGAATGTAGGTGCTCACCGCTTCGTCCGTCAGCCAGTACTTATCCCGCCAGACCACTTTTGGCTTCACATCGTCGGGCAGTTTATCCAGCAGAATTTCCTTGCCCAGTTTCACCTGCGTTTCGTCTTCCGGGCAGATCAGGATTTTCAGGGGTGTCTGGCGGACAACCGCAATGATAGCTTCCCGCAGGGGGGCGTTGTCGTGTTCGCGCATTTCCTTATTTCGGGCGTCCCGTTTTTCATCGAAGGGTGTCTTTTTCGCCGGAATTTCCCAGTACGGTGTAAAGCGGGTGCGTGGAATCACACACATAAATTTGCCTTCTTCCAGCCCATGCGCGTTCAGAAATGCAGTAGCGGCCTGGTCGTTTCGTAAATCCACGCCAAACGCGCCATCGGGACAAAACTCCATGACCGGACTCGTCACCCCGTTCTTTTTTGCAAGCTCCAGAGAAACCGAATCCCGGAAAAGAGCAAAGCGGGCTTTGCTCAGTAACTCCACGTCGATGGGATTGGGAGTCACAACCGCTTTGGGGTCGTTACTATAAACACCCGGAAACGTAATGCCGTAGATGCCGAAGGGTTTGCCCGTTTCTTTATCCCACCGGCTCACGTCATTACGTGCCACCAGCGAAGGGCCGGAGCCATGCAGCAAAAACACACATTCATTCATCGCCAGTGCAATTTCATCGGGTGTTTTGATGATAGGCACTTTGGGAAACCGTCGACGTAGAAGTTCAGCCACGCCATTATCGACACTCGACGGCCATAAGCGCACTTCTACGTCGGGCAGGTATTTTTCCAGCAGAGTTAATACGCCTGGCGTATGTCCAATGTCGCCGATGTTGACCGTCTGCCAGGACGAACGGAGAATGATCGATTTTTTCGCCAGTATCCTGCTTCCAAGGGATTGGGCCAGGGCGGGAATACTCGTAAGAAGGCCAATCAGGGCGGGAGTCTGTTTGAGAAAGTCTCTGCGGTTTGTCATAGTTCTGAATGGGAAACGCTCTGTTTCGTTGGGATGGGTGTTTGATGGATGACTAGTAACCAGGATTTTGTGTGAGGTTGGGATTGGCATCCAGGTCATTCTGCGGAATCGGCATCAGCACGTGAAAGGGTTGAATCGCCGGATTTCGGGCGAAACTGGTCTCTGCTTTTACGGCTTCGAGCAACCGCCCGGTTCGGAGCAGATCGTAGCGACGGTTGTTTTCGAAAACCAGCTCCAGCCGACGCTCCAGCCAGACGGCTTCCTTAAACTGCTGATACGTCAGGTCCGCTAAGGGCGTCAGGCCTGCCCGCGTTCTAACCTTGTTCAAAGCCGCATAAGCTTCTACTGTGGGGGCCTTATTGGCTTCGTTGGTCGCTTCGGCAAACATCAGCAATACGTCGGAGTAGCGCAGGATCGGTTTGCTTGTGCCTTCTCCGCCGGCCACTTTAGAGGTCTTGTCCCACAGTTTCTGAAACGATACGGCCTTGGTGAAATCCGGGTCCGAAATCGACAGATTGGTCGTTACGCCATTGTATGTGTACGATGTCAGGAAAGTAACCGCTTTACGCGTATCCTTATCCGAATACAGATTGTAAAGCTGGGCTGTGGGGCGGGCAATGCCCGAACCCGTGCCGGGATAAATGGGGGCGGAGCGAACTCCGTATCCGCGCCCGTCGCCGTGGCCTTTCACATCAGTCAGGTACTGAATCTCAAAAATGTTCTCTTTGCCACCCCGGGCGGTCAGCGCAAAGGCATCGGCAAAATTGGCATACAGATCGTGTACACCCAGGTCCATTACTTCTTTGGCCTTCGCAGCTGCCTGCGCCCAGTACGGTGAACCGGCCGTGGTGCCCGCCCGTGTCAGATACACTTTCGCCAGAATGCCTTTCGCAGCGCCAAGGGTAGCACGGCCTGATTCACTGGCCGGATAGCTTTTCGGCAACACACTTTCGGCCTCTTTCAAATCGGTTTCGATCAGTTCATATACCTTATCGACGGGTTGTCGGGTAACGCCCAGGCCTTCCAGCGAGGTTGTTTCGGTGGTGACAATGGGCACATCGCCGTACTGACGGACGAGGTTGAAATAATGCAGCGCCCGCAGGAATTTCGCTTCGGCGATGTACCGTTTTTTCAAGGTTTCGTCCATCGCAATAGCCGGTAATCGACCAATCACCGTGTTGGATCGGTTAATGCCGTTGTAAGCCCCTGCGTATTGCGTAACAAAGGTGTTGAAGGGCGTAATGTTATAACGCCACAACAAGGGCCGGTCGGCGGCTCCGGTCAGGAAAGGAATCGCATCGTCGGTCGTTACCAGGTCCAGAAACGGATCGGTGCCCCCAATTTGAGCGTAGCAGGCACCCACGGCAGCTTTCGCATCTTCGGCGGTTTTGTAATACGTAACGTTGGTCAGATTGGTGACGGGCGAGAGGTCCAGTTGCTTTTCGCAGGCCGTCAGAAAAAGTGCTACTACAGGCGCTATGTGTTTAAATTTCATGGCTCCGGGCGAAGGTTAAAATTTCAGGTTTAAGCCAACCAATATCGTTTTGGCGGCCGGGTACGCACCATAATCCAGCCCCTGGCTGAGCGACGAACTACCGTAGCGGTTCACTTCGGGATCGTACCCGGTATATTTCGTGATGGTAAACCAGTTCTGCGCTGTCACGTAGAGTCTGGCTGAGGTCATCGCCAGTCGGGTGAGCAGCGTTTTGGGGATCGTGTAGCCCAGGGAGATATTTTTGAATCGTAGGTACGAGCCATCTTCAACCTGAAAACTTGACAGGACCCGCGAGCCACCAGCGCTGTTGGCCCGGGGAATTTCGTTGCTGGGATTTGTGGGTGTCCAGCGGTCCAGCACGCGGGCCGATTGATTCGTACCGCCCGTCAGGTTCAGCAAATCGAAGCTGCCGTAGTTCAAAATCTGGTTGCCGTAATTGCCCTGAATGAAAATATTCAGATCGAAGCCTTTGTACGAGAAGGTGTTGTTGAACCCACCAAACGACTTTGGATTCGCATTGCCGATAATGTCGCGGTCGCTGTCGTTGATGACGCCATCCCCGTTGAGGTCTTTGTAACGTATGTCGCCCGGTTTGGCGCTGCCTTTTTGGGCCGATGCATCGATTTCAGCCTGATCCTGGAAAATACCGTCCATGACCCGACCGTAGAAATTGCCCAGTGGGCTATCTACTTTTAAGAGAATCGGGTTGATCGACGTAGCGAAAATGACCGCATCCGTACCCGTTGTGAACTGCTGGCGACCGTCGAGGGTCAGGATTTTGTTTCGGTTAACCGTAATGTTGAACTCCGACGACCAGCGAAATCCGCCCCGGTCAATATTGATGGTATTCAGCGAGAGTTCAAAGCCTTTATTCTGAACACTGCCGATATTTTTGAGCGTTGTCGTAAACCCTGACGAGGTTGGAATGCCGACTCTAAAAAGCAGATCGGACGTATTCTTGATGTAATAATCAGCCGTTACCTGAACGCGATTGTTGAACAGCCCAAAATCCACGCCCGCGTCGAACTGGGCATTTTTCTCCCAGCGAAGGTCAGGGTTCGCGACACCCGCTGTGGCCGCGCCCGTATTAAGCATGCCTCCGAGGATGTAGGGAGTGGTACTGATGTTGGCTAAATACTGATAATTCCCAATTTCCTGATTGCCTGATAACCCAAAGCTCAGCCGTAGTTTAGCGTCCGAGATGGCCGTCAGGCTTTTCATCCATTTCTCATTAGCCAGTTTCCAGGCTAGTGCTCCCGACGGGAAAAAGCCGAACTTCTGATTCGGACCAAACCGGCTCGACCCATCGCGCCGACCCGTTACCGTAAACAGAAAGCGGTCGTCGAAGCCATAATTGAGCCGGGCAATGTACGAGATCAGTCGCCAGTCGCTGGACCCGGAGCTAGGCGCTACCAGCGACGAACCAGCGCTGAGGTTGTTGAACTCGGCAAAGTCGTCGGAAAACGTATTGGCGTTGGCTGTAACGGTTTCGGTTGCCAGCCCCTGGATGGTATAGCCCAGCAGAGCATTCACACTGTGACGAGCGGACAGCTGCCGGGTGTAATTCAGCGTATTTTCATTCAGCCAGCCAACCGTCTGCGTAGTACCTACCGAAGCGCTTCCGCCTAAGGTGGCACCGGCTGTGGTCAGGCGGGTAGCGTAGAAATTGGTTTTGTTACTTTGAAGGTCGGCCCCGAAACTAGTTCGGAAATTCAGGCCGTCGATAATGGTGTAATCCAGAAACGAATTGGCCAGTAACCGAATCGTGGTGCTTGTATTGGTGATCTCATTGGCGATCGCTAAGGGGTTATCCACGCCATAGCCATTCAGCGCCCCCGTGTTTTTATAGTAATTGCCATCGGGGTTATAAATCGGAAAATTCGGGGCGTAACTCAGGGCGGCACTGGTTATGCCACCCCCATTGTTGCCGTCTACTTCGGTTCGGGCGTTATTGCCCGTTGTGTAAGCGCCTTGTATCGACAAACCTGCTTTCAGGCGCGATGTCAGGGTATTGTCGAGATTAGCCCGTAGTGTATACCGTTTGAAATTCGAGTTCAGGATAATCCCTTGCTGGTCGTAAGAGCCAAACGAGACCGCGTACCGGGACTTATCCGAACCGCCCGAAGCAGATAACTGATGACTTTGAATGGGGGCCTTCTGGAAAATAACGGATTGCCAGTCAGTTCCCGCCCCCAGGGTGGACGGTAGTGGCTGGTCGGCCGTAGTACCGTCGAAATACGGCTTGGCTCCGCCATTCACCCGCGCTTCGTTTACGAAGTCCGCAAACTGTTGTGCATTCAGTAGAGGAATCATACGACGTACCGACTGAACCCCGTAATATCCATCATAGCTGATGACGGTCTTACCGGCTTTACCCCGTTTAGTCGTTACCAGCACAACCCCATTCGAACCCCGCGACCCGTAAATGGCGGTCGCAGACGCATCTTTCAACACTTCAATACTTTCAATATCGTCGGTATTGATGGAATTCAGGTTGCCCGTTGGAAACCCGTCGATGACGTAGAGCGGATCATTACTGGCATTGACCGAGCCCGACCCCCGAATGCGAATGGTAGCACTACCACCTGGTCGGGCCGAATTGGTAATAACCTGAACGCCGGCCGCCCGACCCTGCATGGCCCGGTCGAGCGAAGGAATTGGCGTAGCTTTGATACTGGCTTCGCCCACTTTGGCCACGGCCCCGGTCAGATCGCTTTTTTTGACGGTGCCATACCCCACTACCACAACCTCGTCCAGGTTCTTATTGTCGGTCTTTAACGTAATGTCGATCCGACTGCGCTTTTCTACCGTTAGCTCCTGCGTCTGAAATCCGACGAAACTGAATACCAGCACCGCCGATTCATCGGGCACGGTAATCTGATAGTTGCCTTCGGTATTGGTCGATGTGCCGCGTTGGGTACCTTTCACCAGTACGCTTACGCCCGGTACGCCTTCGCCTTTCTCGTCGGAAACGGTACCCGTAATCGTCAGGTCGGCCAGGATTTCGGCGGGGTTTACCGGATTCAGAATTGGATTGACACCCTGCTTGTCATTCTTAAAGAGAACGATCTGTTTTCCCGCTACTTCGTAACGAATATGCAAGGGCGTCAATAATTCGTTGAGCGCTTCCCGAAGCGTGGTGAACCGGGAGTCGAGCGTTACTTTTTGATTGACCAGAATCTCCCTGGGGTTGTACACGAAAAGAACCTCAGTTGTGCGCTCCAGCGTGACCAGCGCCTTCTTCAGATTCGTTGTTTCGGTTTTGAGGGAGATGCGCTGGTTGAGAATTTCCTGCCCACGCGCATGATGAGCATAGGTCGCTCCCATGAACAGGATGGTTATCAGCAACTGAATAACCGAGAGTTTCATAAGTTCCTGAAAGGGAGATAAATTTTGGTAGCATTTATCCATGAGATAAGAAGGGTTTGCTCATGGATAGCAGCAACGGGTAATAGATACTGTTTTTTTGTGATTTTTTTAGAAAAAATTTATTATGCTAAGATAAGGTGTTCAAAATCAGTTCGTTTATGCGTTGGTTATAGGTCGCGCCGAAGCTGAGGATCTTAACTAAGTAAGTGATTTACTGCCGCTAGACCCTGCCACGGCGGAGTCGAAGGGACGCGCGTCAGCAGTTTATTCATAACTCACGTTATTTGGTCTCACATCCTTTGCTGTGAATGACAATCTGGCCATCAACCAGTTCATAGGACGATCGGGTGATCTTGCAGATCAGATTCAGCTTGTCGAAAAGCGATTCACCCGTCAGATTGGCGGTCAGGTAACAATTTTCCAGGCTCGACGCATCATACACTATAGGCAATCCATACGTTTTTTCGAGTAAGCTAAACACCTGCGTAATGGGAGCTTCATCAAAGATATAGTCGTTTGCAGGCACTGTCTGCAACGTAATGGGTTGCTTGACCACCGACTTTATCAACCGATTTTCGGTCGTTGAGAACACGACCTGCTGGTTGGGCGTCAGAACGACACCGGCCGATTCATGCTTGCCCGCCTGGGGTTGACGCTCTACGTCGGTACGCATATAGACCGACACACGACCTGAGTGAACCGCTACTTTCGCGTGGCTGGCATCTGTGGTTACCAGGAAGCTGGTTCCCAGAACCTGGGTCGAAATCTGGTCGGTGTATACCCAGAACGGTCGTTTCGGATTTCGTTTGACCGAGAAGAAAGCCCGGCCAGTCAGGTAAACTTCGCGCTTGTTAGCGTCGAACTCCTTTGGATAGCGCAGTTTTCCGTTTGGGTACAAGACAATGCTGCTGCTGTCCTGCAACAGGAACGTTCGGGGCTGGGTGTTTTCGTTACTGATTTCGGCATAATCCTGAGCCAGCGCCGGGCTAATTTCCTTCAGTGAAGCAGATACCTGATGCGGCTGTTGTTCAGTAGCTGATGTTTGTAGGTATACAAAGGCAAAATAACCTATGCCGAGCATGAGCAGTACACTGGCCGCGACGCGGAACGCAGGCCTTTGCCAGAAGGAAAGTACCGCAGCCCGACTATCCTGAACGATGCGGCCAAAAATATCGTCCAGCTCTCCCGGCGATAGGCCCGTATCTTTTTCTTCGAGCGCCAGTAGAAACGCTTTCGCCAATTGTACCTTATCGGCACAGTCCGCATTTTTCGCCAGCCATTCCAGCCAAAACACTTCACTTTGGCTGTTGCGATTGATTACCCAGTCCCGGAACAGCTCGTCCTGAGTCAAGTCGTCAACGCTATAGTCTCGATAATCGGCGTTTTTCATAAGAAAGTAGGGATGCCCCGCTGTAAACAGATGGCGGCTAAGCCGCCGGGATACTCAATATTCGATTTGTTTTTCAGAACGATACGTCGCCCAGCCAGATTGCCAGCAGCAGAGGGCCAACCCAGTTTTCCCGAAAGGTCTTGAAGGCGGCCTGCAACAAATTCGACACCGACTGTGGATTGACACCCATGATCTCGGCGATTTCATCCCGATCCAGATTTTGATAATACCGCAGATAGATGACTTCGCGCTGCCGTTTGGGCAACTGATTCAACGAGTCAGAAATACGCTGGGTCGTTTCGGCCAGACTTTCCTGTTCAATCACCGACCATTCGGGTGAGAACTCCACAAAGGTCAGGTCATTTTCGAGATCAGCGGCCTCATCGTCCCGGTTGATCCGTTGGCGAAATCCCTCTCGTAACACGCGTTTCCGGACCGACCCCAGCAAATACGCCCGCACGCTCTCCGGCGTACTGATCCGTGAACGGCGACTCCAGATTTCGATAAAGACCTCCTGTACACAGTCTTTTACGAAATCCTCATCCCGAATGAATTTATAGCCATAGTTTTGTAGCGTATTGAAATAGCGCTCAATGAGTTTTTTCAAGCCCAGCTCACCACCTCCCTGCAACTGCTGCCAGTAGAGTAAGTCCAGATTAGCCTGAGTTTGTCTGTTCGTTTCCATGGAAAAACGATTTATTGAAAGGTAGGGTGACAAGCTGGCGTCAGCGTGTGCCTGAGCTGGCCTCTACATAAAGATTCGTAAACGCAACACCAATCCGATCAGTCGTTTCTTGGACCGATGGCGGGGTAGTGGAAAGAGTACTGGCAGGAGTAAAAGGCCAATCTCACCACTCCTGAACCAGTAACGCTACCAGCAGCATATAATCCTTTAACTGAATACGTAGCAATCGTAAGGCACGGGATAAATGATATTCCACCGTTTTAGGCGATAAATTCAGGCGTTGAGCAATTTCCTGGTTTGTCAGGAACTGATAGCGGCTGAGCGAAAACACCTCCTGAGCGGTTTGGGGAAGCTGCTCAACGGCCGTACTTAACTGCGTAGTCAGCTCATTGAAGTCACAAATCTCCTCCGTGCTGTAAACCGCTTCGTCCTGCTGATTATACAGCTGGGAATGAACGCGTTGTCGAACGGTTTGTTTATCCAGATAATCGTAGATCTGATTCCGGATGGCGGTGAACAGATACCCACGTAACGAGCTGTGAATCGTCAGGTCTGCGCGTCTGAGCCAGAGGTTCGCGAATAGATCCTGCACCAGTTCTTCGGCGATGGCCCGATCCCGGACGTGGTTATAGGTCACACTATAGATCGACGACCAGAAATGCTGATAAATCTGCGTAAAGGCCGACTCATCTCCCGCTTGGAGTTGAGCAAGCCATGTTGCTTCAGAATTTGGGGAATGACGATCAGCCATAGGGTGGTACGCGGGTTTGTTAAACTAGCGCTTGCAAATAAAGGCTTTACCCCATAAAGGATTTGCCTACCGCTATTCTATTCATGGCTTTTTCACAAAAACATAATATTGGCTTCTGAAGCCTCCTCGTCATCGTCTCTCCACGGTAATTATTCACCGGAGTGCCTCCGATTTACAAATTATCCATAATGGCCTTCTGGGTACCGTAGAGCCCGAAATTTGACTTTTTCTACCGGATAATAGCATCATGTTTAGGATAAATTGAATCGCTGGAAGATTATTTTTCGCCTGAGTTGAGGGAAGTGCCCGGCTGAACCGTCTTATACTATGAACCCTTTCCACAACAATGGACCCAATTGATATTCAACGTCTCATTCAACGATACCGAACTGGAACGGCAACTCCCGAAGAGCGTCAGCAACTAGAGCAGCTATGGCAGGATGCCCTGACCGATCAATCTGCCCTGGAAGACCTGCAAGCGGACGAACAGAACCGACTGGAAGAAAAGATGTATCAGGGCGCTGTTCAACGGATTCAGCAACAGGAACCGGGCGCCTTCCGGCCGGTTATTGCCATCGGCCAGCGACGCTGGTGGTTAGCCGCAGCCGCCAGCGTAACGGGAATCCTGCTGGTTCTGGCCGGTTGGTGGTTTATGAACCGTTTGGGAGGAGCACAGGGGCAGTTGTCCTTTGAGACCCAATACGGTGAAAAAAAGCGAATCGAACTGCCGGAAGGGTCTATTGTCTGGCTTAATGGACATTCCTCATTGCGGTTTGAAACCGACTCGGCTGGTAATCGGCGGGCCTGGCTCACCGGTGAAGCGTTGTTCTCGATTAAGCACACCCCTACGCATCAAAAGTTTGTGGTCCATACGACCCGGCAGCTCAACATCGAGGTGTTGGGGACCGTCTTCAACGTAACCGATCGGCGCGGCAATGTCAGCGTCACGCTCCAGTCCGGATCGGTGCGGGTCGTCGACCAGACGCAGCGCCAGCCCGACGTACTGCTAAAACCCGGCGAGATGGTGGTAGCGAAGAAGCCTGCGTCGGCCACTACGCCAGTATTACAGAAAAGTGTCGTTCAGGCCGAACTGTCAACTGCCTGGAAAGACGGCAGCCTGTACGTCGAAGACAAACCGCTGGGTGAGTTATTCGACTGGATGGAAGATACCTACGGGGTAGACATCCAGTGCAGCGATGAACTGAGGCAGGAAACGTTTGCGGGTTCAGTACGTACTGACTCCCTCGACTCCTTCTTTCTGAAGCTGGAAAAGCTCTACCAGGTGCGGGTCAATCAGTCCGGAAACGTGTATCAGATCAATTAAACAATAGCCGCCTGCACTCCTGCCCCCGCCAAGGTTTTGGTTTGCAGACGGCACAAAACCGAAGTTTCACCTTAAAAGTAGTACCCGCATGAAAAGAAACCTACTTCTCAGTAGCAGTTTACTCATTTTTGGTTTGGGAGCTCTTCCTTACTCAAAAGCGGAGGCCCAGCACTTTGCCCGACTTAACCGAGTTGTGCAGACGCGAGAAGACACGCAGCCCGGCAAGTCGACGGTGGTGGCATTGCCACGTCTTCTGAGACAGGTTGCCAAGCGGTATCAGGTCGAATTCAACTACAATTACCGGCAATTGAATCAGAAAATGGTCGACATCTCCGTACTTGGCCAGAAGCACGATAAACTCGAATCGGTTCTGAACGAGGTGTTAAGTCCGCTCGAATTGACATTCGAAAAACTAAGCGACGGCTCGTATCTGATCTATCCCAAACCTGCCGTTAAGCCAACCAACCGGGAGCAAACCAATGCAGGAACAGCAGCGGCCAGTCTGGTCAATACGAACCTGCAGACCAATATAAGCGCGTCTGCGCCGAAGGATAATACCATCTCGGGCCTGGTCAAGGATGAGCAGGGAAATGAACTGCCGGGTGTCAGCGTAGTGATTAAAGGAACCACACGGGGCACATCGACCGACAAGACAGGGGCGTTTCAACTATCGGTTCCCGACAGCCGGGCGGTACTGGTGTTCAGCTTCGTTGGTTATCTGAAAAAAGAAATTACGGTTGGTAATCAAACGGTGATCAACGTTACGTTGGCCCCTGACGATCAGTCGCTGGACGAAGTGGTTGTGGTCGGGTACGGTACGCAGAAGAAAGCCAACATGACCGGAGCGGTCTCCACGGTCGATGCCAAAGAGATTGAGAACCGGCCCGTGGCCAACGTAGCGCTGGCCTTACAGGGTTTGTCACCCGGCCTGTCGATCACCCGGACAACGGGCCAGCCCGGCGACGATGACGGCATTGGAATTCAGGTGCGCGGGGCTACGTCGGCGAACGGAAACGTAGCGCCACTGCTCATCGTTGACGGGGTGACCAATCCGGGGGCAACGCTGATGTCGCTGAATCCCAACGATATTGAAAGCATTAGTGTGCTGAAAGATGCCGCTGCGGCCGCCATCTACGGCGCTCAGGCTGCCGGAGGGGTTATTCTGGTGACGACCAAAAAAGGCAAACAGGGAAAGACCGTTTTCGAGTTTTCATCGATCACCGGTATTGACTGGGCCCTGAACGTACCGGATCGCCTGCCAACCTGGGAAGAGCTGACATTCAACAATATGGCCCGGCTCAACTCGGGAGCCGCGGCTGGCTATACCGATGAAACCATTCAGATTCTGAAGGAAGGTAAGATCACCTACCGCATCAACCCAAACGACACAACCCGGTACCAGTATTTTGGCAACGAGAGTATTGTCGATCAGATGCTTCGGAAAAATACGACGATGCAGACGTATAATATGTCGGCACGGGGTGGTACGGACAAATTGAATTACCTGATCTCGTTTGGCTACTACAACAAGCAGGGCGTTTTTAAGGTCGGGCCGGATCGAAACGACCGCTTCAATGTCCGGTTCAATCTAGGCACCCAACTCACCAAGCACCTGTCGCTGGATTCGCGGATCACCTATACCTTGCAACGTCAGGAAGCCTCGTCGGCAAACCTCAACGGGAATGGGGCTCTACTGTACAACGTGTATCGGTATTCCAGTTCTAACCCGCTATTGACCCCCGAAGGGCGTTATACGGCGGGTCATGGCGCAACGGCCTATGCCATTATGGACGCGGGGGGGTATAATAATTACAACCGGAATTTTTTCGATGGGGTCTTTACGGCCCGGCTGGCAAACTTCGCAAAAGGACTGGAATTAAGAGCTGTATACGGAACCCAGTACCGGCGGGGTGACCGGGACATCTTTAGCCGAACCGTTGAACGGTGGTACCGCACCGCTGTAGGAGAGATCCTGAATACGCCCAACCGGTATACGGTCTCTAAAGACCAGACCCTCAATAACAACCTGCAATTTCTGGCCGATTATGATTTTTCGCTTGGTACCAAGCACCGGTTTCATGTGCTGGGCGGTTACCAGTGGGAGTCCAGCCGACTCGAAAGTATATCTACCGGCGTAACGGCCCTCGCCAGTAATGATCTGCCTGCCCTGGGTTTGGGCGACGAAAACTCGAAAACCAACTCGCAGAGTGTATCGACCTATGCCTTTCAGTCGTATTTCGGGCGATTCAACTACAACTTTGCGGATAAGTACCTCTTTGAAGCTACCTTCCGGGTTGATGAAAGCTCGAAGCTCGCCCCCAACCTGCGCCGGAAAGCATTCCCGTCGGTTTCGGCGGGCTGGAATATGCACCGCGAACCCTGGTTCAATGTGCCGGTCATTTCCGAATTTAAAGTGCGGGGTTCCTGGGGAACACTGGGAGCGGCTTCGGGCATTGGTTATTACGACTACCTGGCCTTGCTGAACCGGGGCTCTGCGCTGGTGCTTGGTTCGCCCGAGGTAAAGAGTACGTATTTCGCCCAGACCGTTGTTCCCTCGTCGAACCTATCCTGGGAAACCATCGAAACTACGGATGGTGGACTCGACTTCGGCTTGTTTAAAAATAAGATTCAGGCCAGTTTCGATTACTACGTGAAGTTTAACCGGAACATGCTGACAGCCTTACAGTTACCCGCTACGTTCGGGGTTGGTACGTCGCGCATCAACAACGGTGAGCTGAAATCGTGGGGCTGGGAGGCTGAGCTGCGGTACCGCGAGCGGATCGGTAAGGATTTTACATTCTCGGTTGCGGCCAACGTATCGGATAACCAGA
Organism: Spirosoma knui; assembly: GCF_054780635.1. NCBI lineage: Bacteria > Pseudomonadati > Bacteroidota > Cytophagia > Cytophagales > Cytophagaceae > Spirosoma > Spirosoma knui. The sequence goes on along the minus strand of NZ_BAAGVY010000008.1, from coordinate 204,938 downwards.
ACCGGCTGGTCAATTTCGCGGGCCGACGCGTCATCTCGGCGGGAACGGTGGGAACGCTGGAAGGCTATCCACTGAACACGATCTGGGGGTACCAAACGGATGGGTATTTTCAGGCGGCCGATGAGGTGAAGAACTGGGCGTTTCAGGACAGCCGCACTGCTGCGGGCGATATTAAGTATGTTGATTTAAACGGGGATAAAAAAATTAACGTCGGTTCGGGAAGCGCTGAAGATCACGGCGATCTGATTTATCTGGGGACCACTCAACCACGTTATCTGTTCGGATTTAACCTGAGCATGCAGTGGAAAGGCTTCGATTTCACTACGTTCTTTCAGGGTGTCGGCAAACGGAATTTCCTGCCCACCCGCCAGGCGCTGGACCCGTTCATTGCCAGCTTTTATCAACCCCTGGCCATCCACCGCGATTTCTGGACACCCGAAAACCCTAACGCGTTCTGGCCTCGTCCGTTTACCAACGCCACCCACAACTACCTTACGTCCGACCGCTGGGTGCTCAATGGGCAATATCTGCGGCTGAAGAATATTCAGATCGGCTATTCTCTGCCTAAAACATTGCTGAACAAAGTGAAGATGGGAAGTGCCCGGATTTATTTCACCGGTCAGGATCTGCTGACGTTTTCGGGGCTTGGCCTTTTCAAAGGGTATTTCGATCCTGAGCAGCGCGACGGTGTTGCCGCCGATTATCCCTTCTTCGCCACAGCCGCCGTGGGTCTCAATATTTCATTCTAAGACACTGACTCTATCACGATCATGAAAACCATACAACTCGGGTGTATTCTGCTACTGTTCAGCCTGTTTGCCTGTGAGGTTGAGCGAATCCCCGAAACCCAGATCAGCGACCCCTCATTCTGGAAGTCGGAAACCGACCTCAAAAGTGCGGCTAACTACCTGTATACGTTCCTGCCGGGCTTCACCCTGGACGAAGTCTGGTCCGACAACGCCTTTGGCGTGCAGTCGAATTCAGTTGGCGATGGTACGCGGCTGGCTCCGGCCACCGCAGCAGATTATTCGCAACCATATCTGCTGATTCGGGCGGCCAACAACCTGCTCGAAAAAGGGCCACAGGCTGCCGTTACGCCGGTCATTCTCAATCGGTATCTGGGCGAAGCACGCTTCTTTCGGGCCTTCGGGTATTTACAACTGGTTCAGAAATACGGCGGTGTGCCGCTCATTCTGCAGACACTTACCGAAACATCGCCCGAATTAAGGCAGCCGGCTGCTACCCGTGATCAGGTGATCGATCAGATTTATCAGGACCTGGACTATGCGGCCACTAACCTACAGACGCCTACGCAGTTAGGCACGGCTGGCTACGGGCGAATTGCTAATACGACGGCGCTGGCATTTAAAGCGCGGGTGGCTTTGTTTGAAGGAACACGCGCTAAGTTTCACAAGTATGGCGATCCGGCTAAGCACCTCAACCTGGCGGTTACAGCGGCCAAAGCGGTGATGGATAGTAAGCAATACGATCTGTTTCCGAGTTACTACAACCTGTTTCAATACGCGGGTGAAGGGCGTCAGAACCTGGAAAATATCCTGGTGAAACAATACGGGACCAGCGCCAGCAATATCGTCCTGAACCACAACTACTCGCTCGATCTGTATACCGGCGGGGCTAATCCCACCAAGAGCTTAGTCGATAGCTACCTGATGAAAGATGGGTTGCCAATCACGAAATCTCCGCTGTATCAGGCTCCCGTTACGTCAGTTGATGTGTTCACGAACCGCGACGAGCGCCTGGCCGCTTCAGTGTTTAAACAGGGAGAGCCCTTCAACCAGGGCGCTACGTTTACCCCCCAGATGCAGTACAATAAAACGGCCTTCGCGCCTAAGAAATACTTCAATGCGAACGATTTTCTGACGCGTCAGGCCCTGCTCGACTGGGTGATTATGCGCTATGCCGAGGTGTTGCTGACGTATGCTGAAGCCCAGTTTGAACTGAACGAAAGCATAACCGATGCCAACCTCGAATTGAGCATCAACCGCCTTCGTCAGCGGGGGGGGATTGCTAAACTGACCAACGCGTTTGTGACGGCCAACGGCCTGGATATGCGGGAGGAAATCCGCCGGGAGCGACGGGTAGAGTTGGCTCAGGAGAACCTGCGCTACTGGGATCTGATCCGCTGGAAAACCGCAGAAATCGAGTTGCCGAAAGCCGTAATGGGAAACTACTTCTTTAAACAGGAGTTTGGTACCGCCGTTCCGGTTCAGTTAGATGCCGCTGGCTACGTTATTGTCCAGGGCGCTTCCTTCCGCCGGTTCGATCCGGCCAAAGATTACCTGTGGCCGTTTCCGGTTAATGAGGTTGGCCTGAATCCAGCCTTAAAACAAAATCCAGGCTGGTAATCAGTTTATTATCTTAACTCCTCTCCCAAAATAGGGGAGGGGATTCCGGAAGCTACTGCAATTAATGAATCGCATTTTATGACACGACGAAAGCATTATACCTTCTTATTACTGCTGATAACCAGCACGTACTGCTTCTCGCAGAAATTTACCATCCCCGTTCTTCCGGATACGCAGGAGGAAGTTGGCTCAAAACCAGACATGTTTTCCAGCCAGTTGAACTGGATTGTTCAGAAGAGAGATTCGTTACGTATTCCCTTTGTACTTCATGTGGGCGACGTAGTGAACTTCGATACCATTACGCATTGGCAGACGGCCAGTAAAATTTTTACTGTTTTGGACAGTGCTCGCATAAGCTATGCCATCACCCTGGGAAATCATGATACCGGAGCCGTTCGGTATAACGCGGGTAGCGCGGCCCCCGGTAATGTCAATCAGAATCTGCGGAAAACCGGCAAGTTCAATACGTACTTTCCTGTTAGTCGATTTACGAGTCAGCGGGGGCGGTACGAGGAAACGAAAAGTGATAATGCCTGGTATACGTTCTCAGCCGGGGGAAAAGACTGGCTCGTGATGGCCCTCGAATTCTGCGCCCGCCAGGGTCCGGTTGACTGGGCGCAGTCGATTATCCGGGATCACCCCAATCATAATGTGATTATCTTAACTCACTATCACCTGAACCCCGCCGGCGAGATCAGCACCCGAAATGCAGGCTACGGCGATTTAAGTCCGGCACAGATCTTTGATCAGTTGATTCGTAAGCATAAGAACGTATTACTGGTTCTGAGCGGTCACGTAGTATACTCGGCCTGGCGCGACGATCTGGGCGAGAACGGTAATCACATCTATCAGTTACTTCAGAACTGGCAATCGCAGGATCATGGCGGGGGGTATATCCGGCTTCTGGAAATCGATCCCGACGCAAGCACGATTTCGGCAAAGATGTATTCGCCTTACTACAACAAAACCTTGACGGATTCCACGGCTTTTTCGTTTTCGGGGGTGAAGTTTATCGACAAAAAATAAATGCGCCTGACGATGCCCCTGTGCACAAATAGCTGGACGACTGCCCTGACAGTGAGTGTTTTTAAGATTTTGCTCAGCAGCGGGATCGTGTGGGAACCACTGGTACTGGCGCGTGCCTGAATTAGGCTAACCAGACCAGTGCTGAATACACGGCGTGTTTGCCCTAATGGCAATGGACGACTCGTATCTGTCCACCGGGAGAGGGGACGGGGATGGTTGGTCGCTGCGTGAGGGGCATACGCGCAAAAGAATAGCTAATGCGGTGTCAGAGGAAATATACCGTTTTTAACGTAGGCTGATACCATCAAATACCCCACCCAACCTCCCCTTCGAGGGGAGGAGTTAAAACTAGCCAGTTCAAGAAGCTCCTTCCCTTCGAAGGGAGGCCGGGAGGGGTACAAAGGAGGTCTTACATATTGCTTTCGTATAGATCATTCGGTGCTGGATAGATCATTCGGTGCTGGTGCCCCTTAAACGAACTACGTAATGCGTTATAAACCGTTTTTATTCTTGTTTTTGACGACCTGCCTGCTCGGATCGTTGGTAAGCTTTACGAATGAAGTAAAGCTGAGTCGCGGCCAGCCGATGCAATTGGGCGCGTATTATTTTGATGGCTGGACCGGGCAAACCCCTATGCATATTCCCCGTGCTCTGGTCGATAGTTTCCCGGAGCGCGAGCCGATCTGGGGTTGGCTGACCAGTTCGCCCCGAGTCGTGCACGATCAGATTGACGCTGCCGCCGATGCAGGCTTGTCGTTTTTTAGCTTCTGCTGGTATTATCCAACCAACAACACCCCTAATTTTCAGAACGATCCCAAGAACCACGCCCTTGATCTGTATCGGAAAGCAGACAATAAAAGCCGACTGAAATACTGTCTGCTGGTAGCCAATCACCAGGGCTATATGATCGGCCCCAAAGACTGGAGCACAGTTTCAAAAGCCTGGCTTGATTTGTTTAAGGACCCTACTTACCTAAAAGCCAATGATCGCCCGCTGTTGATTTTTTTTAGCGTCAATACGTTGGTTAGCCAGTTTGGTACAACGGCGGCTGTCCGTCAGGCGTTCGATAGTTTGCGAACAGCCGCCGTTGCCGCAGGGCTTCCCGGTGTTTCCATCGCGGGATGTATATCGCCTAATCCGGCCTCGCTCAAACAAGCCCAGGAGTGTGGGGTCGATCTGTTAACGGGCTATAACTATCATTCAGCCGGTTTTGCACCGAACGTCACCGAAACGCCTATCGATAGCATGCGGACGGCCAGCTGGCGGTTATGGCAGAAATTCCGGGAATCGCCCATTCCCTACATGCCGACCGTTACGTTGAACTGGGACCCCAGGCCGTGGGCAAACCTGAATAAATCCTACCGGACTTCGCCCAGATACAAAGGGTTTTCAGCCAATTCGGTGTACAAGGATGTGCAACTGGCTAAGCAATGGATAACGGAAAATCCAGAAAAGACTGCGAAGGAAAAGATTGCCCTCTTATATGCCTGGAACGAATACGGGGAAGGTGCCTGGCTGACCCCCTCGCGGAACGCGCCCGACAATCCGCTGAATGGGGTGAAAAGAGGATTGAAATAATCGGCTTAAGCGACTTCGCTATTTTCTTTAGTACTGCCTGTGTCTGCCAACCACTATTGCCTAAAATCGCTCCTGTTACTTACTGCGTTAGTACTGGCAGGTGTTATTGGTAATCAACTCTTTTGTTATCCAGCGTATGCTGCCCAGTCCGGTCGTAGTGATACCCTGATTGTTGGCAAAGACACCCGTTTCAATAAAGCGCTGACAGCCAGTCATAGCCAGGGGTGGTATGGTAACGCAGACGTATCGTCCGCTGATGGTCAGGTGGTTGCGATGGATATAAACGTAGGAAAGCCCGGAGCCATTACGTTTGCCATCGGACTGATTGATCAGAACAATCTGTTTATTGTTGAACGTGAGTTTACCAGAAAGCTAGGAGCTGGCATAAATAAATTGACCCTGTACGAACCCATCAAATCGGGTCAGCAGATTTTGATCAAAACACCCGTAGCGGGGCTACGCTGTTACGTTGGGAGCGGGGGTAAACTGGTGTATACAGAAAAAGGATATAATGCCCCCTTATCGACCCGGGCGAATGCTACTCTTTCGTTCTCGTACCGCATTGCCCTGAACCAAACTAACACACCTGTCTCAACCGAAGCGGCCAGCCGTCCGGTACGCTCAACGCGTGCTTACAAAAACGTTCTGATAATCGGAAACAGCATTACCCGACATGGGTTGGCTCCCTACTGGTGGGGTAACTGGGGAATGGCGGCCAGCACCGCCGAAAATGATTTTGTGCATGTGCTGGTCGGTTTACTCCGGCAACAAAATCCTTCACTAAGCTTCTCGGTCATACAGGCCGCCAACTGGGAGCGTAACCACGAAACGTTCGCGTTGAGCGCTTACGATACCGCCTTTATCCGCCAACCTGATCTGGTGGTTATCCGTTTGGGCGAGAATGTTCGGGACGTAACGAATTACAAAACGTCATACCTGAACTTATTGACGTACATCCAGCAAAAAGTACCAACTGCTACGGTAGTGACAACTGGAAGCTTCTGGACCAATGCGGCTAAAGACATGGTCATGTCAGAGGCTTCAAACGAAGCGGGCGTACTGTTCATTCCCTTATCTAAGCTCGATACAAAGGAAAACAAGAGCAATATGGGAGCAGTGGTAGGTGGCGAGGATAGGGTGGAGCATCGCGTCGATCATACCGGAGTGGCAAATCACCCGGGTGATTTAGGCATGAAACGAATTGCAGAAACAATTTTTAGTCGACTGCCTTAAGGAAATGGAATCGAAGGTGGTCGATCAGCGGGGGAGAATAGGATGGGCTAGCTAATCTACATCATGCCGTAACGAGTACCAACATCTTTTGACTAGTCTATCGAGATTAGGGGGTTGATTGTCAATGCATTGCACGGATTAGGTTTTGCCGGTTTTCGTAAAGTTTTTTCGAAAAAAGCTTGCGTAACATAAAATTGGTTTTCACCTTTGCCCATGAACTTAATCGGCTGATACTTGAAACGGCCCATTTTTTATCATGAAAACGCAAACCATCCGACCGGTCCTCTCACTTGAAACTTTTGTTTCCCGGTCGCGAATGTGCGTTACCCTACCCGTTTATAAGACGGCCTGTTGTTGATAGACAACCAGGACTTTGCCTGACGCCAAGCCTTTCTGATCACTCAAGAATAATGCTGTATAGCTGTCTAACTTCAAGAATCCTTTTATATACTATATTAATCTATTAATTACATAGAATAGATATAATAATGGGGTTAAAATGAAACGGGCAGACGGGAGAAACATAAATTTTGAAAATAACAACTGAACAACACATATCTATGACACTCGAATTTGAAAATGAATTAGGTGAAATCCGATCTATAGTCACCAAAACTCGTCGGGCTCCTGTTTCAGTCAGTCCATTGACAACCGGCGACACTGCGCCATTCTTTAATCTGACGGGTGGTTCAGGCGATTGGCGGGCTTCGCTGTTTAATTATCCGACTCCGGGACCAACTGTGTCGCTGCTGGACCTGGTCACGACAAAACCGGTGGTGGTGAGTTTCTATTGCCCTTGCTGGGGACGTTACGCTGGCCCTTACCTGGACTCACTGGTGAAACTCAATGAATCGCTTCTGGAGCTGGGTGTAGAACTGGTGGTGCTATCGAATGAATCTCCGCAATCGCTGAGACGGCAGGGGAAAGAGATGAATTTCCTGTTCGCGCACGATACTGACCTGCAAGTGTCACGTCAGTTTGGGGTGTACAACGAAGATAGTCCCGTTTGGGATCGGGTGTCGGGTATATCGGATGAAGCGTTTATCCCAGCGTTATACGTGATTGATCAGGACCGCCAAATCGCTTATCACCACATAGACGAAAACTTCGATACGCCTTTTGATATGGAGACCGTCGTAGATCAGGTGCAGGCGCTGAGCTCAGCAACGCCAGCGTTTATCAACGAGCCCGAAGAGGCTTTAAATCCATATTCACGAAGTTTTTTCGCGCTCTGGCTACTCGGCATGTTGGCCATTGCTGGTTCGCAACTTCTTAATGTCTAGATCGAATGGCTAACGAATCGATAGTGTGCCCAACAGATGGCATACAGGTAAATGAAAACAAAGTACGTACGGTCGCCTTTCTGGTGCTATTGACAGCCCTGGCGTATCTCTTAACAAACAACGTTGTGTTAATTGGGCTGTTGGCGGTTGATTTTGGTCTGCGCGCCTTCAATGCAGGTAAGTTTAGCCCATTCGGAATCGTAGCCGATGGGGTGGTGAAGCTATTTCACCTGCCCTACAAAGGCACTGATCAGGCGCCTAAACGATTTGCTGCCCGCATTGGCTTGGCGTTCGCCGTGAGCATTGGCCTGTTTCAGGTCTTTGGCTGGGGCACAGTCGCCTTAAGTAGCATTCTGATCATATTTGCTGCTTTGGAATCGCTGGGCGGGTTCTGCGCTGGCTGCTATGTGTACACATATTGCCACCGCTGGTTTACATCCAATTCCTTCCGCTCATAAACAGATAATATTAATTCGCTCAACTCTAACTAGCTACACAAAATGACTTTTTAAAGGGAACACATAGTAAACCGTTGGCGACGCTGACGTTAGAACCTGAAACACGTAAATAAAGCAAGACGTATTCGGTTAACCTGCTAGCTGCAACTGGCCGGTTTACCAAGAAAGAAAAAGCCAGGATGGCTGCAACCACCCTGGCTGGTTCACAAACAAGGCTCTGACAAGCCTCATTCTATCACAAACCAATACAAAGTAATGCAAAAATTTTTATATGCATGGGCAGTTTGGCTGCTCACGTATGGTTGTTTGCTGGCACAAACAACCGCACCTCAAGGACGTCAACTGTCGGGGACTGTCCGAACCGAAAGCGGTGAACCGCTGCCGGGCGCTAATGTGGTGCTGAAAAATCAGACCAAAGGCACATCAACCGACGCCAACGGACGTTACACAATCAACGCTGGCCCAGGTGAAATATTGGTAATATCGGCCATTGGTTATCAATCGACTAATCTAGCCGTTGGCAATCAATCATCCCTCGATGTACAACTAAAGGAGTCAACCTCACAGTTGAATGAGGTTGTGGTGGTAGGCTATGGTACTCAGGACCGAAAGAACCTAGTCGGCTCGGTAACGCAGATTAACGCCGAAGAAGTAAAAAACCGGCCAGTGGCTAGTTTCGATCAGCAGTTGCAGGGGCGGGCGGCTGGTGTTCAGGTGGGTGCCAACACGGGCGTACCGGGCGACGGCATATACTTCCGAATTAGGGGCTCTACCTCGATCAACGCCAGTAATGACCCGCTCTACGTTGTTGACGGCGTCTTTGTCAACAACCAGTCGTTACAGAAGATCACTACACAGGGGCAGGCCAATAACCCGCTGGCCGACATCAACCCAGCTGATATTGAGTCAATTTCCATTCTAAAGGATGCCGAAGCAACGGCAATTTACGGCGCCCGGGCAGCCAATGGCGTTGTGGTCATTACGACCAAGCGGGGTGCTTACAACGCCAAAACGAAGGTGACGCTCAATGCTGCTGTTGGTCAGGCGTGGGCTCCTAAACTTTGGAATTTAGTAACGGGGCCCGAACACGCAACCCTGATTAATGAAGCCTGGGCGAACGATGGTAAATCACCTGAAACACGCCCGTTCCGGCCTAAATCAGAAGGGGGACGCGGTTTGCCCGAAGAACAACAAACCTACGATCGGTTAGGGGATATCTTCCGGACGGGTGTTCTCCAGAACTACGATCTCTCCGTGTCGGGTGGGAATCAGCACACTCGCTTCTATCTGGGTGGAGGATACACAAGCCAGCAGGCTACGCTACGAACCAATGATTTTCAGCGATCTAGTTTCAAACTTAACCTCGATCACGACCTGACTGACCGCATCCGTATTGGTACGAGCAACATTATGTCGCAGTCAAAACGGACTAACGCTCGTGTCGGCGACGGGCCACAAGGGGGGATTTTGCAGGCGGCTCTCCATACGCCGACGTATCTGCCCAAGTTCAATAGCGACGGTACGTACGGCAAATGGGCTGGTTTTGACAACCTCGATGTTTTGATCAACAACACGGACATGAATTCGACCAGTACGCGCTACATTGGTAATCTATATGGCGAGCTGGACATTATCGAAGGACTGAAGTTACGTAGCAGTTGGAGCCTTGACTACAACGACTATAATGAGTATGAGTACTGGAACACACTGACGAACCGGGGTAGTGCCAGTAAAGGCTTAGCTACGTCAAGCATCAGCAAAAACACTGTCTGGATTAATGAGCAGACGTTGACCTACCGCAAAACGTTTGGCACCGACCACTCATTTGGGGCTTTGGTCGGGAACTCTGTGCAGGGAAATGTGTCGACGCAAACACTAGCACAGGGTACGAATTTTCCGTCGGATGCTTTCAAGCAGATTACGTCGGCGTCGGTAACCACTTCATCATCAAACCGGAATCAGTCGAGTCTGGTGTCTTTCTTCGGACGGGTGGACTACAATTTTGCCCGGAAATATTTCGTGGAAGCCAGCTTGCGAGCCGATGCCTCGTCGCGGTTCGGCGCTAATCGGCGCTGGGGCTATTTCCCATCGGCGGGTGTAGCCTGGCAGGTGAAACAAGAGGAATTCTTGCGGGACGTAAGCTTTTTGAGCGACCTGAAACTACGAGCCAGCATCGGCTGGACGGGTAACCAGAACGGCATTGACAACTACGCATCGCGCGGCCTTTGGGGTGGTGGCTACAACTACCAGGATAACCCCGGTACGTTTCCGGTGCAGCTCGCCAATCCTGATCTGAAATGGGAAACCACTCGCCAGGCCAATATCGGGCTGAACGTAGGGTTATTCAACAACCGTATTGGTTTAGAAGTCAACGCGTATTCGAAGTATACCTACGATTTACTGTTACAAGTACCACTGGCCCAGAGTTCAGGCTTTGCGAGCATTTACAAGAATGACGGCGAAATCAGCAACCGGGGCCTTGAATTTGCGCTCAATACGCTCAACGTCAACAAGAATGGCTTCCAGTGGAATACTAGCTTCAACATCGCGACCAACGTGAACCGAGTGGAAAAGCTGTCGATCCCCGTTGATGCCAGCTACTCCGTTGAACGACTGGCGCAGGGACAGCCTTACCACGCATTCTTTGTTTATAAGCAACTGTATGTTGATCCGAAAACGGGCGACGCCGTGTATGAAGACGTGAATAAAGACGGTGCCATCACCGTAGCCGACAAGCAGTTCTACGGCAGCGCGTTACCAAAGTTCTTTGGTGGACTGAACAACACTTTCTCCTACAAGGGCTTCGACCTGTCGGTCTTCTTTAATTTTCAGTCTGGTAACAAGGTATTCAACTCGAACCGGTTCTTTCATGAGTCAGGCGGAACGCGCGACGACCGGCGGGCCATCAATAAAAATCAGTTGAATCGCTGGCAGAAAGAGGGGGACATTACCGACGTACCCCGACTGACTACGCAGGGCAACAATTACAACCTCAATCCAATCAGCCGCTTTGTGGAAGATGGGTCGTTTTTACGGCTGAATTCGGTGGTGCTGGGTTACTCGATTCCAAAATCGATTCTTCGCAAGATTGGCGTGGCCTCGGCGCGGATCTACTACAACGGCTCTAACCTGCTGCTGCTAAGCAACTACCAAGGGCCTGATCCGGAGGTGAACGTAACCTCCAGCCAATCCGTCCAGGGATATGACCTTGGAACGCCCCCACAACCACGCACCGGCCAGTTTGGACTGAATCTGACACTTTAACGTGAACCCCGTATCGGTAATGAAAAAATTAGCAATACTCTTCTCTTTCTTTCTCTTAACGGGCTGCAAGCAATTTTTGGACGTTCAGCCCGAGCAGCAGGTCGATGAATCACAGGCGGTAACGAATGCCAGCACCGCCGAAGCGGCCTTAAACGGACTATACAACCGACTTGGTAACGACGGCTACTATGGGTCTAACTTACCGGCCTTGTCGTACTTGTCGGGGGGCGACGTACAGTGGACTGGTTCGCAGGGAGCCCCGCAGGAAATCACTTCCCGCAAACTCACGGCCGACAATGGCTACGTGGGTTCAGCCTGGGCGGCCATTTATCGGACCATCCTGGCGGCCAATTACCTGCTCGAAACGGTGCCTGCATTGAATGATCCGCTATTAACGGCCGACCGAAAAAACCAGATTTTAGGAGAAGCTTATGCCATTCGTGCCTTGTCCTACTTTGATCTGGCCAGAGGTTGGGGTGGGGTACAGCTCATCCTTAAACCAACGCACACGCCCCAAGATAATACGGGTATTTCGCGCAGCTCCCTGGACGTAACCTACGCGCAGGTGCTTAAAGACCTGACGACCGCCGAGCCGCTACTGGGCAATACTACTAACCGCAACCGGGTTACGAAGAAAACAGTCTATGCACTTCGGGCGCGTTACCATCTGTATCGACAGGAATGGGATAAGGCGGAAGAGTATGCTACTAAGCTGATCGACGACGCGTCGTATAAGCTCGTAAAGCCATACAGTGCGTTTTTCGCCAACAACGCCGTTGCCACGACTGAGTCGGTATTTGAGATTGCCTACACCAACTCGTTCAAAAATGGACACAGTAACTGGTGGTTGCCACCGGCGCTGAGTGGCCGTCGGGAGTGGGCACCTTCTAATCAGCTTGTTACGTTGCTCAACGACCCAAACGTGGGCGGGAACCGTAAAGAACTCATTGCACAAACGGCCCCTCCAGGCAATCTCTGGTATGGCAAGCTATACTACCGGAACCCGATCGGTACAGACCCCGCTTACCTAATCCGGATTGCCGAATTGTTTCTGATCCGGGCCGAAGCGCGGGCTCAACTGGGTAAGACAGCCACCGCGCTGACCGACCTCAATGCCATTCGTGACCGGGCGGGCGTACCACTGTCAACAGCCGCTACCAAAGAAACCTTGATCCAGGCCATCGAAGACGAACGGCGCGTAGAATTTGCCTTTGAAACCGATCGCTGGTTCGATCTGGGACGGAAAGGGAGAATTGGGACAGTACTCAACATTACCGATCCTAACAAATACGTATTGCCCATTCCGAACAGCGAAATCCTGGCCGATAAAGCCCTAACGCAGAATAAGGGGTACTAAGCTGTTTCCGTAGCGGTGTCGGAGCTACGTAAAGCTACAATTTTTAAAAACTAACACTCATGCATACACAACGCATTTTATCTTTCCTCTTTTTCTTATTCATTGTAACGTCTGGTTTCTCGCAAACGGCGCCAAAAACCGTTGGGCCAGAGAAAGGCGCACTGGTTATTGTTGGTGGCGGTGCTATGAGCCCTGAACTCTGGGGGCGTTTTGTTGAACTCGCGGGTGGTGCCGCTACTGCTAATATCGTCATCATCCCCACGGCGGGCGACGACTCTACGGCTAACAAGGCCCCACGAGAGACCGAAAGGCTACAAAGCTTGGGCGTCAAAAACATAACCGTTTTACATACGCGTGATCCAAAGGTTGCCAATCAGGAATCATTCGTGGCTCCGTTGAAAAAAGCGACGGGCGTTTGGTTTGTGGGCGGGCGGCATTGGCGGCTTGCAGATTCGTATCTCAATACCTTGTCACATAAAGAATTTAACGCCTTGCTGGCTCGTGGTGGTGTCATCGGTGGTACGTCGGCGGGTGCTACCATTCTTGGGTCGTTCATGGTACGGGGCGATACCAAGGGTAATTCAATTATGATCGGTGATCATACCCAGGGCCTTGACTTCATCCACAACGTAACGATAGATCAGCACGTCTTGCGCCGGAATCGCCAGTTTGATCTCATCGACGTTATCAAGACCCGTCCTGAACTGCTGGGTTTGGGCATCGACGAAAGTACCGCTATTGTTGTCCAGCAGAATACGTTTGAGGTGATTGGCAATTCATACGTAGGGGTATACACTGCTGAGCAGATTGCTAACAACCGCGACGGCGGACCGGCCAAATACCCGTCGGGGCAAAATAGTACCGGAGGACCCTTCTTCTTTTTGGGGAAGGGGCAAAAGTTCGACTTACAAGCCCGCAAAGTGCTGAATCAGCCACCAGTGCGTCCTAACGAACCAGCAAAATAATCCTTAAACAGACTCAACCATGAGCAAACTGACAAGCACCGCCCTGGTGTCTGACTGGGATAACGACCTTTCGGAGGGGGCGATAACAAATGACTCTCAGTGGCAAACCGCCCAACGACAACCATCTGAATGGCAGGGATACGAGCGTGTGTTGTTTCGATTCTTCTTTATCTACTTCATCATTCAGACCGTTCCGCTGGATTGGCATTTTTACCGCCATCTGCTGACCATTGACTGGGGGCAGTACTACTACCGCGACCTGTTCAATCTGTCGCGATACGCCCCCCATTTTTTCGGCCCCGACGATACGTTCGCGAACTGGGCGGTTGTGGCACTTCTCGCCCTGGTCGGTACGCTACTCTGGAGCATCCGGGATACGAAGCGCCTAGAATATAATGCCCTATACTACGGGCTGCGGGTGATTCTGCGGTATCGACTCGCCATTGGCGTCATTGCCTATGGATTCATCAAGCTGTTTCCGATGCAGGCACCGCTTCCTTCGATCAGTAATCTGAATACGGCCTACGGTGATTTCACGGCCTGGAAGCTCTTCTCGATGAGCCTGGGGATTGTGCCTTCGTACGAATCGTTTCTAGGTTTGGTAGAAATCCTGGGTGGATTGTTATTACTTAACCGCAAGACAACCCCCATTGGTCTACTGATCATTATTCCGTTCACAGGGAATGTCTTTATGTCGAATCTGGCGTACGAAGGCGGAGAGTACGTGTATAGTTTCTATCTCATTACGATTGCCCTCTTTCTGTTCGCCTTTGATGCCATCCGGCTGGTGCGGTTGGTGTCGCTGGAAGAGCCAACGATCCCCAACCGGTTCATCCCCGTTTTTGCTGGTCGCTGGAAAATTGCCCGGCCTATATTAAAGGGTGCCTTTCTCGTCTTTGCGGTAGGACTCTACGGCTACAGAACGTATGGCGCGTATCGGACTGATCCGTATCAATATCCCAAAACGCCCGGTTTAGCTGGGGCCGCTGGTGTCTATACTGTTCGTGAATTCCGACTGACCGATCAGGTACTGCCTTATTCTAAAACCGACTCGAAACGCTGGCAGGACGTCGTGTTCGAACGATGGAATACCATCAGCATTAAGTCAAACCGCCCGGTTCGGATTGACAAGACCAATACCGAGCAGATTCAGGTGGCTGATGCGGCCCGTTCGTACGAGTTCGCGGGATCAGCGGGTAGACATTACTACAGCTATCAGGTGGACGCAACCCGACAACTACTCACCCTTACCAACCGAAATCCAAATTATGCTGGCGAAACGCTGCAATTGCATTACGAGCGATCAGGATCAGGCGAAATCATTCTGTCGGGACTGAATGAAAACCAGGATTCGGTTTATGTCGTGTTGGATCAAGTCAATAAGAAGTATTTACTCAACGAAGCAGCCAAAGCCGGTCGGCGCGGCACGCTGAAACTATAAACTGCTTTCCGCTATGTCCACCTTGAAAACGACCCTTAGCAACCTTACGTATCAGACGGCAGCCGCACCAACAGACTTTGTTGCGCCTGTGAGCGGACAAACGCTGGAGAGAGCAGCGAAGCCAGGAACTACCCGAGCCGCGCGCCGACCCTGGACAACTGGAGAGAAAATCGCTTTTCGAATTGCGTTTGTCTTCATTATAATCTTCTCAATACCGACCAACATAGGCTGGTACCGAAATCTGTTCTCGCTCGATTGGCTGCATTTACACTACCGCGATCTGTATGACATTGCTCGCTTTCAGCCGAACCTATTGGGTGGCGCTAAATGGTGGCCGTCGTGGATGGGTTACGGCGAATGGGTGTTCATTCTGCTTGTGTCGACGGTCGTCGGGTTAGTCTGGACGGCGCTAGACCGGAAACGTCAGGAGTATAACCTGCTTTATTACTGGCTGCGGGTTATTGCCCGGTACCGGGCGGGCATTGGTATCATTGGGTTCGGTTTTACCAAACTCATGCCCACGCAGTTACCCTATCCATCGCTGGGACTACTGAATACAAATTTTGGTGATCTGACTGCCCAGAAAATATACTGGCTTTCGATCGGCATTGTGCCCTGGTACGAAGTCTTCACGGGCGTTGTCGAAGTAGTGGCTGGAGCGTTGTTGTTCTTTCGGGTAACGACTTTCTGGGGAGCCGTACTACTGTTCGGCGCGCTGGCCGACATCGTATACGTTAACCTGGCCTACGATGGGGGCGTTCATGGTTACAGTTCATATTTCGTAGTGCTGGCCGGTTTTCTGCTAGTGTATTACGTACCTGCTCTGTACAGTCTGCTGATTAAAGAGCAATTTACAGTGCCCAATTATTACTACCCAAGCTTATCAAAAACGTGGCAGAGAGTTGGCCGCGTTTCCTTAAAAACAGCAACAATAGGTATCTTTCTGGGGCTATTATTCTGGTTGCAATACGTAAACTTCCGCTATGACCCGTACAAACAACCTGCACAAAAGGGCGTGCCCGAGCTACGTGGGAACTACAACGTAAGCGAATTCAAGCTAGACGGAAAAGCAATACCGTACTCACCCACTGACTCTTTGCGCTGGCAGGAAGCTACGTTTGAAAACTGGTCGACGCTGACATTTAAGGTCAACCGGCCTGTACCGCTAGATCTTTCTAACGGGGGCGGCTCACCTATGCGCGACCTGAACCGGACGTTTGAACTTACGGGTGTGGCTGGCGGGCAGCGGGTATATTATTACGACGCTGACCCAGTCAATCATGTTCTGTATTTGCAGGATAAATATCGTCCATCGAGTGGCCGTGGTGAACGGGGTGAAGGTGGGAGCGATTCGGAAGGAAATGCACCAAAGAAGCGGGAAAAGAAACAACCTACTGACAACTGGATTCCCAAAGCGTCCCTTGCAAACATCGGTCCGGAAGACCTCAAAATTGATCCCCTCGCCCGATCAACACGTCGCACCAAAGGCATCAAAGCCGAAGCACGACGGGAGGATGGCAAACGAAACCGGATGATTCTCCGCTACCAGACAACGGACGGATCGCAGGTTATTCTAACCGGCGTCGATGAGAAGAAACGGTCGCTTCACGTTGTCCTGGACCGTGTAAATCGCAACTATGCCTTGTCAGAGAGTACACTACGGGCGGGAACGTATTAAGCGTAATTTATGGGTGATTAACATTATTGTGCCCTAATTTTTTGTCATCCCGACGCCAGGAGGAATTTTCACTTGCCGGAGGTTTGGGCCTCATCCGAAGATTCCTCCTGGCGTCGGGATGACAAAAAGTAGGTAATTCAATGCGTTGATAATTAGAGACTTATTTCGCTTTTTTTGTAAATCACATTAACTGACGTTTATCAGCACTGTCGTTAAGGAAAACGATGAGGAAATTGAGATTTGAAGTCCCCCTAATTGGCTTCATGCTGATCGTTGTGTTGGATAGCTGTTTTCAAGTAAATGGTAAAGCATCTGGTCACGCTGCGGAATGGAAGTCAGTAGCTACATTGCAATCTGATCAGGAAGTCTACAAGGATACGTTGCCACAAGCCGTACGTTTTGGGTTTGGTCGTCTGGCAACAGCTAATGACATTGCCAGGTTGGATATAGATGTTCGCCCCGATGGGGTTGGCTTACCTAAAGGGGTAGGGACGGTATTAGAGGGAAGAGCGATTTACGCAACCAAATGTGCAGTCTGCCACGGGGCAACCGGTACGGAAGGACCGCAGGGGGCTTTGGTTAGTCCGGCTGGTGAATCGGGCAAAAAAGTAAAGACAATTGGTAATTACTGGCCTTACGCTACGACGGTTTTTGATTACATACAGCGAGCTATGCCCTACAACCAGCCTGGCTCATTAACTGATAATGAAGTGTATAGTTTAACTGCGTTTCTTTTAAATGCCAATCAGATAGTAAGCGCTGATGCGGTTATGAATGCACAAACCTTACCCAAGGTGACCATGCCCGCGCAAAAATATTTCATTCCTGACGACCGGCGCGGTGGACCGGAAATACGATGAGTAGCCTAACAAGTAAGAATATAGACGTAGCGGATCAAGCGGGCTCTTTGTTATCGTCAACTTATGGTAAACTAAGCCGTCGGACATTGTTAGGGGGAGCCGCTACAGCTGCCGTGGCCGTTGTGCAAACCTCGTTTGCGAAAGCCGTTCAGATTGGTGTGCCCGAAACAGTTATAACGGACGATCCAACGAAACAGCCCGGTATTCCGCCCGGCGAGTTGGGGAGCCGCTCTCCGTATGAAAAGCTGGTCAAGAAACCGTCGGATATTTCTTCCCGAACGCCCCTGCAAAATCTGTACGGCATCATTACACCTTCCGACCTTCATTTTGAGCGACATCATGCGGGCGTGCCGGCTATTGACCCCAATACTCATGAGTTGCTGATTCACGGTATGGTCGACAAGCCACTGGTATTTAAGCTGGCTGACCTTAAGCGGTTTCCATCGGTATCCAGTATCGCGTTTCTGGAGTGTTCGGGAAACTTCAGGTCAGGAAAAGAAACCATGACACCTCAAGACATTTGTGGATTAACCAGCCAGAGTGAGTGGACAGGTGTAAAGCTTTCTACCTTGTTTCGCGAAGTAGGTGTCAAACCGAGGGCAAGCTGGTTTTTAGCCGAAGGAGGTGATGCCGCCGTAATGACACGCAGCATACCTGTCCAGAAAGGATGGGACGACGCGATGATTGTCTACGCACAGAATGGCGAAGCGTTACGTCCCGAGCAGGGCTATCCCGTTCGCTTGTTTCTGCCTGGTTGGGAAGGTAACACTAGCGTAAAATGGCTGCGTCGGCTCGAACTATCCGACCAGCCCTTCATGACGCGCGAAGAAACGTCAAAGTACACAGAGGCCGTTAAGGACGGAAAGATACGGCAGTTTAGCTTCGACATCGATGCCCGATCAATTATTACGTTTCCAACGTATCCGGTACAGGTACAACCGGGCTGGATTGAACTGCGTGGCCTGGCCTGGAGCGGACGGGGTAAAATCAGTCGAGTAGAGGTCAGTCTGGATGCGGGTAAGACCTGGGAACTGGCTAGCCTTCAGGAGCCTGTTATGAACAAGGCCCATACGTATTTTCGGCACCTGTGGTACTGGAAAGGTGATGAAACCGAAATTATGAGCCGGGCAATCGACGAAACGGGTTACGTGCAGCCAACGTTCAAGCAATTGCTCGAAGCTCGCGGAGCCGATATGGGCGGCTATCATCTCAATCCGATAACGGTCTGGCGAATCCAGCGCGATGGTAGTGTAGTACATCGGCCAGAAAGCTGGAAATAAGGATATAAACAAAAGCTTGGAAGAATAGCTTAGGTAATAAAAGCGATCTATTTTGAGTAAGTACGATGCTATCGTAGTAGGATCGGGGCCAAATGGCCTGGCAGCCGCAATAACGTTACAACAGGCCGGCGTATCGGTGCTACTTGTCGAAGGTAAAGCGGAAATTGGCGGTGGGTTACGATCTGCTGAATTGACGCTACCCGGTTTTGTTCATGATGTGTGTTCGGCGGTTCATCCGTTGGCCGCTGGCTCGCCCTTCTTTCAGAGCTTACCCTTGGCCGAGCATGGCCTTGAGTTTATTTACCCACCACTTTCGGCGGCTCACCCGTTCGATGACGGTACGGCCGCCGTTTTGGGGGCCTCTGTACATGAAACAGCTCAACGTTTCGGTATCGACAAGCAGGCTTACCTTGACCTGATGCAGCCGCTGATCCGTGACTGGCCTACTATGGCTGCCGATGTGTTAGGTCCGTTACGTTTTCCAAAACATCCACTTAATATGGCTCGCTTTGGGCTGGATGCCTTACCGTCAGCTACATTTTTAGCAAAACGCTTTCAGACAAAAGAAGCGAAAGGGTTATTTGCCGGTATGGCCGCCCACGCTATCCAGCCCCTCTCAAACCTGACCACGTCGGCCATAGCACTGGTGCTCATGACGGCTGGCCATTTGCGGGGGTGGCCTATTACGAAAGGGGGCTCGCAACGTATCGCCAATGCGCTGGCCGCTTATTTTCAGTCCATTGGCGGAACAATCCAGGCTGACACGCCCGTCAAAACGCTGGGAGAGTTGCCTTCGGCGAGGGCTGTTCTGCTGGACGTAACGCCCAAACAGCTCCTCCAACTGGCTGGTGAACGATTCTCGCCACTATACAGATGGCAGCTTGAGCAGTACCGCTACGGGATGGGAGTTTTTAAAATCGATTGGGCGCTGGACGGTCCGATTCCATTCACAGCGGCCGAGTGTCGGCAAGCAGGCACCATTCACATGGGGAACACATTCGAGGAAATTACCGCTGGTGAACAAGCCACGTCTGAAGGACGGCACCCCGATAAGCCCTTTGTGTTATTGGCACAACCCAGCTTATTTGATGATACCCGAGCCCCGGCAGGTCAACACACGGCCTGGGCGTATTGCCACGTCCCGAATGGCTCTACCCTAGACCGAACCGCAGCCATCGAGCAGCAAGTAGAGCGGTTCGCGCCGGGCTTCCGCGACCGGATTCTGGCCCGGCACACCATGAATACCACTCAGATGGAAGTGTACAATCCCAATTACGTTGGGGGTGATATCAACGGAGGAATCATAGACATTACTCAGCTGTACACCCGCCCTGTTATTGGGCTCTCACCGTATCGAACTTCTGCAAAAGGCATTTACGTATGTTCATCATCGACACCTCCTGGAGGTGGGGTGCATGGCATGTGCGGGTACCATGCAGCCCGGCGAGCACTAGCCGATGTGTTTGGCCGAACACCTACTATTCCGCTGTCGAACGGGTAGGATAAGGCGCGAAGGTGAATGAATTATTGAGCGGCTTTTGAAGTATATAAGAAACGTAAAAAACGTTAACTATTTGAAAACTAATAGCTTTAATCTTAATTAAAAATTATGTCTTTTTGAAATGATTGTCTATAATGGCATAGTTTTAGTGACTAGATGCCCTACGTTTGTGCACGTAGATAACTGGTCATTACTATGTCTATATTATTACAATTATCCTGGTTAGATATTATAAAAGCATCATCTAAAGATTCTCCCTCTTCAGTGGCCTCATTTGCCAGTTTACAGCAGGCGTTCACCTATGTCCAGGCCCAGAATGGCGAAACGCAGGGCGATACGTATCAGATTGTCACTAACGACGAAAATTTTTATTGGGTCGTAACCGCATCATTGGCCCAAGAATTGCTAAGGCATGGTTTCTGGATTTTATCCGCTCCAACGGCTTCGTCATTACCCTCTCCCCAATGAACAAATACCGTACCAGAAAAACGGCATAGGTGCGTTCTGCTGATACGGTAGCCTTTGTTGATGCAATTAACTCTTTAGCAAATTCTGAATTCTGTTACCGCTTATTTACAGTTTGTGACGTAGCCGCCGGGGCTTTCTGCGCCGTTGGGCTGTATCTGGGCTTGTAAATCGCGCCAGTTGCAAAATCAACCGGAATACTGACCAAGGGGAAGAGAAGGATGTCGGCAATTAGCCCGCCTACCCGGATCTCGCGACGTAGCTCACCGGGAGCCGGTCTGCGTTTCTGTTCGTCGGTAATACGTCCGCCAAAGACCGTTACACAACTCGTTAGCGAACTCGACAGGGTAAGTGTGGCAAGCGCTAAGAGCAAATACTTTTTTAAGGAATGCATGGGTAGTGAATGGGTGGGATGAATTATTTGGTAGCGGTGATGGTAAACTCCGTATTATTGTCGTCGCGGCCGTTAATGATCAGTTTGTTGCTCGATACGTAGGCAATCTTGTCGCCCTGCGCCCGAAGTTCAACGTCGTTGCCATTGTTGGTCAGGTCAATGTTTTCAACCGAGCCAACCAGAAATTCTTCGTCTCCTGACTTTGACCGAATATCCAGTTGCATCGACACGCTGGTGGCGGTTTGCCGCACTACCCGTACGCTTCCTTTCAGGTTGGTTTGGCTGGCGGGTCGGGTTTGCCCATTGAACGATAGCTCAGAGAAGGTATACTGACCCGCTACGCGGTTGCCCAGATCAGGTGATGGGTCCGGATTGTCTTTTTTACAGGCTGTAAAGGAAACGGCTACCAATAAGATTAACAGGGTAGCCCGGTACTGTGCAAGTAATGATTTCATCGTATTTGTGTTGTTTTAGGTAAAAAGAGGAAGGCTCTACCGGTTTGGTACAACAAAGTTGGTCGCCCGAAGCGCGTTGAGAAATAGCAGCCTGCACGAACTGTTTAGAATAGAGGGCAAACGACCATTTTTGTCGGTTGAAACGCAACCGTCGACTGCCAAATTCGGCTAGAACCTGACAGTCGACGGTTGACGTTCATCGGCACGACCGCTGTGGTTCGTAGTAGTTTTGGAGAATGGAACCTCAGTTTTATCTATTGGTCCGTGAATTAGTTTTAAAGAAAGCTACGTCCTTCTTTGGGAAAAGCTCATATCATTTGAGCCTCTCTTCGCGACAAGCAAATCTGCTCATAGGATAATTACCGAACAAGCGACCCTACCCATTCCTTAGTCCTCCTTTGAACGGGTTCTAGATTGACGACCAGCTTGTTGCCGTACAACTCATGTTTGGCGTCTTGGACTCATTACTGCTTATAAACCTGCTCTGAAACCATTCCGCTCCGCGGCTCGGTTGAGTTAGTTACCTCATTGCCCGGTGTTGGTAACGTAGTGGCTATTAAATTAATCCAGGCCAGCGATGAGTATAAAGCTATTGACCTCATCGCTGGCCTGTCAGTGGTATCAAATCCCCGTGTTTCTACTATTATCTGTGGCAAAACCCAGGTTTCGATCATAGCTTTGTTGATGAGTGCACGGGCGACCCTGCTCAAAACTCAAACAGTTTTGGAAATCATTGATAAAATCTGAACAGCTTCATACACACTGCTTTGGTGATATTCGTTTACGGGCGCTGAACAGCTACTACTTATATTAAAGCTATCGCCTACTAATGGCTAATCAGCCAACTTGGTATTTGTCGCTTAGCGAGCAGCTCTATAGTTCAAAATAATGTAGTATCTCTCTGAATGGATATGTATTCATCAAGAAATGGTTAACAAGTTTTCATCAGTGCGGATCATAATACAAGTAAAAAATCGCCTACCCATAAATAGATGGGGCTTAGGGGTAGCCATCTTACTTTTGGCGCTGGTAGGTTCGGGTAGCAGTCTAATGTCTCAACCTGCTACAACGCCCGATGCCCGTCTGCAAACCATTACGAATATAACGAAACAGGTATGGAGTACATTTTCAGACACTCGCCATCCCCCCTTAGTAAAACTTGTGCCTACCCTTGGCTTACCGTCAATGGCGAGTTTTAAGCCGAAACCCAAGGAAACCGTATTCATCAATGAAAAGCTTTATGACATCTGTCGTACGTTTGGTCAGGACTCGAGTGCAGCGTTAGCCATAGTGATTGGTCACGAGCTAACCCACTATCACGCCAATCATAAAGAGTGGCTGGACCTCGCTCAAGACGGGCGTATGAACAACAATGGTAACCGTTCCTCCTTGTCGGACGAAGAACTGGCAACTCTTGAGGCATTGGCCGATCGGCAAGGAGTGCTTCACGCGTTTCTGGCAGGCTACAACAGCTTTCGATTAGTTAGGCCACTCTACGAACGTCTTTATAAATCCTACAGTTTGCCTAACAACCTGCCCGGTTATCCAAATAAACCAGATCGAATAAAACTATCGCTCGCCCAAGTTAACTCCGCCCGTCCCGACGCCCTGCTGGTTGATGCAGCTACATTCTTATTTGCTGTTGGAGATTATGCGTTGGTGGAACCCTGTCTGACGGAAACTATCCATCGTTGGCCGTTGGCAAGTCTGCAAAACAATCTCGCGGCTTTATATCTTAAAAAGGCGCTGAATTTGACCAGTTGCCAGGAGATGCCATTCCGGTTGCCGGTAGAATGGGATAGCTTTAATCGCCTACTGACGCTTCGTGGATCAACCACCGGTCAAGAAATGAGCCAGTTTTTAGAACTGGCTCATAACTATGCCACACAGGCTCACAAGGCTAATCAAGACTATGCACCGGCAGCGCTGAATTTGGCCATCATCTATTTAATGAAGCATCGTTATGGCACGGCGGAAGACTTGCTGGAGGATTTAACGCAACAGTCCCAAAATGATCCGAATATTCGCTTTGTGAAAGCAGTCCTGCGGCTAAAAAAAACTAACAGACTTGACGAATTCCGTGAGAGCTTTTCTTCCATAACTGGTGCCGCTAATGAGTCATTTAACCGAGCAGCAATGGATGTTTGGCCAGCTTGCCCGAATGATCCAACTGACAATATTTCGACGGTGAATGTATCGCCGGAGTCGAGCTTAGGGAAGGTAGTCCTCCCCTTTGCAACATCGGAGTCATTTCCCATTACGGTACGTATTCCGGGGCAACAGAAAATTACGCTCAACGGAAGAGTTGATCAGGAGAGCAGTGTTGATCTACTACGAATTTCAACAGGTCGGTCGAGTCAGTACGATGTTCTAACTACTACTTCTTCATCCTGGCAAACAACGCTTGGGCTTCGGGTAAACCAATCTGAAGAGACTATTACAAAGCTATATGGTTTACCCGATACTCGAATAGACCGAAATGCGCAGGATCGTATATATCATTACAAACGGGCGGGCTTAGTGGTAACCGTCAAGTCAGGTTTAGTTTATCAGCTTGTTGTGTATCATAAATATCCTTAAGGTGCTGATGCTGGTATTGCCTGAATAGTTGCCTTGTACATCCTGAGCAAAAGAATAGATGAGCTTTTCCGCAATCACCGTCTCAACAGAGTTTCTAGCTAATCACACGATTAACGAAGAAGGACGAAGCCTGCCCAGAAAAAAGGTGAATGACTTGATTTCATCGAGGTTTGAGCGTTTCGGAAGGCGGTTTCTATTGATTGACCTTTGCTTAAATTTCCATAGAAGAAACCCATCATATCGATTGTTTCCCGGTCCGGAATTTCCCAGAGCGTCATCAGTAAGTACTCTGCCCCTGCCAGTTTGAAAGCCCGCTGGAGTCCAAAAACCCCTTCATTGCTTTTCTGTTCGCCTAACCCAGATTCGCACGCGCTAAGCACGACTAACTTTGAATTTAAATTAAGGCGAGAAATTTCCAGGGCTGTAAGAATGCCATCTTCCTGGTCGGCTTCTGGAGGAGTATTAGCGCCTGCCAGAACTAGGGCCCCCTTTAACATCATCTCGTTGCTCTGCGACGAAAGTTGGTTAATGTCATTAGTTGGTTTCTCAAGCCTCATATCGTCATAGAATCCATGCGTGGCTATATGCAAAATATGTGGATGAGTGAGGTTGAAGTATCGGTATTTAAACGTATACTCACTCGCTTTTTTTTTCGTATAGGAGTCAAAATGTAGTTTCTTAAACGATTTTAAAAGAGTCTTAATCTTGCTGATTTCCTCTTTCGTACCTTGCAGGTAGTTCCAGTATCGACCGCGTGTTAATGTTATGGATGCTCCCCGCAAGGGGATAATTTCACTCGGTAACTTAGCATTTCGGGGTAATTTAGCCGCCTTCGTATCATATAGTATGCCTCCCCATAAATCGGCGTTCACCTGCTTTTCAGGTAGTTTCTCCGGCGCAATGACGACTGAGTCGGCAAATACGGATGGGATTGTCAGTGCCCTTCTCATGGTGAATTGCTCACAAAGAGGTTTGCCTTTGGGCGAAGCCGTGAGCGCATCAAATGCTACAGTATTCAGTAAATCTATCGGTAAATAATCGATATGATGAATGGTATCGAATGCTGGCATTAACGGTTTCCAGAGTAATTCATATAAGCCTGTTGATGTATACAATCGATTAATTGCGTTCATTAACTGATAGGTTTCTGTTGGCAGCTCTCTTTTTTGCTGAGCGATAAGTTGCCAAATGGCTGTCCGGCTACTTAGCAATACTAGGCTTGGCACAGATCGCTTTCCGGTGTAGATAATGGCCCCGTACTGGATGTTTGATGGGTTTGCCTCGTCTCTGTAGGAAAAGAAATCGACTATAGCCCGATCAGGCTGTAATTTGGCGATGACAGCGGTTGGACCGGGTATGATGAGTTGATCAATGAAACGCCCAATGCTATCGAGCAGTTTACTCTCAACCTCATTAAATGCATTTCTATCACTACCGGTCTTTAACTTGGCCCATTCAATGTATAATGCATTACGTCGCGCTTTGGCGTTAAACTGCTGAATGAGAGCCTGCCGGGATGCAATCTCAGCCACTGCTTCCTGATGTTCCTTGGAGTCTGGTGGTGTTTTATCAACGGTTTCCTTCAAGTAAGGTATGCCAACACTCATGCCAAAAGCGACGAACATATCTGCCACGTTTTTAACAATAAAGTGTTCCCGAAGAATGCGCTGCCCGTTTAGCTGAAGATTGCGGGAAACTAGGAGATAGTCCGCGATTGTAGTGATTAATTCTGGTTGCTCAGCCTGGTATTTAACGCAAACAGAGAGTAATTGGTCGATGTATCGCTGATGCAGCGCTAGAAACGTATCATACTCGAAGTCGTTTAATAAAAACGCGGCCAGATTCCGTTGTCGCTTATGTAAAACAGAATTCATTCGGTTAAGAGACTCCGTAAGTAGCGGCAAATTCCGACTGTAGTCGTAATACCTGATTTGCTCGTAAAGCAAACTCGTATACACATCACTGTAGGGGCCCCATTCATCTAAAACCTGCTGCGTTAAAGCCGTCAGACGTTGCTCAGCGTTTTTGCGCCCATTTGCTAATTCAATTAAATAAAGCTGTTGCTGGAGTCGTCTGGCACTGGACGATTTCGCTTGGCCTGGCTCGAGTTGCTTCAGGGTTTTGGCATATAACTCTTCTACCAGCTTTGACTGCCCAACTGCTTTAAGCGAATCGCCTTGGGTAACTACGTCATCATAGGGATGATACAAGTATTTTGTTAAGGGAAGGCCACCCTGCGACAATAGGGTAAAGACCCCCGATTTGGCACGTTCTGCTATGGCTTGTCCGTATACTACTTTTGTCTGGGTTTGTTCGCCAGCCCGCTCATGCTGATATGCTTTGAGTTCTAGTTCTTCTGCTAATGACCGAGCCAAAGGCTGGCTCTGATTTACCTCGGCGTAACAAAATGAATTAGGCTGAATGAGCAGGCCAATGAGGAGAAAAAGGGCTGAAGAGTAATAATTTATCATTCTTGTGGCGGGCAATTACGGTCGCGTCGTAGTTCACTACCAATGAGTGGTGATGATGTTGCTCCACTAAAGTTACGGCAATCTAAACCGTGAGCACTCCTTCGGCGACAACCTGATAAAGTAAGCAGTTCACTCCTAACTTACCAAACGGGATAATCATCATACCATTTTCCGATCAAACGTAGCACGTCGTTCAGTTTTACCGAATAGTATGACACGCTACGTACCAACGGAGCAACACCGCGTAGATTTTCTCCAGTAAATTCAACGTACCATCAAAATTACCCGCCGATTTTGACGACGGTTTTCTTCGGTAGTGTTAGAAACCGCTGGTTGCGCTGACCCGAAACTCTCTATGCGGAACTGACCTTCGGGAATACCCCGTTGAACGAGGTATGTTTTCGTGGTTCTGGCTCGAAATTCCGACAAAACCTTGTTTACCTGTGCGTTGCCGACATTGTCAGTATGACCACTTAGATAGATGCGCCTGGGCGGATTGGTTCGCCATATACGGGCAAACTGGTCGAGTTGCCGTTTGGCGGTTGGCGTTAGTTCGTAGCTGCTTTGGTTAAAATAAATGACGTGCTCACCAGCCACGCTTACGCTGGATAATTGCGTAGTTAAGTGATACGCTGTCAACCCTGGTTTTAATTGTAGTGTATCACTAAGAATCAGTTCGGTTTTTTTTCCTCCTGTAATGGCATACGTTCCTGGTTCCAGGTTGGCCATCAGTTGCGTATCGGTTAATCGGGTGGCGGTATAGATTGGGCCGTTGGGAAGCCGTTTTAACAAAACCCCAACGGACACCAATACGTCGGGAAGGCTCATCATTATAAGCGTGGGGGTGGGGTTGAGCCGGATAACGTATCGTAACGGATTCCGTCCCACCGAATCACGGATTACTACGTTGCCCAGGTAAGGTTGGTAGCCTGATGCACTTGCTTCAATGGCCACAATATCCTGCCGGAAGATATCGGTACGCACCGAGGCAGTCGTAAAACAGCGTTTTATGGCTGCTTTCGTGAAGAACAAACAGATACTGGCCTGAATAGGTCGGCCGGTTAGCGCGTCCTGTACCAGAAACCGGGCCGCTATCTTACCTAAATTGCGTGACGATAACCGAATGGCCCGCTGTTCGGATTGAAAATACGGTTGATTATCGACCATTTTATCGATGGGTACGAGGGGCAGCGTTACCAGAAATCGGGCAGAATCAGTTGGTGTGCGAGGCCAATGAACTGGTAATCGGATGGCTCGATAGCCGTGACTGCTAATTGTCAGAAAGCGGGCATCCGAAGGCACGGACCCAACGAAGCCGTCGGGTGGAGCGCTTCGTTCGAGCAGCAGTTGATTCGCTGCATTTGTCCATCGCCACGTAGCTGCTATAAACTGCCGTGATTGATGATTCTGAACCCGGCCAACAAATTTGATGGATTGCGCCTGCAAGGCTCCATGCAGTAGCAGGCCCACGAAACCCCACCACCATGCCCTGGCTTTCTGCATAATTCATTGCCGATAGCGACTGACGAGCTGGCTATAAGCGGGCGTTTTCCGAAAATCTTTCCGCACGAAATCGAGCAGTTTATCTTTCTTCAGAAATTCCTTTGAAATACCCATCTGCATCGCTTTTTCCAGTAGCGCCAGCGCCTGATTGTCGTCGTTGGCCTGAAGGTGCGCACACGCCAGTACGTACCGAATTTTAGGCGCATTCTCGGCCGATGCCGGTAGGGAATTTACCCCAGTCATACGCACATTGGTAGGCAACTGACCCGTGCGCACCTGAGCATAGGAACGTAGATAAAAACATTCATCGGTGCAGGGCGTTCCGTCGTATTGTCCTACCTTGGTCAACTCAGCTAGTGCATCGAGGTATTTGCCCTGCGCCATTAGACAGCGGCCTTTCCCCAGCGAAATCTGGGTGGTTAATGTATGGTCACGGTCGAGTTGCTGGCTTCGGTTGTATTCTTCCAGGGCGTCGTCAAACTTTTCCCGCTTTTCAAGCAATAACCCGATGGGCAGATAGTGAGCCGCCACGGTGGGTTCTAGTTGGGCCGCTTTGGTGTAATCGTCTCGGGCGCGGTCGGGTTTGGCTAAGGCTTCGTAGGCTCGTCCTCGTTCGGTGTATACGGCGGCCCAGTCTTTGGTTAGGGCAAGGGCATCCTCAAATTGGTCGAGCGCGTTTTCGTAATTCCGAAGCTCATAAGCGCACCGGCCTGACAAAAAATAGGTATCAGCAAAAAACGTCGGCGGATAGCGTTTTTCCAGTTGTTTCCGCAACCCACGCAACGTGGCTAAAATAGCCTGCGCTTTGTCGTACTGATGCAATTGAACGTGGGCTTTGGCTTCGTTTAGTGAAGCTTCGTAGAACGTCGGCTGTAGGGTTGTCGTTTGCCGAAAATCCACTATGGCTTCTTGAAACATACCCTGTCGAAGTTTGGTTAGTCCGTGCTGGTAAAAACCGTCGGCATTAGTCGGATCAAACCGAATTGCGCTCGTCAGCGCACTGTCCGCCTGGGCGTTCTGTAGTTGTAAACTATAAATTTTACCGGCTGCTAACCAGGCATCTGCGTAATCTGGTTTGACTTGCAGAGCAATGGTTAACTGGGCCAAGGCTTCGGGTAGTTTCCTGAGTTGTACATTCTGTTCGCTCTGACGGTAAAATTGAGTGGCAATAGAGTCAATACGTCGACGGTCAGCCGCATTCAGTCCTAATTCAAGGGCACGCGTAAAGTCAGCACCGGCGGCAACGTATTGCTGCAAACAGATATAGGCCGTACCCCGCTGAAAATACAGGTCAGCCTGCCGCCGACTGCGGTTGATACCTTCCGTGAAATCGGCTTCGGCTTTGTCGCAGGCTCCTATCTGTTGGTGCAACATGCCCCTCAGTAAGTAATAGCGTGGATTCTGATTGCTAATGCGGATGGCTTCGTCATAATCGGCAAAGGCTTCGGCTGTTCGATTCGTTCGGACGCGATACGTAGCCCGGCGGGTTAGTATGTCCGCATTGGTTGGATCGACGGTTAAATAGACCGACAGATCGGCGGCTGCTTTAGGGAAATCGTTGATCCGTGCGTACAGGTCGGCCCGTGATTCGAGGGCTTCCAAATTCTGAAAATCCAACGTAATGGATTCATTCAGATCGCGCAGGGCTTCTTTATAGTCTTTTACCTTCGTATAGCTTTTCCCACGCCCCAAGTACCAATCCGAACTGTTGACCTTACTAACCGTAGTTTTGTTCTGCTTGCGTTCCGCATCAATGAGCCGCCCGTATTCTTTGATCAGATCGCGGTACTGACCCGCGGCAAACCGCTCATCTAATTCGGCTTTTCGGCGGGTTTTGGCAATCAGGTCTTTTATTTGTTCATCGAGCGCGGTAGAATCCGGTTTTTGGTCAGCGATACGTTGCATCAGGGCCACTGCTTCGGCATACCGGCGCTTTCGGAGGGATAGTTCCAGGCGTTTTTTTTGTTCGGACAGCGAATTTCGGCTGCGTTCCTCCAAGAATTTCTGCACCCGAAACAGCTTTACCTTCGGGGTTAAATCTTCAAACGGTTTATCGTGTTCGGCTTGTTCATAAAGCCGTTGCGCCGTTTCCAGATCACCACTAGTCAGGGCTGCATCCCCGTCTTTCAACAGCTTTTGATACGTAGTGAGAATCGTCTTTTCACGTTCAACCACTGGGTCAATTGGTGGCGTTTGTGAGGCCAAACGTTGTGTAGAGTCGTTCTTCACCATGAGCGAGTCGGTAGTAGCGAGTCGGCGAGGTGCGACTTCTTTGAGGGCTACGTTGTTCAGCGTGAGGTTGGCCGAATCCGACGACGTCGCAAAAGCTAGTCGGGTGATTAGGACCGTCCATTTAGAGCCGGTCTGCTCCGCCCGAATTTCCGCCACCCGCCGAATGGGTCCGTAGGCTTTGTCGATTTTTGTATGTTTTCCTTTGAAGAGCGCGGTATAATAAACCTTGACGTACAGGTTGGCTGTTCCCTTTTTCAGATCGGAAACGCTAACATCCGAAAACAGAATTGTACTCTGCGTTGATTTGGCGTAGAGTAGGTCAAAATTGGCCAGATACTTCTCAACGGGCATGTCGAGCACAGTAGCCGCTGCCGCCCGGTTCGGATTGACGTCATCTTCTACCACGACGTCTTTATCGGCAAACAGCTGGTTTATTCCCGGCGTAAAACTCTCCGTAATGAGCGTGTTCCGTTCCGCTTCACCAAGGTCGGTTAGGCTTAGTACGTTTAGCAAATCGCTGAGACCCAGTTCAATCTTGCGCCGGGCCAGCAATTTCACCTCTTCGTTATCGCGGGTCGTTAATTCCTGTCCGCGTACTTCAGTCAGCCAGCCAATACTGACAACCAGCGCAAGCGCATACCGTACATAAGTTCGCATACTCACCTCTATTGCGTTGCTACTACGCCGACATTGCCCAACAAAACCGACCATTTTTGCTCGTTAGCGCCTTCTTTCAGTTTTTTATAGGGGGTAAGCATCACATCAACATCTTTCTGTGTAATGTCGCCGTACTGCACTTCACCTTTGTTGTTTAGCCCCGAAAACCGCTGTTCGCCTTTGATTTTGCCGTAATAATTGCCGTCGTTCTTCTGAGTCAGTTCCTGCACGTATTGAATGTCGCTCCACTCGAGCGTGACGTTTTTATAGGGCAGTAGTTTAAGCCGAATCAGGTAATCTTTGATTTTATACGTATTGGCCTGTCCACCCCGGACCATTGAGCTAACCTGAATTGACGCGTCGGATTTGAACATCTTCAGCACCTGGCTAATCGCCTTGTCTTTCTGACCCGCGTCGGTGGTTTTGTCGGCAATCACGCCCAGCATGACCGCAAATTCCTGTACCCGTTCCAGCGCCTGCCCCCGATATTCTTCATATTGCTGTTCAGTTAATTGCAGCACGTTACCCACGGTTAACGTAACGGCTGGCTGTGCCGGTTCATCTATGTTACTGTTGGTACTGACTGGCCTGGCGTCTGGTTCATCGGCAGGTTTCTGGATTTTATCGGCCGTCTTTGTGGGCGTGTTGCCCGTGGGTTCATTCGCCAACAGGTCTGTCTTGTCGCACAGAAACGACGCATCGGAGAAAAGTTCGTGTTTGCCCGTGTGGTAGAAAATACCTACCAGATCGGTTTTGGGCAGGCTCGACGCGGCTCCATCCAACGTGGTGTAGTTGACGACGTCACCCTGTGCATACGACACATTGCCGTAAATGACCTCCGAAGGAATGGCTCGAATAATGATGTCGTATTTTGGCGAATTACCGCCGGTCAGGAACTGACTGATACGTTGGTCGCGTTCGGCGGCTGTCAGGCTCTGTAGCTGATTCATGCACAGAAACCGCCCCCATTGGTTCACCACTGCCGCAACCTTGTCGGAACCGTAGGAGAACTTAATGGTCGACTCACCTTTGGCTACACGCAGGGAGACTTTGTCGGGCGTAATCTCCGATAACGTGCCAGCAACATTGGTTTGGTCGTTGAGGTAAACAACGTCCTGGGCCTGCATCTGTGAGGAACTAGCGATCAGAAACAAGCAGTAGAGAGGGAAACGATTCATGTTGTTAGTTTTAACTACTTCTGCGTTACTTTATCTGTCGCCGTATCATAAATCCAGTGTGTAGATTCCGCATTTTTTCTGGCAAGAACCCCTGAAAATTTAAAAATCTCTGGACTCGCCTGACGGGCATCATTTCGGACAATGACAGTATATGTGGTTGGCTTTTCAGGGAACTTACAATCATCTAAGGCATCGTTGTAATATTTAACCCAAAACTCATATTTACCCCGAGGAGATGATACTGTTAGCGGCCAGAAAATATTTTCGTTCGGGCCCGATGGACACGATTCACACTTGCAGTCCACATCTAATTGCCCCTGACTTCTTCGCGCTTTAAGATAACGGTAATAGATCGTTTCCCCATTTGGATCAGTTACGTATAGATCTAAGTCAACTTTTTGATCATTATCAAATTTTAGATTAAATCGAGGATTACCTGGATTACCGACAAGCTCTGGTAACGGAACCACCACTTCCCGGCGGCAACTGCCAAACGTCAGGAAGGCACTAATTATAGAAAATGATAGAAGGCGGAGTAGGATTGATTTCTTCATCATGGTCATGAGTTTATTTTTTTAAGGCGTTAAAACCAATGCCAATCCGGAAACTGGCAATATTAACTTGCTCATTGAGTGATTGTCTGAACGCCGTGTAATTCAGGTTTTTTACGTTCAGAAGCTGATACCGGAGGCTCAGATCCAGCAAGAGGGCCTTCGACCGAATCTCATAACCCAGACTGCCTCCGTACGTAATGGGTGTCGAGCGGACAGATTCATCGGCAGGTGTAGGATGATTAGCCGACGTATTTACTGAAGCGAACGCCAGCGTAGCACCGGCTTCGGGCATCACATAGAAACTGCCGAAAGGATACAGTTTAAGCCCGAGCTGTATGGGGACCTGCGTTAACCGCTTGGTTTCGCTGTACTGGTCAACCCCGTCCCGGGTATACCGGCGTACTAGTTCCCAGCCGTAATAACCAGCCGTTAGGGACGCCCCCAATCGGCGAAAGAGCAGATAATCTAAACGCAGACTGAAGCCAATATTCTGTTTCATGCCAAAGCCCGTCGAATCATCGAGCCAAGCTCGGTTTGCGTTAAGGGCATTCGGATAATAGGCGAACTCCGGCCCAACAGTCAGGTGAAGGTGCGGAAACGCCATGGGGTCTTTGTAGCTGGCCGTTGCGCTACCTGTTGACAAATCATCAGTCGGTACGGGGGCCGGGGTTGTTTTTACAGGCGCTTCGTTGTCCGCGCGCGATGGCCCCTTTGGTTGCTTACTGACAACGGCTTGGCGAAAAATCTCTTCGCGTCCGTCGACGTACCGAATCCGATCCAATCGAGTGAGCAATAATTCATATTGTGTGTTTGTTGGATCGCTGGCTTTGGTGTAATAAAGCTTCCGCTCGTCGCGTTGGCCCACTTTTCCATTTATAATTGTCCTGTCAACCAGTGTGATCTGATCGGTCGTGGCGGTTTTCCCTGGTTGAGCCGTAATAACCTCGGTGCTGCCATCGCGGAATACGATCTTCCAGATCTGAGAGCGAGTCACTGTTTTCTTTACGGTCGGGGCCGTCGACTCAAAATATACTACGTCGGTATCGGTTAATTCATCAATTTTAACGTTGATCGTGGAGTGATCGACTTTATAAAGTACATCGGTTGGGGATGTCTGCGCCAGTGCTACGCTACCAGCGTATAGCCATAAGGCAAATAGGAATGTTTTCATAAAGAGCGGATTGTGGAGAGATAAGAAATTGTCGGAGCTATTTTAGCACGTAGCCAACACGTAACGCCAGCAAGGGGACAACGCCCGCACCCAGAATCGAATCGGTGCCTCCCCCTACAGCGGTGACGCTTAGCCCTAAAGCTGGCTCCAGCGAGATTTTTCGGTTAAACACCCATTGATAACCGGCAATTCCACCCAATTGAGACACAAATACGCTCTCCGAATAGGAGTCGCCGTAACTAAAGAAGCCTGACTCTTTTACCGTTACGTTCCAAAGCAGAGCCGTAGGTGCCACCCAGAAGCCTTCGGGCGCTTGTTTGGGGCTGCTTTTTATAAGCCCATAAAACCGATATTCGCCTTTCAGCCCAATCGCCGTCACCCGCGTTACATAGGCATTGACACTGTACAGACTAATACCTGCGTAGATAGATCGGTTATTGGCCAGCACACGTTCGTAGCCGAAGTTTGTCAGAGGGGCGTACTTGATAATTGATTGCGGATTGTCTATTGACTCAGTTGGTTGGATGGTTGGCCGAGATATAGGAGGATGCGTTTTCGTTCCGGTCTTAGATGGACCTGTTTCCAGACCGCTTTTGGGTACGTTGTACACATCCGATGAACCATCGGCAAAAACAACCTTCCACAGTTGTGCTTTCGCTATTTTCTGTGTGGCTGATGGAGTTGATGAGTCACGGTAGAATACGTCCAAGCTTGTTATTTCGACAACTTTTACGTTCAACGTAGTACGATCGAGCCGATATAAAACATCTGACTGGGTCGTTTGCGCGTTTGCAAAGCCCGCACTCATGCATAAGCAGCCAATGAATAGCCATTGAATAAAATAGTTTTTCATGGTTAATGGATAGAAATGAATCGAATGGAAAGATGGTGTAGATAGAAGTCAATACTGATTAGTTGAGAGTTAGACTTACTTTGCCTTCCTCCATACCGGTTACATCGAATTTGGGTGTTGGATTTTTGCCCAGAAGTTCGATCAGGTCGTCCGTTGTTCCTATGTGTTCAACATGTAACGATCCTTCTGTCCCTTTAAGCGATTTCTGGACACTCTTCACTTTCGGGTTTTTGGTCAGTATGCTGGTTAACGCCTGAAGTTTTGCAAAACTGGCATTTGCCACAGCAATGTCAGTCGCGTGAGCGGATGATCCAGTTGCTACTGCGCTGGCAGGACGTGAAACCGAAGCAGGTATGTTATTGGCAAACGTCAGATTGCGGGAACAAAGTTGTTCGAGCATGTACGTTGCCATTTTAGCACTAGCGCTCCTGATGGCTTTTTGGGCGGCAATGGATTCTGCCCTGTCATCCGCTGAGGCATTTTCGCTGTGGGTTGCCAGCACAATGGCATCTTCCGTCAGGAGTGCCCGAAGTTCGACCCGTCCCCGGAAAGAAAAATTTCCTTCCATCTTACTGGCCACCTGCTCGCTGTTGGCTTTACCCGTAATGACGATATCAGCCCCTAATTTCAGCCCAAGAGCGGCCATCTTTGCCAGATCATTCCCCTGCTCGCTATTCTGGTCGCGCAGTCGGCTGTACATGGATGGGTCGATTACCCGGAAACCTGCCTCGATAAATTGATTAATCAATGCTCCTTCGGCGGTGGCCTGTTCCAGCACCACGGTTTTCTTTGCATTATTATCGACAGCCGGTTGTGCAGCAGCATTGTTCTTTTTGCTGAGCGCACCAATAAACGTTTTCAGCATTTCCCGATTCTCCTGGCGCTCTTTGAACTCCTGTTCGCGTCGGGTAAGTTTTTTGTCAATGACAATTCCCCCCGTGGTTTGCGTTTCGGGGATCAGGATCATGATTTTGGGGCCTTTCCCATTTTTTAAAAGCGTACAGTTGGCAGGGCTAAACTTCTTGGCAGCCACCATCACGGGCGCTTCGATACGATCTTTCTGGTTCGCTAAAACTTCGGTAGCTTTAATAATCGCCTGCTCACTGGCATTCGCGACTGCCCCACTTAGCCGGGTTGTGGTAAAAATTTCCGACGAAAAACCAGTCGAAATACTTTCTCCGTTCACCGATTCAGAGAACAGAATATCGCCAGTCTGCGGGTTCAACACTTTGAGAATGAAACCCATGCTGACCTTATTTTTTTGAATACCAATCAGGCTGGTGTTCTTTTCACTAAACTCGGTCACTTCCCCTGTGACGACCAGCTGCGCGTCAATTCCGTCGTTAATATCGCCCATATTGCCGTCGGTTTCCAGTACGCGAAAGCAATTGACCTTATGCAGCGAGTTGGTAAGCATCGTAGCTAGCTCACCCCCAAATTCGCCCTGTTCCTGAGCGCGCGTATTGGAGACACTAAAACGGACTACTTTCACCGTCAGTCGTTTATCGCGCGGAAGGTCCTTGCATCTTTCAGCGATCTGTTCCAGGGTTATCTGAACGGGTTTGTTTTTTTGAGCCAGCGCAGGTTGAACAGCCAGACCAGCAGCGACACTTATCGGTAAGAGGATTCGGTAAACGAAATGTTTCATTGCTTGATCGAGTAAGGTAATTTTTGGTTCGTTGGTGATGTATACCCACGGATGGCCCGTGGGTAACGCGACATCAATAATTTTTGGGTAAATACGTTGGTCGATTAGCTTCTCCATAACTAACGGTTATTATTATACGTAGCATCAATCAGGCAACGGAGAGCAGTCATTGAAGTAGTGAATCAGGGCCTGACCAACGGCTTTTGTGACACCCAGTGCAACAACTGATTTAGCCGCCCAGCCAATACCGAGCAGGAAATCCAGGACAGAATGTGCGATTTTACTACCAATGAGCGGGGCCGCTACGGCCAAAAATACTTTCCCGGCTTTGTTCGCATCTACATTGACCCGGTAGATGTTACCAACCTGCGTAACCATTGCCAGATCGCCGACGGTCATGGCATAGTGCGAATCGGGTATCCAAGCAACTGAGGCAAATTTTAACGCCCATTTGTTAATCGCTGAACTCGCCAGCGCTTCTGCTTCCCGTTTGTTGTTTGCAGCCATTGTGATAAGAGTTTTTAACTGGTTCACGGGTATATGGTCTGCACAATCGAATTGTCGCTAGGAGTAGCAAACTTTTTTTTAGCGCCGGATAAAAATAAAATCACCGCCTTCATCACCCGCCTGCTGAACGTATCCGTACATTGGCACTTGTTTCAGGCTGCTGTTGTTGATGACTGCTTCGCGCATATTAATGAAGAGTTCGCTGGCTGTCAGGTACGATTTTGTGTTTTCAGTCAGGCGTTGTACCAGGTAGTTGATAAATACGCTCCGGTCGGGCACGACTGTATTGCCGGAACTGGTGATGGCCCGGCGGCTGCGTAAATTGTATAATTGCTGAATAGCCACAGAAGGCTGCGTTCCGCTACGTGTTGAGATGAGTTCGCCACTGAAACATGCATCAGAAATGACCAGTACGTGCTGGCATGCGAAGCGACGTAACTGATCGCGAATGGTGCTGTTGCTCAGCCAATCGTCGTTATAGTCGTTCTCAGCATCAGTCGGTAGCCAGTATCCCTGTTGGCTTTTTTCTTCCTGCCGACCGTGACCCGCAAAGAAAATGAGCAGGTTATCTTCCTTTCGCAGTTTGTACGTTAGGTCATCGAAGGCCCGGAGGATGGCTTTACGCGTCGGATTGCTTAACGTTGTTACGTGGCGTTCGTTAAAGGTATACTGATCGACCAGCACCCGTTTTAGATTTAGGCCATCCTGAATAGGGAAGGTCAAATCCGGTAATCGGCGGTCCACGTAGTCGTTCACCCCAATGATAAGTGCGTAGAAGTTGCCTTTCAGGGTTATTTTTCCTGATGGCTTAGGGCTTTCCAGCGTACTTTCGGTTCTCTGGGCGACCACGGGTTGTTCGGGTTTCGACGTAGCGGTTTCTTCATAAAATTGAAACACCCACATATCCTGTCGCTGGCTGTCTTTTATATTAGCCGTCTCAACCTTCAGATTGCGCCGTTGATACAGGTTTTTCAGTAGACCGGAACCTCCCGTAACCGCGCCCTGGTCCTGAAAATCGAACTTGCGAACCAACTGAAATTTTAAATTCGTGGCATGCTCGGGGCTATAGGTAGCGTAAGTTAGTGAACCGCTAGTGCAGTAGTTAACCCATTCTTCATACTCCTGATTGTACAAATCGGCCTGTGTCCGTCCGTATTGGTAGCAAGTTGTGGTCGTGCCAGCAATGTTGTGTTTACCCCGAAACACAAAACCATTGGTCTGCAAAACAACCCCGCGCCGATCGGTGGATAGGCTTACTAATTCCAGTAATTGCGCCATCGAGAGATGTTGCGAAAAGGCTAGTGCCGGGCACAGGAAGAATAAACCAATCAGTAGTCGTTTCATTATCGGATATGTATCGTTTTCATTTCAATACATAGCCAACACGTAGCGCGAACAACGGCAACACGCCGGCTCCTAAACTTGAGTCCGAGCCACTTCCCACGGCGGTTATGCTTAACCCCAGCGCCGGTTCCAATGAGACTTTTCGGTTAAAAATCCATTGATAGCCCGCAATGCAACCCAACTGTGTGATAAACACGCTTTCGGTTTCATCGAAACGGTCGCTAACGTGCCAGAGCAATGCGGTAGGTGCTACCCAAAACCCTTCGGGAGCCTGCTTGGGGCTGTCTTTGATGAGGCCGTAAAATCGATATTCCCCTTTCAAGCCGATGGCAGATACGCCAAAACCTAAGCTGTAGAGGCTAAG
Organism: Spirosoma knui; assembly: GCF_054780635.1. Taxonomy (NCBI): domain Bacteria; kingdom Pseudomonadati; phylum Bacteroidota; class Cytophagia; order Cytophagales; family Cytophagaceae; genus Spirosoma; species Spirosoma knui. The sequence goes on along the minus strand of NZ_BAAGVY010000008.1, from coordinate 166,272 downwards.
GCCCGCGTAAATGGAGCGTTTGCTCGATAAAACATGCTCGTAGCCAAAGTTCGTTAAAGGAGCGTATTTGATAATTGAATGTACTGGCCCACCTGCTTCCACCGATTCACTTTGCTCCGACGCTACGTCCGTAATGATGGTTCGGCTTGGGGTTGTAGCGTTCGTCGGCGGTTGGGTGCCTTCGCCCGAATTACTCAACATCACTACGTCGGGTCGGTGGCGGCTGCCATCGGGATACTCGACGTAGCCAATGCCGGACGTCGGTACGCGCGTGAGGGGAGCGTTCGCGTTGGCGCGGTAACTGATGGAGCGACCGTCGGCCCCAATGACCATATACGTAGCAGGAATCTTCTGGCCACTTTTGGTAACAATGGTGTAGACATCGTTTGTCAGTCCGACAAACCGCATTTCCACCCGGCGATTTTGAGCTCGACCCATATCCGTTTTGTTTTCGGCAATGGGTTGACGGCTTCCGTAACCCGCAGATTTAATACGTCGGCTCAATACCCCCCGGCTGATAACGTATTGCATCACCGAATTGGCCCGCTCCTGGGACAGTTGCAGGTTTGCCTTTTTGTTCCCGACATTATCAGTGTGACCGGCAATTTCCATGACCACCGTTGGTACACGGGTTAGAAAAACAGCGATTGTATCCAGGTATTGTTTATCCTCAAACGTCAGGTTGCTCGTTCCGCTAACGTAGTGAATGACACGTAGCGTGATCTTCTTGTTCTTCACGGCATCATAGCCGTTCGTTTGCAGCTCTTTGATTACGCCGTCCAGTTCATTCTGACGTGCTGTTTGTGCATCCTGAGCAAATATTCTAGTTCCCAGGAGCGTCAGAAGTAAACAAAGTAAAGTTGATCTCATGCGTTTTGGATTAGCAGCGGTTGGTTAGTGATTTTTAAAAAGGTATGGTGTAGATAGAACCGGTTCGTACTGTTATATGACCACGCCCCGGAAAAGGTCACGCTTGAAATCCGCATTTTTCTTTTTTGTTGACGTTTCTTTTTGGGTTCGGGTGGGAATACCAGGTAAAATCACCCGCAGACAAGTATGAGACAATTGGTTTATTACGGTTTACTAATCGTTTTTCTGAATGGCCTTTTGGCTCCGAACCTTCGTGCGCAGTCGTCTCATCTATCCTCAACTCATTATAAGTACCGTGTCGTGGAACGGCTCTGCCAGCAACTCAGTGCATCATTTGGCGAGAGCCGGCTCCCCCGTTTGATCATCATTAGCGATCCGAAAAGCCGACGCATTGCTCAGTTTGTGCCCAAACCAGAACCTACACTCTTTCTCGATGAGAAATTGTATGACCTGTGTCGGCAATTTGAGCCGGATTCGCTGTCTGCTCTGGCCTTGGTGTTGGGCCATGAATTGACTCATTACTACGAGAAACACGCAGACTGGTTTGGGTTTGCTCAGATGAACGGGGCGAAAAAGCCTACTAAAGCGCAGTATGAACGAACGCAGTGGCTGGAAGCTCAGGCCGACTTGCTGGGCTTTTACCATGCGTTCCTGGTAGGCTACGATGCGCGTCCGGTTAGTCGTAAACTGTATACGGCTATTTACGAGCAGTATCAATTGCCCGATCAGATGGCCGGTTATCCCAGCCGCACCGAGCGAATCACTCAGTTGGCGGCACAAGCCGCTAAAGCCAATACGTTGGGTATGGCCTTCGACGCGGGCGTTTTCTTCTTCCTAAATCAGCAATATTCGATTGCTGAGCGGTGTTTCACACACGTATTGGATGAATTGCCCACAAAAGAGTTGCTCAATAACCTTGGACTATGTCGGCTCTTATCAGCATCGCACGCCCTGACCCTGCGGGAAATGCCGTTCCGGTTACCATTTGAACTGGCTACTGACAATCGGCTCCGTCCAGAAGATAATCGGGGAAGCGCTCTTGATAAAGTCGATGCACTCAAACGAGCCGTTTCGTATTTTCAGCATGCCATAGAGCTTGACAATCAGTACGTAACGGGTTATATTAACCAGGCTTCGGCGTTGGTACTACTGGGACGTAACGGTAGTGCGAAAGAAGTGATCGACGAACTGGAAAGCGTACTACGTCAGACCAAAAAATCGTTGCCAGCCAACGCCCGATTGGTTCGTGCCATTGCGCTACTGGAAGCAGGCAAAGCAACGGATGCCACCGCCGAACTGGCCCTTAGTCGCGGAGCCCATGAACTAGCTTACAATCAAACCGTCGCCAACCAGTACGCTCAGCTACAAAAGGCTGACCCCACAACCGCGACTCTAACCCTAAATACGCTGGCGAACCATTATAAAAAAAAGGCACGAGAGTCAGCAACTTCTCCAGAGCATCGGGGCGGGGCGGTTTCGCTGCCTTTGTCGGCATCCGTTGCTTTTACAGAACAAGTAACCATACCGGAACCTCTGCTCGTTCGTATTCAGGGCGGTCATACACAGAGTGGTTTTGTTTATCGAATTCGACTGGCTGATGTAAGTATTGACCTGCTACGTTCGCAACCTGGAACTGTCACCCGTAGTGTAAGAGGTATTAAATCAGGCGATTCGGTTCAGGCGTTAATCGCGCAGTATGGTGAACCGCAACGGCTGGTGTCGGCAGGAAATGATGTAACGTATTACTGCTACCATACTTCCCAGTTTTTCGTAGCCGTTCAGTATGGGCAAGTGCGAAACTGGTTTGTTTTCGCAACCCAATAAAACCGCTACGTTTCTAGGGGGCCTGTTTTAGTGGCTGCTTACCTTGCAATCCTTTCACAATTTCGTAGCGCGTTTTACTTCTAATTAGATAATACGTATCAGTGTCCTGGCTGTAGACAAGAGACCATGCGGGATCAGCAGTTGGGAGGGTTGGCAGATAGATTTTTAGGGTGTCCTGAAATTCATAAGCCGGCTCTGACCCACGGCTGAACACTACAGTTTGATATTGCTTAACTTTCTGGTCTTTGCCAAAGCCAAAGCTCATGTCGTCGATTTCATAATAAGGCAGACGAGTTGGGCCTTGTAGTAACTTAGGCTTTATAGGTTTGTTCGCAACCGGCCCCTGAGGCTGTGGAAGCGGCATGGGAATTTCTGTAGGTTCAAGACGCTGCGTATCTTTTGGGACATTCGTTTTAACCGAATCGCGCCCATCCTTAGCAATGGGTTTAGGGTCGTATTTAACTAACTGCCAAACTATTAGCCCGAGCAGAGCGGCCAACAGGAGTGAAGCCGCTACCCTTACCCAGGGCCGTTGCCTGAAAGGTATAACTAAGGGTCCGGGACCGGCTTCTTCGGGATTCGGTTGAAACGGTACGTTAGGAATGATATTCGTTTCGTCGGTTTCAGTAAGCTGCTCGCGTTTAAATTCGGTGAACATACCGAGCAACTCCTGTCGTCGATTCAGTTGAACCTGTTGCATGAGCCTTTCCTGAAATTCATATTCCTGGCGAAACAGAGAGTCGTCGCGCCGGAGTTGCTGAACACGGGCTTCGTCAGTCGCGTCTAGTTCTTTCAGCAACGATTTTTCGATGAGTTCATCACGTTCGGCGTCGGTCATACGTCAATGATTGGAGAAGGCGTATTGGTATAACGTGGTTTGCTAGTAATTGCCTTTATTCAATTCGGTAAAAATAACCTTTAATTTTTCTTTGCATTTATAGAATTGATCGCGCACCCGACCATACTCCATCGGATACGCAACGGCAACCTGCTGATCCGTTAATTCCTCCCAGAATCGCATCCTGAAAAGCCTCCGACACTTCTCCGACAGTTTTTCCAACGCTTGTTGCAGTAGATTGTCACGGTCATACTCTCCCAATAACGCATTATCCTCAAAGGCCAGTTGTAGCAGTGCTAGTTCAGTTGCTTCGGCCTCGTTGTCTCCCAGGGCCTGCTGATCTAACTTGTCAAAATCATCCGTAAGTTGGGTAGGGTTTTTGCCCTTCTTTCGCCAGTGATTTTTCAAAAGCCGAATGGCGATGGAAATTAGAAAGACCGACAGTTTAGCTGTTAATACTAAGGTCTGCTTTCGCTTATCAAGTACGAGCAGCGTTTCATGGAAAATAACTTCAGCTAAGTCCTCCGGTGTATCCCGTCGACGCAGGTAGTTGATCACCTTTGACCGATTGTCGCTGTATATTTTCTTCCAGGCTTGTGGGTTGTCGGTACGTAAGTAATTGATAAGTTCCTGATCGGCATTCTCCGAAACATCGGGTGAATCCATATATAAAGTCGGGTATGGGTAGATCAAATATACCTACCTTCCTCATTAACACAAGAGCAGGCCCGAAAAATCAGACCTGCTCTTTACAGTACTAAGGTTTCTTGCCATCATCCACATCTTTAGGCGGATGGTCATCATCGTCGTCGTCCTGAATAGTGTTGTTAGTTTCAACTTGAGGCTTTGGCTGAACCGGCTCCGGTTGGCAGGACGTAACAGTCAGGGCGAATACGATTAGACAAAGTGCTCCCAGCCGACAAAATGCCGGTATTTTCACTAGCTTGAACATGATTTGATTGGGTTGAACGGAAATTAATCAGCTTACCAAGCCTGGGGCCCCTGTCTTGTCTGCTGGCTCTGTGCTTCAGAGTCAGAGGTGTATGGCGGGACGTATCGAATTGTCGCCAGCGAATTGAAAGTTTTTTTTACTTGGGCGTAACCTTCAGGGTAACTCTGGGAAGTAGGTAATAAATCATTGGTCTATGTCACAACTGCTACCCACTTCTGTTATTATCGCCAAGCTCCAGCGAGGAGAAGATGTCGACGGTATTACCCGGTATCTGTATAAAAATTATGGGCAGACCATCAAACGCTACGTCCAGAAGCGCGGTTGTCCGGCCGATGATGCCGACGACATACTCCAGGAGGTGATGTTGACCTTTTTGCGGCAGGTTCGGAGTGAACGATTTGAACAGCGTGATAATACCGATCTGGGTTCGTATCTGATTGGTATTACCCGCCGAAAATGGTTGAAAAAGCTGGAAGGCGATGGCCGACGAGCGGATCGGGAGGACCGTTATGCGCAGGACACCCTTGCCCCCGAAACGCCTGATGTCATTGTGGACAATGCCGACTATCAGCAGTGGGGGTGGTCACGTTTTCAGCAGTTAGGCGAGGTTTGTCGACAGATTCTGACGGCTTATTATCGGGATGAACTCTCGCTGGAGGAAATCGCGGTTCGCTTTGATTTAGGAACCGTGGGAGCCGTAAAGATGCGCAAGTTCAGGTGTATGCAAAAACTAGTAAAACTTGTTGACGTATGATATCAGAAGATCCAATGGAACGCTGGGAACAATTAGAAGACTATTTGATGGGTCGTATGGAGGAATCGCGAAGTCGTCAATTGGAAGAACGGATGAAAATAGATAGACAACTGACGGATGATTTCGACGAGGTACGCCGGGCACATTCGATGCTCAACGATGCTTTCGTTGAACAGCAAATGCGTGATACGCTCCAGCAACTCCGAACCGAACAACATCGGCAACCCACCGTATGGTATAACCACCTGAAGTGGAATCAAGTAGCTGTATGGACAGCTGCTGCCTGTCTGCTTCTAGTAGGCTATTTGTCGTTATCGCCGATTACGCTGCCCGACGCGGGCTATGACGTGCGCGCCTTGCGGGGTGTCGATACAACGCAGCTTCCACCCCAACAGCGAGCAGCCTTCGCCAATTTTTTTGAAGGCCAGGTAAGGATGGTCGAGGGCGACTACGTACTGGCCGCTCACCACTTCGAAAATGTGTTGCTTGTTGACGACCTGCGCCCGTATTTTCGTGAAGCTGCCGAGTGGCATCTGGCCGTATCATATCTCCGCAGCCGCCAGATTAACCGCGCCAGCCAACTCTACAAACGCCTGAAGGAATGCGAGCCCTGTGCGTATAAAGTAGGCTGGTTGGAACGGCGGAAAATGGAATGGCAACTGTTAATTGCCGATCTGACCCTGTAGCCGACCTGTTTGCTCCCATCGACCTTTGTACCTTTGCCGAACAACCCACACGCCAATCAAGCAGATCATAAACGCTAAAAGGCTCCAGATCATCGAGCTAGATAACCAGGGAGATTCGTAGACGGGTTGATTTGCCCCAATCAGAATGAGGTTAGCCCAATAATGCGGATGACCTGATTTTGAGTACAGATCGGATTCAAAATAATCCATTCGCATTCGCTGCAACGCCACATCAATGGGCAGGCCAGCTTGCAGATGTTTATATAACTGCTGGGCCAGGTATGCCGTGCTTTCATCATTGGCCTTCCAAAGCGTTGACACTACCGACGGGCAACCGGCATAAGCAAAAGCCTGCGCCAAACTGATAATTCCTTCGCCAGGCTGTAGTTTCCCATTGCCAGTCTCACATGCACTTAGCGTCACCAGCCGAGTATGGGGCAGCAATAGATTATATACTTCGCCAGCATAGAGCTTATCTGGTCCCCCGTTCGGATAAAAAGCAATAAACGACCGGGCCGGCTCTATATTGTCGGCGTAAGCATGAGTAGCTAAATGCAGGATATTGTAGTTGGCGTAACCGCGTATAAATCGGCCTTTCGTAGCGGCCTTTCCCAGCAACGTTTCGCCCGGCAATTGTTCAACTTCCGTTTCCGAAGCGGGCAGATAAGCTAATGACAACGGAGGATCGTTTGCATTAATAGGTTCGATGAACGGTGCCAGCCCCAATAAACTCGGTTTCTCCCTGACCGCTACGTCATTTGGGCGGTTGACCAGCGAATGAGCTGATGGAACGTAGCTTATAGCATATTGCTTAAAGAGAAAATCATCGACAACCCGGCCTGTCTCAAGTACGTCGAAGGGTAAACGGTGCAAATCGCTATCTTGGGAAATCAGCAATCTATTACGGTTTGTTAGAAAATGGACAATCGGCTCAATGAGCCAACCATACCCTGTAATGGCTGCCGACGTGCCGTTGTATTTACCCAAGCCTGGATTGGTATATAGCGCATTATCAAGCGTTTTTAAGGCCTGGGTCAATGTATTTAAATCACCGCTCTTCCTAATTATTGTTACATCATCGTGTGTCACAACAGCCATGTAGAGGGCATCCTGAGTCATTAGATAACTCAGATAGGCCATACGGGAATCAAGCGCGGTCTGCACTTTTCGGATCGATAGGGGTTGGGGTTGGTATTTTGCACGGTAATAAACTGGAAACTCCTTTTCAAATTTCTGTTGCAACTGCGCTAACTGAATTTGGGCGTCGATAAGCGTTGACGATGGCGCAGTTGCCCCTTCCAGCTTTTCTGTCGTTATGATACGTTGTAGTTTCTGCTCTTTCGCGAGTAGATCGGCAGGAACGTTGCCGGGTTTGATCTGTAGTTCTCGGGCAATATCCGCCAACGTGGCCGCTTTCGACCGTTCCATTAACCTGAACGCCCGTTCTTTATCAGCCGGTTTTCGGGTTTGGCTATACAGCAAATAAGCTGTTTCAAAGGCCTCCAGATAAGCCGGTCGAACTTGATTGGCAAAAAACCACTTTGTCTCCAGCACATTATAACTTTTTCGCATCGCATCCGCAACCGTAAGTGCCCGTTCGTAGGTTATACTGGCATTATGGAGGTCCGCTATTTTTTTTGACGCGTTGAAACGCTCTAAAAACAAGGTTGCTTTGAGTGATAAGGCCATAAACAAACCCTGTTCCAGAAGTGCCTGCGCTGAAGTAGGATTTGTTGCGATGTCCGCAGCGGTGAAATCTGTGCAGGAAGCTACGATTGCCTGCTGACAATAAACCAGTGCGCTGTCTATCTGTTGCTGACTTTGCTTAATACGAGCTAGCCCTATATAATTTTCGGCAACATTGCCTTTGTTTTCAGAATCCTGTAAGGCTTTTTTAAAATAGGTTTCGGCCTGGGTGAATTGCCCGACAGCATACGCACATTTCCCTAGGTAGTTTAAGGCGATACTTACGGATCGGCGAGTCGCTTGCGTGGACGTAGCCCGCATGATTGCTTTTGCGAGGGCCATTGCTTTGTTGGCGTACAAAATGGCTTCGTCATAGGCCTTTATTTGAAAAGCATCGCCGGCCAGACCATTATAAATTTTACAGACATACTCATCTTTTTTGGAATAATTATTCAAGGCTAATTTTCGAAGGTCGAACGCTTTCTGGAACTGACCTAATCGCTCATATAATCCGCCCAGATTATTCTGTAAGATCGCAACATCTTCTTTAGAACCGCCCTGTTTTTTCGTTATGGATAAGGCTTTACTTAAATAACCGAGTCCTTCTGTATAGGCATTGTTTCGTATATACATCATGCCCTGATTATTGTAGTGGTAGATTACGTATTCGGCGATGCGGCTTTCTAATTCAGGATGTTGCTGAAGAATGGTATTCGCACGTGAGAAATAGAGATAGCATGAGTCTGGTTTATTCAGCTTTTTATACATTTCACCCAAGCTGGAATTCAACTTAAACCACACCGAATCGGGCTGAGTCCGTGCTCGCCTGAGCAGCGCTGCTCCTTCATGACAAATGGCGGCCCCGCGTCGGTAGTCGTCCTGCATGTGATAAATAGAACTAATATCGACTGCCAAATTAGCCGCCTGCACAAAATCAAGGCGAGCCGCTAAACGATAGGCATATAGGTAATTCGTATAAGCGAGATTGTAATTACCCTGACTGTATTGTTCTTCCGCCCAATTACGATACCGATCAATATCGGCAATGGATTGGGCCTGTATAGTTGAATAGAGAGAAATTAAATAGATAAGTACCTGATAGAGAATGCTAAAGGTGTAGAATCTTTTCATACAAACGGAAGTAAAGATCTATACAATACAAGAGTTGACTGACGAATATATGTATTTTGACAATAGAAATAAGTGACGTGTGTCGTCGAGAAAAGGTTGACCGTTTTTCAAGATAGGTAGCCAGTTCGTTAAGGCCCCTCATTTACCAGACCACTCAACTAGTGAGGAAGAAACGTTGACCCGTCAACGTTTCTTCCTCACTAGTTGAGTGGTCTGGTAAAGCTATGTGATGATTCGTTGTCAGCGTTCTTGGACTGCCTTGTTGCGGCCTCATCGGAGTGCCGATGCGTCAAAACTATGGTGCCGGACAAGCGGCCTATCTGCCGAATGAAGCAATGGTCAGAGCGAGGGGCAATCAGGCTACCGGAGCAGTGACCAGAATCGAGCTCGTTAAGCGGGAGAGGTGTGGTCGAGCCAAAGGGGGCACTAGTCCCGATTGGGCAGCATATCAATGGTTTCCAGAATGTAGGGCGATAAGATTATGCCCCCAATGACTAATCGTTCTTTCCCGATGAGCACTTGTACGCTCACTAATCCAATGATCTGTTGAAAGCCTTTTGTGTTGTCGTACACTGAATTTCGCAACGTAAACGTGCTTATATTATACACGGGGCCTCCGCTATTCCCCTCGAATATTTCGGCATCATACAGGACGAGCGGATAGCGCTTTACCGGAAAAATGGGATAGGATGCGATGCGTCCGGTCCGGAGAATGGGGAATCCTTCTTCGTTGGCCGAAAACCCTTTTGGAAACCCTAAACTCAGTGATTCCTTACCAGGCTGTAAATCAAAATTTTCGATCAATTGCTTCTCGCTGGCCAATATGTTTGTGTTCAGCCAGGTAACGTAAGCCGCTGCCGGCAGAAAAACATACATCACCGCTACGTCCGCCGTAGGATGCCTTGTCCACAAGGGTACGCCATTCTTACGAACTGGAATTGAAACCGGAAAAATGACGAATGTTGAATCAACTCTCTTTTTCCGGAGGTATAAAACCGCCGAATCAGCCTTGATATTATCCAGAACGTGCGCAGCCGTAATCATAATTTTATAGCCTGACAAAGAATCCCGCTTCGATGGCTTGAGTAGCATGAATACGGTGCCTTTAGTGATTTGATTGCCAGTGGTATAACCCGCAATCTTGAAGGTAGACTCCATGGCCCAGGTGTTCATATTCTGGGCAAGCAGCGCGTTTGCTTTAAACAGCAGGCATTGACTGATTACGAAGCAGCAGATTAATCGACATAAACTGTTCATGCGTTATTGATGGACTTATCGGTGGACAGTTTTTAAAAGGCCAATAAATGGATGATGGCCTGATACGTAGCGTGGAGAAATTAGTTTTATTTCTTCTATAGCCAGAGTCAAGTTGACTAATCGCATACTGACGAGTAAGTACTTCTGTTAACGAGAGACTTCGGCCGTTACCACCCCAATAACGTCAGCGCTTTCGACAGCGTATATTCTCGACTCAGCCGAGGGGATACGGCCGGGCGGTACGTTACTTCATCTGTAAACCGCCTAGTCGGCCTTCCAGCAGTTTGATATAGTAACCCCCAATCACCGACCGGGCCTGAAAGCCGACCTGCTTCGCATTGGTCGTTTCGTGCCAGTCGGATAATGGAACGCGGGAAGGCGTTTCGTTGGCATACCGCCAGACGGGCTGAATCAGTGCCCGGAAATCCGCGTCTGAATCGGCTAACGTAGCGGTCCAGACAATCCAGTCCGATTTGGTGTACGTCTTGCGGCTATCCAGCGGTAATCCGTACGGTTGCTGTTTCGTCAGGTAATACGCAATTTCACGCTGCGCCACGGCCTTCGGAAAAATGTTTAAATTGAGCAGCTTATCCCAGACCAGGTTGTATTTCTGACTCCAGCTATCGGCTGGATTTTCGAACGTCAGGTCGTAGTGTGTAGCAGGTTCAGCAGTACGGTCGAGTGCAAGTTGCTGCCATTTGGCGGCCATGTCCTGCGCCATCTTCTGATACTGTTGCGCAGCTGCGTTATCGCCCAGCTTGGCGGCTAACTGGCCGTAGGCAGCAATACCCAAGATGGCTTTTACCGATAAATTGGCATTGCGGGCTAAATGACCGGCAAAATCGTCCGTGCAGAGCTGGTTTTCCGGATCGAAGCCTGCCTTGCTGAGGTAGTCAACCCAGGTTGTCAGTGTTTTCCAGTGTTGTCGGGCGTAGTCAGCATTGCCTTCGGCCCCGGCGATGGCCGCCGTCAGCAAGAGCATATTGCCGGACTCCTCAACGGGCATGTCTTCGCCGTACGTTTGTCCGTTGGCCTGCGGATACGTACCGACATCATGGGCGGCAAAGGGCTTTGTCCATGTACCGCTTTCAGAATAGTAAAAAATAGGCTCCATCATGCCTTTCAGCAAGGTGGGGTTGTAGCGCAGAAACATAGGAGCCGATGGGTACGTGATGTCGACGGTACCGATCGAGCCGTTGCTGAAGTTTTCTTTGGACAGAAAGAGGGGCTGCGTTTCATCGCCCGAATAGACGATTTTATGGGCAGCAATGGTTTGCCGGTATGCAAGTACACACAAATCCGCGTACGCTTTTCCGCCTACTTTCTCGGTTTCGGCCCTCAGTTGCTCGTCGAACTGGGTACATTTCTGACGGAGCCGGTCATAGTCCTGAGTTGCGGTTTGGAGCAGGGCAGAGACGGTTGTCTGCTCGTTCCGTCGCCACCACGGCCGCAGATTTTTGCCAAAGTACTGAACCGAGTATAGGTCGTCATAGGCTAGCATGAGGTACTTGGGGACCAGCTTCGTTCCGTCGCTCAGGTTCAGGACAGTAGCCATAGCCATCGACCGGGCCGGTATTGCCGTTGTCTGCGTCGAAGAAGCCGGGAGTTGACCACTGCTGATGAACCCCTTTTTTAAAGCAGCGGGCTCACCGGTGGTTAGCTGGGCATTGGCTGTCGATTGCTGCGGAACGGCCAGATACGCATACCCCCAGTCAATACGGATGTTGTCGCCTTTCTTAGCCAGTACCGGCTGCTCTTTCGTCCCGACAGCGGTATAGGTGAGCTTCGGTGCCTGCCCGGTCTGCGTCACTACGTCCTGATTAGCTGTATTTGTCGCCAGGGTAGCGGCAGCACTGAAGAAGACCTGCACCGCGTGCGACCTACCGTCCTGCGCGCGGGCTTCACACGTTACGTACGTAACCGGCCGCGCGGCCACATCCAGTTCGTCCAGCAGTAGGGGTGATAGGAACGTAACGGTCAGCGCAACCGGTCCCGCGGTGAATGTATACTTCGTTTGGGTAGCCGTTACCGTTACGTTGGTTTGGGTAGCAGCTGTGACGGGCGTTGCCTGGACGGGAAGAACCAGACCAGCATCAATAAACGAACCGCCCCGCGGACTAACGCAGTGAACGGCCAGCACATTTTTTCCTTTGCGTAAGGCACGCTGCCCTTCCGCCGACAAAGGGAGGTATACGTATTCGTGGATGTAGCCGGACTTTTTCAGGATTTGAACCCCATTCAGGTAGATGTCTACCGCATCGTCATGGTTAAGCGCCAGTAGCAGTTTGGCTGGATCGGCTTTGCCATCGTACGTGAACTCGCGCCGGACGTAAATGCCATCGGGGTCAGACTCACTGTTCCGCCAGCGCGTACGGGCATCGGGTGTGTCGCCAAAGGGACCCGGACCGGTTGACCAACCGGTGGCTTTAAAGGTGGGCTGCTCCCAACCGGCAGCGGGTTTAGTGGTCGTGTATTGAGCGGTGTAGGAACCCGTTTCCGCCGTTGGCAGGATTGGGACATACGTAGTAGGCGTAGCCCCTAAAAACTGGTACGCTTTGCCATCCACCCGCACAATTCCTTCGAGCGATTGGGTCGTTCCGGTCCAGTGGCGGGTAGGGGAGTCCGTCACGTTATCGGTCGTACTCCAGATACTAAAATACGGATCATGCGTAACGAGTGGGTAAGCGGGCGGGCGAAGCGATTGGGCATAACTCCAGCCAATGCAAAGAAGAACAACTAGGAGCGAGGCCGCAAAACGTTGGCGAATTGATGGATGCATTGAAGAAGAATGGCTTAGGTATCTAGAAGCATGTGGGCTAAATCGTCCTACTTATCGGCTAAAAGCGGATAAATGCGCTGATCGTGCCAAACCTGATTTTCGGCACGGGCAATATGTGGTTTAAGCGATAGTATTACTAGAAGCTAACACTGTTAAGTACTCAATTATACAGCGCTTTATATCTCTTATTCTATTAGCTTACTTGGCTGAGCTACTGACTTGCTGCTTGCTCTGTAACGCTTCTAAAGCGGCTGCGAGGTAGACTAAGGGCGCATTCCAGTTGATCGCAATTTCATTGGATGCGTACGAACAGTCGGCATCCAAGTATACCTCGTCGGCAATGGTTGTCGTGTAGCCGGGACATTTATCCTGACGGGCTGCATTGGCATTCGTGCCGCCCGAAAGTAAACCCGGCACGGGCGCTTCAATGCCATCGGCAACCGACGGACGGTGGTGCGGATGCATGGGCGTCTTGTCTCCGAAACCGGTCACGAACGAATAGCCCACTGCGTTACGTCCCAGCAGATAATCCAGGTTACCCAGCGCGTAATGCAGGTACTTACCCCGGTTCGGCGAATCAGTCAGGCGGTATGCTTCCAGCAGGGCGATACCCTGATTGGCTGCTTCCGAACTGCTCCCCCAGATGAAATCTTTGGCCGTTTTTCCCATCACCGTCTGGAATGCCTGCCGGTCAGCGCCCTGTATCAGCGAGTCGGCTAAGGCGGTCAGGTGTTGCTTTACCTTGGGTAGATCGGTTTTGCCCACTGCTGTCAGGGTCTTGCCCGAGCGGGCCAGCGTGTAATACGCCAGCGTTCTGACCTGCGGCCAGGAAGGCAATGGTGTTTTGTCGTCGGGAAACAAGTTTACCGCCTTGTAGTACGAATCGTCTTTTGTTGTTACGTACAGCTCGGCCGCGGCCCATATCCATTCGTCGGCTGCGCTCCGGTCTTCGTAGCCGCCGGTCGTTACGTCGGGGTCGAACGACGTATTCATCGCGCGTTGGTTATACATCACCGTCGGATTCGCCTTGGCCCAGGTCCATGCATTGGTAGCGGCTCGCAGGCACGAATCGGCCAGACCGGGCAGGTTGCGGTTATAAGGTTTCAGAACCCGGCTGGCCTGTGCCATCACCGCGGCAAAGTCGAGGCTGGCAGTGATACTTTTTTGAACAACGTACCGGTCCTTCGTTGCTTTGTCGGGCATGACCATCCCGTCGAAGCCAGGATTGGTGAGCTTGTGGTAGACGCCACCATCGGCGGGGTCCTGCATGGTCAGCATCCAGCGGAGATTCCACAGAATCTCGTCCAGTACGTCGGGTACTGCGTTTGTGCTTTCGGGAATATTGGTATTAAGCGCTTTTACGTAGTCCGGAAATTCTTCGCAGAGCGAGAGCAGCGTCCCCATCGTAATGCCCGAATTGACAATGTACTTGTTATAATCCCCCGCATCGTACCAGCCCTTAGGGGCCGAAATTACGGTACCCGCTGGCCGACCGGGTGAAGCTGCTGACGGGTGAACGAGCACCCGTGTGTCGGGGTGACCAGCCGGGCGGGCCCATTGACCGGCATAGGCTGCCGGTAAGTCGGTCGACATGCGTTGGTAATAAAACCCTTTGATGGCGCCAATGGCCAAAGCCCGGTGAACGTTGGCCTGAATGTCGAACGGGTGGGAGTGGCCCAGGCCCGGAATTACCACCACATACGTACCTGGTTTGGTAAACGCCGAAAAGTCGGCCGTATGGGTTGTTTTGCCCGAGATCGCATTTTGCCGGGCCGCACCCAGCGTTCCGGTGAATACCGTCTTTTTTAAGTCGGCAGTGACCAGTTCGAATTTTCCGGATGCGTCGCCGACCACAACGGCAATCTTGGGCGCGTTGGGATAATACCCTAACTGGTTTAATCGGATGAATTCTGACAGGGGCTGACCACTAAGCGGTTGATAGCCGACAACCAGGGCAATCAAGAAAACTGATAAGCGAATACAGGGAAATGGACGCTGAAAAGGCATAGGTTTATACTGGACAGGAACAGATCGTGCCTGCAACCAACGTTGGTTGCAGGCACGTACAGATCAATGGAGATAACTCGACGTCAATTTACTTAACGACTTTCATTACGCCCTGCATGACGTAGAAGTGCCCCGGAACCGAACACTCGTACATGTAATCACCAGGTTTGTCGGGCGCTATGAAATAGATCGTTTCGTTGGTATTAGGCTGAAGTAAGTTCGTGTGGTGCAGCACCTTGTCGGTTTGCGGAATGTAATTCCTTTCCTGCCCTTCGAGACCTAATTTCATCGCTAACTCGCCCACCTGAAGAGCCGAGCCGGGCGCAACCACCACAAAGTTGTGCAGCATATCGTCTTCGTTGTTGAAGACCACCCGAACCTTACTGCCTGCCTTCACCTGGAACTGCTCCGGCGCGAACTTGAGCCCCGGCTTCGTACCCATGTTGATGGTGTAATCGGGTTCGCCCCAGCCCGCGGGCATTTCGGTAACGCGTTTCGCCATGGCGGTGCCGCTGGGCTTCGCCGTTGTACCAGTTTTCGCAGACGTTGCTGGCTTGCGCGTCGTTGACTTTGTATTGACGGGCGGAGTCGACGATGTAGAGGCCGTAACCATCGCGGAATGGTCATGCTTAGGGGCTACGTTGGTAATAGCCAGTTTTTCGCCGTCGGGGATATTGTTCAGCGTGTAGTAACCCACAGAATGCAGCAAGGCCCGGCCATTGCTCGACCGAATACCCGCGGTGTTGATCTCGTGGATGTAGCCTAGCCGGAGGCTGTCAACGACCAACCGGGCTTTCAGGCCATCTTTCGAGACCTCAATGCCCCGAATTGGGCAGTTCGCCCGGTTGATAACCGGACTCCCGTACGTAGCGTGGTATTTATAGTTGAAGCCGGTTACTTTATACGAAGCCGGATCAGCCGCTAACTCCGGGTCGACAGGCATGGTAAATTCGATCTCAAAGCCGTCGGGCTTGGCCCGGATCGTTTTCATTTCAAACGGCATCTTACCCGTCCAGACCACGCGTTGCAGACTAAACAATTCTTTACCCGTCGACGACCAACCCCGGCTGGTCATGCCCACGAACATGGAGGCATCGTGGCCCCACACCATCCGTAAAACCCCCGACGAGAACCCTTCGCGGAAGGGGAAAACAACGCCCTGGTATTCGCCTTTGACCTTCTCGAAATCAACGCGGGAGAGGATACTCTGCCCCTGGTCGCCGATAAACAACTGATTTTCGAACGGACCAAACTTCCCTTTCGTATTATCCGTGATTAGTCCCGACGTGGAAATGCCCAGGATACCGTGTGGCAGCCAAACGGCCGGAGCCTTCAAGGCGGTGAATCGTTTCGATACGTCGTAGAGCGGCTCGCCGGTGTTCGGTACGTCCTGCGGCTTTATTTTTAGCGGTGAGCCAGGCAGGTCAGTCCAGCGAAGACTTTCGGCATTCCCCAGGAAATCGCCTTTTTCGACCCGCGAGATCCGGCCCGAACCCACCCAGTCGCCCTGGTTTTCGGTATAGAAGTAATCACCGATTGCGTTCATGCCGTACCCGGCGGGTGAGCGCATACCCGCTGCAAACGGCGTCATCTTGCCATCGGGCGTAATTTCCAGCGTCCAGCCCCGCCAGGGAACCAGACTAACGCCATGCCCTAGGCTGTTACTCCAGCCGACGTTCAGCGTAACGAGCATATTGCCGTTTGGCAGAAAGGTAGGGCCGTACGAATATTCGTGATAGTTACCCGACAACGGCCAGGAATACACTTTATCGTAGGAATCGGCGCGGCCGTCCTGGTCGGTATCGCGCAGACGCGTCACTTCACTGCGCTGCGTTACGTAGATGTCGCCGTCTTTATAGGCCAACCCCAGCGGCTCGTGCAGGCCGTAGGCAAAGCGTTTGTAGGTGGGGCGTTCGGAACCGCTGATGTAGGGATTCGATACGATCCAGACTTCGCCCCGGCGCGTACACACGGCCAGGCTACCATCGGGTAAAGTGACCATACCGCCTACTTCCAAAATAATGTCTTCTGGCACCGGCAGCGAGATCAGTTTATAAAAGTCGTCTTCTTTTTCGGGATCCGCTTCGACTTTGGTGAGACCTTTGGGAGCCGGAGCGGGCTGTTTGCTGCTTGAACTAACCGGCTGACCAGTTTTCGATTGAATCTGCGCCAGGCTGGGGCGGATGCTCAGACAAGCCAGGCCCGAGGCCAGTAAAGCCGCCTTGGCCAGTTGATGTATAGAATAATGAGTCTGTTTCATGACAGAGAACTAGGGGTAAGTTGAGCAATTACCAGATGATTGAATACGTAAGAAGCCCGGCATTATCTTTTCCGCTGATGGGCAGCAACAGTTCTTTGGTGTTCTGCGCCGTACTGCGGATAACCGGCTTCTGCTTTCCGGGTAATTCAATCAGGTATTGCTTGTCGTTAATGGCGTATAATCCGTTTGGAAGCTCGGTGATGGTGCTGCCTTCGGCAACGCGGCACCAGAGTTCACCGGCTGTCGTCGCGGTTGAGCCGGGCGTTACCTGAAACGTGTGCGTCAGCTTCTGCCCGTCGTTCTCAGCGGCAAATGACTCCCGAACAGTGGCAGCTCCTACGCTGTATTTGAATACCGGGCGACCACTTTTATCGACGTCATACCCCATGTTCGTATACGTAGCGTTGGAATCGGGCCAGGCTGCGTTTTTATCGGCCAGGTACGTCAGCGACGGCTTACCCGACAATTCGATCACGCTGCCCATGGGTACCGAGAGCTGGGTTTCACCCCGGCCGTACCACATGGGCGTCGTTTCCAGAAAATCACCCCGCCAGATCTGAAGGAACTCACCTTTCGCCAGATCCACGGTATAATTAACGAATCCCGGTTCGCCGACCGAAATTGTATGCGTGTGCTTTTTGCCACGGTGATTCACAAAGCCCCGCTGCATCACCGGCTCACCCTTCACGGCTAACGAGATCTCGCCAACCGGATCGGCCGCCCGGATGATGGGATTGAGCACCGTATACTGCACACCGGGCCCTTCGACGGCCAGTGTAATGTCGTTGCTGCGGGCGTACCACAAACCAAAGTTTTTGTAATACGCCAGTTCAATGGGGAAGTCACCAGCCTGTAAGTTCAGTTTAGTCGAAGCGGTCCCGCCATCTTCGGTGTCGATCGTGAGGACTTTCTTACCGGCGATGGTCAGTTCACCGGCTCCGTTACGTACCGACTTATTCACCTCGGCGGGAATCCAGGGCAGGTTGAGCGACAGCAGGTATTCGCCCGACCGGGGAATGTGAAGGGTTCCCGTGATTTTACCTCCGAAATTATCGCGGCTGCCGGGAGCTGAGTGCGCCAGTACGTCGATGTCCATTTCCCGTTTGGGCGTAAGCGCGTTGAGGTCGGCTACCGATTTAAACTTGCCGTCGTAGGCCCGCAGCTTCAGATTCGTAAGCGTAACGGGTTCAATGCCATACGCCTTATACTGGATATTTCGAATGGCCACCGCACCATGATCGCCCTGAATCATGAGTGGGCCGGTGGGTTTCTCGTCCTGGAATGCCGACGCGCGGGTTGGGCCGGTTACTTCGATGTTCTCGTGGATGGTTACGCCGTTCTGAATCACTTTAATGAACCGGGCGTTTGCCAGTTTTTCGCCTTTTTCATTGAAGCGGGGTGCCCGAAACACAAGCTTAATGTGCTGCCAAAGACCCGGTGCCTTACTGACAATCTGCGTGGGTGGGTGCCCTTGGTATCCTTTCTGACCTTCGGGCTTGCTTTCATCCCAGCGTTCGTAGATGGCTCCGCAGTCGGTTGAGCGAGGCACTTTTACGCCCCAACTGTCGAACAATTGAACTTCGTAACGGCCCTGCAGATAAATCCCCGAGTTCGAGCCCTTCTCCATCATGAAATCGAACTCCAATTCAAGATCACCATGTTCCATCTTTGTGAACAGATGATCTTTACTTTTTCCGGAGAGATCATTGACGAGAACACCCGTACCCGATCCGGTTTTTCCTTTCCCGGCGGTGTTGAGATCGTAGAACATGTCACCCACAATTTTCCAGTTGCTGCCAGTGGGTCTAAAATCGTTCAGGTTCTGGAGGTTAGCGGTGGTATAGGGTAACTCGTTGGTTTGCGCCGACACCCGGAATGCGGTGAGGACAAGGCATAAAAGGAAACAACGGAAATAACGTTGCATAAGGAATTGTGAGAAAAAGTAAAACGCATTAAGAAGGAGAAGTCGGGCAGATTGGGCAGCCGTCATACGTAATGCACTCAGACAACCTGCAAATGTACAAATACCACGAATACTGTTCACCATAACCGCGCGGAGACGAGCCGCTTCGTATTCAATTTTAATCCTATTAGTTGTAGATGAACGGCTTTACCCATTCAAGAGTCTTATAGGTTTAAGAGAGGATATTTGAAAAACTTAGACATCGTGCGCCTTCGACGGTATCGTCTATACAACGAATGAATCGGCTGCATTATGATCGTTTTCTGAGCGGAACGAAGGGGTAATCTGCTTTGTGATCGGTATTAGCAATGCGCCTTATAGATAAGGGGCGTCCCTTTTGGAAGGGACGCCCCTTGAGTGTATTCTTACACAGCTTGTAACCGACGTAACGGCTTAAATCGTGGGGCTGCCGCCTGTTACCTGTACGGTGCTGCCGGTCATGTAGCTCGACTCATTCGAAGCCAGCAATACGTAAATAGGCGCGAGTTCGGCTGGCTGACCCGCCCGTTTCAGCGGTACGTCCTGCCCAAAGGTTTTCACTTTTTCTTCGGGCATGGTCGAGGGAATCAATGGCGTCCAGACGGGGCCGGGCGCTACGCAGTTCACGCGAATACCTTTCTCAGCCCATACCTGCGCCAGATTGGCCGTGAAGTTCTGTATTGCGGCTTTGGTAGCCGCGTACGCCAGTAGGCCAGGGTTTGGTTTATAGGCGTTTACGGAAGTTGTATTGACAATGGTACTGCCGGGCTTTAAGTGCTGTTCGGCCGCCTTACAGAGGTAATACATAGCATAGATATTGGTCCTGAACGTATGATCCCATTCCTCGCTGGGCACCTCCTGAAGCGACTCGCGGGACATTTGAAACGCAGCGTTATTGACCAGAATATCCAATCCGCCCAGTTCATCGACAGCGCGCTGAATAAGCTGCTGACAGTGTGACTCCTCACTGATGTCGCCCGGCACCAGCAGGGCCTTTCGGCCCGCTTCTTCGACGTAGCGGGCGGTTTCGCGGGCATCTTCGTCTTCGTTCAGATACGAGATCAGCACGTCGGCCCCTTCGCGGGCAAAGGCGATGGCTACGGCCCGGCCAATGCCCGAGTCGCCCCCGGTAATGAGTGCTTTGCGGCCGGTGAGTTTGCCTGAGCCCTGGTACGAAGTTTCACCATGATCAGCTGTGGGCTGCATCGACTTTTCCGTACCGGGTGTGCTCTGCTTTTGATCCGAGTAGGGTGGTTGAGGGTATTTAGTTAATGGGTCCTGTAGCGTTGGGGTAGCGTGCTGAGGATTCGTTGAGTTCATGATGTTCAGAATTATCGGATGGATGATGTCTCAACGAACATAACCGCTACAAGTGGGTATAAGTCATGGAAGTAGGGTCCGGATTAGTCAATGGCCCCTGAAAGACTACGGCCAGCGGGTAACGAAAAAGCGTATTGGTACAGCGCCCGACTAGCCGGTGCAATACCAATACGCTCGTTTTTGGATAACAAAGCCTAATTGCGTGACCTACCCCTTGGCGTGTTCGGCGTTACGTTTCCGGGTGGCTGCCGCTTTCTTGGCCGAAGCCGAACGCTCTTCCGCCGTTCGCGAAGCGGAAGCGGCCCCGCCTTTCTGGCCTCCTTTGTGAGCCGGTTCTTTGTTTTCGGCGTGACCGCGGCCTGAACCGCTTTGTTTGCCGCCCCCCGATGTTTTATTAACGGTTGCCCACGCCCGTCGTTCGGCTTCCTCTTCGGGCACACCACGGTTCTCGTAACCTTCTTCGATGTGCTCAGCCTGACGCTTTTGCTTGTCAGTATACGCAGATTTATCTCCCTGTGGCATAACGATGATAAATTAGACGTTGAACAATCATTTACGGCTCATTCAGTGCAGGATGAGCCGTAGATGCAACCTAAAACAATCAATCAGCCGTTGTGTTCAAACGACTAAACTCGGCCTTTTATCTGTAACTCACATTGTATCGAGGAGGCCAGTCACGCTCTAAACCAGTTAAGCGGTTTGCGGAGCCGCTTCGATCTGGTTTACAATCGACCAGCCCGCGCCAATCGCCAGGGCGTCCTCCACCAAGGCGACGGCCAGATCGGGTAGCCCTGCTTCGTGCGTGAGCCATTGCCGCAGGTGAAAGAACGCCAGCGTACCCACCGCTGCACCAAGGCCACCCAACACGGCTCCCACGGGCGCACCAGCTCCTTCGACCTGACTCACAAATGCCCCGCAGGTGGCTCCTGACGCAACCCGACCACTAAACTGAGTGGGAAGGGTACGATTCGGCGTGCCGGGTAGTTTGTCGCCAATCAGTTCGCCAGCGGCCAGGACATTGAGGACCATGGAGGTGGTTGGCTGAGCCAGATACTGAACAGGAGTAGCGGGTTGTTTGGTTGGAATGGTACGTACCAGTTTACGACTTAACAGAGCCGGAGCAATGACAGCGCGCATGCCAGCGATGACGCCGATGCCAAATGCCTTTACATAGGTTTGGTTCATAACAGAATTCTTTGATTAGGGATACGTCAGTAGCCTGCACAGATGCACAGGCTACCTGGTTGATTACTCTTCGTCTTTTAGCGATTGCATGTCGATCACAAACCGGAACTGGATGTCGTCATCCATCATCCGGCTGAAAGCTTTATTAATGTCTTTCATGGCAATAAGTTCTGTTTGGGGCTGAATGGCGTGCTCAGCGCAGAAATCCAGCACTTCCTGCGTTTCGGCAATGCTTCCAATAATCGAACCCGCAACGCTACGTCGGTGCATGGCTACGTCCATATTGTTAAGCGGACTTTTGTACTTGCCCAGTAAACCGACCGTAACCAGTGAGCCATTTTTCTTGAGCAGGTTGACGTAGGCACTCACATCGAACGGATCGGGGATGGTAACCAGGAGAAAATCGAAGGCAAGTTCGTGGGCTTCCATCGCTTTTTTGTCACTTTCAATCAACACCTCGTGCGCGCCCAGTGCTTCGGCCGCAGCCCGTTTTTCGTCGCTTCGCGTAATGGCCGTTACCTGTGCGCCCATGGCTTTGGCCAGTTGAACAGCCATGTGCCCGAGGCCGCCGATGCCGACAACGCCGATTGAATCGCCTTCTTTTACGTTCCAGTGCCGAAGCGGGGAGTACGTAGTGACACCCGCGCACAGAATCGGCGCGGCCCGGCTGATGTCGAGGGTATCAGGAATTCGGAGCACGAACGACTCTTTCACGACGATGCTGGTTGAGTAGCCGCCGAACGTGTTGAATCCGTTGCCGTTGGGTTTCATGTAGCCGTTATACGTAGCGGTCCAGCTTACGGGGCCTTCGCAGTAGTTCTCTTCGCCTTCCTGACAGGATGAACACTGACCGCAGGAGTCAATCATGCAGCCAACGCCCACTACGTCCCCAATGCTGAATTTCGTGACGGCGCTGCCCGCCTGTACCACTTTTCCCACGACCTCGTGGCCGGGTATGCAGGGGTATACGGTGTTGGCCCAGTCGTTTCGGACCTGGTGCAGATCCGAATGGCACACACCACAGTACAGAATATCGATCAGGACTTCGTCTTCTTTCGGCGCGTTTCGCTCAATATCCATCCGTGACAGACGGCTAAGCGAGTCGATAAGTGAAGCTTTGGCTCCGTAGGCTTTAGTTTTTATGGCTTCCATACTATTGATACAAAGGGCTTAACCCTGACGAACAAGTAAATGATTACAACAACTACTCACCTGTTCGCAACGGGCAAACAGTCCGCTTCTAACAACGTATCTGCCCATAAGTTTAGAAAAGATGTTAACCGGTAAAATTAGTAGGATAATACTGCGCGCACTGTGATGACCACCTGTGCCTGATACGTTGCCTAAGGCCATAAACCACCCGAGCCACGCTTCGAATTAACGGGCGTGGCTCGGGCGTGTATATACTACGTAGTGAAACGGCGGCTACGGACTGACCCAGAGTTGCCAGTCGGCTCCGCTCTGTACTTTGTATTTCTCGGAGAAATTGCGCTGGTTAACGGCCAGCGAAAAATTAAGCAGGCTGTTAAAATACGCTACGTCGGTACCTATGGGCACTTCGCCAAACGTATTAACCAGTCGCACCCGCTTATCATATAGCTTCTGCCGACCGTGGAAAACCTGTACGTGTACACTGTTGCCAGGTTTAGCAGCTAATTGCGCAAAGAGACTGCGGGGGATGTTGCTCCAGACGTTGCCATACTGTGGATCAAGGACAGGTATGTTGCCTTTCAGGACGCCCTTCGCCAGTTCCGGTTTCTGGTACGGGATACGTACTACGTTGCTGGGTAGCGCCGGACCGACCTGCTCGAACGTAATCGTATGCGAGGCCAGTCGGGCGGCCGTGTAAGCATATACATCGCGGCCATGAAAGGTGTAGGACTCGTTCGACTGTTTCAGCCGGTTCACGGCCTCGTCGATCTGTCGGACTTCGTCAATACCCAGCTGCTCGGCAATAAGCGTGAGTGTACCGTTGTCGGGTGTGACCACATAATGACCGGACTTCGTACGTAGTACAACCGACTTACGTTCGGTGCCCACACCGGGATCGCAAACAGACACGAACACGGTACCGGCCGGGTAGTAAGGCACGGTTTGATATAGCCGATACGCGGCTTCCCAGATGTTGTAAGGTGGAATCTCGTGCGTCAGATCGACAAGTTTCAGATCAGGTGATACGCCGAAGGCTACGCCTTTCATGGCCGAAACGGCTCCGTCTTTCACGCCGAAATCGGACTGGAACACAAGAATGCCGTTCTGACCGTAGGCGGTGATGGCAACGGCTATCGAAAGAAGAAAAAGAGACAGATTACGCATGGTGGTCTTCTTTATAGATCAACGGGTACAGCTACGGGCTTAATCAGCGGAATGCGCACCGTAAACGTATCGTCATCGACGAGCACATCCGGAGCGGGTTGGTTGAGCGTTTGGTACTGGGTCAGTATCGTGGACAGCCCGACGCCATTTGACAACACCGCCGTTCGCTTGCGTTGCAGATTATTAGTTAACGTCAGATACCCGTCCGGATCCGTAACGATGGTGATGTGTAACGGCCGTTTTGCCAGGATGACGTTATGCTTAACGGCGTTTTCGACCAGTAGCTGCAGCGTCAATGGAGGAAGAAGTCGGGAAGTGTACGCCGGATCAACGCGAATGCTGACGAGCAGGCCATCACCGTGCCGGGTTTTCAGCAGATGGCAGTACGACTGAATGAAATCGAGTTCGTTTGCCAGCGTTGTCAGTGGCTGTTCGTTTGCCCGAAGGAGGTAGCGGTACACCTGACTGAGCTGATCGACAAATTGAGTGGCCCGCTCCGGATTGTCGTCGATCAGCGACGACAGCGAGTTGAGGCTGTTAAACAAAAAATGAGGATTAACCTGCGCCTGCAACGCCCGCAATTGCACATCGGTCTTTTCCTGTTCCAGCCGACGTACCGCCAGCTCGGTTTCCAGCCGTTCCTGAATCAACTGCTCAGCCTGGCGCGTTTGCTCAACGGCCTGGGCAATGGCAAGCTGACGCTGCCGGAAGACCAGACTCAGCGAAAAGCATAACAGTTGCAGGATGCGTCCACCACCCAGTATCCGGATGTGCATTTGAACAGAAGGCTGATCAGTAGGTAATGTCCAGGGGTAGCCAATGTAATAAAACAGGTTGTTTAACTCGTGCATGATCGACAAAATACTACCGATCAAAAATAGCCAGCCGACCATATCCCGGCGTTTAGCCGCTACCCAGCCTCCGACCAGGCTCGTACTCATGAGCAGGCACCAGTAGATCGCCAGGGTAAACCGACCGCTGACCGACTGCTGCCACGGCTCATCGACTAACATGACTACCACCGTTACCAGCATAAACAGACCAATAGCCAATTGCCCCCAGCGAAGCGAACGCCTTAGCCGGAAATGGTGCTGAACCGAATCGAAGAGCCGGTTGACCAGCCCCAGGTAGAGGATGCGAACTGAACCGTACGCGGCCGTATAGACCGCCATGTTCTGAGACTCGCTCAGGGGAACGTCATCGCCGGATAGTCGATTAAAGGCTGAATGCGCAAACCAGATTAGGGTCTGTAGGGTGAAGAGCCCATACACCCAATCCCGGAAAAAGCTCCATTGTACGGCATTTAACAGAAAGATCGACCCGACCGCACCCAGGTATATATATAGTACTGCCTCTCCGGACATATAAACGCAAAAGTAACGACGCTAACCACCACGAATATAGGCATAGATTAAGAATCGGTACGCCATTTGGTCAGCTTCGCGCATCGTCAGCTCGATCAGCTCGTTGCGGCTGCGAGGACTATGTACGCTTTCTTTCTACCTTTAGCGATCGACAAACCCGAACCAGTACGTTGTATGAAAGCTATTTTGTGCCGAGCCTATGGGCTACCTGATACGCTAACCTTTGAAGAGATTCCGTCACCAACGGCCGGACCCGGACAGGTGCTAATTGCGGTTAAAGCATGCAGCCTGAATTTTCCGGATACCCTGACCATTCGTAATTTATACCAGTTTAAGCCGGCCCTGCCTTTTTCGCCGGGGAGTGAATCGTCGGGCGTGGTGAAAGCCGTAGGCGAGGGGGTAACGCATGTTAAACCCGGTGATCGCGTTTTTGCCTTCGGTTCTCATGGTGGCCTGGCCGAAGAACTGGTTACTGACGCCCAGGTTGTGGTACCCATTCCGGACCAGATGGATTTTGTGACGGGCGCATCGACGATGTATGCCTATGGTACGTCCTACCATGCCCTGAAAGACCGGGGACAGCTTCAGCCGGGCGAAACCGTATTAGTGCTGGGAGCTGCCGGGGGCGTGGGCTTAGCCGCCGTTGAATTGGCTAAGCTGATTGGCGCTACCGTTATCGCGGCTGCATCGACAGACGAGAAACTGGCGGTTTGTCAGGAAAAGGGTGCTGACCACCTGATCAACTATTCGACGCAGGATCTCCGCGAACGCATCAAAGAAATCACGCAGGGTGAAGGAGTTGACGTTGTCTATGATCCTGTTGGCGACAAATGGGCCGAACCCGCCATCCGGTCGCTGGCCTGGCGAGGGCGTTATTTAGTAGTTGGCTTCGCCGGGGGCGACATTCCACGCATCCCCCTGAATCTGGCTCTACTGAAAGGAAGCGCGCTGGTTGGCGTATTCTGGGGGCAGTTTACCCGGAAAGAACCCGAGTTAAGCATCAGCAATATGCAGCAGATTGCGTCCTGGGCAATACAAGGCAAACTAGCTCCGCATGTTTTCAAGCACTACAGCCTAGCTGAAGCTCCGCAAGCACTTACCGATATGATGGAGCGCAAGGTAATTGGAAAAGCAGTAGTGGTTATGTGAGGATAATAACGTGTTGCTGACGCGCAGCCCCGTGACGACGGGCCGCGCGTCAGCAAGCAGCTCATCAACTTTGACAAGGATGGTGCGAAATCGCACACCGTTTAGCGAAATCGCACGCTTTTCAAATGGTGTATCTCGCATAATCTTCTGAATAGTAGTTGTTTGTCTGCTGGTACGCTATTTGGCTATCTATATGCAAAGAGTATAAGCGTATGGATAGAGAACTTGCTCCTGAACTCGTAACCCGTTCCCGTAACCGAAATCTGCTCATCGCCGGAGCCGCCATCGCTGTCGTGGCCGTCGCCCTGACCTGGTTCCGGGATGCCCTGAAAACCTCCGTTGAAGCCGATAAAATCAGAACCGTAACGGCCGAGATAGGCTCAGTCGAAAATTCGCTGAACGCAACCGGCGAAGTGATTCCGGCCTACGAACAAATCATGACCAGCCCCATCCGGGCCAGTATCCGGCGGGTGCTGCTTACCCCCGGCACGGCCGTTAAACCCGGTCAGGCCATACTCGACCTCGATAAGTCGCTCACCATTATCGAACAGGAAAAACTCAACGATCAACTGGCCCTCAAACGGAACAGCATCGATCAGCTGCGGATGCGGTTGAACAAGAACCTATACGATGCCGAAGTGAGTGACCAGATCAAATCGCTGAACATCAACCGGCTTCGGGCCGAAGTAGACGATGCCCGTCGGTTGCAGAAAGTAGGAGGAAACACCGCCGAAGATGTTACCCGCGCCGAAAATGCCCTGCGCATTGCCGAATTAGAGAAAAAGCAGCTGGAGAACGACCTGACCTACAACCGGCAGTCGATGAGCGCCAGCCTCCGCGAAACGGCCCTACAGGCGCAGATCGAAGAAAAGAATCTCAAAGAACTGACCCACAAGATCAAACAGGCCGATATCGTAGCCGACCGGCCGGGCGTGCTGACGTGGGTCAACGAGAACATCGGATCGTCGGTCAACGAAGGCGAAATGCTGGCTAAGCTGGCTGATCTGGCCAGTTTCCGGGTCGAAGGGTCCTGCTCCGATACGTATGCCGATCAGGTAAAAATCGGCTTACCCGTTATCGTCAAAGCTAATGAGACCACTCTGCGGGGAGTCATTACGCAGGTAAAACCCTCGGTAAAGAACGGGGTACTGCAATTTGTCATTCAACTCGATAATAACCGCCACGCATCGCTCCGGCCGAATCTGAAAGTCGACGTATTTGTGGTGACTGATCGGGTGGCTAAAGCCGTTCGGGTGGCCAACGGGCCGGCGTTTAAGGGGAAACGTAATCAGTACGTTTATGTGCTGGACAAAGGAGGGAAGGTGGCGCATCGGCGCAGTGTGGCGGTCGGCTTGTCGAATTTTGACTTTGTCGAAGTGAAGAGTGGGTTGCAGGCAGGCGAACGGATCATCATAACCGATCTGAGCCAGTACGAGCACCTGGAGGAGATCACCATCGAGCCAACCGCAAAGCCCTGATCGCTATGAACCGCTTTTATATAGTTTTTATCGGCTTGTGCTTCGCGGCTAGTCAGGTGCTGGGACAAACGCAGCCGATTACGCTTCAGGAAGTGCTTCAATTAGCCCAGGCGCAGTCGGTTGCCGCCAAACGAGCCAGTACCCAGCTACGTACCAATCGCTGGCAGTTCCGCTCGTTTCTGGCGACGTTCAAGCCACAGTTGAGTCTGGACGGATCGCTGCCGAATTTCACTCGCTCATACGTGCAGGTGGTTCAACCCGACGGCAACATTCGCTTTGAGCCCATATCGAACAACAACTCCATCCTGAATCTGTCGCTAAGCCAGAATATTTCCCTGACCGGGGGCAGCATTTTTGTGCAGAAACAGCTCCAACGGTTCGATAACTTCATTCAGGGAAGTACCCTCTACAACGGTATTCCGTTCGGGATTGGCCTGAATCAGCCCCTGTTTCAGTTTAACACCATGCGGTGGGACAAGCGCATTCAGCCCCTCCTGTTCGCCGAAGGGAATCAGCAGTTCATCGAGTCGCTCGAACAGGTATCGCTGACGGCCACGAGCTTCTACTTCGATTTGCTGGTGGCCCAGGTGAATCTGCAGATTGCCGAAACCAACCGGACAAACAATGATACGTTGTACCAGATTGCGCTGCATAAACTGAACCTGGGCAAGATTTCGCAGAACGATCTGCTGCAACTGCAACTGAGCGTACTAAACGCCGAAAAAGATCTGGCCTCGGCCCGCCAGACGGCCGCCGTTGCTACGTTGAAACTAAAGTCGTTCATTGGGACGCGCGACGAGAACAACGCGCAGCCCCGACAGCTTGAACTGGGTATACCAAACCAGATCCCTGATCTACAGGTCGACGTAAAGCGGGCACTCGACGAAGCGTTTGCCAACCGCTCGGGGTCCATCGGCTTCCGTCGGCGGCTGCTGGAATCGGACCGGGATCTGGAGAAGGCCCGCAAGAACAATGGCCTGAATGCTTCCTTAACGGTTGGGTATGGCTTGTCGAATCAGGGGCCGAACCTGGGCGATGTATACGCCCGGCCACAGAACCGCGAATACGTATCGCTTCAGTTTACCTTGCCCATCATGACCTGGGGACGGGCTCAGGCACTGGTCGAGACGGCAAAAGCCAACCGTGAATTAACCCAGCAGTCGGTCGAGCAGGACAAGCTTACGTTTGAGCAGGAAATCTACACCCAGGTGACCCTGCTTCAGATGCTGCGCCAGCAGGTTGCGCTCACTGCCAAAGCGGATCAGATTGCCCAAAATCGCTATCAGATTGCGCAGGATCGGTTTAAGTTGAGCGACCTGAGCGTAACCGATTTAGGCATTGCTACCCAGGAAAAAGACCGCGCCCGTCGCGATGCAATTATTGCGCTGCGTGACTACTGGCAGGCGTTTTATATGCTTCGTTTATTAACCCTGTACGATTTCGAAACAAACCAGAAAATTAAATAGCGTTGGGCAAGGGGCTGAGGGCGTGGGGTAACAATAAACCCTTAGCCCCTCGCCCTTAGCCCCAAACCAATCAAGCCATGATAACCCTGCAAAACATCGAGAAAGTGTACCGCACCAGCAACATCGAAACGCTGGCCCTGAACAACATCAACATCAACATCCGCGAAGGCGAGTTCGTGTCCATCATGGGCCCGTCGGGATGCGGCAAGAGTACGCTCCTGAACATCATGGGGTTGCTCGATGAACCCTCAAAAGGAAACGTCGCCATCGACGGTCAACTGGTGCAATCGTACCGCGACAAAGAGCTGGCCCGGCTGCGGAATGAGAAAATTGGCTTTATTTTCCAGAGCTTCCACCTGATCAATGATCTGTCGGTGCTGGATAACGTCGAGATTCCGCTGCTGTACCGCTCGGCGAATGGCAAGTCACGCCGGGATTATGCCCGGGAAGCCCTCGAAAAAGTAGGACTGAGCAACCGCATGAAGCATTTTCCACGCCAGTTGTCGGGTGGGCAGAAACAGCGGGTAGCCATTGCCCGCGCCATTGTCGGTAACCCCGAAATCATTCTGGCCGATGAACCTACCGGCAACCTCGACAGCGCTATGGGCAACGAGATTATGAATATTCTGCAGGACCTCAACCGCGAAGGGGCCACGATCATCATGGTGACGCACGACGAGTCGATGGCCAAGAAAACGCACCGGCTGATCCGTCTGTTTGACGGTACGCAGGTCGGCGACTCAGTGCTTAGCGCAGGGGGAGTAGGACACGGGGATAGCATAGCCTCCGCCCTGAACCCTATGCCTCAAACCCTTAGTCCCAAGTTCTAACCCCCACGCCCCATGCTTACGAACTACATAAAAATCGCCTGGAAGGTCCTGCTTCGGCACCCATTTTATACCTTCATTACGCTCTTCGGTATCAGCCTGACCTTAACGGTGCTGATGGTGCTTACTTCGTTTATCGATCATCTGGTCGGCACGCACTACCCCGAAACCAAGCGTGACCGCTCGCTCTACATCATGCAGATGGTCCAGCGCGACTCCGCCCGGTCGGGGCGAAATTCAGGACCGATGAGTTTTAAGTTTCTGACGGATTTCGTGAAAACGCTGAAAACGCCCGAACGCGTAACCATCAGTACGTTTGTCAATAGCTCCAACGCTTACGTCGGCTCGCAGAAAATCAAACTCAATACCAAGTTTACCGATGCCGATTTCTGGCGCGTCATGGACTTTGAATTCCTGGAAGGGAAGCCTTATAACGAGCAGAACATTGCCAATGGGGAGAACGTGGTCGTGATTAACGATGATCTGAGGAGACAGTATTTCGATGAAGCCGCCGAGTCGGTTGTGGGCAAAACAATCGACATCGAAAGCATCAACTACAAGGTTATCGGGGTTGTAAAAGGCAGCCCGGCGACTCGCCCCTTTACGTACGCGGACGTGTATTTTCCGTACACCGCTCCGAAAAGCAATTACCAGCGGAGTGGGATGCGGGGTGGCTTTGTGAGCGTTGTGCTTGCTAAAGACAAATCAGATTTCCCCGCTATCCAGGAAGAATTTCAACGCCGCATCAATCGGATTCCGCTGCCGGGCGTAGAAAACGGATGGAAATACTACACACTGGAGGTAAAGGCGGAACCGTACGCTCAAAACTTCATCGGCACGTTTCTGGACGGTGGCCCCGGTTTGAGAACGATATTCTTCGGTATCATTTTCTTTATTCTGTTTATGTTACTGGGTTTACCCGCCATCAACCTAGTCAACGTGAATGTCAGCCGTATTGTCGAACGGGCTTCGGAAATTGGTATCCGCAAAGCCTTTGGCGCGTCCGTTCGTACGCTGGTCTGGCAGTTTATCGTCGAAAACATTTTCATTACGTTCATTGGTGGAGCCATTGCCTTGCTTCTGACGGCCGTTGTAATTTATTTCATCAACGCCAGCGGCTGGATTGCCTATGCCGATCTGACCATCAACCTAAGCGTGTTCGTCATCAGCATTATCGTCTGTCTGATTTTCGGATTTCTGTCGGGCGTATTACCCGCCCTCCGCATGTCGAAACTAACCATCGCTGAAGCACTAAAAGCTAACTAGTGAATGAGCGATTGAGTGAATTAGTGATTAAAGAACAAACATCGTATCACTCGTTCACTCGCTCATTTACCCAATCACTCATTAAAGCCATGATCTCGCATCTGTTTAAACTCATCTGGAATAAGAAAAAGGCCCATACACTGCTGATCGTTGAGATCTGGGCTTCATTTATGGTCCTGTTTGGTCTGGCCACCCTGATTGTGGTCAACGTCGGGAACTACCGCGAGCCGCTGGGCTTTACCTACGAAAACGTTTGGGCAATTGACCTGAACAGTAACCAGGACACCACCGAAGTCGCCGAGAAACTGCAGCGGATTGTTCAACGGCTAAAGGCTTATCGGGAAGTCGAGTCTGTTTCGCGCATGAGCAGTAACTTCCCGTTCTCAGCCAATCAAATGAACGAAGGCATCGAATTCAACAAGCGAAATGTGCTGGCTGACCATTACCTAACCGACGAGAATTTTGCCAAAACGCTCGAAATGTCCGTAGCAGAAGGAGCGTGGTATCAGACGGCCGACAGCGTGGGTAAGTACCAGCCAATCGTTCTAAATCGGAAGGCCAAAGAAGGGCTCTTCGGCGACGAACAAGCGTTGGGGAAAGTGATTAACGATAAGTACCGGGTTGTGGGGGTCCTGGATAACTTCAAGGCGAAAGGCGAATTCATGACCAACAAACCCGCTTATTTTGAGCTGGTCCGCCCCAAAGACACCTGGAACAACATCATGCTGGTTAAAGTAAAGCCCGGTACGGATGCCGTGTTTGAAGCTAAAGTGGTGAAGGACGTAGCGGCAATGGTGAAAGGCTGGAGTGTTGAGGTCAACTACCTGACCGATTCGCGTAAAAACCAGCATAATCTGGTCATGGTTCCGGTAATCATTGCCTCTATTGTGTCGGGTTTTCTGCTGATCAACGTAGCGCTGGGTTTATTTGGCATCCTTAATCTAAGCATCGCGAAACGCCGGGGCGAAATTGGTTTGCGTCGGGCAATCGGGGCTACAGGGAAAGGCATTTCAACGCAATTTATTGGCGAAATCTGGGTGCTGGCTACGTTCGCTATGTTGATCGGTCTGCTCTTTGCCGCTCAGTTTCCGCTGCTGAACGTATTCGATTTGGCATCAGGCGTTTACGTAATCGCCATCCTGATCGCCATCCTGATTATCTATGCCATCGTTACGTTATGCGCCTTATTCCCCAGCCGCCAGGCCGCGCACATTCAGCCCGCTGTTGCCCTGCATGAGGAGTAAAAGCATGGTTGGCGGGGATGCTGCGCGCTGGGATGGCAGGGAGTAGCAAGGATGGCGGGGCTAGGTGCGAATCGATTGCTGAAAGTTGTATATTTTGCGGCTCAGATTCGCTAGACCGATAAACAGGCGTTGTTTTTCTTTCCCATCTATGTGGTTACGTCGTTGAACAACTACCAGAATATTGGCACATTCATAACATGACCGGCGAGCGTAGTTAAGAAATTGGCGGAACTCGTTGGCAGAAGCAGAGCCAGATCCTTCTGCTATATTATTGGATATACTCATGGCCGCACCCCGAAGTTGCTCTGCAAACCGGTACAAACGTATTGCTTCTAATGTGTCCGCAATGTTATATAAGTCATCGCCTACTTCAATAGCCGTTTGCCAAATAGCCAGGTCTTCAAATCGAAATAATTTTTGATTCATGCTGTTTTGTACAAGTTAATCGTTTGTCGGCAAGCTACGATACGCCAGCCGTACGAGCAACCCCTGCTATCCCAGCCAACCAAGCAATCCCTGCCCTACCCCCCATGCTTCTCATCATCGACGACGACATAGCGGTTCAAACGTCTCTTTCGCTGCTGTTTCGAAAAGAGGGCTTCAACGTGCGCGTCGCTGATGGGCCGTTCGAAACCCGCGAGGTACTGGCGGAGGAAACGCCCGAACTGATTCTGCTCGACATGAATTTCTCGGTCGATACGTCGGGAGATGATGGCCTGCGGCTGTTGCGGGAGATTCGGGAGCGGGTCCCGAACGTACCGGTCATTCTAATTACGGGCTGGGGCAGTATCGACCTGGCCGTGCAGGGTATGAAAGCCGGAGCCCGCGATTTCATTACAAAACCCTGGCAGAACGACTACCTGCTTCAGTCGGTGCAGACGGCGCTGAATCTGTCGCAGCCCAAGCCCGGATCGCCAAACCGTCGTCGGCTGGATCAGCAGTACCAGTTTGAGCACATCGTCGGCGACGACCCGAAGCTGCTGGACATACTGGCGACCATCGGCCGCGTAGCGCCAACCGATGCTCCCGTCCTGATTACGGGGGAGAGCGGCACCGGTAAAGAGTTGATTGCCGAAGCCGTGCACCAGAACAGTAAACGGAAAACGAAGCCGTTCGTGAAAGTCAATCTGGGCGGTATTTCCTCGACCCTGTTCGAGAGTGAGCTGTTCGGGCACGTTCGGGGTGCCTTCACCGACGCCAAATCCGACCGGGTGGGGCGCTTTGAACTGGCCAACAAAGGCAGCATTTTCCTGGATGAAATCGGTGATCTGGACGCGTCGAGTCAGGTGAAGCTGTTACGTGTCCTGCAGGATCGTACGTTTGAGCCGCTGGGCAGCAGCAAAAGCAGAACGGTTGACGTGCGGGTGATCTGCGCCACCAACCGGAATCTGGAGGAAATGGTCGCTAAGGGCACGTTTCGTGAAGATTTGTTTTACCGCATCAACCTCATCACGGTGAAACTGCCTGCCCTTCGCGAACGCCCGACCGACATCCCCCGGCTGGTCGAGTATTTTGTTAACAACCTCAAAACGATCTATGGCCGCCCTGATCTCACCGTCAGCGCCGACGCGTTGAAGTGGCTGCGTAACCAGGCCCTGCCGGGTAATATCCGGCAGCTTAAAAATGTGGTTGAGCGAACGGTGCTGCTGTCAGCTGCCGATGAATTACGGATTCAGGATTTCGAGTCGAACCTAACGGTAACGCCTTCTCAGTCGCCGGGCCAGAGCCACGGTTCTGCGCTGCCCGCCGTGGGTACAATGACTCTGGAGGAAATAGAATATCAGATGATTCGCCGGGCAATGGACGTGCACAACAACCGCGTTAGTAAGGTGGCGCGGGCGCTTGGCATCACCCGGTTTGCATTGTACCGGCGATTAGAGAAATTTGGTATTCCATATACCACTGAGGAGTCGTAACGGCAACTTCAGAACAAGCCTGCCCGACGCCCTTTGCCCTAACCCCATGCATCTGTCTTTCCGTAGCCGCTTTTTGCTGTATATCATTGCCGTTCACGCGGTTATCGTTTATCTCACGTTTCTGGTATTACGCGAGAACAAGCCGGTATTCATTGCCGCCGAAGTCGTAATTCTTCTGTCGGTGGTGTGGGCCATGCAATTGTACCGCCAGTTCCGGGAGCCCGCCGATTTTATTGCGTCGGGTATTGAAGCCATCAAAGACAAAGATTTTACGATCAAGTTCGTGCCGACCGGCAAGCGCGAAGTCGATGAGCTGATAACGGTCTACAACCTGATGATCGATCAGCTGCGGACGGAACGTACCCGGCAGATGGAGCAGCAATTTTTTCTGGAAAAACTCATCGAAGCCGCGCCCATCGCTATTCTGATCTTTGACTTCGACGATCGCATTGCCTCCATCAATCCTAGGGCAAGTCAGCTGTTGGGTGTAAATCCGGACGACGTATTAGGGAAACGATTAGATGAAATAGGCTTTTCGCTGCTGGCTCACATGGCCGATCTGATCGATGGGCAGTCACGCGTGATGAAGCCAAATGGCATCGAAACGTATAAAGTGTTACGTTCCTATTTCATGGATCGGGGGTTTCGGCGGTCGTTTTTGATGATTGAAGAGCTGACACCCGAGATTCTGGCTACCGAGAAACAAGCGTACAGCAAAGTCATCCGGATGATGGCGCACGAGGTCAATAATTCCATCGGGGCGGTCAATTCCATCCTCGACGTATCGAAGGCGTATATCAGCGAACCCGATGTGCAGCACGCCGTGCGGGTAGCCATCGAACGTAACGACCGGCTGAATCGATTCATGCGCCGGTTCGCCGACGTCGTGCGGCTACCCCAGCCCCAGAAACGGCCCGCTGATTTGAACGAGATCAGCCATAATGTGGTCCGGCTTATGCAACCACAGGCCGAAGCCCGTGGCGTTACGTTGGTTGGCTTATCTGGAGAAGTCAACCAACGTTCGGTTGATGTTGAGCAGATCGAACAAGTGCTGGTTAACGTCGTGAAAAATGCCATTGAAGCCTGTCAGGCCGGGCAATGTGTTGAGGTAAGCACCACTGCCTATCAACTGCTTATTCGCGATAACGGTGAGCCTATTCCGGACGACGTAGCGGCCAATCTGTTCAATCCATTTTACAGCACCAAACCCGACGGGCAGGGTATCGGGCTGACTATTGCCCGCGAGATTCTGCTCAACCATCAGTTCACCTTTTCGCTGAAAACAAAGCCTGACGGATGGACCGAATTTGCGATTTCACCTGCTTAAGGCAGGTTGGTTAATACCGCATTGTTCGACCTGTCTGAACGTGTTTTTGTCTATGAGCTACGCGCCATCTTTTCGTGCGTACGCCGGATTGTATGAACAATTGATCGACGGTTTTAGCGAGTTTATGTGCCAACTCTTCCGGTTCATGTCGTTGGCGCTTCCCGAACTGCGATTTAACGTTGAATTTTGTTGCCACAGACCGGCGAAAAGCCGACGAACAGAACCAGAAACGACCCTATCGCAAACGATCTAAAAACATCATCAATGAAAACGCTTTATTCCCTTGTCTTTTTACTGGCTGTCGCAGCGACGTCATTCGGGCAAATTGCCAACGACAATACGTTCGATGTGAAAATCGACGGTAAAGATTATCACACTCAGCCCCGTCGGATTCGGATTGGCAATTACTGGTGGGTGACGGCCAACAGCATCAAGCCCGATAAGTCGCTCAGGATCTGGCTGGGAAGCTACAACAACGCTGATATGGTTGAACCGGGTACGTATTTGGTGGTCGATGCCGACCGGCCCGACACCAAAGAGAACAAGAAAAAAGTGCAGGACCTGGGTACGTACAAAGGCATCGCTGTGATCAAATACGTTGAGGAAACCCGCGAACCTCGTATGGAATACCACGTTGGTAAATCGCAGAACAATGACGAAACCATTACCGTAACCAAAGGCGCTGATGGCTTCCTGGAAGCAACCTTCAACAGCACCCTGGCCGGATCGTACTGGAAAGAAAAAGGCAGCGCGACGGTATTCGGTGGTATGGGGCGGCTCATGAGCAAAATGGAAGATAAAGTCATTACCAAAACCACCGGCTACGACTCGTCCATCGACCCCGAAGGAAATGGCTACAAAAAACAGGACAAAACCGACACCATTGAGTTGAAAAACGGGAAGTTTAAGCTGAAACTATAGGCCTCTGCTTCTATCCGCATCTGATCAATCTGAAGCCACATCCAAATCGGGTGTGGCTTCTCTATTTCAGATTCGATTCAACAAAAACAAAGCGAATCCATCCCCTGAATAACATTTTCGAACACTTACCCGAATAATGTGTCAATAACGAATAGGATGTCCATACTTTTTGATTGCGTGTCAATAGTCTAAGCCAACTCATCATGATACTTACTTTATTGACCATAAATCAACAGTCGCAATTTCAGCATTTTATGTGTTCGTTGGATGCAATTGAAAATGGATTTGAATTGCTGACGAGTATAGTAGGCAAAGGCGACGTACTGATTACGGCTACGCTTGTCGAGGAAGGAGAAGCTACTGAACTGCCCACCGAAGTATTTGATGGACAATCGTTTCTCGAACCCATTCAGCAGCTTGAAATGCAGTGGCAAGCTATCCTGAGCCCTCCCATCGACCCGGTGATTGATCGGAGCGAGCTACTGGCCTGGACACGTAAGCGCATCCAGCACTACGAACAGCGGCTGACTTGTTACGAACTCACCATCAGCCGACTGGAAGAGCTTATCGATAGAACTCAGGAGTCGTTTGCGGCAGGTTGTCGACGGGATCGGCTCATCAGCCGCTACCGGGGTTTAATTGACCAGAATCGACAATATGCCCTGAAAACGAAGAACGACTGTCGGTCGACCGTTGAGCGGTTGGCGCAACTCTCTAAATAATAGCTACCAATCAAGCCTCACTACGGCAAGGCCGCCGTGGTTAAGGGCGTAACAGGTGTCTGATCCGGAATGCGGCCCTGGAGCTTCGCCATCGAAACGTTTGGCAACCGGGGTAATACGTACCGGGCAAAGAGTTGACCTTCGTCCAGCAGTGGGTAGCCCGACAGGATAAACGCCCGTATGCCCATGTCCATATAACGGTTTAACTTCTCAATGATCTGATCGGGATCGCCAACCAGCGCACCACCGGCCCCCGAACGGGCCTTTCCTATATCTGTCCAGAGCAGGGGCTCCACAAATCCGTCGGAGTCGGCCTGTTCGCGCAGGACATTCTGACGTTGCACCCCCAGCGACCATGAACTCTGCGATTGATTTTTCAGAGCCGCTCCCCGAACCGGGTCAAATTTCGACATCAGCCGTTTGGCGTAGGCGCGGGCTTCGGCCTCGGTTTCCCGCACAACGACGTGAATGCGTAAGCCAAAATCCACCTGACGGCCGTAGCGCGCGGCCCGGGCCGATACGTCCTGCATATTCTCGTACAGCATTTCTTCGGTTTCGGGCCACATCAGAAACAGGTCGCAGTACCTGGCGCAAACGTCCCGCGCTCCGTCGGACGTGCCGCCGAAGTAAAGCAGGGGGCCGCCATTCTGCTGATACGGTCTAACGGGGGTGGTCGACAGCGCGATTTTGCCGTAGACCGGACCATCGTGTTCGATACGTTCGCTCGTCCAGGCTTGTTTCAGGATGTCGATGGTTTCGGCGCACCGCTGGTAGCGAAAGTCGGCATCTTCGCGGTAGCCCGGCAGATCTGAATTAATGATGTTGATCGTCAATCGGCCTTGCAGCATGTGATCCAGCGAAGCCAGAGCCCGGGCCAGCATGGGCGGATGAAGCTCCCCGCACCGAATGGCGGTTAACAGGTTAATACGTTGCAATTCGGGGGCAATGCCCGAAGCAAAGGTCAGCACTTCCTGACCAACCATATAGGAGGTAGGCAGGAGGAGATTGCTGTAGCCAGCCTGATCGGCCATGAGCGCAATGTCGCGGCAGTGCGCGAACGTGCTGCGTCGGTTCGGGTCCAGTACGCTGATGTATTCGGTATCTTCCCCGCAGAGATCGTCAAACCAGGCTACTTCGCACACGCGCTGCGGGGTTCGGATGCTGACGGATTTTATGGGTTGATGAAGCATGAACTCGGGGTTAATTTATCAGGCTGCAAAGATGGGAGAGAGACGCGATTTAGACCTAGCCGGTCTGCGGTATTTGTTAGTCCGTACAGCACTACGTGGGTATATAAGGCAATCACCTAGCGCTTGGTCACCACTTTCGGTACGTAACACCCGCGTAAATAAGCAGACCGACGCCAGCGGCAATGCCGACGTCCCGGGCTTCCTGACCGGAGCTATTGCTGAGTAGCCAGAGGCACAAAGCAACCGACAGCACGGCAATGGAACCTCCGCCCGCTATTCGAAACGCTGCCCTTGGTGTTTCCGATGAGGTTGTCTTATCGCTGTTACGTAATACCGGAAGGGCTGCGCAGGTCAACGCGAAGTAAGATAGCCGGATAATGGTGCTCAGGGTGAGCGCATATATAAACGTACCCGTTACCGCCAGCAGTAACTTCAGAGCCGCCGTTACCAGGATCGCTACGTGTGGGGTCCTGAATCGAGGATGGGTGGCGGCTAGAAAGGAGGGAAGCTGACCTTGTTCAGCCATGGCAAACAGTAATCGGGGACCGGTGAGCATGAGCGCATGTAAGGTGCCCAGGGCCGTAACCAGAGCAGCAATCGTGATGAATAAACCACCCGCTGGACCAATAAACTGCTGAGCCGCGTCCGCCAGCGGGCGTTCCGAATGTGCCAGATCAGGCAGTGTACCAATGCACACAATCTGAACGGCTATAAACAAAACCGTTACAAGGCCAATCGCTATGAATAAAGAGATCGGTACAGTGCGTTGCGGCTGCTGAATTTCGCCCGAGGGAATGGCCGCTACGTCGAAGCCCGAGAATGTAAAGATCAAGAGAAGAACCGCCTGCGAAAACGGTGAATAATCGGGTAAGGCCGGGAACGTAAACGCTTGCCTGTCGACAAAAAACAGGCCAACGATCGTAAAGAGCGTAACGACTAACAGCTTGCTGATGGTAAACAGGTTATTGACCCTGGCCGACCGTTGCACTCCCACCCAGTTGATAGCCGCCAAGCCAGTGACTAAGGCCGTAATGACGCCGATACGTCCCCAGCCGCCGACAAGTTCCGGCCAGAAAAAAGCCGCGTAGCTGACAAACAGATTACAGATCGACGCAAACGAAGCCACCCGCGACAGCCAGAACAGCCAGCCCACTTCGAAGCCCACCAGCGGACCAAAGGCAACTCGTGCGTAGAGATAAGGCCCACCCGTACCGCTGAATCGGCTGCTGACTTCGGCGAAACACAGGATAATGAGCGTAACAACGGCTGCACTGACACCGTACGCCAGTAGACTGTACGTACCGACGAGGGCGTAAATTTTCGAGGGTAATCCCAGGATGCCAGCGCCAATGGTAATATTGATGATGAGCGCAATGAAGTCGAACCGACGAATGCCCCGAACCAGGCTGGTTTGTGGGAGAAGTTTCAAAAGATGTTGACGTTAAGCGAACGGCTAAAATACGCCATTCCCGTTGTTGCGTCAAAACTAAAGGCAGGCCCTGCGGAATTCACTCAGGCTTACTAAATCTATAATCGGGTTGTCAAGCCGGGGGCAAATCAAGCAGTAGGAGCAGGGCATCGTTGGATAATGCTTCGAATTCGAGCATTCCCGTTTGCTCATATACCAATGCCAGACTATCTTTTTCGTGGAGAAGCCGGTTGGCTACTTCAAACACGCCCTGTACGACAAACACAAAAATTCGTCGGGGAAGACCATCAGAGGCTGGGGCAACTGGGTACGTTCCTTCCTGCCTTCCGCCAAACCGGCCAATAAAACCTTGGTAGCCAGCATCTGATGCACCAAGAAAGGATACGAGATGGTTTGGCTGTTGTAAATCAAACTCGGTTTGCCGATTGACCGGTGAGAAGTCGCTCTGGGGCTTCTTCAGCCGGCATTGCACACAGCGAATGGATTCGGATGGGTAAGGGTTCGTGACCGTGTACGTCGTCCCGGCCGCCAGCGACAAAACCCCCGCCTGACCCGGCTCGAGCGGGGTTGTTACTTCGGCGTAGGTGTAATCAAGCCCGCCTACAATAGGCAGCAGAATTATTTCGGTCGGCGCTTCGACCTGCCGGGTCAAACTGGCACCGGCTACCAGACTGTCCTCGCTGAACAGATTTAGGGGCCCAAATGGCTCCCGCCCTTCGGCCGCGTAGGAGCCAAAATTGAACGTATGAATGCTCTGACCAGATGCTGAGGATACGTGCCCCCGCTGATCGGCCGGGTAAATCTGTGCTTGCGATTGCGTATCCATTAGTTGGGCAGTCATTTCGTTTTCATTGGATGGCCGTTACGGTATCATTTATCGCCTAAAGCCAGGACAACAAATGACTATAAAGACCATCTAATGACAACAAATGACCAGTGGATTATGCTTTAACGACAATCGTGTGGGTTAGCGCGTAACCCGCCGAATTACTCCCCGATACGGTCGCTAATTCGGTGGTAAAACCATCGCTGAATACGTTGTCCCGTTCGTTTTTGGTGTCCTGTGCGCCTTTGGTATACCCCTGCGCCTGCCCCGTAGTATAAATCGTGTTCGTAATGTCGTAGGGGAAGGCGATCTGAGTAACCAGCAGCGATTTGCCCGACGCACTGTAAATGTGCACATGGACATGCGGAGCGCGACCTGAATACCAACCCGGAAAGATGGACGTAAAATTAACCAAGCCGTTTGTGTCGGTTGTCTGCCGACCCCTCAGGAAATCAACGTTCTGTAAGTTCACACTTTGCATGCCGCTGCCGCCGTATTCAGAGTAATACCCATCTTTGTCGCAGTGCCACACGTCGACAATCGCACCCGACAGGGCGGCACAACTCGCGCTGGCGTTTTTGATGGTGATGTTCATGGTCAACAGAATGCCGGTCCGCCCGTCGGTAATGTCTTTGCGAACGAAGTTAGCCGGTGTTTTGGTGGGGAATGGCCCTTCGGTTTCGGAGGGTGTCGCCGAGCAGTTGCTGGATGAACTTCCGTTGGTTGAACCCGTTGCCGTGGTAGTGCCCGAAGACGTACCGCTCGTGTTTGTTGAACTGGTTGGGTCAATGGTGGTGTCGCTACAGGCGCTCAGGGCTGCAAGGCCTAACAGGCTGGTGAATCCGCGTTTCAAAAATTCTTTGCGTTCCATGGAATATCTTCTAGAATGTGAGGGGTTAATTCGGATGATTTTTAGAGTAAGAAGTAGGCTGATTTCAGCCGGGCACAACTTTGAATTTATTGCCTGATCGTTGCTTGCTGTACAGTTATAACGCAGTCTGTCAGCGCCTTCGTTACGTCGGATAGGCACTTAGCGGTGAACCTGATCAATGTGTCGATAAATGATGAATAAGCCGTATTCAGCCGCAAAGCGGTCGGGTTACAGGAAGCGGTTTTGCCAGTCATTTTGCTCTTTATTGCCAATACGAATCGGCGTATAGTCCCGTTGCAGGGCGCTATACTTTTGATACGGTTTGCGATAAATCCGCTAAATATGCCGGTAAACGGATGCTTACGGTCGGAAGGCGTTCAGGACAGCGGATTCAAAGCTGATCCCGATCGGGATATCACGACCGGCCAGGTGAATGGTTTTGTTGCGAATGCCTTCAATGCGGTTGAAGGGAACGATGAAGGATCGGTGCACCCGAATGAATGGGCGCTTAGGCGCATTTATGCCCGGAAGTTTTTCGAGCATCGACTTCATGGTCATTCGGGCAACGATGGGCCGCGCAAAGGCCTGACCCGGCTCTGGTTCCAGGTGAATTTTGAGATAATCGTCCAGACCTTCGATATAAAGAATATCAGCTAAGGCGATCTTATATACCGTATAATCCGCTTTTACGTAGAGGTAGTCGTCGGCGGGGGCAGTACGTTGCTGCCAGCGGAAGAAATCCTGGGCTTTGGTAACCGCCTGAAGAAACCGCTCGAAGGTGAACGGCTTGAGCAGGTAATCAACGGCATTGAGCGTGAACCCCTCCACGGCGTATTCGGCGTAGG
Source organism: Spirosoma knui (assembly GCF_054780635.1). NCBI lineage: Bacteria > Pseudomonadati > Bacteroidota > Cytophagia > Cytophagales > Cytophagaceae > Spirosoma > Spirosoma knui. The sequence goes on along the minus strand of NZ_BAAGVY010000008.1, from coordinate 123,624 downwards.
CCGTCGTGAAAATGACCATCGGCTGGGTTCCGCTGGCGCTGATCGCCCGGTAAAAGTCCGTGCCCGACATAAACGGCATGTTGATGTCCAGAAACAGAAGGTCGGCTCCCGTGTCGGTAAGGTAGCGTTGCGCTTCATCGGTGCGCGTGAATGTCTGTTGCAGGTCGATAAACGCCACCTGCTGACAGAAGTGACTCAGGACCCGGAGCGCTGGCGGTTCATCGTCTAACGCAATGGCGCGGATCATGAGAGAGTCAGAGAAAGTTCAACCGTAAAACTATCCGGTACGTCGCGGATTACCAACGTATGCTGACCGGGATATAAGAGTTGTAAGCGAGCTTTGGTGTTGGTCAAACCAATGCCGCTGCTGGCGGCTGTCGACTCGGCAACCCGGACTTTCTGGTTAAATACGTAACAGGACAACTGATTCTCACGAATCTCGATCCGTATGTCGATCCGCGAAGGCTCCTGCGGACTAACACCGTATTTAAAGGCGTTTTCGATGAATGAGATCAGCAGGAGTGGCGCAATGAGCAAGCCGTTCGGGTTGCCCAGCGTCGTGTATTGAATCGGTACGGTATCTGATAGCCGCAGTCGTTGCAGCGCTACGTAATGGCCGATATAAGCGAGTTCATGGGGCAGCGAAACGCGATCCTGGTGCCCTTCCGAAATAACGTAACGCAGGAACGACGATAGCTGAATAAGGGCATTGGCCGTCGCGGGTGACTCAACAATGGCTAAGGAATAGATGCTATTGAGCGTATTGAACAAAAAGTGGGGGTTGATCTGCGCTTTCAGGTATGAGAGTTCGGTATCGAGCCGCTGCCGCTCCGTTTCGCGCCAGCGGTTGTTGATGCATATCGCGAGTGATAGCAGCAGTCCGGCCAGAAACAGGAAAAACGTCTGGCTGTTTTCGGGTGGTAAGCCGGGCGGTTGCAGACTCCCAGGGGGAGGACCCTGATTGGGAAATGGGGGTGGGGGCAGCGAACGTTCGTTGGTCGGCCCAAATGGTGGTCGGATACCTTGCCGATTGACCGTGGTCAGTAAACTCTGAATAATCAGGAAGCATATCAACACGCACACGCCGTACCCGACGTATTTGCGCGTAAAATAAAGCCGGGGAATCAGGACGTAGGCGTTCAGGTAGAAAAAACCAATGGTCAGCAAATACGACAGCAGGTTTCGCTGCTCATGCGGATTGTGGAGAAGCTCGGCTAGCTTAGCGAAGCCTTCGTCGGTGAAGAGGTACGGCAGGGCCAGAAAAATCAGGCAGCCCAGTATATGAATGAGAACAAGCGTTGTGTTGCGAGCCATAGGCGTTGGCGATACGGAAAGATAAGGCATCTCCGCCAACGATAACGCAAATCGCGGTGAACCAGGCTAAACTATCGGTAAACGCTACGTAGTAATACACCTCAATCCTGACCGAAAATGCGGATCATTCCGTTTTCGACAGTGAAGACACCGTGCGGATCTTTATTCAAACCGATGGGTGTTTTGTTGGTCGCGGCTTGAGACGGGCGGAGGTAGGTTTCCAGTCGCTCTGCTGGTCAATAGCGAAATAGACAGTGACGATTTTTTTACAAAACAGGAAAGCTAACGTCATGCGAAGGTGAGCAGTCTGGCTAGAAAACTGAGTCGATCTTGGGTTAAAAGTAGCGGAGCAGATAAGGTAGACTATGGTATAAATCGATTTTCGGCCGGTATACTTCCGCCATTCTTTGTACATTTCCAGTATGAAGCGCTATATCCAGCACGAGCCCTTTAACGTATACCTGTTTTCGGTCAGTGAATGGCCGCACCCCGTTCACAAACACAGTTACTTTGAAATCATCTTCATCCGGACGGGCAGCGGACGACATTTTCTCAATGGCAACACGTTCACCTACGCGCCGGGGGATGTTTTTCTGCTGGGGCCGGAAGATTACCACTCGTTCGATATCGTTGAACCCACTACGTTCTGTTACATCCGTTTCACGGAGGTATTTGTGAAAGAACACACGATGGCAAACGCCCTTCACTGGTTGAGGACGTTCGAGTTTTTGCTGAACACACCCTATCAGGCCACGGGCAGCATCGTGACTGACCAAACCGAGAAAGAATTGCTGGACCATCTGCTGATCGTGCTGATTCATGAGTACGGAAACAGCGATGGTCACGACGAACTACTGATCAATGGGCTAATGAAGGCCATACTGGTGATACTGGCCCGGAACGTAGTGCGGCAGCGCTCGGCGGGGCTCGACGAACGAACAAAGCCCCGGCTGATCGAAGAGGTTCTGCTGTACATCTGCCAGCATATTCATGATCCCGAGGCCTTACGGCTGGAACCGCTGGCCGAACGATTCCACCTGTCACCAACGTACCTGAGCGCGTTCTTCAAAAAGCAAACGGGCGAGTCGCTGCAACTCTATATCGTGAAGTATAAGCTCAAGATGATTGAGAACCGGCTGCGGTTCAGCACCCGAAACGTAGCGCAGATTGCCGATGAATTTGGCTTCACCGACAGCAGCCACCTCAATAAGCTGTTCAAGAAATACTACGGGGTGCCTCCGCGGGCGTTTCGGACTACAAAAGCAGACAGAACGTAAATATCGTACCCCTCCCAACCTCCCCTACAAGGGGAGGAGCTGAAAATGGCCGTCTATAAAACTCCTCCCCTTGTAGGGGAGGTTGGGAGGGGTACCACACGGAAGCAGTACTAAAAAAGGTTCGAAGCTAGACAGCTTCATCATTTTACGTCCTCGCCCTTCCCGAATTTGGACCCGAAGAAATCCCCTTTGTTCCAGACGGGGCGCTGATCGGCCTGGGCGGTTAGGTAGCCGATCAGGAACTGCAATTGTACGTGTTTGGCAGCCGCTTTGAAATCGAACGGCTGGTTCATGTCGTCCTGGGGTGAGTGGTAAATGGTTGCCCGCCAGTCGAGGTTGAGTTTGGTGCCGTCGAGGTTGGGGTTGCCCGTTTGGGAGCCGCTTTTGATGTAGATAGCCGGAATCCCCTGCCGTACGAAGCTAAAATGATCGCTGCGCATGAATACCGTTTGCTCCGGAATTGGGTCTTTAGCGATCTGTACCCCAACGAATGCAGCTGCTGCGTTGACTTCCCGAACCATACTCGAATGTTCGGAGCCATAGGGCACAATATCGAGCAGCGAATGAAAGAAAAACGGCATGTCCAGACACAAATTCGCGACAATCTTTTCTTTGGGTACCGTTGGATTGCTGGCAAAATAATCGGAGCCAAGCAGCCCCATTTCCTCGCCCGTTACGGCCACGAACAATACTGACCGGCGGGGTGCTTTCGGCAAAGCCGAGAAAAGCCGGGCCGTTTCTAGATTGATCGCTACCCCCGACGCGTTATCGTGGGCACCATTGTAAATCGAATCGCCTTTAACGGGCCGACCAATGCCGAGGTGATCGAGGTGGGCGACATAGACGACGTACTCGTTTTTCAGGGTCGGGTCGGAGCCGGGCAGTACCGCCACCAGGTTCTGACCCGCTACGTCTTCGACTACGTCGGTTTGGGTATGCATCCGAACCCAGACATTCAGCGGAAACGCCTGCGCCTGGTTCCGGCGGGCTTTTAACAAGGCATCGTCGAAGCTGACGCTGGCACCGGAAAACAGCATTCGGGCCGTCGAGTCGCCGAGTGAAGCCGTTCCTTTCAGGGCGGGAAACGTGCGCTGGGGCTTGCCCTGCTTGTCGAGCCAGCGGTAAATGCCCTGTCGGGCGCGCGGTGCCGCCGATTGAATGCGGTTCTGGAGGTCAGTTGGCAAGTTAAAAGACAGGACGCCTACGGCCCCGTGGGCAACGGCGTTCTCGGCCTTGCTCGACGCGTAATAAGCCCGCTGGTTCGAGGGAAACGTAGCGGGAGCACCATTCACATAGGCTACAATCTTGCCCGTTACGTCGATACCCGCGTAGTCGTCGTAATCCAGTTCGGGGGCCGATACGCCGTAGCCGACAAAGACTACCGGGGCATATACATCGCTGTTGGGAAGATCGGGATTGGGGCTCAGTATGAACTGCCTACCGTATTCCAACGGCTGTTCTTTCCCATTCCGCGACAGGGCCATTGTGCTGGCGCTTTCCCGAACCTGCCACCGGCGCAGGGGCACCGATTGCCGATACGTCTTGTTTTCGCCCGCGGGTTGCAGGCCAAGGGCTTCGAGTTGCGCCTGCACGTAGTTAGCGGCCAGGGCAAAGCCGCGGGTACCGGGTTTACGGCCTTCGAGGGCATCATCGGCCAGAAAACCCATGTGCGCCCGGATCGCATCGGGCCGAACGGACCGGGCTGCGGACTGGGCTTCGGCGGGAATGGCGTTGGGTTGGGCAACCAGCGACGTGCTGGCCAGCAAACCAATCAGACAGGCAGCGATAGGAAAGGAAACACGAATCATCCTGCAAGATAAACAAAGACCTCGCTCGCTAAAAGAAGGGCAACCATTCCGATTGAACTATGAAAAATGGCTATGCCGATGTTCAAAAACGAAACAGCTTTAGATTTTCTAAAAACAATGCAATTAATCTATAGGCATAATTATAAAAGAACTAATTTCAATTTTAATCCAAGCACGTTATAGCCTCATTTTACTAACCTTATGAATTACTTGCCTATCACAAAAGCACTGGCTCCCCGCTTGCGTTGCGGGCCCATTCTGGTGGTTGACGATAACGACGATCATTGGTTTCTGATTCGATGGGCCTTGCTCCGTACGCTGCCCGGCGTTGCGGTTTATCGGACGAAGACGGCCGACGAAACGCTGGCGTATTTAGAAACCTGCCTTGCCGAAGCCCGAAAATTGCCGGAGTTAATTTTGCAGGACTTGTACTTACCGCAGCGTGAGACCGGCTGGCAACTGCTGGAAGCGATTAAGCAGCACCACACCTTTCGGCGGTTGCCCGTTGTTGTGCTGAGCCATTCGGATGATCCCAAGGATATTGAGCAGTCTTATTATCTGCGCAGTACGTCCTACATGGTAAAGCCAGTGAATTATGCCGATTGGATTAGGTATTTCGAGGATTTTCGGCGCTATTGGTGGGAGGCTGTTACCTTACCTAATCAAACGGATTTTTATTGGGATCGCCCCGTTTTGGATGATTCGGCAAGCTAAAGTTGATTGATCATCGCAAAGGAACTTACCAGTGGACCGGTCAAGGAGCTTCGGGTCCCATTGAAGGGAGCGTGTTGAGGTCTAGCCAGTAGTGGCAGACCGATCGCATGACCGCCTGCATCTCATTCATGCCGACGGGTTTACGCAAAAACGAGTTGGCACCCGCCCGAAAACATAGGTCCAGGTCATGGTCCGATACCATATTACTCATCATGACTACCGGCACCTGCTTCTAGTCGGTGTGTTGCTTTAACAGGAGTAAGGTATCGTAGCCGCTCAGACCCGCGGGCATGTTCAAATCCAGGACGATGAGGTACGGCCGCTCCGATTCAATACGTATACACTCCGCCAGGGCTTCCCCGCTGGTGAAGAAACGTACCGGATACTGTGTAAGGAACCGGGTAAAGAGTTGTTGTAGCAGAAACAGATAATCTGAACTGTCGTCAACAATGTAAATTACTTTGTTCGTAGGCATTGAAAAATAATCCAGGCTACCGATTTATAATACGCGGGTAGTTAATCCGCTTTCCGGACAAATTGTTCAATAAACCAGCCTCGTGGGCCGTATCCTCTCCCGGCAGGGCACCTACCCAGGAACGGGATGCGGGTACCCAGTAAAAACAGATCAGTTTTTTTGGGATAGATAATCTTTAAACTATAGACTGTTGATCGACTCGGAAGCGAGTCGATCCGCAAGTTTGCTCATTCCGACCGCAGCCAGCCTGATGTCACCGTGAGAGGAATCAGGTACTTGTCCCGTTAGTCTGAAAATTTCGGACAGGCTCCTGACGAATCCGCGCGTCGGTTGTTAAGTCGGGAAATGAATTCGGATCAGGGTTCCCTGGTTAGGCTGGCTTTCCACCTCAATCGTCGCATTCAGTAGCTTACACAACTCTTTGACAATGATCAGGCCAATGCCTTCGCCAGACACTCGGTCGGACGCTGGTTTTGGGAAAGACACGTTCGCCCGTTCAGGAAGCGTGCCGTTCGTGATCAGAAACTGACTTGCTGCTGCGGGAATTCCCGTTCCGGTGTCCTGCACGCTGAATTGCCAGCCCGCTGTTTCGGCGGTTCCCCACGACAGGGTGATGCTGCCTGATGGGGTGTTCTTCACCGAGTTTAGTAACAGATTCTGCGCAATACGCTGAATTTTGACCGAATCGCTTTCAACCAGTAAGTGATCAGGGCCGTCCAGAACCACCGTCAGCCCTTTTTCCGAAGCCATCGGCTTTATACTCTCGCCCAGTTCACACAAGGTGTCGCCAACGTCAAATGAGCTGAGCTGCACTTCTTCCTGACCAGCTTCCAGTCGGGAGTAATCCAGCAACTGAGTCAGCATCTGCGTGGCCTGCTTCAGATTGCGTTGCAGCATGGTCAGCATCTGTTTGCGCTCTTCTTCCGTGCTGCTCATGTCGATCAACGTAGCGGCTCCCTGAATAACGCCGAAGTTCCCCCGCAGATCGTGAGAGGTGGCCCGCAGGAACTTACCCCGTTCGCGGAGCTGATGATGGAGCTCTTCCAGCCCCTGAATGGTTCTATTCGACTGATTCAACTGATTCAGCCACTGTTCCTTTTCCTGTTCGGTCTGTTTCAGAAGCGTAATGTCGAGCCCGGAAATAACCACTCCGTCGTCGTATTTAACAACAGACGTACCGAACCAGCGTAACGTCTGGTCGTAGTCGATGGGCTGTTCTCGATACGACGATACGCCCGTTGTCACCACACCCTCCAGCACTGAGAACGTTTCATCGCCCCATAAAGCGCTGGCAAAGAAACGGACCGGTTGACCAACCAACTGGCTGATGGGTTTGTGCGTCATGTCGGCAAACTTCTGGTTGCAGACCAGAAGATGAAAATCGATGACCGTTGCGTGGTCGTCGCGAATGGCCTTGAACAACCCAATTGCCGCGGGCGAACTGTTCAGGATACCCTGTAAACTCATGGCGGTCTGCTGGATGTCTTCTACCAGTTGCAGGTCGCTGATGTCACGGGCGATGGCCAGCACACTTTTTACGGACCCATCCGAAGCCAGTTCGGGCACCATCGTGGAATAGTAATAGGCAACGCCGTTCGAGGTCGGAAACGTATTATAATGACTTTGCGGCTGACCGGTCAGAAACGCCATGCGCAGCTTTTGCATGTACGGCAGCGCAATCTCGTCGGGCTGTCCCATCTCCTGATACGTTTTGTTCAGCAGCTCGCTCAGCGGCAAGTCGGCCTTTTTCTCAAAGGCTGAATTCGCAAAAGTTAGCTTCAGGTCGGAGTTCCAGCGGGTGATGGCGTCGGGCGTGTTTTCGACCAGCGACCGGAGCAGATTCTGATTATCCTGTAGCTGCTCTTTCACCTGTTGAAGGGCCTCGTCTGTTTTAGGCGTTTCCAGCTCGTGCTGACTCCGCTGCACCTGCGCGTTCGCTTCCACCACCTGCAGCATCCGCTGCCGGGCCCGGATGTCGAGAGACTGCAGCAGAGTCGTCCGGTTGTAGAGTTCGGCGCAGGAGCCAATGTAGCCGTCGTAGCTGCCGTCGTAGCGCATGTTGGGTTTGCCGTTGAGCAGCATCCAGCGGTATTCGTTGTCGTGGCGCTTAAGCCGGAACTCAGCCTGAAAGGGCTGCTGTTTGGCAAACGCAGCATTATAGGTCGTCAGGTAGCTTTCCCGGTCGTCGGGATGAATATCGTGTTCCCAGCCCAGGTTCGTTTCTTCATCGAGTGAACGGCCCGTAAAATCAAGCCAGGCTTTGTTAAAAAACGTATAGCGGCCACCGGCGTTGGTGACCCAGATGAGCACGGGGGCGTTGTCGATCAGGTTATGAAGCCAGGCCTCGCGTTCGGTCAGCATGCGCTGCACCTGCCGGTGGTCAGTGATGTCTTCAAGGGCCAGCAGCACAGATTCGCTCTGGCGAACCACCCGCCGGGCACTGAGCCGCAGGACTTTCTCGCCGATTTCGGCAAACGTGTGGGTAACCTCAAACGCTTCGATCTGAGCGTCTTTGACGAGTACGCTGCTCAGCAGATGCCGGAGCTGCGGGATGTCCCACTGGCGGTCGCCGAGTTCATAAATCAAACGTCCTTCGGTACTTTCCTCGCTAACTTTAAACAGCTTATAGAAGGCCTTGTTAGCACTCTTCACCCGCAGGTCTTCGTCCAGCACCAGCGTGGCTTCGCGAATGGTCGAGAAAATCATCTCCGAGAACTCGTGAGCTTCCGAAAGCTGATCGTTACGTACCTGTAGCTCCTGGTTAATGGTCAGCAACTCTTCGTTGGTCGATTCAATTTCTTCTTTGCTGGTTTCCAGCTCTTCATTCATGCTTTGCAGCTCTTCGTTGCTGCTGATAATCTCTTCGTTGGCCGATTGAAGTTCTTCGTTAGAGGCTTCCTGTTCTTCAATGATCGAGCGCATATCTTCCCGGAGAATGGCCAGTTCTTCTTCCAGCTGCTTGATGCGGAGATTGCGCGAATCGGCCAGGTCCGACCCGGCAGTAACGAGGGGCGTAATCTCCTCGAACAGAATCAGAAACAGCTGTTCTTCGGTATCGGTCCGGAGCGGAACGGCTTCAATGGCTACGTAGTGCAGTTTATCCTTGAGCCGGATTTCCAGGTCGGATTTACGCACGGGCTGGTTACTCTTGCGGGCTTTATGCACCACATTCCGCAGCTCGAAGGCCAGAGAAGGGCGGGCCATTTTCAGCAGATTCAGGCTGGCCTTGCCCGGTGCCGGTTCCAGAAACAGACCGGTCGAACCCCGGAACTGAAGAATGTCCAGATCCTGGTTGACAACCACGCTGGCCGGTACGTACTGCTTCAGCAGGACATTGTCGACGAGCCGTTCCAGATCGTTGAAGGGAGTAGGCTCTTTAGCCATAGGTGAAATTTGAATAGATTCCGCCGGACGATCGTCCGGCGGGCGGACGTTCATCTCGAAATTGATCCGGCTCGTAACGTCATTCTTACGGGCATAGATCTTGTAGTTTTTTTCGAGCTGAGAGAAGAGCGGAGCCGCAGAACCTACCGTCTCGGATTTGCCCAGCAACAGATAGCCCGTCGGGTTGAGCGCGTAATGGAACGTAGCGATGGCTTTCCGCTGTAGCGGGGTGTCCAGGTAAATCAGCAGATTCCGGCAGCTGACAAAATCCAGGCGTGAGAAAGGCGGATCTTTCAAGGCATTGTGCGGAGCAAACACGCACAGGTCGCGAACGGATTTATTGATCCGGTAATTGGCGTCAATTTTCGTGAAAAAACGGTCGAGCCGATTCGGCGATACGTCGACGAGTTCACTCGGCGTATAACTGCCCTGCCGGGCTTTGGCCACGGCGATTTCGCTCAGGTCGGTGGCGAAAATCTGGATGGATAAATTAAGCGACCGGTCGTTGAGCAGTTCTACCAAAAGCATGGCCAGCGAATAGGCTTCCTGGCCCGTGGAGCAGGCAGGAACCCAGATCCGGATGGAAGCCCCGGCCGGTTTCTCTTTAATGATTCGGGGAAACAGCACCTTCTTCAGGTAATCCATGGTGTCGGTATCCCGAAAGAATGTCGTTACGTTAATCAGCAGGTCGTTGTACAGCAACCGGACCTCGTCCGCGTGCTGGTCCAGGTACTGGGCGTATTCGTTGAGGTTGTCGAGTTTATAGAGCACCATCCGCCGGATGATCCGACGCCGGATGGTAGACATTTTGTAATAGGTGAAATCGACCCCAATGACGCGACGCAGAATCTGGATAATGGTCTGTATGTTCTCGGCTGCGCTCGTATCTGCGTTCGTCTCTTCCAGAAGAGCATCAACCGTCGCGATCTGCCTTAACATCTCGGGTTGCTGACTCAACTGCTCCAGTTCCTGGGCAATGGCTTCGGGCGACAGCACCTTATCGACAACGCCTTCGCTGATGGCTGAGCGCGGCATACTCTGGAACTTCGCCGATTCGTCCTGAGCAAACGTAAAGCCGCCAGCCGCTTTTATGGCGCGCAAACCCAGGGTGCCATCCGTGGCTGTACCCGACAAAATAATGGCAATAGCCCCATCTTTTTGTCGATCGGCCAGGGAAATAAAAAACTGGTCGATGGGCGAGTGAATGAGCGATCGGTCCGGCCTGAAGTTCAGTTCCAGCGCTCCGTCCACAACGGCCATGTCCTGGTCAGGCGGAATAATGTATACCTGATTGGGCTTAATACGCATGCCCTGCTCGGCTTGAGCCACGGGCATGCTTGTCGATCGGCCCAGAATGGTGTCCAGATTACTTTTATGTTCAGGGCTCAGATGTTGGATATAAACGAAGGCGAATCCGGTGGTTGGCGACAGCTTTTGCAATAATTCGGTGACCGCTTCCATTCCTCCGGCCGAAGCGCCAATGGCAACGATCGGCACAAGTTCAGGTTGAGCGTTTATGGTAGGTAAGGAGGTTTTCTTCGCAGGCATAGGTGTTGTTTAAACGATAAACCAATTGGTGTTTTACTTGTTAACAAGTCGGCAATTGGTGGACAAGCATGGATTTTTTAACAGGGTAATTCAAGGAAGCCATCGCTACAATCCTTTTTTCTCCGTGAATAAGGGCCGGGAGCGTATTTCTGTTAATTCAGCTGAATGTCCGTTTAAAAGTCGGTATATTTTAAAATAAAAGCTATTCTTCGCAGAGAAGTTTGCGACACGAGCTCGTTACGCTTACGGCTATGACTAAACGCGATATTATTGTAATAGGGGCTTCGGCAGGTGGCGTTACAGCGTTGAAAGAAATTGTAGAGGCATTACCTGCGGATTTCAAAGCGCCTATTTTTGTCGTGCAGCACGTAGCACCCTATTCACCGAGTTTACTGCCCCAAATTCTGACCCATGTCGGGTCGCTGAAAGCGGTTCACCCCAAAGATGGAGAATCCATTCAGGCTGGCTATGTCTACGTGGCCCCGCCCGATCACCACATGCTTGTGGAGGATCATACGATCCTGGTCAAGAAAGGACCTAAAGAGAATCGGTTTCGTCCGTCAATCGACGCCTTGTTTCGTTCGGCGGCCTATACATTCGGCACGCGTGTAATTGGCGTCGTGCTCACGGGACTGCTCAACGATGGTACGTCGGGGATGTGGTCGGTCAAGCGGCTAGGCGGTCTGGGTATTGTTCAGCAGCCCCAAGACGCCATGTATCCGAGTATGCCCGAGAGTGTGCTCGAATTTGTTGAGGTTGAGTATGTTGTGCCGCTGGCCGAAATTCCGGCATTACTGTGTAAACTAACGGAAGAACAGGCTCCTGAAACCCCGGAACTGCCCATGGATGAAATGGAACGATTGCAGACCGAAGTCCATATTGCCGCTCAGCAAAATGCATTCGAAATGGGCGTGCTGGGCATGGGGCAACTCACTCCGCTCACCTGTCCCGAATGTCATGGTGCGCTGGTCAGCTTCAAAGAAGGAAAGCTGATTCGGTACCGGTGCCATACCGGTCATGCCTATACGGCCAGCACGCTGCTGGCCGAAGTAACGAAGACGGTTGAAGATGCATTCTGGAGCACGATCCGTGGCCTGGAAGAAAGCATCATCCTGTTGGAGCAGTCGGCGAAGCTTTTTACGGAAGCGGGTGATACCGAAGCCGCTGACCAGTTTTACCGGAAGGCCACTGAAACCAGAGAACGGTCTGTAAAACTACATGGACTGGTTTTCCAGCAAGAGCAGTTGAGCGAAGATATAGAGAACGCAGAGCCGACGTAATGAACTAAGCGTTACGTCGGCTCTACGATACGGGTTTGCAACTAATCAAGGCGCTGCATCACGGACTTCCTGTCTCGTTGTGCCTGCCCTAACAACCTTGTATGCCGCCCGGTCCCAGTAAACCTTTCTAATCTCAATCCGGAATATCGTTTGTTTACTGTGCTCAATTTGTTGATCAGGGGCGTTCAGTTCAGATGTCGCTGCATCAGGGCGTTTAGCCAATCGAGGTCGGATTCTGTCGTCCGGATGGGTTCACGAAGCACTTCCTGCCACTGTTGTTCGAGCTGTTGAAACACCATCGACAGGTTCTGCCCGTCCAGGTCTTACGCAGGTGTATCGGCGGTAAAGGTTTTATCAACTATTTGGGCCGTTAAGACCGAATTAAAGTTGAAGAAGATGGTGTCTAATTTGCACATAGAGTTCTATGTTTATTAGTAGACGGCCTAATAGGCGAAGAAGGGGCTGTTTATTGTATAAATTAGCTAGCAAATGGTTAATTATCAATTAGTTAAGTGCGTAACGTGGTGAACTAATGCCTGTAGCAGACTGTTCTTATTACAGACACTCAACGTAATTTCATGCCTGATTTCAAGCCCAGTATTGTGCTATATACCGCCGATTCCCTCAACGAACGAGGGGAGGCCATTCTGAGTCAATATCCGGAGGCTGAGACCTTAGAGGTCACGCAGCATAACCGGCTCCCTGAGCTGGGTATGAATCACTTTAAGGTTAAATCAGACGTCTTGGTTCTGGGTAAGCTCAAGACGCAGGATATTAAGTGGAGTGGCCGCAGCTCCGACTACATCGCTCCGAGCCTGGCAAACGGCTGCTTTGGGGGGTGTGCCTACTGCTACGTCGACCGTCACAAGAAAGTAAATCCCATTACGCTGTTTACCAACGTCGACGAGATTATGGCGACGGTAGACAAGCACGTGCATACGCTGGCCTGGCCGAAGCCGGTCAACCAGACCGACCCGACGTACTGGACTTACGATATTGGCTGCAATTCCGATATTTCGGTCGACTACAGCCTATCCGACGGTATCCGCCAGGTGTTTGAATTTTACCGCGATCATCCGCGGGCCAAAGCGACGTTTGCTACTAAGTTCGTGAACCGCGACTTGCTTGACTTTGATCCCAAAGGCAAGGTCCGGATTCGCTTTAGCCTCATGCCTTCCCATGTCAGTAAACTCGTAGACGTACGGACCGACAGCATTGAGAAACGTATTGCGGCCATCAACGATTTTTACGACGCAGGGTACGAAGTGCACGTTAATTTCTCCCCCGTCATTGTATATGGCGGCAAGCAGTGGCGCGACGACTACCGGGACCTGTTCCGACAACTCGACGCCCAACTACGTCCTGAAGTGAAGGCGCAGCTTAAATGCGAGGTTATTTTTCTGACGCATAACCAGTGGCAGCACCAGGCTAACCTAGCCATCAACCCCAAGGCGGAGGAACTGCTGTGGGTGCCGGAACTTCAGGAAAACAAGCGCAGCCAGTACGGTAGTTGGAACATCCGCTATGATCACCAGCTTAAGTCGAAGATGGTAGCCGTATTCGAGCGCATTGTTGATGAGGAAATTCCCTGGTGCGAAATCCGGTATATATTCTGATCAGAACCAGGATTTGTAGGATTGAAATTGATTTATCTGATTTTTCTTTCGGAGAAAGCGTTTTCAGAGTCCTGTTAATCAGCAATAATCCCATAAATCCTGGTTCTAACGATTAATCGACGCTGTTCGCGTTCTTCTTGGTATCTGGCACCGAATCGTCGGGTTTCTCCGTCGTCTTCTTGGTAGTGCGCTGATGGCTGCCGTCTTTTCCGGCTTTACCTTCCTCTTTCTGATTTTTCGAGCTATTTCCTCCGCCAGTTTGCGGAGAATAGTACTTGATGAACAGGTTCATGGCGTTGTTGCGTTGATTGCACGATTACGTTGTGATGCTGCCTTATAAACTACTTATTGAGTAGACTGATTGCGAAACTGACGTAACGGCCTGACCTAACCAGCCTATAAATCCAGAAGCAGGCACCGATCGGTGCCTGCTTCTGGATTTATTCCTGATGACTTGATCAATTAGTTGCTATGACCACCTTTGTTACCACCGGTGGCGTGTCCGGCGCTGCTGTTTCCTTTCGAGTGTTTGGCACTCTTATGAGAGGTTGACGAGCGGCCGTTGCCTTTCTCGCCGTGTTGCGTACCGTTGCCCTGATTTCCCGTAATGCGCTGGTCCTGATACTCCTCCTCGACCTTGTCCAATGTTGACTTTGCCATAACCGTTTGCGTTGAGTGTTTCAGGACCTAACCCCTTAGCGGGCGTTTTGTTTGACGTATTCGTCCATTGAAAAGCGTCCGGAGCCCAATACCAGAAATAACAGCAAGAGCATCAGCACGATAACTGAAAGCCACAACTCCGAATTCAGGGCCGAAAAGCCCCGGCTAATATTCACGAAGAAAACCGCCCCGACCAGAATGGGTAGTTGCAGCAGCACCATCAGCCGCGTCAAACAGCCGACTGCGATCAGAAAGCCACCCATCAGGTGCGCAAACGCAATGTAATGCACCAGCATAACGGCCCACAGGTCGAAGTGCAAACCGCCCACTAACTGCGTCAGGTACGTAGTGTCACTAATGAAGCTAATGCCTTTCAGCACCAGAATAGTCCCCAGCATAATCCGCAACGCGTCAGTCCAGGCAGGGTGATGCGTGTCACCCCAATGCTCAACTCGGTGTAATAGGTTCATACGTGCAACAGGTTTAGTGAATCTATACCTAATGTATGTGTTAAGACGCTTAATGTCAAGACAATATACAATATATTATCTTGTAAGTACAATCTTGATGCAGGTAGGAGGCAGTTGATAGACATTGGATCGGTGGTAAAAATCGATCAAAAGTTTCAGGGACAATCGGCCGAGCGATGCCACTTAGATGAGCGCGAGTGCTTATCTTTGATTAGTTATGACAACAAAACAGACTTCAAAAGCTGTGCTGACAGCACCAACGTTTACTTTCTTACGTGATCTGGTAAAAAACAACAATCGGGAGTGGTTCCACGCGAACCGAAGCCGGTACGATGCCGCTAAAACTGAGCTATGTGGCGTGGTCGAGCGGGTTCTCGCCGGATTGGCTCCCTTTGAACCGCTGGCCAATACGGCCGTAAAAGACTGCATCTTTCGCATCAACCGCGACATCCGTTTTTCTAAAGACAAAGCTCCTTACAAATCAAATCTGGCGTTCGCCGTGGGACCCGGTGGTCGTCACTCCGGCCGGATTGACTATTACGTACAGATTCAACCCAACAACCAGTCGTTTCTAGGGGCGGGCATGTGGCAGCCTACGCCCGCGAATCTGGCCAAATTTCGACAGGAGATTGACTACAATGTCGATGAATTAAAAGAGATTATTGAAGCCGACGAGTTTAAAGCGTTCTTTCCCGAAGCCGCCGGTGAAGTGATGAAAACAGCGCCGAAAGGTTACTCGGCCGACCACCCGGAAATTGACCTGTTACGTCGGAAAGAACTGTTTTTCATCCATCGGTTCACGGACAAGGACGTACTAAAACCCAATTTCGCGGATGAGATTGTGCGCGGTTGCCAGCTCATAAAACCCTACTGCGACTTCCTGAATTATCTGTTCTTCGACGAAAAAGAAGAGCCGGTTACGCTCTAAGATGGTAACTAACCATGCTGACGTACAGCCCCAACACATTCTAAATACCCCTCCCAGCCTCCCCTCTAAGGAGAGGAGCAGAACTTACCAGGATAAACTTCTCTTCGAGGGGAGGCTGGGAGGGATACAGCACAGGATTGTATCAACATAAAGAGAGCCAGCCAGGATAGCCTGGCTGGCTCTCTTGTGTATCTACTGTGGTTTTAAACGTACTAAACGGCTTCGATCATCGATACGGCTTTCGCTTCCAGCAGTGTTTCGCCCATCAGGTAGCAGTCGGCAGCGCGGGCCGCTTCGCGACCTTCGGAGATGGCCCAAACAACCAGCGACTGTCCGCGACGCATATCGCCCGCGGCAAATACTCTTGGATTGGTTGAGGACTGATAATCCTTTGTTTTTACGTTGCCCCGTTCGTCATACTCAAGTCCTAAGTCATCGAGCAAGCCGTTGTGTTGTGGGTGCAGGAATCCAGCCGCCAGCAGGGCCAGTTCGCAGGGAATATCGCGCTCTGAGCCTGGAAGCTCAACCATCTGCATTTTACCGTTCTCGTTTTTCCAGGTCAGGTCAACGATACGTAACGCTTTCAGATTGCCGTTTTCATCACCAATGAATGCTTTTGTATTAATTGACCAGTGACGTTCGCAGCCCTCTTCGTGCGAAGTGCTGGTCCGCAGCATCATCGGCCAGTTTGGCCAGGGGGTAGATGCTGCCCGATCCTTCGGTGGCATCGGCATCAGCTCGATCTGCGTTACACTCTTCGCTCCGTGGCGGTTTGAGGTACCCACGCAGTCGGAGCCAGTATCACCACCGCCAATCACGACTACGTTCTTGTCAGTCGCCCACAATTCGCCGTCAGCGTATGGAACGCCCTGGTGGTTGACCTGTACCGGGCGGTTGGCAACCCGCTTATTCTGCTGACTCAGGAATTCCATGGCCGGGTAAACCCCTTTCAGGTCGCGACCCGGAATGGGTAGGTCACGGGGTACCGTCGATCCACCGGTTAGCATGACCAGGTCGAACTGTTCCAGCAAATCGTTTGCCTTAATATCAACCCCGACATTTACACTCGTCTTGAACGTAATACCCTCAGCTTCCATAACCGCCAGTCGACGGTCGATGGTCCACTTCTCCAGTTTGAAATCAGGGATACCGTAGCGCAGCAAACCGCCAATCTGATCGGCCCGCTCGAAAACGGTAACGGTGTGACCAGCTTTATTGAGTTGAGCTGCAGCCGCTAAACCAGCGGGGCCGGAGCCAACGACAGCTACGCGTTTACCCGTACGTACTTTTGGTGGTTTCGGCGTAATGTATCCGCGCTCGAACGCCACTTCCGCAATCGATTTTTCAATAAACTCGATGGTAACGGGTGGTTTGTTAATGCCCAATACACACGAGGCTTCGCACGGAGCCGGACAAATACGGCCGGTAAACTCCGGGAAGTTGTTGGTTGAACTCAGGATTTCGTAAGCATAGGCCCAGTTCTGCTCGTATACCGCGTCGTTGAACTCTGGAATAATGTTTCCGAGCGGACAGCCGCTGTGGCAGAAGGGGGTGCCGCAGTCCATACAACGTGCGGCCTGCCGCTGGGAGTCCTGCTCCGAAACCGGCACTTCGATTTCCTTATAATCGTGAATCCGCTCCTGCGGGTCGCGCTTTTTGGGTAGCTCGCGCGCAAATTCTAAAAATCCGGTAGGTTTTCCCATCGTGCCGTGATCAGCAAAATAAGTTATGGCAATTGAGAGACATGCAAGATTGCCTGCTCCTGTTCAATCTTGCGTATTTGATTTAGGGATAAGGTTTCTACTGCAATTGTGCGACCGCCTGCATTCACAAACTCGACCTCAAATCCTTTTTGATTTCCATGTATCAGAGCGACTGTTCCAACGTTACCGCGAAACAAGCCCGCTTCTGGTAAATCAATTAATAAAGCTACCAAATCACGTTCGTTCATCGTTTTAATTCGGATATGCTGTTACCAATTTAGGAATTTCCTCGTCGACAGCAATGAACTAAATGGCTCGTAATGGATAATATTTACCATTCGGACGAGGTAGCTAACCTTCTATGATGTAACGATTGCCGTATTCATTTTCGACAACTCTTGTGATTCCATTCTCCTCGGCAAACCGGACCAACGCAGTTTTTAAGGCTGTCGCATTCGCTTTTGAAAAGCCAACGAGTTCATAAAAAGCTGCCTTGCCTTTGTTTTGAGGATGAGCGTGATCGAGCAGATACTCTATTATTTTTCTGTCAGGAATCGCTGCTCGATCAACATTCGGTAACCTCATGAACTCACCCCTGCGTCACATCCACCACAATATCCTGGTACACTACATTCTTGTCGCGGATCTGATCGGCGAGTGAGATGCCCCGGCTAGCCAACGCCTTTTGGAAGTCGCCAGGCATGACCTTCACGAACTGACCAATGCCGTTCGCCCAGTCCTGAATTAGCGACAGCGCTACGTTACTGGTTGTGTACTGGAAGTGCTTGTCTACGTATTCGCGCACGATAGCCTGATCTTCGTCGGTTAAGGCTTCGAGACTGACCATTTCGGGATTCACCTTCGAGGCAAACGTACCGTCCTGATCCCAGACGTAGGCAACGCCACCCGACATACCCGCGGCAAAGTTGCGGCCGGTCTGTCCTAAAATAATGGCTAAGCCACCGGTCATGTACTCCAGGCCATGATCGCCGACACCTTCGACAACGACTTTCGCCCCTGAGTTACGTACGCAGAACCGTTCGCCGGCCATACCCCGAATAAAGGCTTCGCCCGATGTCGCACCGTAGAACGATACGTTACCGACAATGCTGTTTTCTTCGGGTTTGAACGTAGCGGTTCGGTCTGGGTACACAATCAGTTGAGCCCCGCAGAGACCTTTGCCGAAATAATCGTTGGCATCACCTTCAAGTTCAAGTTTAATACCGCTTGTGCTAAAGGCTCCAAAGCTTTGGCCGGCTGTACCGCGCAACTTAAAGTGAATAGTGCTTTCGGGTAAGCCAGGGCCGCCGTATACCTTCGATATTTCGTTGGACAGCATCGTGCCGATACTGCGATCGATGTTCTGGACGGTAAACTCGGCGTATACCGACTCGGCTGATGTCAAGGCAGGCTGCGCGACGTCGATCAGCTTCCGGTCGAGAACGTCGTCCAGGTAATGGTTCTGCTCTTCCTGCTTGTACAGGGCCACATCAAGGTTGGTAGGCTGCTTATAAAGCAAGGCATCCAGATTGACGTTTTTATATTTCCAGTGCGGCAGATCATTGCGGAGTTTGAGCATCTGTGCCTGACCAACCATTTCGTTGATCGTGCGGAAACCCAGTTCAGCCATGATCTCGCGCAGTTCCGTTGCCAGGAAGGTGAACATATTCACTACGTGCTCCGGCTTGCCCGTAAACAAGGCGCGCAGTTCTTTATTCTGCGTAGCAACGCCTACCGGACAGGTGTTCAGGTGACACTTCCGCATCATAATACAGCCCGTAGCAACCAGAGCTGCGGTAGCTACACCAAACTCTTCGGCACCCAACAGGGCAGCAATGGCTAAATCGCGGCCTGTGCGCATCTGGCCGTCGGCCTGTACCGTTACGCGTCCCCGCAGCTTGTTACGTACCAGCGTTTGGTGGGCTTCGGCTAAACCAAGCTCCCATGGCAGACCCGCGTGCCGGATCGACGACAGGGGAGAGGCACCCGTACCACCATCGTGTCCTGAAATCAGGATGTGGTCGGCATGGGCTTTTGCAACACCAGCAGCAATGGTACCTACACCCGCTTCCGAAACGAGTTTTACACTGATGCGTGCCTCGCGGTTCGCGTTCTTAAGATCAGAAATTAGCTGGGCTAAATCCTCAATCGAATAAATATCGTGGTGGGGCGGGGGCGAAATCAAGCCAACGCCGGGCGTTGAATGGCGCGTCCGGCCAATCCAGTCGTCTACCTTGAAGCCCGGCAGCTGACCCCCTTCGCCGGGTTTAGCACCCTGCGCCATCTTGATCTGCAACTCTTTCGCATTCGTCAGGTAGTAGCTCGTTACACCAAAGCGACCAGACGCTACCTGCTTAATAGCGGAGTTCAGGCTGTCACCGTTTTCGAGTGTCTTATACCGTAATTCGTCTTCGCCACCTTCACCCGAGTTACTCTTGCCGCCGATGCGGTTCATAGCAATGGCCAGCGTAGTATGCGCTTCCCAGGAGATCGAGCCGAACGACATTGCTCCGGTGGCAAACCGCTTGAATATGCTTTCGATCGGTTCGACCTCATCCAACGGAACGGGCGTACCTTTCTTGAATTTCAGCAAGCCACGCAGCGTAATGGCCTTCTGCGTCTGATCGTCAATGAGCTTCGAATATTTCTTGAAGAGCTGATAATCGTTCCGCTGGGTCGACTGCTGGAGCAGGTGAATGGTATCCGGGTTGAAAATGTGTTTCTCGCCCCGCTGTTTCCACTGATAAATACCGCCCACTTCAAGACGAGGAACTGAAACGGGCTTGTCGGGAAACGCTACGCAGTGACGGATCAGAATCTCGCGGGCAATTTCGTCGAGACCCATGCCGCCGATGCGGGAAACCGTACCGGTGAAATACCGACTTACTACGTCTTCATTCAGGCCTAAGCACTCGAAAATCATGGCGCCCTGGTACGATTGCAGGGTAGAGATGCCCATTTTCGAGAAAATCTTTAACAACTCGCCGTTAACGGCTTTTACGTAGTTTTTATAGAGCTTATCGAGGTCGTAGTCAACCTGCAAAAGCCCTTTCTCTTTCATGTTGGCAATCGTTTCGAAGGCCATGTACGGATTCACCCCCGAAGCCCCGTAACCGATCAGCGTAGCAACGTGGTGAGTTTCCCATACGTCGCCCGCTTCCACTACGATACCGACTTTGCCCCGGAGGCCCTGACGAATGAGGTAGTGGTGAATCGCGGACGTAGACAACAGCGACGGAATCGGCGCGTGGCTGGAGTCGATCGCCCGGTCAGAAAGAACCAGAATCGAATACCCGTCCTGAATGGCGTCTTCGGCGTAGCGGCAAATCCGGTCCAGTGCCCGTTCGAGCGACTTGCCCTGGCCGTCGGCGGTGAACAGACAGTTAATCGTTTTCGCCTGGAACTTGGGTTTGTCAATGAACCGCAGCTTGTCGAATTCGGAGGTTGTCAGTACCGGTTGGTCGAGTTCAACCTGACGGCAATGTTCGGGCGATTCGCTGAGCAGATTATACGTAGCGCCAACGAACGAAATCAGCGACATAATCGACCGCTCCCGAATCGAGTCGATGGGCGGGTTCGTCACCTGCGCGAATAACTGTTTGAAGTAATGGCTCAAATGCTGGCTTTGCTCCGACAATACGGCTAGCGGTACGTCGGTACCCATCGAGCCCAGCGCTTCTTTGCCGGTTTCGACCATGGGGGCCAGAATCATCCGCAAATCCTCCGACGTAAAGCCGAAGGCCTGTTGCATCCGCAGGAGCTTAGCCGGGTCGTACGGATTGTAAGAACGAATTGGCGCTTCCAGATCGGAAATCCGAATCTTGTTGGCGTCCAGCCACTCCTGATACGGCTTGCGGGACGACATTTCGGCTTTGATTTCTTCGTCCGATACAATACGGCCCTGCTGCATGTCGACCAGGAACATCTTGCCGGGTTGCAGGCGACCTTTCGAAACCACCTTCGCCGGGTCGATGTCGAGTACGCCTACTTCAGACGCCATAATGACGATGTCGTCGTTGGTGACCCAAAAGCGGGATGGACGCAGGCCGTTCCGGTCGAGCGTCGCGCCGACGATACGCCCATCGGTGAAAGAGATCGACGCGGGGCCATCCCAGGGCTCGATTAAAGCCGCGTGGAACTCATAGAATGCCTTACGGGCGGGGTCCATGTGCTCGTTACCATCCCAGGCTTCGGGAATGAGCATCATCATGACGTGCGGCAACGACCGGCCACTCATGACCAGCAATTCAATAGCATTGTCGAGGTTCGCCGAATCAGACTGGTTCGGGTCGCAGATGGGCAATAGCATGTCCATCTCGTCTTTGGTAAACTTCGACGACTCCAGCAACCCTTCGGCCGCTTTCATCCAGTTGACGTTACCACGTACTGTGTTGATTTCTCCGTTGTGGGCGATGTACCGGAACGGCTGCGCCAGCTTCCACGAGGGGAACGTATTGGTCGAGAAACGAGAGTGCACCACGCCCAGGGCCGAAACCACTTCTTCCCGTTGCAGATCAGGGAAATAAGGCTCTAGTTGAAGCGTAGTTAATTGACCCTTATAGGTAATGGTCCGGCACGAAAGCGACGAGAAATAAAACGTATCGACGCCCGCTACCGTCTCATTGATCAGGCGAGTACTATAATTTCGTAGAATGTAAAGTTTACGCTCAAAATCTTCGGGGTTGTTGATATCCGCTGGGCGTTTAATGAACACCTGCTCCATTTGGGGTTCGCACGAGCGGGAGCCATTGCCCAGATCGCTGTTATTGACCGGCACAACCCGGTAGCAAAGCAACTCCAGGCCCAGCTTTTTCATGTTCCGGTTCAGAATGGCCCGGCACTCTTCCCGTAACCAGACATCCTTCGGAAAATACACCATACCTACACCGTATTCCAGCGCGGGTGGCAGGTGTACACCCAGTTTTCGGGTCTCATCCAGGAAAAACTCGTGCGGAATTTGAATGAGCAGACCAGCTCCATCGCCTGAGTTGGGTTCGGAACCTACCGCGCCCCGGTGCTCCATGCGCCGAAGCATTTGCAGCGCGTCGGCCACAATCTGGTGCGATTTGCGCCCCTTAATGTGAGCGACAAAGCCAATTCCACAGTTGTCGTGTTCAAACTCGGGGCGATACAGGCCTGAATTGCCGGAGTTCTTTAGTGGGTTTTGTTGGTCAACCTGATCAGACATGGTCGTAACAGCGTTGGATGAGGCAGTCGTTTTTAGCATCCCAATTAGGAGAATGTCAAAAAAAGAAAGCTTAAATTAAAAAAATAGAAATTATTAATCCGTCCAGCGGGTAATTAGAATGGGAGATAAGGGCTGGAATAACGAATGTTTGCGACAAAGTCACGCAATATACTACAAAAAAAATTTGGCAAAAATAGGGTTTATCGGAATTATATTGCAGAAGGACTCCTTTGTGAATTTGATTATAGTTGTTCTTGAAAAGTGAATATATTGATGGCTCTTCAAGTGAAAAATTGTCCGCTACCAATAGCATAATAAACGCAAAAAGCCGCTCAATCGAGCGGCTTTTTGCGTTTTCGTGATTCGGCTGGGATTCGAACCCAGGACCCATACATTAAAAGTGTATTGCTCTACCAGCTGAGCTACCGAATCATTTCCCAATTGAAACGGGGTCGTTGTCGTTTGGGAATGCAAAAGTAGGGTTTTGATTTAGTAAGCGCAATAGTTGCCTTAAAAAAAAGTTAACTGCTGCTGTAATGTCACCGCTTCTACAGCCTCCCGAACATCGTGAACGCGCAGGATGGTTGCGCCTTTTGTGAGGGCAATCGTGTTCAGAACCGTCGTACCATTCAGGGCTTTATCGGGTGTCGTGTTCAACGTCCGCCAGATGGTTGATTTGCGGGAGAGACCGACCAGCACCGGTTCGTCGAATATCTGAAAGGAGTCGAGAAGCTGGAGCAGTTCGAAGTTCTGAGCCGGTGTTTTGGCAAAACCGAAACCAGGGTCAAGAATAACATCTTTGTGCCCCAGGGCGCGAAGGTGGGCTAACTGACCGGCCAGTTCGTCGATAACCTCGTTCGTTACGTTGGTATAGTGAGCCAGCGACTGCATGGTCTGGGGCGTCCCCCGCATGTGCATAAGTATATACGGAACCCCCAGCCCGGCGACCGTTGAGAACATCGCGTCGTCCAACGTACCACCCGCCACATCATTGACCAGTGTGGCCCCCGCTTCAACGGCCTGCCGCGCCACCGCTGCCCGATACGTATCAATCGAAATCAGGGTATCTGGCAGCGCAGCTAAAATGGCTTCGATAATCGGCAACACCCGATCGGCTTCTTCGGCTGGACTGACGGGCGAGGCACCGGGGCGGGTCGAATAGCCACCTACGTCCAGAAACGTCGCTCCGTCGGCCAGCATGTTCTGGGCAGTCTCTACGGTTTTATCGAGCGAAATGCGGCTTCCGGCAAAAAACGAATCGGGTGTGCTGTTGAGGATACCCATGACGACGGGCGTAGCTAAGGAAACCAGCCGACCCCGGCAGTTAAGCGTTTTTTTCGTAACTTTCGCCATTAAAAATGTCAGTTAAGCGTCATCCGTAGTCGATGGTAGTCGTGCATTGGTAAACGATCGAGACGACGAATGGCAAGCAATGACACCGAATGATCAGGTAATGACCATGTCCACTACGGAAACCGAATATCGGCAGGTAATTCAACGCTGCAAGGATTTATTTTTAAAAAAGAACCAGGATTATGGTACCGCCTGGCGGATTTTAAGGCTTCCGAGCATTACTGACCAGATATTCATCAAAGCGCAGCGCATCCGAACGTTACAGGAAACCGGCGTTAGCCGCGTTGGCGAAGGCATCGAGCCTGAATTTGTGGGGATTATCAATTACTGCGTTATGGCCCTGATTCAGATGCAGTTGGCTAGCGATTCGCGTACGGATATTCCGACGGACGAGCTGGAGCGCCTGTATGACGCACAGATTGGCCGGGTAATTGACCTGCTGTTTGCCAAAAATCACGACTACGGTGAAGCCTGGCGCGAGATGCGGGTGAGCTCAATGACCGATATTATTCTGATGAAGCTGTTACGTACGAAGCAAATCGAAGATAATCGGGGCAGTACGCTGGTTTCGGAAGGCGTTGAGGCTAATTATATGGATATGATCAACTATGCCGTTTTCTGTTTAATAAAACTGACAAGTCTCTAAATTATCAACTACCTGTCGGGAAGCATCAGGCCATTCCTACTGGTTAATTTCTAGCCTTTATTCAGCAACAACACGTGAATCAAATTACCACTCCACCAAAGGTTAAGACGGGGACTCCACCCATGCTGATTGCGGCTCGGATCGCTAAAGTACTGGTTGGCGTTGTTTTTATCTTCTCCGGCCTAATTAAGTTAAACGACCCGATCGGCACTCAGATAAAATTTGAGGAGTATTTCGAGGTGTTTGCCCAGGACGTACCGTTTCTGCATGATTTCTTCATGGGATTAGTACCGTTCACGCTGGCCATGTCCGTTCTGTTCTGCGCGGCCGAAGTTATCCTGGGCGTAGCGCTGCTGGCTTCGTACAAACCCAAAACAACGACCTGGCTGCTGTTTTTCCTGATTGTATTCTTTACGTTTCTGACGTTTTATTCGGCGTATTTCAACCGGGTAACCGACTGCGGCTGTTTCGGAGATGCCATTAAGCTCAAGCCGTGGACATCCTTCGGGAAGGACGTTGTGCTAACGATTCTGATCCTGTTCATCATTGGCCACCGAAACCGGATTCGTCCCCGGAACACCGGCTGGCTGGTCGGCATTACGACCGTACTGACGCTGGCGCTGGGAATTTATGCCGTTCAGTTTCTGCCCCCGATCGATATGCTGCCGTATGCCGTTGGCAAAAGCATTCCGGCGGGTATGAAGCCATCGGAGCCCCTGCGGTACAAATACATCATGGAAAAAGGCGGGAAAACCACTGAGTTTGAACAGTACCCAGCCGACCAGAGCTACAAGTTCAAAGAAATGGTGCTGGTCAACGAAAGCGCCAAGCCCAAGATTACCGATTACCGCATTTGGAACGACGAAGGTGACTTCACGCAGCAGACGTTTGAAGGCAATAAGTTATTCATCATTGTTAAAACCACGAAGGGAATCGATGCGGGCAGTATCCCCGCTATTCGGGCGCTGGCCGAAGGGTTGAAGGGCTCAGCCGTGTCAACGTATATCCTAACCTCGACCAGCGATGACGAGATCAAGGCGTTCCGGAAAGAATTTCAGATGGAAGAGATTCCATATTATAAAGCCGATGCCACGGTGCTCAAAACCATTATGCGATCGAATCCCGGTACGTGGCTCATGAAAGATGGCGTGGTGCGGGGTAAGTGGCATTATAATACAACCCCAGACGCGGCTGAGGTTAAAAAATTAGTGAATGAGTAATTGAGTGAATGAGTGAATGTAGACTGCTCAGCGTCAGCCATTCACTCATTCACTCAATTACTCATTCGCTCATTGCGAATGAAAAACATCTTCCTGGTTGGAATGCCTTCGTCGGGCAAAAGCACATTAGGTAAGCGTATTTCCGATGTGCTGCATTATCGTTTTGTGGATACCGATAAGCTCATCGTGCGAAATGAGGGGCGCTCCATCGCGACTATTTTCGCCGAATCGGGGGAGGCTTACTTTCGGGAAGCTGAGCGGCAGGTTCTCCGAGCCATACGTCCGGGGGCTAGTCTGGTGGTTTCGACCGGTGGGGGTATGCCCTGCTTCCACAAAAACATGGAGTACATTAATGCAACCGGCGTATCGGTTTTCCTGGATGTGCCGGTGGAGGTGCTGGTACGTCGGATGATGGCCCACGCCCAGGAAGATCGGCCGCTTTACAGCCCAAGCGATCCTGAATTGTTGCAAAGTTTACAGGCCCGCTACGTAGCGCGGCTGCCGTTTTACAGCCAGGCTCATCTGATCGTCTCCGGAGAAACAAATGCCGACGACGTTCTTCAGCGCGTAGGAGCGCTGCTGTGAAGGTGGGTAGTTGCCCGCGAAGTTGTTTAGGGTTTTAAGAGAGCAGTTTCGTCATTCCGACCGCAGGGAGGAATCTTCTACCGATGGAGGTTTTCATACGAGAAGATTCCTCCCTGCGGTCGAAATGACAGAATCACGTTTTCTTCCAACTCAAATGCGCATCAGCAAAGCTTATAGGCGCTCTTCGAATAACTTCAGAATCCGTTTGTATTCATCCATCCAACTGGTTGGTTCTACAAAACCGTGGTCTTCGACCGGGTAAGCGGCCAGTTCCCAATTCTCTTTCTTCAATTCGATCAGACGCTGAGCTAACCGGACAGCATCCTGAAAATGCACATTGACGTCGACCATGCCGTGGCAGATGAGCAGGTGCCCTTTCAGCCCCTCGGCGAAATTGATAGGCGACGAACGACGATACGACAGCGAATCGGTTTGGGGTTCGTTAAGGATATTCGCCGTGTACGGGTGATTATAAGCGGCCCAGTCGGTAACGGGACGTAACGCGGCTCCAGCCTTGAACACATCGGGCGTTGTGAACATGGCCATCAACGTAATGAATCCGCCGTATGAGCCCCCATAAATGCCGATTCGGCTGGCGTCTACTCCGTGATTTTGTACCAGCCATTTTGCGCCGTCAACATGATCGTCGAGGTCTTTGCCGCCCATGTGTCGGTAGATGCCCGTCCGCCAGTCGCGGCCGTAACCCGCGCTGGCCCGGTAATCCAGGTCCAGCACCGTATAGCCCCGGTCAACCAGCAGATTATGAAACATATACTCGCGGAAGTACTGGCTCCACCACTTATGCGCATTTTGCAGATAACCCGCGCCGTGAACGAACACAACGGCTTTGCCGGTAGTTTTCGCGGGCTTGTACAGTCGACCGTAGATCGTCTGACCATCGCGGGACGGTATTGTTACCAGAGTCGGCTCCCGCCAGTCGTAGGCTTTAAACGTATCGGTTAATGAACTCGTCAGTTTGGTTGGGCTGGCTGGCGCATCAATCGGGCTGACATACAACTCCCAGGGCTGATTGGTGGACGAATAGCGAATGGCCAGTCTGGTTTCGTCGGGCGAAAGCGTTACGTCGTTCGCGCCGGTCATACTGGTTAGTCTGGTACGTGGACCGCCCGCGACGGCCATGCGGTAGAAATGCTGTTCGCCGGGATGCACTTCGTTGGTTTGCAGGAAAAACTGGGTTCTGTCTTTGGACAATTGCACCTGCTGCACCTCGAATCTGCCCGATGTCAGTTGTTTCTTTACACCGGTCAATACGTTCACTGAGTACAAGTGCGAGTAACCATCGGCCTCCGACTGGTACCAGAGCGTCTGGTTATCAGCCAGGAAGCTCATGTTGCCCACTGAGTTGGCCGAGCCGATGCCGGGCCCGCCGATCCAGGTATCGTCATGCTGGCGATCGAGCAAGGAGAGTTTTGGCGTTCCGGCCGGGCTTGCGTCCAAGTCAAGGCGCATAATCCAGCGATCTTTGTTGTCGAGCGATCGCACCACTACGACACATAACTTCCCATCCTCCGACCAGACTGGACCGTTGATCACGACGGGACGGTTCTTTTTGCTGGTGTCCGGTTTGCTGGTCGTAACCGTTTTCAGAAACGCTGGCTTGTCGCCGATGCCCGGAATATTCGCTGTGCCCACGGTCCGAACGGTGTCTTTTACGGTATCATACACAAAAAACTCCTGCGTGGGCAACGGAGCGCCTACTTTGGTACGCGCCGGGATATTCTCGGTATAGCCCGACTCCGTTACGTAGTTAGGTACCTGCGCCGTTTTCGCGTTGGCGGCACTTTTGCTGAGCCGGTACGTAACGAAGCGGCCATCCGGGCTAAGCTGCGGATTAACAAGCTGCTTTTCGTCGAGGTAAATTTCTTTCGGGCGTTTCGGGCGGTCCGCTTTCGTGATGCGCTCCCCGGCGTCCTTCTTTTCCTTTCGTTCCTTCAGCACATCCGACAAGCGCAACTGATCCTGCTTCAGAAACTTTTCTTCGTCGGTAAGTTTAGGGTCGGCCTTTTTTGCGCCCGTGCGGAAATCGGTGAGCTGGGTCAGTTCGCCCGTTTGAAGGTGAATGCTGAACAGGTTGGGGCTGCGCCGAAAAATGACCCGTTGCTCATCGCCCGAAAAAAGGGCGTCCGTTTCGGCATCCACCGTGTTCGTTAGTTGACGTGTTCGTCCGGTTTTTACGTCGAGCCAGAACAAATCGCCCTGCCGCTCAAAAATTCGCTGGGTCCGGGCCCGGTTGTAGGCGGCCGTTGGAGCAGCAGGCAGAGCCCGGCGCTCGGCGGGTGTCACCTTCGTTGGCTGCGAGGCCACTAACGCTTTGCCGCGCGGGCTAGCAGTGAACGTAACCTTGTATAACGAGTCGCCTTTGGCTTTTTCACCAACCGGATTCCAGTTAAAATAAAGCGTCCGGGAATCATCGGACCAGAACGGGTTGCTTGGGGAGACACCCATCCAGACCCTGGGGTCTTGCATGATGGTTTCGACGGTGAGGGTGGTGGCGGCCCGGGCGGGAATTTCCACCGGTTTAGGCTGGGCAAGAGCCGGTAATGTTAGCATGGCCAGCGGCCAGCAAAAAAGGCGCTTCATGAGATGATGAGGTAGGCGAATTGGCTAAAAAGTCGGAAATTAAGAAGAAAAGCGGGAAACAAATTAATTTCTGGCAGGGACAAAGCCGCCATCCGCTGGCTCAGTAGATAAGTCAGCGATCAACACTCCTGGCAAGGGGCAGACTCAGACTCGGTTGAGCGGATAAACCAGAGCGGTGTGCATGAGTGGGCAAGGAGGAGTCTCGAGGGTAGCCGTCCGGCAGAATCAGCACCGTTACGTCGGCAAAAAAAGCGGAGAAACCCCACAAAGGGTAGGGCGAAATTCTCGAAAGATGGTATCTTGCCCGACGAAATTAGGATAGATTCAATGCAATACGTTATTCACGCTTATGATCACACCGATTCGGGCGCACTCGACCGACGGGTGGATGTACGGCCTCGTCACCTCGACTTCGTTCGGCAATTGAAAGCAAAAGGTCAGTTTCTGTTCGGTGGTGCCTTGCTTGATCCAGACGGTAAGATGATCGGTTCGATGCTATTACTAGAGCTTGACACGGAAG
Source organism: Spirosoma knui (assembly GCF_054780635.1). Lineage (NCBI taxonomy): Bacteria > Pseudomonadati > Bacteroidota > Cytophagia > Cytophagales > Cytophagaceae > Spirosoma > Spirosoma knui. The sequence goes on along the minus strand of NZ_BAAGVY010000008.1, from coordinate 94,334 downwards.
ATCAGCTAACGGAGTATTTACAAACCGATCCGTATGCCGTAGAAGGCGTTTGGGGAAAAATCGACGTAAAGCCGTTTCGCAAAGCCGACGTATAACTCGCCTGCGTTACCGGGAGTTAGGGCAATCTGATCGGATTATTGAGTCTACACTAAGAAAAATAGGAGAAACGGTCGCTCGATTGTTAACGAACTGTGAATTTAGATAAGACAGGACCTAGATCAGGCAATGAATATCCAGTTGCCACCTTACTGGTCTCTTAGTTTATGAATCGGGCACTTTGAATACGATCTGGTAAGCCTAAAATCAGGTTTGTTAATCGAAACAGCGCCCGACAACTCTTGAATACAACTAATTTTGATACACGCAGCGATATTTGACATGGATGGGTTGTTGGTGGATTCGGAACCCCACTGGCGCGCAATGGAACGGGATGTGTTTTCCACCGTCGGCCTACAGTTGACCGATGACGAATGCAAGCAGACGACGGGCATGCCCATTCTGGACGTAGTGAAGTACTGGTATGCACGCGCCCCCTGGCCCGCGGAGGACCAACCCGGCCGACGGCTGGTAGATCTGGCAGAGGCTATCACGGACGGCGTTCACGTGCGGATTGCCAACCTGGCGGAGCCCATGCCCGGCGCCATCGAAGTCCTTGAGTTTTTTGCGCAGCAGGGCCTGCCAGCTGCCATTGCGTCGGCATCGCCCATGAGTTTAATTGAAGTCGTCGTGACCCGGCTGGGGATTCGGGACCTGCTCACGCTCTGGCATTCCGCTACGCTTGAAGCCCGCAACAAACCCGCGCCGGACGTTTATTTAGGCACGGCGCGTAAACTGGGCGTGTCCCCGGCCGATTGCGTAGCGTTTGAAGATTCCGGAAGCGGCCTGCGGTCAGCCCATGCGGCTGGTATGCGTACGATTGCTGTTCCGGCCGCTTTTGAACGAAACGACCCTAAATTTGACCTGGCCGACGTGATTCTGCCTTCATTGACGGCGTTTTCATCAGATACGTTCGACCTATTGCAAGAAACAAGTACCATTCCTAAATCATAACCTGTGCCCAGCACATCGCGATTATTTATGCGTATATACCAGCTCGATGCGTTTACCGATCAGTTATTTGCGGGGAATCCGGCGGCCGTTGTTCCGTTGACGGACTGGCTACCTGATGAACAGATGCAGCAGATAGCGGCCGAGAATAATTTAGCCGAAACTGCTTTCTATGTCAAAACGGAAGGCGACGCCAACTACCACATCCGTTGGTTTACGCCAACTGTTGAGGTCGATTTGTGCGGACACGCTACGTTGGCCGCTGGTTATGTTGCCTTTTATCTCGAGGAGCAACTGGAGCGAGACCAGATCTTTTTCGAGTCGCGCTCGGGTACCCTCAAAGTTTGCCGGAGCGAAGACAACTGGCTGACGCTTGACTTTCCCGTTGATCTGGTGCAGAAAGCCAACGTACAGCCACCGGCACTGTTAACGAGTTTAGAGGAAAAGCCACTGGCTATATTCAAAGGTAAGACCGACTATCTGCTGGTTTATGAAACTCAGGCGCAGGTCGAAGCCCTGGAACCTGATTTTCGGGAGATGAGCACGGTGCCCGCCAGGGGCGTGATTGTCACCGCGCCGGGTGATGCTGATTCGGGCGTTGACTTCGTTTCCCGATTCTTTGGTCCGCAGTCGGGTATCGACGAAGATCCGGTAACCGGCTCAGCGCACACAACCCTGGTGCCGTATTGGGCCGAGCAGCTTGGCAAAGAAGAGCTTACGGCTCGTCAGGTTTCGAAACGGGGCGGGTATCTGCGCTGTAAACTCAACGGCGACCGGGTCGACATCAGTGGGCAGGTACAACTATATCTGACGGGCGAAATCTTACGATAAACCCAAAATCCTTCGGGCAACTACATCGTTCAGCGTTGTTTAACAAACCGTTTTAGGCCGTTCCGGATCGCTTTTGCCATTGCCTGGCGAAAGCGATCTTCGAGCAGTAAGGCTTCGTCGGCGGGATTACTCAAAAATGGGCCTTCAACCAGGGCGTTCGGATAGTCGGTAGGGGCGTTGAAAAAGAAATTGAAGTGACCCACATTGCCGAACTCCGGGGCGTTGGTTTTCCGAAGTTCCCGCAGGATCGCCTGACTTAGTGGCCGAAAGCCAATGTGCTTGTAATACGTACTGACGCCCCGCACCCGCGCATCGCCCGATGCGTTGAAATGAATGCTGACCAGTATATGGGGCAGCGTTCGGCGCATGGCCAGAATGCGGGCCGTTGGCCCCAGTAACGTATCGGTCGTGCGGGTCATAACAACAGTTGCACCCGCTCGTTCGAGTAGCGTACGCAGGCGATCTGCCACAGCCAGCGTCAGGTCTTTTTCCAGTCTACCCGACTGGCTTCCTTTAGCGCCCGTATTGCTACCTCCGTGCCCGGCGTCTACCGCTATGGTCAACCCTCGTAAGCTGCGCTGCCGGGGTGGACGACGTACGCGGACAAATAAGGTATTCTGCTGGTAGTACACCGAATATCCCCACGACTGAGGATGGGTCAGGTCAATGTAGATTCGAGTGATTTCATCGGCCAGTTGCTCAAACCAGACCGTTTTGATTTCCTGATTGGAGGTCAGTTGCGTAATCCAGTTCGTATTCGGCGTCACACCAAATACGTCGATTATGAGCCGCGCTGGATTGACCTGCTGCTGACTACGGTAGGGGAAGCGGGCAGGGAGCTGAATAGCGACGTAATCAAACTGTAAACGCCGATCAGTGCTAACCGAGTCGCCGTAAACTCGCCAGTTTCCCATCAGGGCTCCCGCCGGATACCCACCGGACGTATCGACGGCTACCTGCGCAATCGGTACGTAAGCGGTCAATGACGGAGCGAGCCGGACCCGCCAGAACCGATTTAATGTATCCGCACCCATCCAGGCTAAGCCAGTTACTGACAGGACGATACCAGAGTCGAGGGTTTCCATACGCGCTCCGCCGAGCCGGTCCGTGCCGAGTCCGTAATACAGGGGCGTAACGGCGGTGCGGGTGTAGCCAGTCAGTACGGTATCCTGTATAGTTGGCGTCTGCGCTGCTGCAGACAGTCCGACGAATACAACAAGGAATTGATAGAGATACAATTTACAGGCCTTCATCGACGGAGGGTTTGCCGGGCCCGTTCAGCATCAGGAACACCATCATGGCGAACAAATTGAGGGCCGGAAAGGTGTTTTTGTACGTATCATGCGTGGCCAGATGGGCTACAGCAATGGCGAACGCGAAATTAATGCCTAAAGCAAGGGCCGCCCAGCGGGTCTTAAACCCGATAATGAGCAAAACAGCCCCGATACTTTCGGTATAAGCCGACAGAATGGCACTGACCACCGGAAACGGAAACCCCAGACTCCGTAACCAGTCGGCATAACCGGGTATGCCTTCCGTTGGGTGAAGAGCCGTATGCCCGGCCGCATCGAAGAGTTCGTAACCAAACGCGAGCCGGAGCAAAAACGGAGCATAAGCCCGGTAGCGGTGGAGGGTGGCGAATGGAGAAGACATAGGACGAACGTTAACGGCAACCAAATGTAAGACTCCCCCAGTAACTATGCCAGTCGGCCTGCTTCAGATCAGCCGCCGGTACCATGTGAACAAGGCTGATCATGCAGTGGCCCGCCCGCAGCCGGAAGCTGACATCGCCCAGAGCGTTGGTGCGCTGCGTTTCTTCGATTACCTGGTTGGCGATGGTGCGGGTCCAGTAGCGCACGAGCACTCCCTCCAGGGGTTTATCCATAAACAGGATTTTAAACTCAGCCATCTGCCCGAAGCGCTGATCGTACGGATTTTTGGCAGGAATGATCTCTATCGGCATACCCGTATGTTTCGAGAACGTCCGATCGGTAGTCGTTCCCACCTGTACCAGCGTTTTGGCGCAGCGCTGATACAACTCCCGGCTGGGTTTATCCGTTTCGCCCCGCTGCTGGCGGGCGGCTATGACCAAATCGAGGCCATCTTCCTGTAAATACAGCAGAAAGCTGTCAGCTTTCATACTGAGCAATGCCGGTGTATTGGCGAAACTAATCAGGTGCGTACCCTCGGTCGTGAGCGGAACTGATACCTCGCCATACGTATCACCAGCTATGAGTGAAGACAGATCGGCAGTGCCGGTGGCGGTGTGGTGCCGGTAGTCGATAATACGATTGGTTTTTGCAATGGATCGTGCCCCCGAAAAGTGTTCGCCGACGAGCGTCTGGACAATGAGCTGATCGCCTACCCGCGCAAAGAATCGGTTTGGCTGTAACCAGAACTCATGGGCAACGGCTGCGCTGACCAGTACACTCAACGCAACAGTTAAAACTTTTCTCATAACATTGTTTGTAATTAATCTAAATAAAGTAATTTTGTGTCTGTAACAAATCAGTACAATGAACGCTGAGTTTTCTCCCGTTGACCACGTCATCTCGTTAGCACACGAAAAAGCTGTTTTACAAACCAACTCCTTTCTGGGCAGCGAATGCGTGCTGAAAAAGTGTTGCAAGAAGTATAAAAAGGGCAAACGCTGCAAAAAATGCCCCGACTGACCAGTAAACTTTAGCATTCACGCTGCCCGATGCCGACCATCACTACGTAACGTAGTACTAGCGGCACGTCGATGGTATGTACCGGTTATTTTTCGGGCACGTACCAGAACGGAACCAGGCTGTAGGTTTCGGCGGGTTTGCCAGTGTCGCCCAGCACCGTCAGGCGAATTATGTTCTTTCCGGGTTTCAGATTGGTAGGGAGCAATACGGTGGTGAGCCCCCGCTGGTCGTTATCAGGCCGTTGAGTGAATAGGAAATCAACTTCTGTATACAACGAGTCATTCACGTAAACGCCGAAATACCGCTGAAACGTTTGCAGATACCAGGCCGCGCGCCGTTCGCGCCGGGCCCTCCGCGATAAACTATCTGGCCACGTAGGCTCTTTATACCGCCTGCTCAGTTCAGCATCCAAGATCTTAGGGTACCCCACAAACAACCGCACATACGGTTCCCGAATCACATCGGCCTGAATACTAGCTTTGTCGATTAAGTCCTCTGCCGGGCGTAAATTGTCGAAAGTATTGGCGTTGAGCGTGCGGCTCGAATCGCGAAGACTGATAAATGACCGGCTATCGAGTATACTGGTAATGCCCCGAGTCTGTAAGGTTTGACCGCCTATAAATATGGCCTCGGTCAGAAAAAATATCGCAAAAACGACATAGAGACGGCGTTGTAGCTGGGGCTTGGGAATCTGGCTGTAAAACGTGTAGGTGATGTACAGCAAGGGGCGGTGCAGGCCCAGAAAATTAAGTGGCTGGCTGAGCCGAAAGGAGATAGGGGCCAGGGCTGGGTTGTCGCGAAATTTTGGCAGGTTTAATATAAACGCAGCCAGCATAAACAGCAGAAACATACAGCCGACCAACCAGCCAAAGGCGGTACGTACAACTGCATAGGTATCAGGTGGAAGGAGTACCTGCAATAGGGTGCCAATACCGATAAAAATCAGGTATGCAGCTGCAATACCAAACAACAACAGCGCCAGGGCGAAAGCCAGCGCAAAAATAACGTTGCAGCGCCGGTCGAGCCGAATAATAAAGTCTTCCAGCGACCCCATCTCCCGAGCGAAGCGCTGGCGGGCATATTCACTCAGATTGTAAATCTGATCGTAGCGAATGCCGTCTGGATATACAGCCAGCAGGCCAACCAGACCTACCCAAAAGGCCCGCATAACGAAATTAAGCAGGAAGGCCACAAACAGAACGTATGAAACCCCTTTACTTAAACCCAACACCAGCGTAGGCAACATATCGTGCACGTAATCGGTATCGGGCATTAGATTGTATCGGTAGTACGTTAGCGCACTATCGAGAAGTTCGGGCAAACTGAGGGTAGCAAACAGAGCAGCTCCCGAAATCACCAGTTCTAAATTCCAGCTTTGGGTGGCCAGTTCACGGAGCTTAATCTGGTCATCAGTAGGTGTTTGGGCAGACGAGTCGGGGAGTGGAGCGGACGAGTCGGTCATTTTTGTGGAAACTGTTCCTGCAACATAGCTGATTTTTGTCATTTTTACCCCATGAATATTCGGTATGAACAGTATAATAGTCTACCCGACGAGCCGCTGCGGTCGTCGCTCCTGGAAGTACTCCAAAGCGTGTTCAGCAATCGCAGCCGGGAGGATACCCTCGCCGAACTGACGTATCAGCTAGCCCACACTAGCGTACCGACGTTTCTGGCCCTCGATGGCCAGCAGGTAGTTGGCTGTAAACTCGGCTACGAACGACAACCTGATCAGTTCTATAGCTGGTTGGGTTGTGTGCGGTTAACTCATCGTGGGCATGGTATAGCCGCTGAACTTATGCGTCAGCAGCACGACTGGTGTCGGCAGCAGGGGTACCGGACAGTTCGAACGCAGACCTACAACCAATGGCGTTCTATGCTTATCCTGAACCTGCGCGCGGGCTTCGACATTATCGGTACGTTGCAGGGAAAACACGGGCTGATGATCGTACTGGAAAAAATACTTTGAGGAACCCGCAGGCCTGCTTTCTTGTCATAGAAAGAGATGCATCTTTACCTTCACATACCCTTCTGTAAGCAAGCCTGTCATTACTGCGACTTTCATTTCAGCACCAACCTGACTCAGAAATCAGCACTGGTGAATGCGCTCTGTGCCGAGATTCGGTTGCAGCACGCCTATTTGCCCACTAACCAGCTGGAAACGATTTACTTTGGAGGAGGAACCCCTTCGTTGCTGACGGAGCCGGAACTAACGCAAATTTTTGCGGTCATTCACGCGCAGTATCAGGTGTCGCCGTCGGCCGAAATAACACTTGAAGCCAACCCGGACGATTTGACGCCGGATAAGCTCAGGATGCTGCGGCAGTACGTGAATCGGCTGAGTATAGGGATTCAGACGTTTGACGAGGCTACGTTACGTTGGATGAACCGGGCGCACACGGCGGGTGAAGCCGAGGCCTGCGTTCAGCTGGCCCGCGAAATGGGCTTTGATAATTTGAGCATTGATCTGATCTACGGCATACCCAACCGTGACGAGTCGCTCTGGCAGGCCGATCTGCAAAAAGCATTGGCTTTGAACGTGCCTCATCTGTCGGCTTATGCGTTAACCATTGAGCCCGACACTGCTTTTGGGCGCTGGCAGCAGAAAGGAAAACTTCCACCCGCCGATGAAGCCTTAGCGGCTGCTCACTTCGAACAACTGACGCAGGCCTTGCGAGCGGCAGGCTACGAGCATTACGAAATATCGAATTTTGCCCAGCCCGGACGGTACGCCCGTCATAACACCGCCTATTGGCAGCGTCGGCCGTATTTGGGCATTGGACCAAGTGCGCATTCCTACAACGGCCACTCCCGCCAATACAATATTGCCAATAATGCGCGTTACATCGCCCAAATTCAGCAGGGAAACGTACCGGCTACAAGCGAAGAACTGAGCAGGGCCGACCAGGTCAACGAATATTTGCTGACGGGTTTACGTACCCAGTGGGGCTGTTCGGTGGCCGAACTGAATAGCCTCGCGGGAGCCGATTTTACTACGGTACAGGCTCGTGATTTGGCCAGTATGATTAGCGCCGGCTGGCTATTTCAGGAAGGTGATCGGCTCCTGTTGACGGAGCCGGGTAAGCTTTTCGCCGATCGGGTGGCCGCAACGCTTTTTATGGAGTAAGGTAAGCGCGTACCCGTTGCGGAAGAAAGGTGAATTTTTCGCAATAAACCTGCCTCGGGCGCACGTTTCCAATCGTGTGACTGCTATTTTCGCACGACAGACTTGCCGTTATGAATCCCCAACGCCCGACCAATACGTTTCGCAACGCGCCCCAGCCTCGCCCAAAAGCGGCTCATGCGTCTACGCAGCGCTTGCAAAAAACAGGACGTTGGCAACGGGCCCGTCGGTTCATTCGGGAGCGGCCACTGCTGGAGCGTATCTACTGGTTCTGCGTCAAAGCTTTTCTGTGGCTTTTCTTCGGTTCGCTCGGGTACGTGGTGGTGCTGAAGTATGTGCCCGTGTGGGTAACCCCGCTCATCGTTTCGCGCTGGATTGATACGTTTGGGACCGACGAAAGCGGTCGTGTGTATAAGAAATGGCGGGCCTACGACCAGTTGAGTAAAGAAGCCGCACTGGCAGTTGTTGCGTCTGAGGATCAGGCGTTTCCCGTGCACTGGGGGTTCGATTTTGACGAAATTCAGGATGCGATCAAGGAAAATCAGCACCGTAAACGACCTAGGGGAGCCAGTACTATTTCGCAGCAGGTCGCCAAAAACGTATTTCTCTGGAACGGGCGCAGCTATATCCGCAAGGGACTTGAAGTGTATTTTACGGCGGTTATCGAATTAATCTGGGGCAAAAAACGCATCCTGGAGGTATATCTCAACGTGGCCGAAACCGGACCGATGACGTTTGGGGTGGAGGCCGCTTCACAGCGGTATTATGGCCACTCGGCGGCAACACTGACCCGGAACGAAGCGGCTCGGATTGCTGCGGTATTGCCCAATCCCCGATTGTTTTCCATCAAAAGTCCCTCAAATTACATTCAACGCCGGACCCGGCAAATTTCGCGGCAAATGCGGTACCTGGGTGGGCAGCGCTACATTCGGAATTTGTAATGGTCGTGCCGGAAGGCTAATTACCAGACAGAAATAGGCGATTCAGTGAGCGTCTGGCTTAGAACAAGCTGTGTTTGAACAATTGCGGCAAGGCAATCGGCTCGTTGTGAAGTATAAAAAAGTAGACGAGTGCGGCTAATACTAAGTAGCTGACGGCGAGCCACTTCTTTTTCTGCGCAAATTCGACGGGGTGGTGATGATAATCATAAATCATAGAGGCCGACAGGCCCATGACCATCAGAAAGAACGAGAACACCCCAAAATCTGTTCGATACATGCTAACCGACTGCATGAATCGGGCACCCGACACGATGTACAGCAGCCACGCACCAAAGCCTGCCCGGTAGAGATACACGCTCAGCCGTCGGTCGTTTTTAAGATCGAAGAGGTCATCAGTGAATTTTTCGGACATGGTACATTGGTTTGGTTAGTGAAACTACGAACTCTTAGGTATAAACGCAAAAAAGATTATGCTTGATTCACAACCGGTTGACACTACTACAGAATTTAATACCATGCAGGTAGAACTCGCTCGTGTAGACGATGCATTTCACTTTGAAGCTGTCGGTCTGTCGGGAGTAGCGCAGCACATTGATGCCGCCACCGATATTGGCGGACACAATGCGGGTGCCCGGCCGATGGAAATGTTGCTCATGGGCCTGGCGGGCTGCTCGGCTATTGATGTGATCCTGATTCTGAACAAGCAAAAGCAACGTATCGATGACTTTCGGTTAAAAGTGGATGGCCTGCGCGAAAAAGGAGCGACCCCAGCCCCGTTCAAGAAAGTACATATTACGTACCTGCTGAAAGGCGAACTGAATGCCGAGAAGGTTCAGCGGGCCATTGATTTATCGATGGACAAATACTGCTCGGCGACCGCTCAGTTCCGGCCGTCGGCTGAGATTACGTATTCATTCGAGATTAACTAGACGACAGGAGTTCTTCAGACCCGTCAAACGAATCTACCCTGGAAAACGAAAAAGGTGGCTTCCATGGAAGCCACCTTTTTCGTTTCTTTGTCGTATGCGCCAATATCACGACTTACTCCGCCATATTCTTGATCAGGGGACTCGCAAAACTGACCGTACCGGCACGGGTACCATCAGTGTATTCGGTTACCAGATGCGGTTCAATTTGCAGGAAGGCTTTCCGTTGCTGACTACCAAGAAAGTTCATACCCGATCTATCATTCATGAACTGCTCTGGTTTATCAAGGGCGACACCAACATTAAGTATTTAAAAGACAACGGCGTCAGCATCTGGGATGAGTGGGCCGACGAGAATGGCGATCTGGGGCCCGTCTACGGAAAACAGTGGCGAAGCTGGGCGGCCCCCGATGGTCGTGTCATTGATCAGTTGCAGGATGTCCTGAACCAGTTAAAGAAAAATCCGGACTCCCGCCGGATGATCGTGTCGGCCTGGAACCCAGCCGATGTACCCAGCATGGCCCTGCCTCCCTGCCACCTGCTGATGCAGTTCTACGTAGCCGATGGGAAATTATCCTGTCAGTTGTATCAGCGCAGTGCCGACGTTTTTTTAGGCGTGCCGTTTAATATCGCGTCATATGCGTTGCTGACCATGATGATTGCGCAGGAATGTGGCTACGAAGCGCACGAATTCATCTGGACCGGGGGCGACACGCACCTGTATCTGAATCACCTGGAACAGGTCGAAACGCAGCTTTCCCGTGAGCCACGCCCGTTACCAACAATGCGACTGAAGCCGGCCGTGCAATCAATCTTCGACTTTACGTACGACGATTTTACGCTGGAAAATTATAATCCGTATCCGGCCATCAAAGCGCCGGTGGCCGTATAAAACCGTACCATTCTGTAAATCGGATCGGGGCCGAACGTAATGCTAGTCCCTGATCCGGTTTGCTGGGCTTATAACGTCGATTGACGATCAACCAGCTTCTGGTATTCCTGTTCGATCATCGACTTTTTATTGCCCCGGTGGTAAACCGCAAAATAGTGGGAGAGGAGCCCGATACCCCAGCCGATTGTAGAGAAAATAGGCCAGGGAAACAGGAAACCGTGATTCGTTGAGTCGTGAATCGAAAAGTTGATAACGGCCCAGATGAGCCAGAGTCCGGCGTTAATAATCAGATAGGAGCGAAGATGCATCCGAAAGCCAACGCGGGCTTTTGCTTGTTTCCAAAGGATAGGGTCGTGTTTAGAGTCCATGGCTGATCAGGGTATTAATTAGGGCTGGTTATTGATTAATTCTGTCGAAAGGTCAGCGGATAACTAGCCTGATCAAATCACTTTCTGATGAACCACGCCGTTGGGGGGGCTAACAGCCTGCCTGACGCGACGAAATGCCGAATGGGCGGTTGGCGTGATTGTGTCGGCAGCCCAGCGTGGATAATAGCGGTAAAGAAGCCACCCTCCCATGACGAAAACAAGGTTGGCCGCTCCCAGCGTTACCCACCAGAAATAAGCGGGCGGAAAGAAACGGTACGTACTTTCAACGACAAAGGCGGCATACAGACCAGTTACCGAAGCGCCCATGCCAAGGTAATGCCACTGGAGCCAGGAGCGAATTGCTGACCGTACGAGTATTGCCCCGACACCCACCAGCAGCGCTCCAACGCTGCCCACGGCGCCCCAGTGAATGACTCCAAATCGCCCGAATAAGTAATAAATCTGAAAGGCCGTGGCAAGTAAAATCACCATTGCCGCAACGTAAACGCGGCCCATCTGCCGGTGAACCGGGGTACCTTTCTTCGCGAAGAGGATAAACGTTCCGGTGAACATAGCCGTTAGCGCGGCTGTCAGATGAATAACGCTAACCCAGGAATGCACTATAGTCGCCATACACGTATCCGCGCCGGTAAACTGGCTTACTTTGGGTTGTCTTGCCAGTCCCGCGTATACTAACTACTCATTGTTCGCAAAAGTGTTACGTTCCAGCCGAGGATTACCGCAAAAATGGGTAACCACTCAATACCGCCGATGCCAACGGTGCCGGGCGTTGCCAATAGTACGGTTGGCCAAAAAATCAACGTTGATGAAAGTTACCGTTACGTATATGATAGTAGACAAGTAATTAAAGGCTAGTGAGTTACGTTATAAAATAGCCATAGGCGTCTTTACAACAGATAAGACTAGGGCTGATCTCATGAGTCAGTAAAAATGGTAGCAATATCCGTAATTTGTATACCCTACGTAATCCGATCAAACGAGACATTTGTCTTTCTTGCGTTACCGGATTCAGCACTAGCAGTTGTAGATAGAATTTAGTTTCGCTGGCTTTAGCGAACCGTCCCGTTCAGATAAACGTAATAAATTAAACCCGATACGTGTGGCAACTTTCAACTTAAAAATCAACGGTAAAATCAGCCGGGTAGACGTCGATCCAGCGACGCCGATGCTTTGGGTACTCCGCGACCATCTCGACCTACAGGGTACCAAATACGGATGCGGGATTGCACAGTGCGGAGCCTGCACGGTTCATCTGGACGGAACGGCGGTACGTTCCTGTCAGCTGCCCGTTTCCGCCATTGGAAAGCAGGCCATTACAACGATTGAAGGCTTATCGGCGAAGGGCGATCACCCGGTTCAGAAAGCCTGGCTGGAACACGACGTAGCCCAGTGTGGCTATTGTCAGTCCGGGCAGATCATGAGCGCGGCTTCCCTGCTGAAAACTAATCCTAACCCAACCGATGCTGATATTGATGCGGCCATGAGTGGCAACATCTGCCGCTGTGGTACGTACCTGCGCATCAAAGACGCCATCAAATCAGCTGCCAGGAAGTAAAACCCTGTTGTTAACTCCAGAACCTTGATCATGAAAACAAGCCGAACAACCTATAACAGGCGTTCCTTCTTAAAGACCTCACTGCTTTCGGGTGGGGGCATGCTGCTCAGCGTGAGCTGGCTGTCGAACCTGAAAGCCGCCGATAAATCAGAGGCTCTAAACCTGCCGGAGCAGTGGGCCCAACTGACCGGCTATATTCAGATCACACCCGACAATGTGATCAAACTTATGTGCCCGAACCCGGAGTTTGGGCAGAACGTAATGACCTCGCTGCCGATGATGGTAGCCGAAGAACTGGATGCCGACTGGAAGAACGTAGTCGTTGAGATGGGGCCGCACGACAACGCGAAACTGGGACCGCAGTTTACGGGTGGCAGTAATTCGGTTCGAATGTATTGGAAACCCCTCCGCGAAGCCGGAGCCGCTGCCCGCCAGATGCTGTGCGAAGCAGCCGCCCAAGCCTGGAACGTGCCCGTCGGTGACGTGACGACCCAAGCGGGTGTCCTGCGCCATTCGAGCGGAAAATCGGCGACCTACGGCGAAATGGCCAGTAAAGCCGCTACGCTGGCGGTGCCGAAAGAGGTAAAACTAAAATCGCCTAAAGACTTCACCATTGTCAGAAGCGCCAAGAAGAATGTGGAAGGGCTCAAGGTTGTGACCGGCAAACCCCTCTTCGGGCTGGACTACCGCGCCGACGGCATGTTGATTGCCATGATTCAGCATCCGCCCGCCTTTGGTATGAAACTAAAGTCGTTCAATGCGTCGCAGACTCTCAAAATGCCGGGTATAAAGGACGTGTTCAGACTGAAATTGTACGAAGATGGCTTCGAGCAGGCCGGTTTCGATACCCGTACGTTCAACGATCTGCTGGTTGTGGTCGGTAAAACGACCTGGGAGGTCATGAATGCCCGTAAAAAGCTGATAGCCCAGTGGGAGCCAGCCGGTGATGTGAACGAAACAATGAGCGGCCGGGGTGGAAAACGGGAGGTGACTGTGCCGGGACGGCTGGAAAGTACCTCGGCTCAACTTGAAAAAATGCAGGAGTTGGCCAGTAAACCGGCTCAGCAACTGCGTAAGGACGGCGACCCCGAAACAGCGTTTAAACAGGCGGCCCAGATCATCGAACGCACTTACAACGCCCCGTTTCTGGCGCACAACTGCATGGAGCCGATGAATTTTTTCGCTCACGTTACGTCCGAAAAAGCGGTGTTGGCAGGTCCTTTGCAGGCACCGGGCTGGGTTGAACCGACGCTGTCGAAACTGCTGAATCTTCCGGCCGATAAAATTGAAATTCAGATGACGCGTATGGGGGGCGGGTTTGGTCGCCGGGCGTATGGCCATTATCTCTCCGAAGCGGCCCTGATCTCCAGACAGGTCAAAGCGCCCGTTAAGCTGATCTACACCCGCGAAGATGACATGACCTATGGCATCTACCGCCCTATGTACACGGCGACGTATCGGGCCGCCTTGGATGCCGACAAAAACCTGATCGCTTTCCATGTGAAAGGCGGGGGTATTCCGGAGCATCCTATTCATGCTAACCGGTTCCCGGCCGGTGCCGTAGATAATTACCTGGCCGAAGGTTGGGAGATTCCGTCCAACATAACCATTGGTGCCTTCCGGGCTCCGCGCTCCAACTTCAACGCAGCCGCCGAACAATCCTTTCTGGATGAAGTGGCCGAGGCTATGGGTAAAGATCCCATCGAATTTAGACTTGAGCTGTTGAAACGGGCTAAAGAAAACCCAGTCGGCAAAAACAACGAGTACGATGCTGATCGCTACGCGGGTGTTTTGACGCTGGTACGTGATAAATCGGGCTGGAACAAGACCGGTAATGAGAAATACAACCGGGGCGTAGCGGCTTATTTCTGCCATAACTCCTACGCAGCCCACGTAGTAGATATGGTTACCCGCGATGGCGAGCCTTACGTGGAACGCGTATTCAGCGCGATGGACTGCGGAATTGTGGTGAACCCCGAATCGGCAACCAACATGGTGCAGGGTGCCGTGGTCGATGGTATCGGCAATGCGTTCTACGGGGCATTGACCCATAAAAACGGAGCTACCGAGCAAAGCAATTTCCACAACTACCGAATGATTCGTCATAACGAGGCTCCCAAACAAATCGAGGTTCATTTCGTCGAAAACGACATCGACCCAACCGGTTTAGGCGAACCGCCCTTCCCGCCGGTGTTTGGGGCCGTGGCCAATGCCTTGTACAAAAACAAGGGCAGGCGTTTTTACAACCAGCCTTTCAAGCCCGAGCTGGACAAGGGGATTTAGAACGGGGTGCCAATACGTACAGCGCCGGAACCGATCTGATCGATTCCGGCGCGCTGTGTTTACGGGCGCGTATAAACCGGCTACGCTTCACCTGAACTTTGAATTTCCCAGGTGGTAATAAGCACGAATTCTTACTCTTTAATCTTCATTGAGGGAATAAGCGGAACCGTGTCAATCAGTTCCAGTGACTTTACCATCTTTTGGGTACCGGTTTTGTACTTGAGAAAATGGGGCGTCTGGATGTGCGCTTTATACGCACTGGAATCAGCGTAGATTTCTAGAATCGTGATGTGGGTAGGATTATCTGTCTCCGACGTAGCGTATAAGGTCAGCACACCGGGCTCAAGACGTACCGACGCTTCAATTTCTTCTTTGAGGGCCGCTTTGTAGGGTTCGAGCTGCGCCGGGTCAACTACGATTCTGGCGATACGTACCATCTGCGTTCTGGATTGGCTAAAAGCAGGACCCGTCAATAGACCAATCAGCAGGATAACCGCCAGAAATCGCCCTGGCCGAAAACCGTTGCCACGAGCAGTGGTCAGCATTTCATTCTGAGTCAATAGGCTGCGTTTTTCGGTCATGTCAGGCATTTATGACGTAATGAAGTTGAATAATCTGCGCACCAGCGTACCGCTTAGTTGGAGCTGGCATCTGCAATGGTGGTTCGGCGGTATTCGTTGGGTGATTGGCCGACGCGCTGTTTAAACAACCGGATAAAATGCTGGGGGTATTTAAAACCCAGGTCATAGGCTATCTGGCTAACAGATTTGCCAGGGTCAAAGATCTGTTCTTTAGCCACGTCCATCACCTTCATCTGAATAAACTCCTGCGCCGTCTTACCGGTTTCTTTCTTTACCAGATCGCCAAAATAGTTGGCTGATAAGTTCATTTCGCTGGCACAGTACGCTACCGAAGGCAAACCAAGCGTCTGTGGTTTATCGGTCTGATAATATTCGTTCAACAACGTCTCGAACCGTTCGATAACGCCCTGGTGAACGGTATCACGAGTGATAAACTGGCGGTCGTAAAAGCGGACGCAGTAATTCAGTAAAAGCTCGATGTTAGAGACAATCAATCGCTTACTGTGTTTATCAACGGCATGTTCCAATTCATAGTCAATTTTCGAGAAGCAATCCAACACAATCTTTCGTTCGCGTTCGGATAAATGCAAGGCTTCGTTGGATTCATAGCCGAAAAATGAGTAGTCCTGCATATGTCGCCCAAGGGGAGTTCCGTGAATCAGATCCGGGTGAAAGACTACCGCATAGCCTTTAGGTTGATACGTTTCTCCGGTGCTATCAACGCTGACGACCTGCCCGGGACCAATGAATACCAGCGTTCCTTCCTGGTAGTCATACGTTTGTCGACCATACCGCAGATCACCGCATTTTACTTCTTTCAGAAAAATGGTATAAAACCCGAAATACATGTTGGAGGCTTGTCTTGGGTCTGCTTTAGATAAGTCAACAACGCTCACCAGTGGGTGGCGCGTTTCGTTCTTGTTGAAGGCGTTGTAATCGCTTACTGTCTCAAACCGTCGCAGGGTGTCCATAGCGCTATTGGGGTCTATCTCCAGTCAAAATTAGCGCTTTATTCACCCTTCACCAGACTAGCTTACCTTGGTCAGTAATATTGGTAGACATATCTGTAATCTGTATACCATTCCGGGAACAGGAAACCATGACCTTTGTCCTGTCGAATGAAGTGTACCCGATACCATCGAAACGGGCTATCGATTGATCGATACGGCGGCTTGTACGGCAGCAAAGGAGCCGTGGGCAACCTATTCTTCGACCAACGGAACCCGGCTATGGCCACTTGGCCGGAAACGCACAAACCTAGCACTTAAACTCAAGGAACAAATGAATTCAAAAAATCAGTACAACCCATTGAAGGACAGCGTGAACGTATTCATTCTCGGCTTATGTTTCTTTGGTTTGGGCACCCTGTCAGCCGCTGCCCAGGCGAGTTCTTCGGCAACCAATGCCGAACAGGAAGTAATAACGCTTTCAGGCCAAAAGTGGCAATGGATGGCCGATAAGAATGTGGACAAGCTGGCTGCCTTATTTGACGAGAAATCGATGTTTGTCCACATGGGTGGTAGCTGGGGCAAGAGCCAGGAAATAGAGGTGATTAAAAGTGGCAACATCTGGTACAAGAAAGCCAATGTTCATTCTACTACCTTCAACAGGATTGGCAGTACGGCCATTCTCCTGAGCGATATTGATCTGGTAGCTGTGGTAGGTGGTAATGAAGTTACAAATCCATTTATGGTGACGGAGGTATTTGTCAATCAAAACGGTAAATGGACGCTGGGGCAACTTTCATTTTCCAGGCTGATGAGGCCCGTCAAAAAGTAGCCTCGTTGTTACCCTTCGTCCTCGGCTTGTAATCCTATCCAAAACAAACAGACCCGTTATTAACCCGTTCATTTAATCAATCCGCTCAATGAAAGCATTACTTATGGGCCTTTGTTTGCTGCTAACGAGTATGCAGGCCTCCTTCGCTCAGTCCCCAAAAGCAGGTACGACTAGGGCCAGCAGTACCCAACAGGAAATCGTTACGCTCTCGAAGCAAAAATGGCAGTGGATGGCCGACAAGAATGTCGAAAAGCTGAGTCAACTTTTTGATGACGAGTCAAAGTTTGTTCACATGAGTGGCACCTGGAAAAAGGACGAAGAGCTCGACATTATCAAAACTGGCAGCATCTGGTACCGGAAAGCGGATGTGCACGATACGGCGGTGGAGCTTTTTGAGGACACGGCCATCATCTGGAGTCGAATAACGCTGGAAGCCCTGGTCCGGGGCAATGAGGCAAAGACGGAGTTCACGGTTACCGAAGTTTATAAAAAGCAGGCGAATACCTGGAAATTGTTAGCCCTGACCTTCAGCAGTGTACGCGACACTCACGTTATTAAGCACTGATCCGGTAACGCGTTTAGGGCACTACTACAGCCAGAAACTGCATGCTTTAGTTTTGATAGTTAGGCCGTATCTAACAGGAAAAAGAAGCCGAAGCGAACACCAGGCAGTAGCTGCTTTCCATTGACTTACTAAAAAATAAATCAACGCTCATGAAAACAAGAACAGTAGGTAAAAGCCGCCTGGAAGTATCAGCTCTGGGTTTGGGTTGTATGGGCATTAGCTTTGGGTATGGAGACGCAATGGCTAAAGAAGACGCCGTTACCTTGATTCGGGCTGCTTTCGAACGGGGTGTTACGTTCTTTGATTCAGCGGAGGCTTACGGGCCGTTCACCAACGAAGAACTACTAGGCGAAGCCGTGGCACCATTCCGCAGGGACGTAGTGATTGCCACAAAATTTGGGTTCAAAGAAGGTAAACCCGCTTTGGGCGTGGATAGCCGTCCCGAGAACATACGCGCCGTTGCCGAAGCGTCGCTGAAACGACTCAAAACCGACGTAATCGACCTGTTCTACCAACACCGCGTCGACCCGAACGTACCGATTGAGGACGTAGCCGGTACGGTCCGCGATCTGATTCAGGAAGGCAAAGTAAAGCACTTTGGCTTATCGGAAGCCGGAGTTGAGACCATTCGGCGGGCGCATGCCGTGCAGCCGGTTACGGCCCTGCAAAGCGAATACTCGCTGTGGTGGCGCGAGCCTGAAGAGCAGATTTTACCCGTCCTGGACGAACTGGGTATTGGCTTTGTGCCGTTTAGTCCGCTGGGAAAAGGATTTCTGACCGGCAAAATCGACGCGAACACGACCTTTGACAAAACTGATTTTCGAAATACGGTTCCCCGTTTCTCGGGGGAAAACCGACAAGCCAACCAGGCGTTAGTGGATTTACTGGGCAGGATGGCAGGTGAACGCAATGCTACGTCCGCCCAAATCGCTCTGGCGTGGCTGTTAGCCCAAAAGCCCTGGATTGTTCCGATTCCGGGTACAACCAAATTGCACCGCCTGGACGAAAATCTTGGTGCAACTGAGATAACGCTGAGCGGGGATGACCTCACGGCGATTACAGAAGCCGTTTCGGCAATTGATGTGCTGGGAGCGCGCTACTCTGAACAGGCGCAAAAAATGATTGATCGCTAGGTTGGCAGCGTTCACCCCTGTTAGCCTGATGAGCCATAAGTTGTAATTCAACTACCTGACGAATTACTTCATAAACCCGGTTGACCCTCCGTTCGTGAAGGTCAACCGGGTTTTAGTTTTCTTGCGTTTATGCAGTAAGGGGCGGAGCGATACGTTCAGTCGTGGGCTGGTACCTGGCCAGAAAACGGGCCTTGTGGCGCTTGATGAGTATACCGCCGATGAGAACGGTGCCGAGCGTGGCCAATAACACCACCGGCCAGAAATACCTCATCGGAAAAAAACGAACCAGCGTTTCGGCCCAAAAAGCGGCATACAATCCAACGACCGACCAATTCATAAACGCATAGTGCATATGCAGCCATTTGCCGTTGCCTGGCCGCTTGGCTAAAACGGGAACCATACCGGCCAGAATGCTGACACTACTCCAGACAGCCGCTCCGTGAAAAGGTCCAAACTTGCCGTATAGATCGTAGATCAGAAAGGCCGTTGCATTAACGGTTACCATAGCCGCTACGTAGATATAGCCGATTCGCTTGTGCTGTAGCGAGCCTTTAGGTGTGTAGAAGGTCAGGGTGCCAACTAGTAAGGCAATTAAGGCTGCACTTACATGAATAAAACCGGTAGGCGAGTGTAGGAACGTAACGAACATAGCGGAAATGAATGTATGGCCTAAAACTAGTGGATTTGCCTTTGTTTGACCTGCGAAGTCCGACCAATTGGCTAATTTGCGGAGTAAACCACTACGTATAGATGACCAATTCCGAAATCGTTGACCTGCTCGAACTGACCGGCCGGTTACTGGAACTCCACGACCGGGATGCCTTCCGCACCCGAAGTTTCCAGACAGCCGCTTTCAACCTGGATAAATCGACCGCCGACCTGGCCAATCTGCCCGTGGAGGAGTTGGTCAAGCTACAGGGCGTCGGCAAATCCGTTGCCCAGAAAATCCGCGAAATTGCCGAAACAGGTCACCTCTCCGAGCTTGATGAGTTGCTGGCGCAGACTCCGCAGGGCGTCATGGATATGTTTCGGATCAAAGGGTTGGGTGTGAAAAAAATTCGCACCATCTGGCACGAGGCTGGTATCGATAACCTGCGGGATTTGCAGATGGCCTGTGAATCGGGTCAGATTGCCAAGATTAAAGGGTTTGGTGCGAACACGCAGGAGAAAATACTGGCCGCGCTGGAGTTCCTGCAGGAGCAGCAGGGCAAAGTGCGTATGGATAAGGCGGCTATGATCGCCAACCTGTTACACGACGAGTTGACCCCTCATTTCGACCGCGTGGAGATCAGCGGACAGGTTCGGCGAAAAGCGCAGGAAGTCGATACGGTGCAACTCCTGATTCAGACCAGTGACCCCTTGTCGGCTATGCTGACCCTGAACGGTATGCCGAACCTGGAACAGAACGAGGTCGCATCGTCGCCGTTCGCCTGGCGGGGACAGTTGAACGGCTTCGATGTCGGGGTTGAACTGCTGCTGTTTCCGGCTCAGGAACTGGACCGTCAGCTGTTCATTCAGACGGCTGATGAGCCGCACCTGCAGCAGGCGGGTGCTTCGGGTGTTACGTTGCTGCAGGCTGCATACACAAGCCCCGACGTTGCCGAAGAAGCGATCTACCAACGGGCTGGCTTGCCGTACATTGTGCCCGAAATGCGCGAGGATGATTTCGCTTTTCGGTGGGCCAGTCGTCACCGGAACGACGAGCTGGTTACCTGGGACGACCTGCGGGGAACGCTCCATAACCATAGCACCTGGTCGGATGGCAAGCAGTCGGTGGCCGACATGGCGGCTTACTGCCGGACGCTGGGACTGACGTATTTTGGGATCGCCGATCATTCGAAAACGGCCACCTATGCCAACGGTCTGGACGTTGACCGGGTGCAACAGCAGCAGGTCGAGATCGATGCGCTCAACGCGACTTTCGGGCCAGAATTCCGCATCTTCAAAGGCATTGAATCGGATATTCTAAGCGATGGTTCGCTGGACTACGACGAGGCCATACTCGCCACGTTCGACTACGTAGTGGCTTCGGTTCACCAGACGCTGACGATGTCGCTGGAAAAAGCGACAACCCGCTTACTCCGCGCTATTGAAAACCCCTATACGACCATCCTGGGGCATCCGACCGGCCGCCTGCTGTTAGCCCGCGAAGGCTACCCGATTGACCACCGGGCCGTTATCGACGCCTGCGCTGAACATCAGGTCGTTATCGAAATTAACGCCAGCCCCTACCGGCTCGACATCGACTGGCGCTGGATCGACTATGCGATGGAACAGGGGGTTATGCTAAGTATTAACCCGGACGCCCATGACTTGGCGGGCTTACTGGATATGCACTACGGAGTGGCCATCGGCCGCAAAGGGGGCTTGACAAAGAGCATGACCTTTAACGCACTTTCGCTGACGGAGATGGACGCGTATCTGCAACAGCGTCGGCAGAACAAGCGTATGCAGCGCTGATTCCTGCCTCCGGTCGGGCCGCGAATGATACGTAGTGCCAGATTAAGAGCGTATTATAATTTAGTAAACTGTCAGTAAATTAACGTTGGTCTGCCTTTATACTCCAGGCAGACCAACGCGACCCGGTACCCCACTTTCTATTGCCTTTGTGATTCCTAAACCTTTGTATGCGATTCCTCTTTTTACTGGCTCTGTTGCCGTGCTTTCTCGGTAAAGTAAACGCACAATCGAAAGACGGTCCGGACAAATCACGCACCGTGTTTTCGACCTCCGGCTACGTACGTGATGCAAAAACGGGTAAACCAATTCAGGGCGTCAATATCGTTGTTCTGAACGTCTCCAAAGGCTACGTAACGGCAAAAGATGGCTTTTACATTGTGACCTTAGCGCCGGGTAACTATATACTCCGGTTTACGCACGTCGGCTACCGGCCGGTTCAGGATACAATATCCTTGCAAAAATTGCTGTTTCGGGAAATTCGGATGGAAGACGATTCCAAAGACCTGGAGGAGGTGGTTGTCACCAGCGAAGCCCCCGACCGGAACGTGCGCAAAGTCGAAATGGGCGTATCACAACTCTCGATCCGCAGCATCCGGCGAATCCCGCCGTTGATGGGAGAAGTCGACGTTGTCCGGAGTTTGTTGCTGCTGCCGGGCGTGACCACCGTTGGCGAAGGCGCACCGGGCTTCAACGTACGAGGGGGGAGTACCGATCAGAACCTGATCTTATTCGACGACGCGCCCGTGTTTAATTCCAGCCACCTGATGGGCTTTTTCTCGGTTTTCAATCCCGACGTGGTCCGCGACGTAACCTTAAACCGGGGTGGGGTAGCAGCGGCATACGGCGGGCGGGCTTCGTCGGTGCTGGACGTAAAAATCAAAGAGCCCGATGCCGAAAAGTGGGGTATCAATGGCGGCATCGGTATTATTTCGAGCCGACTCGGTGTCGAAGGGCCGATTATCCGAAATAAGCTTTCATTTCTGGCGGCTGCGCGCGCTTCGTTCAACGACTTTTTGTTCAAACTAACTCCGCCCGGTCTGCGGGATACCAAAGCCAATTTTTACGACCTGACCACTAAGCTGAAATACCAGCCCAGCGAGCAGCATACATTCACGTTTACAGGCTACATGAGCACCGATGTGTTCAAGTTAGCCTCTGATTCGCTGTCGGGCCAGGAAATCAACGCATCGTCTACCCGATTTGCGTACCAGACCCTGAACGGTGTTGCCCGCTGGAATTACTTCGTCAACCGGCAGGTGAACGTAGCAACTGCGCTGATCCTGAGTCGGTACCAGGCGGATCTGTCAGCTCCGGATTCGGCCAATGCTTTCCAGTTGAAATCGGGTGTGTGGCACCGGCAGATCAAGTCCGACGTAACGTACACGCCGAACGACAGGCACCAGTGGCAGGCCGGAATTAGCGCCATCGACTACGACATTCAGCCCAACTCACGGATTCCGGGGCCAGCCTCGAACGTCCTGCCGATTGATCTGGCCCGCGAACGGGCGTACGAACTAGCCGCCTACGTACAGGACGAGTGGAACGTAAATACAAACGTATCGGTGCTGGCCGGGCTTCGGTACTCGGCTTTACTCAACCGGGGACCCGCTAATGTGCGGAGGTACCAGGAAGGGGGACCCCAACAGGATGAAACCGTGGCCTCGATTCAGCCGTACGGATCGGGCAAGATTTACAATACAGCCGGTGGGATAGAGCCTCGTCTGGCCATTCGCTGGTCGGTCGGGGAGGGGAAAGCCATTAAGGCCGGATACAGCCGACTGCGTCAGTACATTCAGCAGGTGACCAACACCACGGCCGCTTTACCCACCTCGCGCTGGCACCTGAGCGATACGTACACCAAACCGCAAATTGCCGATCAGTGGTCCATCGGGTATTTCCGGAACACCCAGGATAATGCCTTAGAGATTTCGGGCGAAGTTTATTATAAATCGATCACCAACGCCATTGACTACCGCGACGGAGCAGAACTGCAACTGGCCGAAGCTGTAGAGACGCAGATCGTGCAGGGAAACGGTCAGGCGTATGGGCTGGAGGGATTGTTACGTAAGAACAAAGGGCGCTGGACCGGTTTTGTCAGCTATACCTACGCGCGTACGTTCCTGACCATGAATAGCCCCTATGCCGAAGAACGAGTGAATAACGGCCGTGCCTACCCCGCCAATTACGACAAACCCCACACCCTGAACGTATTGGCTACCTATCGGCCTCTGGCCTGGTTCAGCCTGTCCTTAAATTTCACCTACAGCACGGGTCGGCCGATCACGCAACCCTACGCCCGGGCCCTGATAAACGGCGTTTACGTACCGATTTATATCGATCGGAATCAGCAGCGTATTCCTGATTATCACCGGCTCGATTTCTCGATGTTGTTCGAGCAGAATCCAGCCAAGAAAAAGCGGAACCAGAGCAGCTGGGTCTTCTCCGTGTATAACGTGTACGCCCGCAAAAATGCGTATTCGGTTTTCTACCGACTGAACAACCGAGCCATGAACGATGCCTATAAGCTGTCGATCTTTGGTACCGTTTTCCCGTCGCTGACCTATAACTTCAAGTTTTAACTATGCGTCGGCTGCGATTGGTCTTTTATGCTTTGGCGAATCTGGTTCTGGTGCTGTCCTGTGTGACAGAGTACCAGCCCGATGCGCTTAGCATAGCCCCTTCGTTGATCGTAGAGGGCCAGATCACCGACCAGCCCGGTCCTTATACAGTCAAACTGACCCGCACGGCCAACTACTCCATCCGCAGCCTCAACCTGCTCGAAACGGGCGCCCTGGTCACCATCGAAGACAACCTGGGTAACCGCGAGATCCTGCGCGAGCTAGGCGCAGGTGGGATCTACACCAGTTCGGCAACGGGCATCCGGGGCATAGCGGGCCGCAGCTACAAGCTGACCATTCAAACCAAAGCCGGTGTACGCTACGAATCCGATACCGAAGTCTTAACGGCGGCTCCCCCTATCACGAAGCTATATACCGAGTATCATAACGAAGCCGTTCCAAACCGAGTGACGCGCAAACAAAGCTGGGACGTATTGCTGGACACGAAAGACCCCGAAACCACCGGCAATTATTACCGCTGGATTTGGACCCATTACAACTTTGCAGCGATCTGTCAGCAAACCGAACAGAGCGATGGGACCATCATCGGTAAGCCCTGCTGCACCCCCTGCTGGAATATCAATCGCTGCTACAACTGCATCAGTGTTAACTCGGATGTAAACATCAACGGGCAGGCCATCAGTCGGCAGCTGATTACAAAGGTTCCCTATACGTCATCGAATCCATATTACCTGGAAGTGCAGCAACAGGCTCTGAGCAAAGGAGCGTATGCTTTCTGGAAAAGTGTTCGCCAATTGGTCAATAACACGGGCGGTCTGTTCGATGCCGCCCCGTCGTCCGTACAGGGAAATATGCGGTGCGTGAGTAATCCGGAGGAACGGGTGTTCGGCTATTTTGGCGCGACAGGCATATCGGAACAGTATCTATACGTTGATCGGAGTGAGGGCGTAGGAACGCCCGACCTTGACCCTCCGGTAATCATTCCTCCGTTAACCCCTTGCTTCACCTGCGAAAACAGTCTGTATCGAACTTCGACTAAACCGCGCTGGTGGAACGATTAATCTATATGAAATCTGGTCAATCATTTTTCGGGAATATCAGTAAACGAGTGTCAGTCGTTTGGATCGTGTTAGCGGGTCTCATTGGCTGCGTAACGGAGTACCAGCCCGATACGCTCAGCCTGCCACCGGCCTTAGTGGTAGAAGGCCAGATCACCGACCAGCCCGGTCCCTATACGGTCAAACTGACCCGCACGGCCAACTACTCCATCCGCAGCCTCAACCTGCTCGAAACGGGTGCCCTGGTCACCATCGAAGACAACCTGGGTAACCGCGAGATCCTGCGTGAGCTAGGGGCGGGTGGGATCTACACCAGTTCGGCAACGGGTATTCGGGGCATAGCGGGGCGTAGCTACAAGCTGACCATTCAAACCAAAGCCGGTGTACGCTACGAATCTGATACCGAAGTCTTAACAGCGGCTCCCCCTATCACGAAGCTGTATACCGAGTACCGGAATGAAGTGGTTCCAAACCGGGTGACGCGCAAACAGAGCTGGGACGTATTGCTGGACACGAAAGACCCCGAAACCACCGGCAATTATTACCGCTGGGTCTGGACTCACTACGAATTCATTGATGTTTGCCAGGTTATTCAGGCGCGTGATGGTTCGGTAAGCGGCCGCAACTGCTGCTCCGAGTGCTGGGATATTACCCGCTGCTACAACTGCATCAGCGTCAATTCGGATGTAAACATCAACGGGCAGGCCATTAGCCGTCAGCTCATTACGCAGGTGCCCTATACGTCGACATCCCGGTATTATCTGGAAGTACAGCAGCAGGCGATCAGCAAAGGCGCGTATGCTTTCTGGAAGAGCGTCCGTCAGTTGGTTAACAACACGGGCGGTTTGTTCGATGCGGCTCCGACCCCGGTGCAGGGCAACATGCGGTGCGTCAGTAATCCCGATGAAGCGGTTTACGGGTATTTTGGCGCAACGGGCATATCGGAGCAGTCGGTCTACGTTGACCGGAGTGGCGGTCAGGGAACGCCCGACGTAACGATGCCTGTATCGGTCCCCCAGCCGTCGGCCTGTGTGCCTTGCGAGAACAGCCAGTACCGAACCCCGATCAAACCCCGATGGTGGGTCTATTAAACGGTTTGGCGGGCCGTACTAAATGAAATAATTTTGCAAAAAAGATGTATGGCAGCTTCCACTAAACTCCTGATCCTACGGTTTGCGTCCATCGGCGACATCGTGCTGACTACGCCTGTCGTTCGGTGTGTGAAGCAGCAGCTTGCCCAGACCGAGGTGCATTTCTGCACGGGGCAGGATTACCAGCCGCTGGTTGCTTACAACCCCTACATCGACAAGTGCCATTACCTGAACGGAAACCTGTATCAACTGATTCGCCAGCTGCGGGCCGAGCAGTTCGATTACGTTATTGATCTGCAAAACACCTGGCTGACGGGTCTGATTAAGGCTGCACTCGGCGTTCGATCATTCAGCGTAGAAACGCTTTCGCTCCGCCGGTGGCTTTATGTGCGCTGGAAAATCAACGCCATGCCTACCCAGCACGTTGTGGACCGGTACATGGCCACACTCCACGAACTCGGAATAAAGAACGACGAAAAAGGACTGGATTACTTTATCCCCTATAAAGATCAGGTGGAAACCGACTGGCTGCCGCCCACCCACCAGCATGATTTTGTCGCCTACGCCATTGGCGGCCAGCACCTGACCAAGCGATTGCCCGTCCGACGAATCATTGAGCTATGCCGCAAAATCAACCATCCCGTTGTGTTGCTGGGCGACAAAGCCGACCGGCCGCAGGGCGAAGCGGTGGTACAGGTCCTGGGCAGCCGATACGTGTACAACGCCTGTGGGCAGTTCAATATCAATCAGTCCGCATCGTTGATTCAGCGCGCGCGGGTGGTGTTCTGCCACGATACGGGCCTGATGCATATTGCCGCGGCATTTGGCAAGAAAGTGTACTCAATCTGGGGCAGTACGACGCCCCAGCTAGGCAATTATCCGTATAAAACGCCCTACGTTCGACTGGAAAAACAGGGACTAGCCTGCCGACCCTGTTCACCGAGCGGGTTCAACAACTGTCCCATGAAGCATTTTCGCTGCATGAACGACCTCTCGTTCGACTTTGAGATCAAGGAGTTGCGGAAAAAGAAAAACTTCGAGTAAAGGCCAGGTACTACGTAGACAACAGTCTGTCGACGCGTTCAGCTACCGTTTCAACGGTAATCCAGTGCAGGCACGCCAGATCACCCCGCCAGCAGGGCTTGCTGCCAAATACGGAACAGGGGCGGCAGGTAAGTTCGTCCGGCGAAATTTGTAGAATGGCCTCGTTCCCCTGTCCCCAGGGACCGAATCCCGCGTCGGGGTGGGTAGATCCCCATATCGATAAAACGGGTACGCCACTTAAGGCGGCCATGTGCATATTGCTTGAATCCATGCACAGCATCCCACTCAGCCGACGGATAAGCGCTAGTTCGGCCATAAGCGAAAGCTGACCAGCTACCAGAATCGCCTGGGGAAATCGCTGACGTAACGTCTCCAGCTGCGCAATTTCTGCCGCACCCCCACCAAACAGGAAAATCGTGAGCGGCCGACGCTGAACCAGCTGGTCGAGCAGCGGGGCGAATCGCTCAAAAGGCCACATCTTCTGCACGTGCTGCGCAAACGGGGCAATACCCAGCCAGGATGAATCGGGCTGGATCGAGTGACGTTCCAGAAACGCCCGCACCTCGTCCTCGGCCGATGAAAACGGGGGGAACTGAAAAGGACGAGCGGGCTTGATACTGAACCCGGCTTCTTCGAACGCACGGGCGTACCGCTCAACACTGTGCAGAAGCGGTTTTCGGATCTTATGATCTTTACGCGTCAGGGCTTTCTTCTCGGCCCGGCCTTTGTCAATCGTAACGGACGTAACGCCGATTAGCCGAAATAAGGTTTTTATGATGGCAGACCTCAGATTCTGGTGTGCGTCGACAACCACCGAAAACGGCCCGTGCTGACGAAGCTCGGTAAACAGCCGGACCAGACCCGGCAACCCCTTATGATACCCCTCGAAGTCGGCTCCGACGATATGAACATTGGGAAAAGGCTCAAAAAAAACGGCGAACTTTGCCCGTGTAACCACCGTAACCGGTACGTCGGGATAACGCTGGGTAAAGGCTTGCACGACCGGGGCCAGCAGGGCGACGTCGCCCATGGCCGAAAAGCGCAGTAAAAGAAGACGTTTGCTCAATGGATGGACGATCGTCTAGGCTTGCCCGTACAGAACCGGGTTGAGCGTTGGATCATTGTACATCTTCATCTGGCGGTAGACTTTCATATACCGGCTGCCATTGCGGATGTCTTCGAGCAGTTCGTCGAAGCAGCGGGCCAGATCCTGTTCCTGTTCCTGGAGAACAAGAAGTTTTTGCTGGGCATTCCGGCGATGGTCAGCGGATACCTCGGGCCGTTCGGTTTGTTCACGGAAGTGGTACAGCTTCAGTTGTAGAATCGACATACGGTCGAGGAGCCAGGCGGGTGTTTCCGAGTTCATGCGAGCCCCCGGTTTCGGCGTAATGCCCCGGAATAGTTCGTCAAAATACGAGTCGATGCGTTCGACGGTATCCGTGCGGTCCTGGTTGGACTGGTCGATTCGGCGCTTGATAGCAACCAGCTCACCCGGCTGGATGGTCGGGCTGCGGATAATGTCTTCCAGATGCCATTGTACCGTATCGATCCAGTTCTTTTGATACAGCAGAAAGGCGATGTCGTCGGGGGCATACGGATTTTTTATGGGCGTATCAACGTGGTCGGTGCGGTGGTAGTCGTGAATACTCTGGCGAAAGAGTTCGTTGGCGAAGAGGGCGTTCATAAGCAGTAGATCAACCGCAAAGATACGCGTTTTGGCCAAGTAGCGGTAATTCGGTCACGTTGAACCGGTTCACTACCCGACAGAGCCTATTTTGCAAAATAGGCCGGGTGTATGGTAACCAGAATGTTCTCTATTTTCGTACTTTGTGACGTAACGAATCTCTGGTATTCGTTAGTTTTACCGGGCAATTCCAAATTCAATCCCCCATGAAGCATTCCTTTACCGCAGCCCTTTTACTAAGCACCTGTGCCGCTGGGTTTTCTCAGCAAATCATAATCCCCGACGCGGAACCCTTAAACATGCGCACCGCGTCCAACAACGTAACGGTGTTCGTTGGGTTAAACACGGCCGAAACCAGCGGAGGGGGATCGAACACCTTTGTCGGATTTCAGGCGGGGCAGGGAACAACGTCGGGTATCCAGAACACCTTTGTCGGCTGTCGGGCGGGCCTGCCCAATACCGTCGGGAGTCGCAATACGTTCGTCGGCTACCAGATC
This sequence comes from Spirosoma knui, assembly GCF_054780635.1. Classification (NCBI taxonomy): domain Bacteria; kingdom Pseudomonadati; phylum Bacteroidota; class Cytophagia; order Cytophagales; family Cytophagaceae; genus Spirosoma; species Spirosoma knui. The sequence continues at coordinate 65,206 of NZ_BAAGVY010000008.1, read as the reverse complement.
GGCCAACTGAACATTGATGGGTCCGACAACGTCTTCATGGGCTATAATACCGGTGGACGTAACCGGCGCGGTGATCGAAACATCGGGATTGGGGTCGGAGCCGGGTTGTTTGGCGACGAGGGCAGCGACAATACGTTAATCGGATCGAACGCGGTTGGCGAAGGGCTTGCCCTGACCAACGCTACGGCCATCGGTGCCAATGCTAAGGTGCTGGCCAGCAATGCGCTGGTACTAGGCAATCGGGCCAATGTAGGCATCGGTACCTCGGCACCTCAACAAAAGCTCGAAGTCGTGAGTGAACAGGTGGACCAAAGCGGCCTGCGCCTGAGTCGGTTAACCAGCGCCAGCCCCGCCGTTCGGGCTACCGACCAGTTTCTGACTGTGAGTGAGCAGGGCGATGTAGTTCTGAGCCGGTACAAAGTAAAAGTGAATAACACTGCGGAATGGAGCGACCGCGTCTTTGAGCCGGGCTACTCACTACGGAGCCTGTCCGAGGTTGAGCGGTTTATCAAAGCCAATAAGCACTTGCCTGGCATTCCATCCGCCACCGAAATGGCTGAAACGGGCATTGACGCGACGCAGTTGAACGCGAAACTGCTGGAGAAAATCGAAGAGTTAACGCTGCACCTGATCAGCCTCACGAAAGCTGACCAGCAAAAGAACCAGCGGATCGATGAATTGGAAAAACAAATCCAGGAGCTCAATAAGCGCTTACCACGTACCAAATAAGGATACAGCACACCCTAATAGAAACGCCGACTAAACGATTAAGTTAGTCGGCGTTTCTATGTAGGTCTCACCGTCAACTGTAAAAAGCTTAATACGTAGAATCCGAATGAAGGAGTGAGTAACGATTATGCTTGAACCCCAGACCGTGACGAGATAAGCGGAAGCCAGGGAGCGTTTATCGCTTCTAAACACTAAACCTGCAGCAGAAGGACAAGCAGATCCTTATTTCTTCATATCGCTCTGGTACGGTTGACTCACCCGTCTCTGGGCAAAGAGCCAGTCAAGTATACCGGGTGTAGCGTTTAGGCTGGGGTCAAGATAGTGACCGACGTCTGCAAACTCGGTGTATCGTGGGTGACCACCTGCCTGCTGGATAGCCTGAATGACGTTTCGCGACCCGTCAATCGGTACATTGCGGTCCAGTTCTCCATGGAAGGCCCATATTGCTACATCTACCATATTTTGGGCTAACGAAGGGTCGCCAGCGCCACTTAAAGGGATGGCAGCGGCAAACACACCAGGGTGAGTTCCAATGAAAGACCAGGTTCCGTAGCCTCCCAACGAGTGTCCTGCTACGTAACGCCGTCCAGGATCAATGCTAAATTCCTCTTCCAACGCCTTTAGCAAGTCAAAAACGATCGTATCCCGGGCGACCAGGTGCGGCAATCCGCCCCAACTGCTGCCATGGTTACACTGAGGGGCCAGGATAAAGACAGGGTACTTTTTTCGATTTTCTGACTCGGTCAATCGCCGAATCTCCCAACTGGCTAACTGACGGATATTGTCTGTGCCATAACCTGCTCCCCCGTGCAGGCTGATCAGCAGCGGATAGCGTTGGGTAGCCACATAACCTGCTGGCTTAAGCAGTCGATACGAGAGGGTATCGCCACGCTGGTTGGTAAAAGTGCGCGCTTCGAAAAGCAAGGCCTGCTTGATAGCTTCCGGTTGCGGCCTACTGGCCCTAATCCCTTCCCCAAACAGACTCACGCCCAGAAACAGGAACGCGCCAACGCCGATGAATCGAACCATGTCAACCAAGTGTGTCTGCCAACTGGACAGGATTGGATCGGAGGGGTGTGACGAGCCGGTCGGTTGCTGCCAAAAATAGCCGATGAAAAACAAAGGCTGTAAACTAGCCATAAAGGAGAGCCCTAGTTGCCACCTTTCCAGAGTTGGCGTACTCTGACCACTCTGCGTCTGTATCGACCAGATCACCAAGGCTAAAGCACTGCTTGCCACCAGGAAGCCGGATACGCCAGCCGCTTTTAACCAGCCGTTTTTTCCGGCCCGTGAAAACGCCAGGCTACTGGCGGCTAAGATATTGGCACTTAAATCCAGCACTAAGATCACGGGGTAATAACCTTCAAACGCTTTAGTCAGAGGGACCAATAGGCAATAAAGTAGCGCTGTGCGCAACAGTGTAGTTAACAACGCAACCAAACCCGTTAGAAAGGCTGTCTGGAATCGTTGGCTACAGTAGAATCGAAGTAAACAGGCTGAAGTAAAGAGTGCAAGCAGATTAGCTGCCAAAAAGTAATTGGCAAATGAGGGCTGGGTCACCAAGTCAGGGCCTACGTTCAGGTAGAGCAGACTTTGAAAGAGCCCCATGGCCAAGGAAAGTCCCAGAAAGAAAATGGCAGTCTGGTTAAACGATTTTGTCATGCTAAGGGTAGGTCTACAAAAGTCCAGCGTGGGTAAATCATTCAGACGCACCGTCTCGTCTGGTGTGGTAAGAGCGGAGGTGCTTACCGGTCAAGTTAGCCATGTATCTGGTACATTAATCCATTCTATGTTGACCTACCCGTGAGATGTCATCTTACCAGCTATTAGATGCCTATAGATGGTTGAAAATGGTCTGCTATCGCAATGCCAAAGGAAGAGCAGTTACAGGCATTCCAAAAACCGAGCGTTTTTATAAGATAGGTACATGGGCAACATTTTTGTCTAGTATATCCAACTTATTCAGAGCTAAAATCTACCGCAGTCTATAAAACCGGACGGCACAGGCCGCCCTACGCCAAGCGGCAACTTTTACGTTTCGTTAACATTCTTTTACTAGCCCGCCAACACATCTCAGCACAAAGAACGGTAGGTTTACGGCCCACTGTAGTAGTTGAAATTTGTTGGTATTAAAAAAGAAAAGGATGAAATACGCACACATATATGCTCTGCTCTTGATGCTTATTTTTTGCACCTCCTGTGGGCAAAACCAAACAAACGTACCCAATGATACCATCAAGTCCGAAGTTAAAGATATAGGGCCTAATATAATGGTCCGTACTATAAAGAAAGGCAGAAATGGCACCATTTTGATGGCTGGTCCCAACAACGCATCATTTGGTGATGTATTTCGATACAACCCTTCCAGGGTCGGGGAAAAACCGTTTATTAATCTTACCCGTAAACTGGGTCAGTACAAATTCCAGGATGTCCTAGAAGATCGACGAGGTAATATTTGGTTCGCTTCTCTTGATTCAGGCGTTTTTTATGACAACGGGAAATCCATTCAGCATTTCACTACCATGGAAGGACTTGCCAGTAATCAGGTTAATTTTATTTATGAAGATAAAGCCGGCAGTATTTGGTTCGGTACTGGAAATGGTCTGAGCTGTTACGATGAGAAATCGTTTCGAAATTTTACCTCTCCAAACGCTCCGCTTTTTTATAAAGAAGGGCATTGGAATAACGAGATTAATACAATCCTTGAAGATAAAACCGGGAAACTGTGGGTTGGTACCAGGGGCGACGCCTTTGTTTATGACGGGAAAAAATTTACCACGTTAACTCATAAAGGCGAGCCCTTTCTTGGCGTTTGGAGCATAATCGAGGATAGAAAAGGCTTTATTTGGCTCAGCGGTTACAATGGCTTTAAAGGAGGCCGTCGACCCGGTGGCCTCTATCGCTACGACGGCAATACCTTTACGAAGGTATCGGAGCGAGGTGCTTATGCGATAATCCAGGATAAAAAAGGAAACATCTGGACTACTGGTCCGGTGAATCCTGCTAATTGGACGGTCCAGGCCCTTTCCCGTTATGATGCAAAGTCCCTGTATAGTGATGAGCCCACCGTAACCGAAATTAGGTCAGGAAAAGCTTTTCTGGGGCTCTTGGAAGCGAACGATGGCAGTATTTGGTTTGGCGATGCGACCGGTGTGTATCGGTATGATGGAAAGAACATCACGGACTTTTATAAGAAAGAGGGGCAGAAAAAATATAGCATCGATACGAAGCAAAGTATTGTCATCTGGAAGGGTTCCAGGCTACTTGGTGGATGGGAAGGTACTACGTTTCTTGGTGATGGTTCTAGTACAGGGGACGTCGAGCTAGTAAAAGGAGAATTGTTGATCGACAACCGTCATCTGGTAGGTGGTGCCGTTGAAGTCGACATGACGACCATTGAACGATTTGATGATCAACCTTCACTCAATAAGTTACCTGCCTTTTTTGATGTCAAAAAATTCCCTGTTTCAACCTTTGCCATTACGAAGGTTGAAACAGGGAATGATAGCAATACAAAAGTGCCAACTGATGGAAGTATAAGAATTACAACTGAGGGAAATATAAAAATCACCGGGAACCTGACTCTCGAAGGGGTCACGAGGGTTGTTACGTTTCCAGCTAAACTGCATTTTAAGGACGGAATGGACGGAACTGTCGAGTTGAACGGCACGCTGATCATTGATCGAACCAATTGGGGTATCGACTATGGATCAGAAAAGCACTTTTTTCAGTCAGGCGATGCAATTTTGGACGATATTAAACTCCTTGTGAAAATCGTAGCAAAAAAATAGTGTTTGAATCTGTTACACTTCAACTAGATCATGTCATTCCTTTACAAAAGCTTTTAAATTCTTAACAATTAAAACGATGAAATACATGTATGCTTTTTTCTTCATGTTTGTTTTTTGCACCGCCTGGAAGCAACAAAACAAGACGGACCAACCAACCGATATTCATAAGTCTGAAACTAAAGGCGTACTCACCTCCCGCGTATTAACAAGTATGGCCGCAGATCGCGCCAACTTTTCTGGGGAATGGAAACTCAATGAGTCGAAAAGTGAACTGGATAGACAGTTTCCTATTTGCATATTCGGAGAGAGGGATCATCTGGTTTCTAAAACTATGAAAATAGCCCGACAGGCAGATTTTCTAACTGTAGACGTAACAGGCATGTCTGCTGACGGAACCTTAGTTACAAGACAAGAGAAACTATTCTTCGCCGGGGAAGAAAGTGAAGCTATTATTGTCGGAAGTCCAAGAGAGAAGTCTACCGCAAGGTGGTCGGCTGATGGCCAGACGATGACGATTATTTCGGTCAGATCGTTCGCTACAATTGCTGAGGAACCAGATTTTGAAGTAACCGAAGTTTGGACGTTGATTAACGGTCGAAAATCTATTTCTGTCCAAGTCAATTCGCGCTCAGTCTCTCGCGAGAATACGATGACGCTCATATACGATAAGCAGTAACTTGTGAATTACTGCTTGTTCGGCGTAAACGAAAGCGATAACCGGATTTAGCTAGATATGACCAAAGGCAAGCCCGGCGTTTACACCGGGCTTGCCTGCTTTTATTCCTCAGGGTATCCTTAGTCGCGGACAGCCACTCGTTAACGAGTGGCTGTCCGCGACGCTTGGCGTATTAATACTCTCGAAACGCCCAATTACAGTATGTTCTCCTCTACGGCCTGATAGACTGTGCGGACCGTAGCCTGGAACCCCAGCCGACGAGCCAGTGAACAATCGCTAAGCAGGTACCAGGGATTCACCAGCGGCTCGGAGGAGGAGTCTAAGGGCTCACCAACCAGTTGGGCTAATTCGTAAATTGACGTGGGAGCTTCATCGGCAATATTGACGATGCGCTCGTCCATTACACCGGCCAAAGCCAACTGCATAGCCGTGGCAATGTCACGATGGTGAATGGTACTCATCCGCATAGCGGGGTGCCACTTGCCGGCAATCGCATACTTGGGTAGTGCGTCCAGATGCCCATCCCCGTCTCCGTAGACAAAAGGGAACCGAAGCACCACCCAATTCAAACCACTTTCCCTAAGTTCCTTCTCAGCCGCCACCTTGCTGGCTGGGTAGGCGTGTTGGGGATCTACCGGGTCATCTTCGCGACCGGGATGCGGATTATACGGGTTGTAGACGTTGGTCGTGCTCGCCAAAATGAACCGGGCCTTAGGCGCATGCGCTTTTACCGCCGTGATCAGGTTGCGTGTCCCTTCCAGATTGCTCCTCCAGATTAAGTTTGTGTCTGACGTGCGAAACACGGCTGCCAGATGAATAATGGCGGACACATCCTTCACGGCCTCGGTGAGTGATGTAAAATCGAAGAGGTCTCCTTCTACTGCCTGTACATCGGCCGGTATGGTTTTGCCGACGCGTACCAGCGCCCGGCAGTCCATACCCGCATCGGCAAGACGCCGATGCAGACGCTCTCCAACTAAACCCGTCACACCGGTTACCAGTATTTTACCTCTTTGTCTGTTCATAGCCTAGCTGATTTATGATGGGAACAAAGCTCGCCAGTGCGCCATGAACAGAGCCGGATGAAAGCCGATGAGTTCAGGACAAATCCCGAAAAAACTCGGCGACCGTCTTACCCGTTACTTTTTTAAACAAGCGGGAAAAGTAATCAGGGTCATTGAAGCCGAGTTCAAAAGCCAGTTCCTTGACCGAAGACCGCTCTCCGTAGTACATCCGGCGTCTGGCTTCCAGGATCAACCGATTCGTTACAAATTCTTTGGGAGAGAGCCCCGAGTACTGTTTAACCAACTGGTATAAACTATCCGTACTCAGGGCGAGTTGCTCGGCAATATCCTTAATGGCTGGGTGATCCGTCAGGTTATTTTCGACAAATACTTTAAAGCTGATATACTTGGTGAGCCGGTCATCGGCTGGCTTTGGCTCACTGGCAAAATAAGCGGCATTGATTTCCGTCAGGAGACTATTTAGGTGGGCTAGGATGAGTTCAGGAGCCGTATTCGAAGCTGTTAATAAACCTTGAAGTATGTCAAAGATCGCCTGCAGTCGTTTCGCGGCAAGCGGTGAAAAACTTATTTTTTGCTGGTTGAGGGGATTCAGCAAGAACGGATATTGCCTGGGTAATCGGGACAAACATTGATCATCAAAGCCCAATTTGTAATACTTATTTCCGTGTGGAGCGGAGGCCACCTGCTGAATCTGGTGCGGCAAGCAGAAAAGTAACTCGTGCTTTCCAACGTCGAATGTTTCCCCATCAACGCCATACTGAGTAGAGCCGTCCAGTACAAAAAACAAGAAGTAGTAGGGTAAGCGGTGGGTAAGACCATAGTTTTCTACGGCCTCTGGAGCCATATGGCCAAAATTTGGGGTAACGATCCGAATCGGAAGTTGGCTATTCTGGCTGAAATTTTCTGGAAACGAATTGGTACTGGGCATACCTAGTGACGACCGAACATGAGTGAATCAAAACCTACTTTTCTAACCCGGGAAAGGCAACAGGGGCCAGACATAGTCAGGTATAAAGTTTACCCTCAACAACATTGCATGCAAATAAAAGCCCTACTTAGTGACCGAAAATTAAGACATTACCTGCATCGTGAAACGCCCGTTTTGATAGATGTCGTCTGACGACGCAAAGGCCAAGCCAATTCTCCAGGAAGCGATCTGCTTCGGCCCGTGACGACGTATCGTGTATGATCAAATTATTATTTCACAAATCAACCGCTGCAGCGGACGGCCGCAACGACGTACCATGTCTCATTAAATACTTAACCAGAGATAGTTTAACTTATTCTACAATAGCCTTTTTTGTCATGCTGACGCAGGAAGCATCTTCTGTAATAGTATAAAATGCCTCATCCAAAGATGCTTCCTGCGTCAGCATGACAAAAAAGGCTATTGTACTTCCGCTGGTCTCCTAATCAGGAATTATCTGAGGTGATAACACTCACAATAACTGTTTATGCACGCTCTTCTGACTGCCAGATGAGATGGATCTTAAGGCCGGCTGTCGCCGTACGAAACGGCCAACACCCCCGTAGGCCAGGTTCATTGCTTGGTTGGCCATACCAAAAACGCTTCCCCCGCTGGGAATTCAGATCGGTCAGCCGGTAGCTCCATGAATGCATCAGCGGCCAGCAGGTTCGCAAAGTCGGCAGAACCAGAACCCGGCAACGGCTGCGCCACAAGACGACCATCGGGTGACGAACGAAGTTGTACGGGCAGAAAATACGTAACGGCAGGCTGGAACGTAACGGATGTCGCCAGTTGAGCGTATCGAACCGGAGGGGCAGGGGCGCCTAGCGATGCCCATACGTAAGGCAGGACGTAGCGATAAAAGCAGAGAACCGTGGAAACCGGATTACCCGGCAGGGCAAAGACGGTGTTTCGGGCGGACGTGCCAAACCAGAGCGGTTTGCCGGGGCGCTGCTCAATCTTATGAAAATGCTTCTGAACGCCTAGTCGCGCCAGTACGTCCGGCACAAAGTCGGCTTTACCCGCCGATACGCCACCGCTTAGAATCAGAACATCGTTTGAGGCCAGTAACGCTTGTAAACGTTCATGAAGTTGAGTTTCATCGTCGACAATGTGATGTAAAGTGGCGGTAATGCCGACGGATGCCAGGGCTGCCTGAAGCATATACGTATTGGAGCGTCGAATCTGGTAGGCGAGGGGCGTATCGCCGATGTCGACCAGTTCATCGCCCGTCGATACCAGCGCAACGCTGGGCAGGGCCGTAACCAACACCCGCGTTTGACCAACCGAAGCCGCAACGGCTAATTCCGGTGGCCCCAGTCGGGTGCCGACCGGCAGGAGTTCATCGCCTGCCCGCCGGTCCGTGGCCTGATGATGAATGTGCTGGCCTGCGTGTACGTCGTCCAGCAACACCACCGCCTGATCGGCCGTGGAGCGAATGTCCTCATACCGCACAATTGTATCGGCTCCGGTGGGCAACATCGCGCCCGTCATCGCTTCCAGGCAGGTACCGGGTTCGGTCAGTGCCTGCTGCGGTTGCCCGGCGCGTTGCGTACCCACAATCCGGAAACTACGTTGTCCGGCTGCATAATCCGCAAAGCGAATGGCGATGCCGTCCATTGCAACCCGATCGAAGGGAGGAAAATCACGGTCGGCCCGGACCGCTTCGCGTAACACCCGGCCGTTGGCTTCGGTCAGCGGAATGGATTCGGTGGGCAAATGGAGAAGATGCTGTTGAGTAAGGGCAAACGCTTCGGCGACAGATTGCATGGCAGCAGATAAAAAATAACGAACACTAAATAATGCCCGTGAAGTTACATCTTTGCCGTCAGGCACGTATATGTCTCTTCGTTAATACTGATTTTATGAGCTTTTCCCATCTGAATGCCGAAGGTAATCCCGCGATGGTCGATGTAGGCGGTAAAACCGTTACGCGCCGGACTGCCCGCGCCCAGTCTGTGGTGGCACTAGGCCCCGAGATTTCCCGCCACCTGACTGGCAACGATATCCAAACCAAAAAAGGACCGGTGTTTCAGACCGCTATCATTGCCGGTACGATGGCGGCCAAGCGCACCGACGAGTTGATCCCGCTTTGTCATTCGCTGGGGTTAGACAACTGCCAGATTACCATCAGACTGGACGGAACGGATGCTGTGATCGATTGTCTGGTGTCGACCGAAGGCAAAACAGGCGTCGAGATGGAGGCTCTGGTGGGCGCGTCGGTGGCTGCGTTAACCATTTACGACATGTGCAAAGCGTTCTCGCACGACATCGTTATCCGCGAAACGAAACTGATGGAGAAGACCGGGGGTAAACGCGATTTTCGCCGTGACTAAGCCCAATGGACTAATTCTGATCGGTGGGCGCAGTTCCCGGATGGGGCAGGATAAGGCTATGTTGCACTACCACGGCAAACCCCAGCGCGACTACCTCATTGATCTGCTAAGCCCGTACTGCGAACGGGTGTACTGGTCGGTGAATGCCGATCAGGCGCGTGAACTCGTTGGTGCCGAACAACCCTGTATTGTGGACGGGTTTGACGTAGCGAGTCCGCTCAACGGCATCCTGTCGGCCTTTCAGCAAGCACCCGAGCAGGCCTGGCTGGTTGTTGCCTGCGATATGCCCCTGTTGACCAGTCAATCGCTCGATGCACTGGTCGCTGGCCGCAATCCGGCAAAGCTGGCTACGGTATTTTACGACTCCGACGGGCGGGAACCCGAGCCTCTGCTTGGTGTTTACGAACCTCAATTCTGGCCTATAATGCAAGCGGCCGTCGCTCGGGGTGAATACTCACCGCGTCGACTTTTGCAACGTAATGACGTTCAGATGCTCAATGTGCCGGATAGGCGCGAACTGGCCAACGTAAATGACCCCCAAACGCGGGCGCGGCTAGGCTTGTGAAACATCCGAACGGAACAGGAGGTTGAGCCTCTATGATCACGATGAATCCCTTCCGACGGATGCTGCTGACAGCCGGGTCAGTACTGCTGGGCAGTGCTACGTTGGCGCAGCGTGCAACCCCAGCCGCCGACCTACGCCAATTCAGTGAGCAGCGGATACGACACCAGAAAACGCTGGGCCTGACATTGGGCTCTTACGCCCTGGTCAATATTGGCGTAGGAGCCATTGCCGCTGGGCAGACAACGGGCGAGACGAAGTATTTTCACCGCATGAACCTCTATTGGAACCTGGTCAACCTCGGCATTGCGGGCCTGGGGCTGCTCGGTTCGCGAAAGTCGGCTGACGAAACGTTAAGTCAGGCGGTTCGGCAGCACGAGAATTTTAAGCAGGTGCTGCTCGTAAATGCGGGCCTGGATGTGGCCTACGTCTTGGGCGGTGCCTATTTGCAGGAACGGGCGAAAAACAGCCCCGCCCAGGCCGATCAGTTGCGCGGCTATGGGAAGTCGATCATGCTGCAGGGTGGCTTTTTGCTGGCCTTCGACCTGGTCAATTATTTTATTGTCAAGAATCGGGGCGACAAGCAGGAAATGCAGCTGATCAGCGCGTCGCCGATGGGTTTGGGCGTAGCGATTCCTATAAAGTAGTACTTGACCAGATTGTAGTGCTGATCAATACCAACTAGGAGTGGTCGAAGATCATTCGCCAGCCGTCTTCGGTCTTCTCCCAGACCGTAGTGAACCAGCCGGTCCGGTCGGGTTTGTTGGCGCCACTGAGTACAAACTGACCCGTAACCAACGCGTTGCGTTTGCCCAGCATCCGCACATTGACGTGTTCGTAACGGAGCTGCTGTAGGGGACGCCCTGTTTTCCAGAAGCCGTTCTTCATCGTGTTTTCGATGACCTCCACACCCCCTCTTGGCCCGTTGGGACCCATTTCCTGCGCATCGGGCGTGTACGCGCCCAGGTACTGCTCTAATTTTCCTTTGTTCCAGCCCGCCGAGGTTGAGTCGAGGGCCTGCCGAATCTGTACTTCATCCGGGCTGGGCTTCGGTTTCGCCAGCAGGATTGTCGACACAAATAGCAACAACGTAGCAAGGGTATACAGTCGAATCATATGAAACCGGGTAAGAATTGTTAGAATAGGAGGTAAGCTACCATTTTTTGCGAATTCCTGAGTACTCGTTCGGGCAGAATTATCCACTGGTTTACGTATGCTGAACCAAACAGCGTATTCCCGAAAATCGCCTGAACGGCTGAACTAATTTCAAAACCGGGCCGTTCTGCGATAATTTACTAATCGCAACCAGCCATGCCGTCTCATCTTTTACCGTTCCAATCGTTCCTTGATCAAGTCATTAACACCATACAACATGATCCCCAAACCATTGGTCTCGCAGCCGGTGGGTCGTGGGCTTCGGCCGAACTGGATGCGTATTCAGACCTCGATCTTGTCGTCGTGACTACGGCTAAAATTGCACCTGACCTCGACCGGATGCGGGCGTATGCTGACCGGCTGGGAACGATGCTGGCTTCGTTTCGGGGTGACCACGTGGGGGAGCCGCGTCTGCTTATTGCCCTCTACGGACCACCGGTCCTGCATGTCGATATCAAGTTTCTGACCCTCGATGAATTTTTTCACCGGGTCGAAAATCCCGTTATTCTCTGGGAACGGGCGGGGCAGCTGACCGCCGTTTTAGATCAATCCACCGCTCATTACCCGGGCTTTGACTATCAGACAACCGAGGATCGCTTCTGGATCTGGATGCATTATGCCTTATTGAAGATTGGCCGCGGTGAGTATTTTGAAGCGCTGGATTTTATCTCGTTCGTGCGAAGTATGGTGATTGGACCGATGCTCCAGCTTAGTCAGGGAGCCCTGCCCAGGGGCGTGCGTCGGATCGAAACCGTACTCGATGCGGACCGACTGAACCGGTTACGGAAAACGGTGGCTACACCGGACCGGGACTCCCTGATGGCGAGCCTGACCGAAATCGGTCAGCTATACGAAGAGTTGCGCGATACGCTCGCACCAGCGACATTGCAGAAAAACACCGACGCCCAGCTAGCCGTTAATGCATACAGAGCTACGCTTTAAGCGTTGATAACAGATTACAGAAGTTAATTCATGCTACATCAGGACGAACACTTTTTGCGCGAGGCCATCCGACTGGCCCGCGAAGGTATTAACACCGGACAGGGCGGCCCATTTGGCGCCGTGATAGTTCGCGGAGGTGAAATTGTCGGGCGGGGGTGTAACCAGGTAACGTCTACCAACGACCCAACCGCTCATGCCGAAGTGGTGGCCATTCGGGATGCCTGCCGTAACCTCAATACGTTTCAATTAACCGATTGCACGCTCTATGCGTCCTGCGAACCCTGCCCTATGTGCCTCGGTGCCATCTACTGGGCGCGTCCGGGACGTATCGTGTACGGTGCTTTTCATACCGATGCAGCCGAAGCCGGTTTCGATGATCAGTTCATCTACGAAGAGCTTGATAGGCCCCGCGAACAGCGACATATTCCCATGCAGCAACTGTTACGCGACGAAGCCGATGCGGTTTTTCAGGAGTGGATCGCCATGGAGAATCGGAAACACTACTAACCGGATACGTACTACGTGTTTGCTTGCATCGTGTGTTCTTACATCGCTTAACTGGCTACTAGCCAATCTATGTCCTCTCATCATATTGTCCGCGACAAGCAGGAGCCTGCTTTATTGATTGCCAACGGCGAAGCCTGCGACCCTGAACTGCTGGGTCAATTACTGGAATGGAGCCCGTTTGTGGTTGTGCTCGACAGCGCCGTCTGGCGGGTTCTCGACTTGGGTATAAAGCTAGACGTCCTGCTCGGTGATTTCGACGGGAGCCTGGACCTGGATAACATCCGGGCGCAGCAGTACCCGTTGGAGATCGTTCATACGCCTGACCAGAACAAGACCGACCTGGAAAAAGGAATTGAGTTCCTGATCAGCCGGGGATTCCCAGCTGTGAATATTGTCTGGGCCACGGGTCGACGGGCCGATCACAGCCTGACGAACATGACCAACCTTGTCCGGTACAAAGACCAGATTCGGCTGGTTATGCTCGACGACTATTCCAGGATTTTTCCGCTGGTTGGTCGTTTTGAAAAGTGGTACGAAGCTGGTACGCCCATTTCACTCATTCCGGTAGGCACCGTAACGGGGCTGCATACCAGCGGACTCAAATACAACCTGACCAACGATACGCTCACGCTGGGCTACCGCACCGGCAACAGCAACGAAGTCGCAGCGGATGGGTTCGTTCGCATCTCGGCCGAAGAAGGCGATCTGCTCATTATGGAGTGCTGGGACTAACCAACACACTACATTGTTTTAGGGTGTTAGGGTGTATTTGTTGAAATGGCAGTGAGGCTAGGCGTCAGCTTTCGTCGCTGACAGCATCAACTGAGTAAGCGCCTGGTAGCAGCAGTGCCAGGCGGTTTTGGCTTCGGTCGTCCAGTCCTTACCCAGGCCGCGTTCGAGGGTCCACAGCAGGGCGTCGCCTACAGCATCGTAGTGGCTGGGCCTGACTCCGTAAGTAGCATGCCGCTGGCCTAACGTCTGAACGTTCGCCAGCATGGTTGCCGGTTGCTCAATTCCGACTACGATGGCGTTGAGCATCGCCACGAACTTCTGATATTGGGCATCCATTGGACCCGTGAACAGGCGACGTAGGTTGGGATTCTGAATGAACAGGTATTCGTAGAATACTTCGCCCAGAAGCGCTGGATCAATATGACGTAGTAATCGCCAGGTTCGTTTGATGAGTGCAATTTGTTCGATTGTTAATGAATTCATAGGTTAGATGCTTATCGCGTTCGACAAGACGAAGCACTTTATTCTGGCCCGCATTTACTAAAATTTTGCGGTGAATCGTCAAATTCGGACTGTCAATCGTCGGGGGACACGTACCGGTTGCGTGGCTTCAATTCGAATATTCTGCGATTCGTGACCGGTTCTGCGTCGTTGGCGGCCTACTTCGAGCCGTTGACAATGACTTTTTTGCCTGAACCCCTTAAAATCGGAAGCTTTACCCCGTTGACGCTTCGTACCATGAATGCACTCATTATTGAAGACGAAAAACTGGTAGCTCAGGAACTGATTGCCAGCATCGCTGAAGTTGATTCCAGCGTAAAGATTATTGGCACCGTGGGGAGCGTAAAAACCGCCCTGCGTTGGTTTGCCGATAACGCCGAGCCAGACGTTATTTTCGCCGATATTCAACTGTCGGACGGCGTTAGCTTCGATATTTTTGAGAAATACCAGCTGTCCTGCCCTGTTATTTTTACTACTGCGTACAACGAGTACGCGATTCGGGCTTTTAAAACCAACGGCATTGATTATCTGCTTAAACCCGTCGACTGGGATGAACTCAAACGCGCCATTGAAAAGGCCCGTACGCTAACCCAAACCCAGGGGAAGGTCGCCATTGACGTGCGCAAGCTGATGGAGGTGATCAGCCACTCGCCATCGGCGGTTAAGCCTACATACAAAGAGTATTTCCTAGGCACGTTACGTAATAGTCTGGTACCGGTTAAGGCAACTGACATTGCGTATATTGTTCGCGATCAGCTTATTTTCATGGTTACGTTGACCGGTGAGCGGTACATTATCGACTACGATTCGCTGGACGAAATCGAAGCCCTGCTCGACCCTACTCAATTCTACCGGGCTACCCGGCATTGTCTGGTGAGTTTACAGGCAGTACAGAGTCTCAAAGGGTTAGCTAATTTAAAACTTCACCTGAGTTTAAAAGCACCGAACCACCAATTTACCGTCGAAATCAGCCGGGATAAGGCCCCTTCGTTCAAGAAATGGCTGGAAAAATGAGTGGGCAATCACTCGGGCGGATGCTGATTCTGCTGGCGTTTCTGAGCGGGTTCGGCCGGGGGATGGCTCAGCAGCGATCCGCTCAGTTCGAATTCCGGCATATTCAGGAGAATGATGGGCTGTCGTTTAACCTGATTAACTGTTTTCTTCAGGATCGCGATGGCTTTCTTTGGGTCGGTACGTTCGACGGGCTGAACCGCTACGATGGTGGACACTTTATCACCTTCAAGCACCAACGGAATAATCCCAACTCGCTGCTGCATAATACCGTACACGACTTATGCGAAGATGGCGAGGGCAATATCTGGATGGCCGTCGAAAACGGAATCTGCTGTTACGTAAAAGCAACGGGGCAATTCCGGAATATCGTCCAGGTTGATAAGCGACCGCTGGGGTTCTGCAACAATGTGCTCGCCGACCGGAACGGCGATGTGTGGTTCACCAGCTACCTGATGGGCTTGTACCGGTACCAGACCAAAACCGGAATCATTACCTGTGTGTCGCAGACCCGGCAAAACATGCCCCTGACCGTTGCCAGCCGAATCTCCAAAAACGGGCTGGTTCAGGACCCCATCCGAAACGGGCTGTGGATGGCCGATCGGAGTGGGTTGCAGTACATCGATGTGGATCACCTGACCTTTCAGAACCACCGGAACAACCCGCAGCAGTTGCCCATTCTTCAGGATCATTACACTTCTGCCCTGGCCCTAGACGGTGAACGATTGATTTTTGCCGACAATACCGACCAGCAGATTATTACGTATGACCTCCGTACGCGGCAGATCGTTCGTCAATACAGGCCGGTGACCCAATCGAAACGGGATGTGTTTGACATCGCCACCATCTTCGTAGACCGGCAGCATAATTTGTGGACCAGCTCATGGAACTACATCGTATTTCATATCGAAACCAGCACCGGTCGGATGACGCAGCTCCGGCACGATGGGGCGCAGGCTACGTCGATTGCCGCCGATTTCTTCTGGGCGGGCTGGCAACAGCACGACGGCTCCATCTGGCTCGGCACCGTCAACGGCATATCGTGTACCAACCCCGAGCAGGCGTTTTACGATGTATATGATCTGGGGGCTTTGTTTCCTCCGCTGAATGACGAACGCGGTATTGTGCAGATTCTGGAAGATTCGGATCGGTCGTGGTGGCTCGGTACGTCGATTCGCGGGTTACTGCATTACGTCTCCCGAACGAATCAGCTGACCGTTTATAAGCTGCCCGATGCAACGGCTAAGTACCCCTACGGTCTGCCGGTGGTGGGACTGGTTGAATACAAAGACGATTTGTACGTAGGTACTCAGAACGCCCTGTTCCGCTTCAATAAGCAGACTAAAACGTTTACCAATATTCCGCTGCCGCCCGGCACGAACCCGAATTGGCGCAGCTTTTTACGGCAGCAGAACCGGCTTTGGGTATCGGGAAAAGGCAAACAGGTGCTTTGCTACGACCTCGATACGGGGCTATGGACTTCGTATTCCATCCGCTCCACGTCCGACGATCCACGGTTTGCGGTGCGCTATGCACTTGTCGATCGGCAGGATAATGTATGGCTCGAACTGTATCCGGAAGGATTTGCCCGTTTTTCAACGAAGCAGAAAGCGTTTTTACTGGAAGGTCAGCCTGAGCATGCTGATTCCGAACGTGAAATCGCGTCGTTTACGCAGGACCGGAACGGGTATTTCTGGCTGGCAACCAACGGCTATGGATTAATACGGTATGACCCCGTTTGGAAACGCTATCGCAACTGGACAGAGAGCGAAGGGCTAGGCTATGATCATTGCTGGGCGGCTTTACCCGATCGGTTCGGAAATGTCTGGGTGGGCGCTTACAATAAATTTTCGGTGTTTACGCCCGCTAAAAACCGGTTCTTCAATTTCTCTCTTCCGTTCAGCGAAGCGAATCTGGAATACATTAACATCCTTGCTCCGCTACGTAATGGTCATATTCTGGCGGCTCTGAAAGGATACATGATCGAATTTAAACCCGAAAAGCTAATTCCGAAAGAAAATCGCGAGCGCGTGCTAATCAACAGCCTTACGTTGCCCGATACGACACAACTGTTGCAGGGCACGTCACCGTCGGTGCGGTTGAAAAGCACTGACAACGCGTTTACGATTCAGTATTCGGTTTTGTCGCCTTTGAACCAGCGGCCGTACCGGTACGCCTATAAACTCGAAGGGTATGACGATGCGTGGATCGACGTGGGTGCGCAGACAGTCGCTGCATACGGTCGGCTTCCGGGTGGCGACTACACTTTTTCGGTCAAGGCGGTGGCGGCAAACGGCCTTGAAACGCTGGTGAGTACCGTGGCTATACACATCGATACACCTTTTTACCGAACGGATGGATTCTGGACACTGGTCATTATGATTGGGCTGGGATTGTTCCTGGGTTTTATTCGGTACCGGGCCGATCAGACGGCGAAACTGCATAATCTACAGGTGCAGGCTTCGCGGCTGGAGCGCGATAAAACGGAAATTCAGTACCAGAACCTGATTAACCATTTGAATCCGCACTTCCTGTTCAACAGCCTGACATCGCTAAATAGCCTCATCATCACCAATCCCCGTCAGGCCTCGCAGTTTCTGCGGAAGTTATCGGTCATTTACCGCTATATCCTTCAGAATAAGGACAAAGAATTGGTCAGCCTGACGGAAGAACTGAATTTTGTGCAGCATTACATCGACCTGCAAACCGCCCGCTTCAACGAGGGGATTCAGTTTATCATTGATGTGGCCGAGACCGACCTGGACTGCCGTATTGTGCCCGTAACGATTCAGAATCTGCTCGAAAACGCCATTAAACATAACGTCATTACCGACGAGAGCCCGCTTGTTATCCGCATTTTTACGGATGCTAAGCAGTTGTGCGTAGCCAATACGTTGCAGCGCAAGAGCTTCGTCGAATCGTCGAATAAGCAGGGACTGGCCAGCCTTCGGTCCTTGTACCAGTACCTGAGTCAGCACGATATTGAAATTGTCGAAACCGACACCGAGTTTATTGTAAAAGTCCCCTTGCTCTAACTAAAGTGCCTAGCGTCAGCAATAGGCACTAGCAAACTAAATCCTAACCATACAAAGTATCAATTGTCCAACCGAGGTAACCCCGCGTGATTAGCGCCAGCTGACTTTGTCCTTATCCTGTAGCATCACTGATACCAGCAACAAAAAACAAGTAGTCACGATTAGCACCGCCGTCGCCGGAACGGAAGCCAGAGAAAGGGCTAACGCCTGATACTGGTAAGCAAAGCACAGGTAACTACCAGCCGAACCCAGGGCGAGCCCGCTCAGGATCAGAAACCAGGTGCAGAAATAGGCGCTACTGGTTACACTACGTAACCCATTCAGGAAAAAACAGAAGGCGGCCAAAAAAGCCAAGCCATTAATAGCCCATAAGCTATGGATAAGAGTCATGAGTGAAGAGGAAGTTAACCGCAAACCAGGTTCGCGACGAAACCTAATGAACGACGCAAAAGTCGTATCCAGTTGCGCAGCGTACGGCAGCTAGTAATGGGTGGGCAGCTTCTGCCACGATCCATTAGCATAGGTGTAAGCCGCACTATCTACGAACGTTAAGCCAAAAAAAGCAATCAGAGCAAGGGCACCGATAGACGTGAGCACCAGCGGAACGAGCCAGAGCGCCACGAACTCAATGATTTCAGCATCCTGCCGATTGTCCAGATTGTAACGGATTGTTACGTCCTGCCCTTTTTGATACGCTGGTGAGGAGGAGCCAACCGAAGACGTAAACGTAACCGTTTGGCCGTCCGTAGTCTGGTAGCGAACGGTGGGATAGTATATCGTCCGCGGACGGTTGCGATCCCGGTCGAACGTATCGATGGAGCGCTTGCTGGCGAAGCTAACGACTTTGCCGGTAACTTCGGCGGTATTAGCCAGCCACCGCCGGGTGTTCCGGTAACTGATGTAGCCGCCCAGCAACATACCGATGCTAATAACGCTGAAAATCAAGCCAAGTTTGGTTGCGAAAGGGTCCATTGGAGAGAACAAGTTTGATGCGTTGGGTTTGATGGGTACAAAAAAATGACTTCGGTTAGCCAGGTGCCAAAATTTATAAATTGAATCGTGGGTATTCGTCGCTGAATCGTCGGTTGCGGGAAACGAACGGCGACAAATCGGCCTGGTACTGGCACCGAAAACAGGATGAGCCTATACAGACGGAGAGAAGCCTGAGAAGTAACGGTTCAGCGGCCTGTAACAGCCACTTATCAGGAACGGTCGGCGATTCGTGGTGAAATCTTTGGCGGGAGGGAGATAGAGCAAACACCTTTGCCGTATCACGGACTGAGTCTGATTGAACAAATCGGTTGAAGCGAGTGACAACACACGAACCCTGCGTACAGTAAACAACACAATGAACCTGTCCTCTTTGTCAATTCTTTTAACAGTGGGTCTACTGATGGCCACATGCCAGTCCGCGAACCACCCATCCGAAACGGCTCCGCACTTGTCTCAACGGATCGATACGCTGGCAATTACCGAAGACCAGCTCCGGGCGGGCCACCCAATCAAAGCGGCTCAACTGCCCATAACCCTGGAAGATGCTGCCGGAATTGCCGGTTCTGCAGTTTTTACTTACAAAGCTGATACGTTGGCAACTACGGAAACCGCATACGCTCTGCTTGTCGGGCGACTCTACGCCGAAGAAAGCATCGGCTGGCTGGTGACCATCGACCGCGCCAGTGGGCGGCAACTCGATAAACGCATCGCTTATTACACCAATGCCGAAGGTATGACCGAAACCGAAAGTAAATGGTTGTCCGCCGAACAGCGGCTACTCGTTCAAACGGGTACGTATGATGATGCCGGTCAGTATAAGCGAACGACGATTCACTATCAGTTTACGCCTGACGGGATGCTCTTGCCGCGTTGAACTGTTATCCCACCGATTCATTCCGATGCTAGACGAACTATTCTCACCCGATCGAACCTATAAGGTGGTTTTGAGCAGTTACGAAGTGCGCATGAGCCACTGGATCGACCAGCCCTATCTGATGCGGGTTGACGACGGGGCCTGCCTGTTTGCGCTTGACGGCGCTCCTTGGTCCGCTTCCGAGGTGCAATGGCTCGATGAGACAACCGTCCAGATGAATCTGCGTAAATACCCTGGTCACATAGCCTGTACAGTACGGCTGGAAACTTCCGACGACTGGGGGACCGCCCAAACCTCAGGCGACTCGTTCTCGGGTTCGCTGGCGCAAGTGAGCAATTGGGTTCTGAATCTGTAATAAAACGCATTGTAAAGCGATCGATTCGGTAATGGAGAATAGGGCTAGTCAATTCTCCGGCGAAGTCGTTGGTGAAGCGGCTTTTCAAGCGTTACGTAAAGTAAATGGGCAATCAGGAGCAGGCAACCAAAGAGCAGCCAATTGCTGGTAAGGCCCAGCTTTTGCAGCAGTTTAGGAATCACGCCCAGATGGATGAGGTAAAAGGCGTACGAACTGCGGCCCAGCGCCTGCATGAAGGGCGTCGTCAGTACGTAACGGATTGACGATTTCTCTTGTAGGAGGCCAAGCAGAAATAGGGAAATGCCCACGGGTAGAAGATATGTATAAACGATTAGCTCACTCCAGAAAAGCCCCGTCGGGTTAGTCGTCAGCGTACCGATGTTCGCCTGCCAGAGTATACAACCGCTTATGATGCCTATCCCCATTCCCGTAGCATACCGAATCCCTTGGAGTGCGTGGCTCTGCCAGCGTTGGGCCAGCCACATGCCTGCTATAAACTCGAAAGAGCGGCCGAAAAACAGATAAAACGATACGAAAGAGAGACTCTCAAACAGGCCATAGTATTGTAGCTGCCCAAGAGTAGCCCAAAGTACCAGTCCGGCAGCGGTGAGAACTGCAACCGGTAGCCAGGCCCGCCAGCGACGTAGCGCCATCCACAAAGCAGGGGCTGCGGCATAAAAACACACCTCAACGGTTAAGCTCCAGCTCTGGGCAAGGCCACTGAACAGAAAGTCGGCAAAGAAGCCTTTTAACAGTGTTAGATTCAGCACGAACGCGAACCCGCTTATGGATTGCCCACACAAGGCGTTGATAACCAGTGTGAGCACGAGCAGCACTGCGTACAGGGGATAAATGCGAGCGAGACGGTTTTGCGCGTACGTTCGCCATGACCATCTGGCCCGGTCAGCATCCAGACCTGCGTACTGGTAGTACATCAGGAAACCGCTGAGCACAAAAAATACAGACACGCCAACGTACCCCTGCCCAATCAGCCGATTCGCGAACGTAGCGGCTGGGGCCGGGTTGTAATGATGCAGGAAAACCAGGAAAGCCGCTACCGCCCGTAAGCCCGTCAGTGCAGGTAGGTAACGGTTGGTTGTCAGCAGAGGAGTTGATGGTTCCGCGATCATCACCGCATCAGAAGAAGTCGACCACTCCGTTGGTTACGTTCGGCCACATCTCCCGGCCAGTTCTGGTCTTCCTTGCCAACGGTGAGCCGATACAGATACACACCCGACGGCAGTGGCGCTCCGGATTCAGCGCAGCCGTCCCAGTTCCACACGTTCAGCCCAATACGCCCCGATTTGTGCAGTTGTCTCACTACCTGACCGGCCAGGTTCGTAATGGTCAATGCCAATGTAGCTGGGGCCTGAGCGCCGGTAAGCTGAATCGTAACGAATGTCTGGTCAGAAAAAGGATTGGGATACGCGGTTAGATTAGTCAGACTTGGTTCCTGGATAACCCGAAAGCGCACCTGATACGGGATGGCCGAATTACCGACAGCGTCGCGCGCTGTCATCAACACCTGGTATAAGCCTTCCGAAAGGGGAGGTAAGGGATACCGAATTCGAAAAGCTTTGTCTGATCCGGAAGGCTGAATCTTGGCCGGACGCCAGTTCAGTCGCTCGAACGGCTGACTCAGACCGGGCCGTTGCAGAAACAGGTTCAATCCAACCGTGTCCTGCCGGATGAGGGAGCGGTTATCGTCAGCGAGAAGAATGTCCAGCACCGGTTGGGCGGATACCGTGGCCCCATCGTCGATACGTTCTCCATCAATAGCCAATTCGAGCAGCGGCCCCACCTGATCGGGTTGTACGGCCAAAGAGAAATTGCCTGTATTGTTGTGAAACGAATATTCGGGTTGTAAGCCAGGATTCACCGTTAGCACGATTCGATTGAGGCCGGGTAGCGCCTGGGTAGCAATGTGGGTAACGAACGCTAACGTATCGTAGGGAGCGGGTGCGCGGAGACGCCACTCCTTCGTTTGGGGCGCTGGTAAGGACGCTGCGTAAATCGTTTGCCTGACCGTGACCGAATCGGCAAACGGGTAAGCGCTAAGATTCGTAAAACGGACAGGAATGGCGACCGTATCGCCCTGCTTAATAGCATGGGGTAACGTACCACTTGTCAGAACGTGACCTTCGGGTAAGCCGCCTGTTGCACCTGCTGGCGCGTAGGTAAACGTACTGGCTGACCAGGCTTTCGACTCGTCAGCGGGTGAGAGCACTCCTGTTGAATCGGCCAAACGAACCCGCCAGTAGTACGTGATATTGGGATTGGGTAGTAAATGAGCTGGATAACTGATCAGGTTTTCCGCCGTAATACGTTGATGAATCCGGAACGGGCTGGAAAAGCGGTCAGTGGTGTCGAGTTCAAGGTCAAACGCATACCGTCCCGGTTGGGTAAACTCCGCACTGAGCCGAAGTGAAGTTGTACTGATTCCGCTGCCCGGTGCGGGGTAGAGTAATATAGGTTTCTGACCGGCTACCAATACGTCGACCAAGGCATGGTTATTGTCCCGTTGCTGTTCTGGAATGAGCGCGTTTGCGTTGAGGGTCAGTTCAAACCGGTTGAGTCCTTCGGTGTTGTGCTGGTTAGGTAGGGTCACGGTCAGCGTATCGCGGTAGGCAACGGCATTTGGAAGGATAAGATCGAACACGCCAACTTTCTGGGTATTGGCAAACCGACGAATTCGAACGGGTAGCGGCTCGTTTCGGTATTGTCCGCTATTCTGCACCACAAACCGAATCTGCACCGAATCGCTTTGGGCACGTAACGGCTGTCCGTCTGATCCGCTCACAACAAGCGAGTTCGATAGAATGGTATAATCCGGGGTTTCGAACGGAAACGGCCGGACGGCCGGGTCGCCCTGCAACACCATCTGCTGGCAGTTCGCCAGATTCCAGCCATCGGGCGTCTGCGCCAGAACGCGACGTATCGTTTCCTGCTGGAGCTGGCCAATCGACCGGCTTAGCTGGGCACTGTCGGCCAGAAGCTGGTAAAACGTTCTGCTGTACTGGTTCAGGTGGTCAACGTAACCCAGGTGGCTATGCGCGAGGGCGGCAATGGCTCCCCGATTCGGGGCTAATACCCAGTCGGTTGTCAGCGTTGGTCGACCAAAAAAGAAGTTGCCGATCGCACAGCCGTTGATTAGCAGCACCGGATACTTGCCCTTATTCTGGTAGCCAAGGGCATCGTTCGTACAAAAACCAATGTCCAGGTCGGTTACGTCAAGTCCGGAATGACCGAAGAACGTCATCAGTCCCACGCCTTCGTTAATCGGCTGGACGACATTGATCGGCTCGACCGAATTATCGGTCTGTTTCGACAGGGTTGTAACCTGCGCGCCCAGCGAAGGAGCGAGGGCCTGGTGTTTGTACCCATCTACCAGGCTTCGGAACATAACAGTCTGGTCAGACGTAGCGCCCCCGCTCAGGTGCAGCACGCTCTTGCGCCAGAGTGCGTTAGGCTGTGCTTCGTACTCTTTCACTTTATTAAGGTAATGGATGACCTCCTGCGGAGTACTGGCGTTGATACGGCCCGTAGGAATGGCCGGTACGTTCTCCGGCTGACCAGCCAGACCCGCGGTAAACGCTATGTCGGAGCCGGGAAACCCGGCCGTCATCACCATATCAAGCGTAGCCTGCTCCGGATTACGTCGAATGCCGGGCGTACTGCGACTGCGACCGATGAGCAAGAGATACTGAGGGGAGCCCTGCCGCAGCATCTGGTCCGCAAAGCGTCGGATGGCCAATGGGTGGCGTTCGCCGAAGCTGTACTGATCGATTAGCTGCTGCATGGTAACCGTCAACGTATCGTGGGCGCCACCCGCGGGGGATGCCCGGTAGGCGGCATAATCACGAATGGCATTGGCTCCTAACAGGGCTTCGTGGGTGACAATCAGATACGTGGGTTTACGGTCCCGCCAATCCGGAAAGGTAACCGGGCGAATGCCAAGGACAGATTTAGGTTGACTGGCGCTAAAAATTAGGCGAGGGATACTTGTTTCACGAACAATTATCTGTGTCAATCCCGTTGGTGATACTAAAGCGCTAAGCCGAATAGGATTTGTAGGGTCCGTAATATCCCAGAAACGGGTGTCGGTGGGAGCGGAGGTTAGGTCCAGTCGTGACCGTCCGCTTGCAGTAGGAGCCAGTTGGAACGTTTGCGGTTTATTGCCATCAAGGCTGAGGTGCTGAGGATAGCGTAGTCGCATAAACGATACGGAGTACCGGTCAACCGTTGCGTTGTGGCCCCGCGAAACCAGAGATACCGTTAGCTGACCGTCGGGGCCAACATCGCTCCAGCGAATACGTAGCTGAAGGCGGGCGTTGTCGTACGTCGAAAAAAAAGTTGAATCGGCCAGCCGCTGCTGACCGGGACTTGGCCCAACCCAACATTCGACCCGGTGGTTTGTGTTGTCGCGTCCCGCCAGTAAGATGGTGAGTTCAGGCGTTGCGCCGTTTGTATACGCCTGACGTAAAGCAAACGTATGGACGTAGGGTTTGTCTTTCTGCTGAACGGGGCCGGTGTAGCCTTCCCCGGCTTCGTAGTGACTGAACTCAATCTTGGGCGGAATACCAGCGGGATAGCCGGGGTAGTTGTCGGTAAACAACCGCATGTCTTCTGCCCAATAATATGGCTCAGGGGTTAAGCTGGCGTAGCTCGTGTCGCTATAGGTTGCCATGCGTTTACCGGGTGTACCATCGAGTCGCCAGGTCAGGAAAAAGGCCGTAGTGTCGCAGAATAGATTATAATACGGATGCGGTTGCGCCCCAGTTGGGCGGTACAGCAAAGAGTCCTGAGCACCGTCATTACCCCGGCCGTAAAACTCCAGAAAATCGCCGGCATCAAACCGACGATCCGCTTCGCCTGCCACGAAAATAGCCTGCTCAATGCCCCGGTGAAATAGCTGCACCGTTGTTGGATCAACGGTTCTGATTGGAAAACCGGCTCGTTCCAATTCGGTTGCCGTGATGCGATAGAGGCCCGCTTCGGCAACGGGGAGTTTAAAATACGTCTGGTTGTAGTTAATCCAGTCGTTGCCAGCCGATAAAGGCTGCGCCAAAAGACTGCGGACACAGACAGTCAACAAGAATAGAACAAGAAAAGCACGAAGCATACGGTAGGGCAATACGCGCTAAAAATACGCAATTGCTCCTATCCTTTCGCATAATTTGTAAACACGAGGTTACTTAGTTTGCATCGGGTCAGGCTGGTACGCCCGGTTAGCGTTGCGCTCGTTTTAAAACACTGCCTATCAGGCTCCCCGCAAAGGTCAGCCCGATGGAGCCAAACAAACTAAAGATTTCGACTTCGCGGTGGGTGTTCAGCGGGCTCGGCCCGACCAGAACGTAATAGCCGATAAGTATCGATAACGCCTGGAGTATAGCCAGCGACCAGCCTTTGCGCGGCTCCGCAAAGCCGATCCCCATGGCGGAACTGGCCGCCCAGAGATAAGGCCAGTGAATGACATCACTCTTTTTGATAATCAATAGCAAAATCGCACTAGTGAGCAGCGTGAGCCCAGCGTTAAGGACTAACCGGCGGTCAAAGAACTGCTTTGGTACTTCGGGCTTTACTAAACGTTGCTGAGCTTTCAACTCCGTAATCTGTTCGGCTTTCGCAAAGTCCTGCTGCGCTTCGGCGGGTCGACCGAGCTGCTCCCGCGTCAGACCGCGCCATTGGTAAGGCTCGGCCGTATCGCCGTGGGCGAAGAAAATAGCTTTGTCGAAGTCCTGAAACGCAGCCGAAAAATTGTGTTGATCGAAATGAATTTTTCCGGTGTCTAGATGCAACTCGGCTACCGAGTCGTCATAACTTTTTCCTCGTTCCAGATCGGCCAGCGCAGCCGGTTCGTCGCCTAAGGCGCGGTAGCAGCGGGCCCGGTACAGATAAGCTACGGCCGACTTGGGCTGTGCCTCAATTTCATTGGAGAAATAGGTAAGCGCTTTAACGTAGTCCTCAGTTTCGTACAGCGTAATTCCTTCCCGTAAGCGATCAGCTTCTTTTTCGGCATTCGTTCGCTGATCCGCGTAATAGCGCAGATAAATTAGATAACCGATAAAGGCCGATAATGCCGTTAATTCCAGCATACACGTTGACGCAAGCTTTCTTAAAATCCAGGACAAAAGTAGTTCAACGCGACGTAACAACGGCAGGCGTTACCCGAAAACGATTCTGGCGGGTAAAATACAACTCCATCTTTTTCGGGTAGCGATTACCATTCATCCTCGCTTTTTATCCGTTGATACATTATTTATATGTATTTCGACCAAGTACCTTGCATCGCATAGTACCTTATTGTACCTTTGAAACAAGAAATTAACGAAACCCCGTACACCAATGAATATCGAAAACGCTCAGGTGCAGATGCGGAAGGGCATTCTGGAATTCTGCATCCTGCATATCATATCGCGGGGCGAGGTCTATGCCTCCGATATGCTAGACGAGCTAACCTCCGCCCGGATTATGGTTGTGGAAGGCACGCTTTATCCTCTGCTTACCCGTCTCAAAAATGCCGGCCTGCTTGACTACAAGTGGGTCGAGTCAACGTCCGGTCCCCCACGTAAATACTATATTCTGACGGAGCTTGGCCGCAACTCGCTGGATGCCCTCAACGAAACTTGGCAGGAATTGTCCGAATCCGTAAATTCCATCGTCACTCGGGTGAATCAGCACAAAAAGCCGACCAATGGCACAACCGCTGCGCCTACCACTGATTTCACGAACCCTTCAGCCAACGCTTAACCTATTCTCTTTTCCGATCGCCATGAAAAAGACCATAAGCATCAATATTAGTGGAGTCATCTTCCACATCGAAGAGGATGGCTACGACAAGCTCCGAAATTACCTGACGTCGGTTCAGCAGTACTTTTCGACCTACGAAGACAGTCAGGAGATCATTACCGACATCGAAAATCGCATTGCCGAAAAGCTGCTTAATAAGTTGAAAGTGGCCGAAAAACAAGCGGTTTCCCTGGAAGACGTGAACGAATTGGTAGCCGCTATGGGGACTGTCGACGACTTTGAAGCCGTTGAGGAAGAAGAAGTGCTTGTCGCTGGTGGGGGTCGTAACTCCGCCTTCGGCGAAGGGCAGGCAACAGGCGGTAAAAGCTTTACCAATCCGACGAATCCAGGTCAGGCGGCCGATCCATCGGCGCAATCACAGACGGCTGCGGCTTATCCGCGTCGGCTCGTTCGCGACCTGCAACGGAAGACGCTGGGTGGGGTAGCAGCCGGGCTGGCGCATTACTTCAATATGGACGTAGTGTGGGTACGGCTGATCTTTGTGTTCCTGTTTTTCGCCATGCCGCCTGTGGGTCATGAATTTGGCGCGGGTGTATCCGGCATTACATTGTTGCTTTACATTGCCATGTGGATTGCTCTGCCGGGCGTTAATTACATTGAAGAGGACAAAACGGTTAAGAAGTTCTTCCGGAATCCCGAAGATAAAGTGCTTGGGGGCGTAGCCTCGGGTATTGCCGCCTACTTTGGCGTTGATACGGGCATCATCCGCCTGTTGTTCGTGCTGGGCATCGTGTTCTTCGGCGTAGGCTTCTTGCTGTATATCGTATTGTGGATGATTGCGCCACAGGCCAATACGCTCACCGAAAAGATGGAGATGCAAGGTCGGCCCATTACGTTGTCGAACATTGAATCGAGCATCAAGCAGAACCTGAACATCAACGAATCGCCCAATAACGAAAGCACGCTGACGCGTATCCTGCTGTTTCCTTTTCGAGCCATTGCCACGATCATCGGCGGGCTGGGCAGCGCCCTGGGGCCCTTCTTAACCGGAGTTGTTTCCCTGATCCGGGTGTTGGCGGGGATTATGTTACTGGTCATGGGCTTTGCGTTTATGATT
The DNA here is from genome assembly GCF_054780635.1 of Spirosoma knui. Taxonomy (NCBI): domain Bacteria; kingdom Pseudomonadati; phylum Bacteroidota; class Cytophagia; order Cytophagales; family Cytophagaceae; genus Spirosoma; species Spirosoma knui. The sequence goes on along the minus strand of NZ_BAAGVY010000008.1, from coordinate 37,148 downwards.
GCCTGTTTAGCGGTTCTGGTCGCTTTTCTTGGCTTTGAATCCGGGGCTCATTTAGGGAACTTACCCATTAGGATGATCCGTGACGACATCTCTCTGCCCATGATTCTGTCGGCGGGTGCCGTTGGTATTCTCCCCGCTTTTGGTCTGGCTATCTTGGGCGTGATGCTCATCACCACCCGTAACGTGCTAAGCAGCCGTACGGCCTTAACGCTGGCCGGGGTTTGGCTCGTAAGCCTAGTTATTTTTCTGGGAACGACCGCTCCGTTGATCAATAGTTTTCAGCGTCGGGGTACGGTTGAAGAAACAAAGGTCCTGAACGTACCGGCGGCTGTTGCCACCTTTGCCATCAACGATGTTGAAGATGAATATGATGACTGGGACATTCGGCCTTCCATTGAGCTAAAAGGCTACGAGGGTTCGACCCTTAACCTGGTTCAGCACTTCCGGGCGCAGGGTAGCAGCCGTGCCGAAGCGCAGGCCAACGCCCGTCAGCTTAAATACACCTACGCTACGAAAGACTCAACCATTCGCTTCAACAATCGGGTTGAGTTACTGCCGACAGCCCGCTTCCGGGCGCAGGATCTGGATATGGATCTGATGGTTCCCTACGAAAAGCCGTTCCGGATGACCAAAGACTTTGCGCTTTATGTTCGTAATGTGTTCGGCGAACGGGAGTTAGACCGGATGGAAGCCAGTATCTGGAAGTTTACCAGAGCCGATGGGCTGGTCTGCATCAATTACCCCCGCGAGAAAGATCGCGATGGTAACAGCGAAGACAACGACGTAACGGACCTGACCGACGACGTGCAAAATGCGGTAGCCAGCGAGCTGGGCGACGATTTTGATGACATTGGCGATCATACCCGGCAGTTCAACGTCAGCGAGTTCTCGAAAGTCGACGTTGGTGGCGCCTTCGTAGTGCGTTTCCGGAAAGGCACTACGTATAAGGTGGTGGCCGACGGCCGCGAGGAAGACCTTGATGATATCGACGTGAAAGTGAAAGGGAATACGCTGGACGTATCGGTCGACCGGAAAGGCTTGTTCGACTGGGGTAACCGCAACCGCGTGGGGCTGACCATTACCGTGCCGTCTATCGATGAACTGAAGCTATCGGGTGCCTCCAAGGCCAGTCTGGCCGGGTTTGGGAACTTCAACAAACTCGATGTGGAACTGAGTGGAGCGTGCCGGGCCGTCCTCGATGGGGAGGTAAACGATCTGGCGCTCGATTTGTCGGGAGCCTCAAATGCCCTGTTACGTGGCCATGCCCAGAAACTCGACGTTAACCTGAGCGGAGCCAGCAAGCTTGAAGCAACGGATATGCGGGTCGATCGGGCGTCGGTTGATGCCAGCGGAGCCAGTCACGCCAACTTAGGCCAGGTTGGATCGCTCGATTCCGAAACGTCAGGTGCCAGCAAAGTAACGCGCCAGTAAAACAATACGTATTTGATGTAAAGCCAGTGGGCTCCGAGGTAAACCCCGGAGCCCACTGGCTTTAAAGGTCTAGGGCATGACTTATTTGTTACGACAGCTAACCAGCGTAGTTTCCGGATTGGCTTGCTTGTCTTTGACGTATCGATCCATTTCGGCTTTATTACAAAACTCGGTTGTGGTTCGGCCCGCCCGAGATGGGTTTGTCGAGTAAACGTCACAAACGTAGCAGGAAGAGTTATTCTGGGTCTGTTGACAGGCCGTTAGAGCCAGCAAGCCAATGAAAATAGAAACGCGTTTCATACTCTATGAGGTTGTCTAGCCGCTAAATAAGCTTGTCGCCGAAACAACCTCAATCGTACTGATCACGCACTGTCTTAATCCGTCCCTGGATTGAGAAAAGAGAAGTATGAACGGGGTGTTAGGTTCCCATCAATTGGATGATTGTTGTTTCACATACCCTCGTCGTCGAAGCCTATAACACGTATTACGTCTTGTGAGCCGCCGTTTCTTCAACCCGGGCTTCATCCTTGGCCACTTCTTCGCGCTGGACTTTATTCTCGCGCTCGAATACCTGTATCAGTACGATGAAATAGGAGAGGAGAAGCGGGCCGATCACCAACCCCAGAATGCCAAAAATAGGTACGCCCAGCACAATACCGGCCAGCGTGATCAACGGGTGAATATCACCCATGCGTTTGGCCAGCATGATCCGCAGCAGGTTGTCGATATTGATAATCACAATAACGCCCACCACCAAAATGCCAATGCCCTGCCCGGTATCGCCCTGCGACAGCTTAATCAAACCCGCTGGGCCCCAGACAAGTGGGGTGCCGAGAATGGGAATAAATGCCAGAAAAAACCCCACAACGCCCCAGAATGGCGCATCGGGTACGCCGAAAATCCAGAGCGTAACGCCCGTCAGCACCCCCTGCACCAGACTGACCAGCGCCTGTCCCAGCACATTGGCGTTCACGTTGTTTTTCAGCGATTCGCCCAGCTCTTTCTGCGTATCCCGCTTGAACGGCAGGTATTTCTGGAGTCCCCGCTGAAAGGCATCCTGCTGCACAAACATGAAATACAGCGTGAAGAGCATTAAACCAATAATCACGATAAAATCAAGCGCACCGCCAGCCAGCGAAGGCAACAGCCGACTGGCATAGCTCGCTCCCTGCTGAACGATCTGGCGGACGTTCTGCGGACTCGTCACCTTAAATCCGGTCAGGTCTTCGGCTTTGTGAATCAGGTTGAGAATGTCATCAGCGTTCTGGCTGTAATACTGAATCCGGCCGATGAGCAGCAAGCTGAGGGTCAGAAACGGCAGAATAATAACGATGACCGAAAAAATGATCAGCAGCGTCGTCACTAGTGACCGGTTCCACTTTCGTTTGATGGCCAGGGCCGTGAACCAGGGTCGGAACACGACATATAGAATTCCGGCTCCCAGAAACGCCGAAGCGTAACCGCGCAGTCCGGCAATAATGAATCCTGCTATAACGATCAGGCTCGTAATTAGCAGAATGCGCTGTTGCTTGGGCGTGTATATGTTGGTCATGACGGTAAGCACTCGTGGAGGCACCGGTATATTTCGGCCCTCTCATTAGTGCTTAACACATCTTTATCCGCCAATTGTTTGAGATTCTTTCGCAATCAGCATTCCGTCGCACTCAGGGCCAGACCGGCCTCCGACGTTTCTTTGTATTTGGTCGACATATCCCGGCCGGTGGCTTTCATCACCTTGATCACTGCGTCGAGCGATATTTTCTGGAACGAAGCCGCCCCGGACGTAGCCAGCAGAAACGCATTGTACGCTTTTACGGCCCCCATCGCATTCCGTTCGATGCACGGAATCTGGACGAAGCCCCCAATGGGATCGCAGGTCATACCCAAATGATGCTCAATGGCGATTTCGGCGGCCGCTTCAATGGTGCCGATAGCCCCGACGGGCTGGCTACAGCGGGTCAAAAAAGCCGCGCCCATGGCCGAAGCCGTGCCAATCTCGCCCATACAGCCCATTTCGGCCCCCGAAATGCTGGCATTGTGCTTCACCAGAAAGCCCACGGCGGCCGCTGCCAGCATTCCCGAACGTAACGTTGCGCGGTCGTAATGAAAGTGATTACGGGCAAGATACGTCAGGCCCGGAATTACGCCCGATGCACCCGACGTAGGCGCGGTGACTACGATGCCTCCGGCGGCATTTTCTTCCGAAGCGGCCAGACAGTAGGCATTCAGAAAAATCAGGAAGCTGTCGGAACTGTTCGCCAGGCTCTTCGCCTGCTGATACAGCACCGGCGCTTTTCGACTCAATTTGATTGAACCCGGAAGCAACCCTTTTTGCCGGAGACCTCGCCGAACGGCCTTGTGCATGAAATCCAGCAGCTGATCGATCCGTTGGTGGACTTCAGTTCGACTTTTGCCGGTCAGGGCCATCTCATTCGCCAGCATCAACTGGTCGAGCGTCAATTGGTGGGTGGACAACTGCGCCTTCAGCTCGGTCATGGTGCTGTATGGATACGGCAACTGAACCGCTGCGGAGGGTGTTTCGGCTTCACCTTTCCGGATGATGAAGCCACCGCCAATCGAGTAGTATTCTTCGGAGAACAGTACCTCATCACCGGCGCTTAGTTGCAACACCATCGTGTTGGCGTAGGGCGAGTCGTAGCGTTTTCGCTGAAAGTGAATATGCTGAGAGCCAACCGATATGGTGCGATCGCCAACGGGCACCGGATACGTAACGGCCGGGTCTTTCAGCAGCGCCAGCAAGGCATCGGGGTCAGTCGTTTCGGGTTGCCATCCGAGCAGACCCGCCACAACGGCGCGGTCGGTACCGTGCCCTTTGCCGGTTGCACTGAGCGAACCGTATAAATGGATATGAATGGCGTCTGCCTGCTGAACCAGATCGGGTGGGAGGCTGGCGAGCCGCTGCCGAAAGTCATAAGCGGCCTTCATGGGGCCAATGGTATGCGAACTCGACGGACCCGGCCCGACCTTGAACAGGTCGAAAACAGACGTAGTAATTGGATTCGTAACAGTCATGTTGATGAAGAATATCCGTGAAGGGTTTTGGCAATATACAACCGATAACGTGTCAGTCAGCAGGCAATCTCCTGTCGCCCGACATGCTATCGGTTGGGTGTTTCTACGATAAAATGCAATGATAATGGCTTAGCGTCTGTCGAGTGCCCGAATCTGATTCAAATACTCCGTGGGTAACAGGATTCGCTGGATGGCCGAGCGTAGCTTCAGCGCATTCAGCACTTTATACAAACCAATGGAGTAGGATAGGGCAGGCTTTTGGGGTAAATCCAGCAGGCGACTAACTTCCGTTGGCACCAGAATAGCCTGTGACTGACGAAGTAAATCGTATCGCCAGCCACCCAGTTGCTCCCGGTACCGCTGGAACAGTTTGTCGGTGTAGGCACTCCGGACCAGATCACGCTTCAGGTGCGCCTGCCGGTCCGTCTGCCAGTCGTCGAACGTAGTGGGTAAATTCGGTATACCCATGCCCGCACCTACCGCCCGAAACGTATCGAAAACTTCCTGACGCTCGACCGGGGTGAGCGGACGGTGCAGGGTTTCGTAAGCGCGCTGCGAGTAATCGATCAGCATGTACAGCACATCCCGGTAGGCCCAGTCGGGGATCTGGTACCCGCGTTTCTGTTCAACCCCGCCGTGAATGGCGCTCATGCGGGCAATGGCCTGACGGGCGCTGGCTTCGGACGCAAACACGATTTCTTGCGCGTATCGTACCGTCGAAAACAAGCGCGCGATGGGGTCGGCGGGCAGCTTGCCCGTAAAGAACAGCCAGTCTACGGCCCGGTTCAAGGCAAACTCAGCCGCTGAACCGGCAAAAATCAGTAGAATTACGTCGGCATCTCCCCAAATCTGGCGGACAATGGAATCGGGCCGGACAAAATAGGGTTTTGGGCGTTCACTCGTCGTCATCGGGTGGGCGTAAGGTTATCTTCTTACGTAACAACGATAAACCGCAATAAATAACCCGTCGCTGACTAATTTTTTAGATGGCCAGCACCACAAATTCGACCCGCCGGTTTTTTCGTTTGTTTTCCTCCGAATCGTTCGGAGCCGCCGGTCGCTTATCGCCGTAGCCGTTGTAGCGCAGACGATTTTCTGAGATACCGTTGCGGATCAGGTACGTAGTGATCACCTTCGCCCGGTTCTCGGACAACAACTGATTGAGCCGCCGATCGCCAACGTTGTCAGTATGCCCCGCAATCTCAATGACCAGTTTCGGGGTAGTTGCCAGCGTTTTGATCAGCTTGTTTAGTTGCGGATACGACTCATTCCGTAATACGTAGCTGCTTTGGTCGAAATACACGTTATCGAGTCGAAAGGACTGATTTACCTGTAAGTTTCGGAACACGCTGTCGGCTTTGGGGTCTTCTTTTTCCAGCCGCACGATGTATTCATAATCCGCGCAGGTATCGCAGGAAACAACCATTATCTCTTCACTCTCGTAATAGCCGCTTCGTTTCGTCACCACCGTCAGCGTATCGGTGCGGTTAAGGACGAACGTAAACGGTTTGTTCAGCAGACTCTTACCGGCAAACTTTTTGGCCGCCAGCTTCGCTTCAACGCTGAACTCGGCGGAGACCTCGGCCGAGGTCTGATCGTCAACCGCTTTTAGCGAAAACACCGTATGCTGCGTTTTTGCCATTGGTTTTACGGTCTGACCGTATATGGTAGGCATATAAAGCAGTAAAAAGAAAAGAAAAAGCCTTGCGCGCATGGGTAAAACGAATCGAATGGGTTAGGATGACCGCTGCAAAAAAAATGCCGGTTTCCGCCCCCAGTTGCTGGACGAGCGCAGATCGAGCCGGACAAATGGAAACTCGGTTTACTACCAGGCGTAGCTGACGTTTGTTAGTTTTGCGCCCGGCTGCGAAAAATACGTACCAGTGGCCATAAGCAACCGTTTTTAAGACATTCGGGTTGAAGAATAGGCGATATGATGAAAATCCTGATTATTGAAGACGAGGTTAAAACAGTTCAGAGCATCCGGCAGGGGCTGGAAGAACACCAGTGGGAGGTCGACGTAGCGTATGACGGAACGATGGGGTTTCAACTGGCCACCCGATCTTCGTACGCGTTGATTATATCCGATATTATTTTGCCCGGCATCCACGGCCTGGAACTTTGCCGGAAGCTCCGCGAAGCCGGCGTATCGACCCCGATTCTACTGTTAACAGCCCTGGGTACCACCGACGACAAGATTGTGGGGCTCGACGCCGGGGCCGACGATTACCTGGCCAAACCGTTCGAATTCGGTGAACTGATGGCGCGGGTGCGGGCGCTGACGCGCCGGAACAGCAGTGTGACGCTTACTGCCAATCTGCTCAAAATAGCCGATCTGGAACTTGACCCGTACACGAAAAAGGTCGTGCGGGCGGGCAAGGAGATCTCGCTGACGGCTAAGGAGTTTCAGTTGCTCGAATACTTTCTGCGCCATCAGGGCCGGGTCATTTCCAAGGTTGAACTGGCCGAAAAGCTCTGGGACCTGACGTTTGATACCGGAACTAATGTTATTGAAGTGTACATCAATTTCCTGCGTAAAAAAATTGACAAGGATTTCGAGCCCAAATTGCTACACACCCAGATCGGCATGGGCTATGTCGTAAAATTGTTGTAATGATCAACATCCGTACCCGGCTCACCTACCAGTTTGCCCTGCTGGTCACCTTAATCCTGGTTCTGTTTTCGCTCGGGGTTTATTTTTTCAGTAAGCTATACGTTGAAAAACGGTTTTTCAAGCGCCTGGAAGATCGTGCCGTTACCACGACAACGCTTTTGTTCGATCTGAAGCAGACGGACAGCACCGTGTTGCGATTGATTGACGCGGGCAATAAAGAGCCCCTGCTAAATGAACATATTTCGGTTTACAACGAGAAAAGTAAGGCGTTTCTGTTCTCGACCAACCCCGCCAACGCGCCTTTCCATCAGCAGTTTATTCCGCAGCTCGATTCGGCCGCGCAGACCCTGTACCTAACCCGAAGCGACTACCAGATTGTTGCGATTCAGTTGGCACGAGGGAGCGGCAGTAACTGGGTCATCGTCAGCGGGATCGATCAGGTGGGGCATGATGCGCTCAGTGATCTGAAAAAGATTTTGATCGTGATGATTCTGGCGGCTATCCTGCTGCTCGGCGTTTCGGGCTGGCTGTTTGCGGATCAGGCCCTGGCACCCATGTCGGGGATTGTGCAGCAGGTAAACACGATTTTTCCGGCAAATGTGCAGAAGCGGGTGCAGCATCCGAACCGTTCCGACGAAATTGGTGTGCTCGTCGCTACGTTCAACCAACTGCTCGATCGCATTGAACAGGCCCTGAACACCCAGAAAATGTTTATCGCCAACGTATCGCACGAGTTGAAGAACCCGCTGACCAAGATCAATTCGCAGATTGACGTCGCCCTCATTCAACCTCGTAACCCGGATGTATACGAGCGAACCCTGCGCTCGTTGCGGGAAGATACCCGGACGCTGACCCAGCTCACCAACACCCTGTTGGAACTGGCCAATACGTCTATTCAAACCAAAAACATGCCTTTTGAGCCCGTCAGGATGGATGAGCTGCTCTGGGAAACGAAAACCCAGTTGCAGGAATGGAACGAAACGTATCAGATCCGACTCACATTCACCGATTTTCCTGATGATGAAGACGCTTTGATCACGCGGGGAAACCGGGCGGCATTGAAGGTCGTGCTCATGAATCTGATCGACAATGCCTGTAAATTTTCGCCCGCCCGAACGGCTACAGTTGACTTTCGGGCGAAAGAAGGAACGATTCATGTTGTCGTGTTCAACGAAGGGAGCCAGATTCCCGAAGCGGATCTGCCCCACATTTTTCAGCCCTTCTTTCGGAGTAATGCCACGGCTCAGTCGAGCAAAGGGCACGGGGTTGGGCTTGCGGTGGTGGCGCAGGTGACTCAGCTGCACGGGGGCGACATAGTCGTTCAGTCTACTTCCGCAGGGACCACCTTTACGTTAACCTTGTCGAGCGAAAGCTCATTTTAAGCTAAATTTAAAGTCAGGTTAAGTCCCCCTTAAGTTCATTATCGTTGTTTTGCGGAACCACCACTTGTAAACGAAATGATAGAAGCCAATGTGACAACTAGTAAGCAGGGCATATTGAGCATGACAATCGGGGCGCTGGTGGGTATACTGGCCTTGTTGTCGTACCTGTTTATTGGCTCACGTAATGAAACCCTGGAAGTGCAGAAGCTGCTGACGGCGAAAGTTGAGCAGTTCGCAACGACCCAGGCGAAGCTCGATTCCATTTCGGGCGTGCTGGACGAGAAAATCGTTGAAGTACGGAAGCTCGGCGGCAGCATCACAGAGCTGGAACGCATCAAGCGACAACTGGAGAGTGACAAAAAGAAACTCAAATACGACCTTACTTTTTCCATTCAGCAGTACGACTTCAAGATCAGGGATTATACCAATTTCCTGACGAAGAGCGAAGCGGATATCCGCAAGCTTAGCGCCGAAAACGGTTCGCTGCTGAGCCGCACCCGGGCGCTTGAAGCAGAGAAGAAAACGATTCTAACCGAAAACGAAGGGTTAAAGAACGAGCGGGCCGCACTGGCCCAGGCCGTGGTCGACTACTCGCTGCAGAATGCTGACCTGAAAACAAAGGTGACGCTGGCTTCGGCCATGAAAGCGGTTAATGTGGAAGTTACCGCCCTGGCACCGAACGGCAAAGAACGGCGCGGGGGCACCTACAAAGCCTCGCGGATCGACCGGCTGAAAATCAATTTCATCATGCCCTCGAATCCGGTGGCGCAGAAAAACAACAAAGATATTTACGTACGCATCCTCGACGCCAACGGGGCGGTGATCAGCGATACCGGCATTGGCGGGGTTCTGCTGATTGACGGACGCGAAATCGGCTACAGTACGCACCAGACGGTGCCTTTCGAGAATAATGACCAGCGGGTGGAAATCTTCTTCCGCCGGGACGCCCAGTACAAGCCGGGGTCCTATCTGGTTGAACTGTATGCCGAAGGCTTCCAGATTGGCGGGGGCAGCTTCGAGGTTAAATAAGCGGTTCGTTCCGCTCAACCCATCCACTACTTATGCTGAGTTATAAAAAGCTGAAGAAGGCGGTATGCCCTGTGAGTCAGGCTGTACTGAACGGATTCGTGGTCGGCATCCGGCTCACGATTCAGAAGTACCGGCGGTTTCCGGTTGCCTACACCGCCCTCGGCTATCTGTTTTTCACGATGGCGTTTTGTTACTACCCCGTTAATGGGCATTGGCTGACCGGCTTTGTGATGATGACCCTGCCACTGGCCATGATTTTTGGACTGGCAGCCTGTGTGTATTTGTTTTATCAGCAGCAGCGGATGGTGGCCATGGCCGGGCTGATTTGGGTGCTGTTTGCGGTTGTGGTGGTGAAACGGTTGGTGGGCAGGCACGCGGGCGAACTTGACGTCAGTCAGGCACCCACGCTGAATGTACTTAGTTTTAATAGTGAAACCTTTCCGGTCAGCGCTCAGGCCCATTTCGATGCGGCTCAGCTCAAAGCCGATATTGCCTGCTTCCAGGAATATTCCCCTAACCCGGCTCTCGAAAGCCAGTACAGAGCTAAAGTGCAAAAGCTAACCTGCTTCGATCGAAACCGCGAAATCGGGCTGGCTCTCTTCTCGAACTACCCCATTGTCAGGCAGTATGGCCGGATCTGGAATCGGCCGAATGCCCCAAATATTAACGGATTTCTCTGCGCAGATATCGCTTACGGGGCCGATACGATCCGGATCGTCAATGTGCATTTATGGTCGATGGGCGTCCGGACGAACCAGGTGCTGGACGCGATAAAATCGGGGCAGGCTGGCCGGTTTGCGGTCGAGTTGGTTGATACGTTCCGGCGGTTGAAAGAAGGGTTTCAGTACCGGTCTGAACAGCTCCAGGAAGTGGAATCCTACGTAGCGGGCAGCCGGTATCCGGTCATCATCTGCGGTGATTTTAACGAGACCCCCGTTGGGTATTCGTACGGAAAGCTGAGCCAGAATTTTAAAAATGCGTTCGAAGAAGCGGGGCAGGGGCTGGGGTTCACATTGAACCGTCATCCGTACTGCGTCAGGATCGATCAGCAGTTTTTCAGCGCTGACTGGCACATCAAAACCTGCCAGACCTTGTCCGGCGTTTCATTCTCCGATCACTTTCCGGTCGTGGCGCAGTACGTGCTAAAAAAGGTCTTGAATGAGTCCCCGGTGACCCTGGCGCAGAATAAACTACCCGCTCAGCTGACCGCTCCGAACTAACAGCATGATAATAAAACCGAAAGTTAAAGGGCTGTTCAGCAGGGAATTACTGGGGAGCTTTATGTCTTCGCCTACACGTGCGCTGAATTCTGAGCAACCCGGTACTTTACGATCCTGGCGATTAAACCCAGTGGCATAGGCTGGTCGATGGGAAACTGAACGGAGCCCTTTCCGCCTTTATAATGCGCCAACTCTTCTTTAAACGCGTCTATGGCCGTGGGAATCGAATAAAATCCGATATGGTGTTTGAAAGCCGCGAAATGAACCAAATTACCGTTCAGGGTGAATGTGGGCATGGCGTAGCTAATGGTTTCGGCTGCGTCCGGCGCTGCGTTCCGAATACACGCCCGAACCTGCTGCAACAGCGCCTGAATGTCGGGGGAGAAACCCGCAATGTATTCGTCGATGGTAGTAGGTTTTGTTGAGATCATCTGAAAATGAGTTAGGTAAAAGAAGGGCGTAGTGGCCTACAGACGTACTGCTACGGCTGATGAGACTGTAAGGATACGAATATACCCTGGCGTAACGTATTGTGAATTTCGGCGACCGTATCGACGTAATGAATAAGGTCCTGAACGTCGTCTTCCGGGCAGTCAGACTGAATCTTGACGGTATAGCTGATGCGGGAAGCGGGCTCACCCTCCTGACCAAACTCACCCGTCACCGTTACGTCCACCGACTCGATGGGCATGTTCCGTCGCGCAGCCTCCCGGTACACATCATTGCAGAAACAAGTCGCCAGCGACAGAAACAGCAGTTCCCCGCCATTGATCGATGACCCATGCCCAACGGCTTTCGCTGGGATCGTTATGCGCTTTGCGTTGCCATTCGTTTCGACTGTTACGTCGTTTTCCCCCAGACTATTTTGAACTGTAGCAGTTACAATCATTCGTCTATCCGTTGTAATCATTAAAAGCTGTACTGGATTGACTTTTACTTAGGTAAGATGCTGTTAATCAGTAATACTACGTACGGGTTGGCTTTGCTGGCCCTATTAATGATAAGCGAACTGCCGATGCCTGATCAAAAAAAATCTAGTTAAGCTGTGATTCTACAGGCCTTCGGACGAATAATTGGTAACTACGCTGCTGATCGGTCATACCCCCGACTGGAAAGGCCGCAACAGGCAATTAGCGAACGAACCCTTAATCCGTATTCCCTTGGCTAAACAGGACCAGTTTCTTTCGGTCATAGATCTGAATAAGGGCATCATCTATAAAGTTGCCCAGGCCTACTGCAAAAACGCGGAAGATCGGAAAGATTTGATTCAGGAAATCATGGTGCAGTTGTGGCAATCGTTCGACCGCTATAACGAACAGTTCAGGTACTCAACCTGGATCTACCGGATTGCGCTGAACGTAGCGATATCCTTTTATCGGAAGGATACGCGCCGGAAGACGATTGCCGGGCCAATCCCACCCGGTGATCTGCTTGAGTTACATACGGATGAATCCGACGATACGGAAAGCGACATCAGCCTCTTGCAAAAATTCCTGGGCGAGCTTAAGGAGCTGGACAAGGCCTTGATGCTGCTGTATCTAGAGGGAAAAAGTTACCAGCAGATCGCCGAGATTCTGGGCCTTTCTTCGTCGAACGTAGCCACGAAACTAGGACGGATTAAGGAACAGCTAAAACGTAAATTCTTCGCTTTAAAACCACAATAGACATGGAAGACAACGACATGCGCATGCTCTGGAAATCATATGACAAGCGGCTGGAAGAAAGCCTGACACTGAACCGCCGGAATGCGGAGGCCATAACCCGTATGCAGGTTCGGTCGCTGATCGCATCGATGAAGCCCACCAAGATGCTGGCGGTATTGGTGGGTCTGGTCTGGGTTGCGTTGGTAGATGGGTTGCTGATCGTACTCCCCGCCACGGCCAGCCCGTTTTTTCTGGTATCGGCTGGTATTCAGGTTTTGCTGACCAAATTGGCCATTGGTATCTACCTGTATCAACTGGTGCTGATTCATCAGGTCGACAGTCATCAGCCGGTTCTTGTTACCCAGGAAAAGATTGCCCGCCTGAAATCATCAACGATTTGGGTTGCCCGCTTTCTGTTGCTTCAACTGCCGGTGTGGACCACGTTTTACTGGAGTGAACGCATGTTCGAAACTGGCACTCCATTCGTGCTGCTCATTCAGGTTCTAGTAACGGGTGGGTTTACGTACCTGGCCGTCTGGCTTTTCTATAACATCCGGTACGAAAACCGCCATAAAAAATGGTTCGGGTGGCTTTTCGGCGGAAACGAATGGAGCCCAATGATGAAGTCGATGGATCTGTTGAACCAGGTGAACGACTATAAACAAGAGATGTGGTAGATCTCGTTAACCTGTAATTCCTTACTGCCCCTGTTCGCTACGTAGCCTCAGCACAGGAAACGAGCCGTTAAAAATGAATTGCCTGCTACGTTGGATTGAGATTTTATGAGCCAAAAAACGCCAATTCGGCCAACAAGCCGACTGATCTGAAGTTTACTCTGTATGCAAGCCGCTACGATAACCTCACCTCGCAACAAAGTAGACTCGTATGAGTCGCCGGACTTTTACTGTCTCGATGATCTGCTCACCGCCGAGCATAAACTCGTTCGGTCGGCCGTACGTGATTTTGTGAAGCGCGAGATCACGCCCATTGTGGAAGACTACGCCCAGCAGGCTGAGTTTCCCCGGCACCTTGTTCCTAAATTCGGTCAGATTGGCGTGTTTGGCGCTACGGTCCCGACGGAATACGGTGGGGGAGGTCTCGACCAGATTTCGTACGGGCTGATGACGCAGGAAATCGAGCGGGGCGATTCGGGCCTGCGTTCCTGCGTGTCGGTGCAGAGTTCGCTGGTGATGTACCCCATCTTGGCCTTCGGCACGGAAGAGCAGAAGCGAAAATACCTGCCCCGTCTGGCCAAGGGCGAACTTCTGGGCTGCTTCGGCCTGACCGAGCCAAACCACGGCTCCGACCCCGGAAGCATGGAAACCAACTTCATCGAACGAAGCGATTATTACCTGCTCAACGGTTCCAAGCTTTGGATTACTAACGCGCCGGTCGCCGACATCGCCATTGTGTGGGCTAAAAACGACCAGGGAAAAATTCGTGGGTTGATTGTTGAACGCGGTATGGAAGGATTTTCCACGCCCGAAATCACTAACAAATGGTCGTTACGGGCGAGTGCAACGGGTGAGCTGGTGTTTCAGGATGTTCGGGTGCCCAAAGAAAATCTGCTGCCCGATGCCTTGGGGCTGAAAAGTGCGTTGAAGTGCCTCGACCAGGCCCGGTACGGAATCAGCTGGGGGGCTTTGGGTGCGGCTATGGAATGTTACGAAGTAGCCCGGCGCTACGCCCTGGAACGGATTCAGTTCAACAAACCGATTGCCAGTTTTCAGCTGGTGCAAAAAAAGCTGGCCGAAATGCTGACCGACATTACGCAGGCGCAACTGCTTTGCTGGCGACTGGGTATGCTCAAGAACGAAGATAAAGCCACGAATGCGCAGATTTCGCTGGCCAAGCGGAACAATGTCGAGATGGCGTTACGTATCGCCCGCGAAGCTCGTCAGATTCTGGCCGGGATGGGCATCACCGGCGATTATCCCGTCATGCGTCATCTGATGAATCTTGAATCGGTGAGCACCTATGAAGGTACTCACGACATTCATCTGCTGATACTCGGCGCTGAAATCACTGGCATTCCAGCCTATAAGTAATGCCGATAACGGGCGATTCTGCGTCTAACTCTGCTCAACTTCTGTCGGCGCGTAGGTGACTATATCAATTCCGACGCCGTTCGGGTCGATGAGGCTGAAATGGCGGTCGCCCCACGGCTCATTACGTATTTCCAGGGTGATCGGAACGCCTAGCGCCCGAATGCGGTCATATTCCTGATCTACGTTGGGCACCTCAATGGTTAAATAGATGCCTTTTCCAGCGAAGGCTGGTTGAAACAAGGGCTGTTGGGTTGGGTGGTCTGGTAAAAGAAAACTGAGTTCTGCCTGATGGTCTGGCGTGTGAAGTAAGACGTAAAACTCGTTCTCGAACGTAATACCAAAGCCTAAAACGTCGCAGTAGAACTGTTTACTCTCGGTCAAACGGCTGGTTATGATGCCTGCATTCAGTTTCATAAGCGATAAGAAAGTTAGTCGAGTGGAGCGGGTAGTTCGCAGGTGAGGGTGACGGTTGCCTGGCGGTTTGTTACGCCCATCCATTCGCCCTGACCAACCAGGTTCGTAAAGTCTCCGGTGCCGCTGCCGGGCACAATGGTTAGCTGCCCCGTGGCAGTGCCGTACTCATATGTACCAACGCCCTGGACAACGAAACTGCCGGAACGATCACCGATTTGGCCGATAACGCGGTCGGTACTGACGAAGCTGCTCGAGCCGTCACTGTGGTACGTAATAAGATATTCGGCCCAGCTCTCGCCGTTAAGGTCACCTTCGAGCCGGCTACGTACCGATGCCCGGACAAGCGCTGGGCCCCCAATTATTTCGTCGTACGGAACCTCCTGCCAGCTTTCGATGATACGTAGTACATGGATCAATTGCTTGGTCGGGGTCGGCTGAGCGGAAACCTGGGTAGGCATGACCTTGATCGGTTAATAGGGAACTATATCCGAAAGGTCGACGCTGGCCGTGACAACAGTATGTCAGCAGAGGAAAGGAAAAATTCCCGAATCGGGGCTCGAGCTTAGGGCAGAACCGATGGCTCCAGCAAATAATGGTCACGCAGCTCTTCTGTGAGGTTCTGCACCAGGCCAATGAGCATGTCGGGCTGCTCGATCGTTACCGTTTTGCCATACATAAGCAACCACCGGGCCAGCCCCTGAATATAGGGAGTCAGAAAGTTCATGCGGACGTAATCGCCCGTTATCTCTTCGCTCTGAAACCCGTAGTGAACCCGTTGCTGCTGTATGTAGGGACATACTTTTTTCTCAAAAACAACTGTTACCGCGATCGACGGCATATCGTTCCCCATTCGGTCGAGGTACTGTTGTAGCGTCAGGCGTTCGTGACGCGCAAATCGCTGGCCGGTGTTAACGAGTTCGCGAATGCGGTCGATCCGAAAGTCGCGGTAATCCTGTCGGGTGTGGCAGAAGGCAATCAGGTGCCAGGCCATGCCGTAGTGGTAGAGGCCAATAGGCTCAACATCACGCTGGGTTTCGGCCTCACTGTAGGCCGAATAGTAGTGAAGGCGCATCACCTGATGCTGCCCGATAGCATGTTGAATATCTTTCAGTAAACTGTTCGCGTACACCGGTTGCCCAGCCGGTGCCGATACGTCCATATTGGGAGCCAGATCGTCCAGATATTCCTGGTCCGTTCGTTTTAAGACCGACTTTATTTTGAACAAAGCCGACTCAAATTCGAGCCGTACGGACTCGTCGGCCCACTTTTCGATGAGTTTCCCCCCCAGCAGCAACGCACTGGCTTCGGTGTTCGTAAACATGACTGGGGGCAGGTGATAGTCGGTCAGGAAGTAGCCGACGCCCGCTTCAGCACCAATCGGCACCCCGGCGGTTTCGAGCGACCGAACGTCGCGGTAGACCGTGCGCAGGCTGATGCCAAACCGATCGGCAAGCTCCTGAGCCCGAACCACACGTTTGGTTTGCAGGTGAATCAGAATGGCGGTCAGGCGATCAAGGCGGTTCATAATGGGACGGGACAATTTTAGGACGAAAATAAACCGGATCGATGAACAAGTCGGCCTGTTTTGGGGTAAAGTCTTTACACAATCCGAAAACCGTATGAATCTGGCTGACGCACCCGTTACCGACAATCCGCATAAGCACCGCTTTGAATTAAAAACCGGCGATAAACTCTCCGTGGTCGAATACCAGCACGTCGATGTTGAAACGCTGGCCTTAACCCATACCGAGGTAGACCCGAGCCTTGAAGGTCAGGGCGTTGGGTCGCATCTGGTCAAGGGCGTATTGGAATATGCCGAACGGAACGCGTTGAAAATCGTCCCGCTTTGTCCGTTTGTGTCAGTGTATCTCAAACGCCACCCCGACTGGAATCGGGTGGTGTCAACAGCCTACAACGTCGATGATTTTTAAACAAGGGTAATAGTCCGGCAGTGGCTAATCCGGCGCGGAAAGATCGGTACGTTGCCCGGATTCAGCGGTCGGCTCGTCGCGTAATGTAGAGGTTTCGAACAGGGTGAATTGCATGCCCGCCGGGTCTTGCAGGCGTTGCACCCGGCTCCAGGGGGCCTGTGTTACGTCGGCCAGCTTTATAGCACCGGCTTGAACCAGTTCCTCACCCGCGCTTGCGATGGCGTCGCCAACCTTGAAGGCCAACCGCACCGGCCCCGCGACTCGTCGGCCCACTTCAATCTCATCGATGGTAGCCGCGTGGCGGCTATCAATCAATTCCAGCGAAGCCCGACCGGCGTCCAGAATAATGCCCTTTCCGGTTGGTTCGTCCCACTCTTTTGACGTGTCCAGCCCCAGGGCATCCCGATAAAAGGTCAGGATTTTATCCAGGTTCTCGACCGTCAGAATAATTCGCAGTTCTGTTGATTTCATGGGTTTAGGCGTTGATTGCTAAGGGTAGTGGGGCGTTCCGTTTGCCAGTATAGAAAGGAATGTAAGGTCAGCGTTTGGCAGCCGCGTGCTTTTCCAGCAGTCTCAGCGTGTGTTCGAGCGATTGGGTATCGCCCCAGCTCTCGTGACCCGGTACCACCACGTTTGCCGTGCCAAATTCCTTTATCACGCGCCGAACGGAGTTTCCCCATTCGTTGAGGTTTGCATCGGCTACATTTCCCATGCCGAAAGCTGCTACGCTCTTCACAAAACAGCCCCCGTGTAAAATCCGCTGATTGGGCAGCCAGACAACAATATTGTCGCTGGTATGGCCTTCGCCCGGAAAATAACAACGGATCGGTACGTCGCCAATGGTGAATGTAGTGTCGGCCGGCAGGATACCATCGGGGGCCTGGTAGCCTAACGTAACGGACTTCCGGGCGGTCAACGGCGTACTGACAACCCGTATGCCCGCTTTACGAAGCTCGCTGATGCCACCTACCCGGTCTTCGTGGGCATGCGTGACGATACAAAGCCGAACGGGCTGATGCAGACTATCGGCAACCCATTGCAGCAGCTGCCGGGTATTATCAGTATTGCCATCGCTATCCCAGCCCGTATCGACCAGCACGACACCCTCCTTAGTCCTAATGATCAGTCCGTTCGAGGGAACTGCCGTTTGCTGATAGATGCCATACGTAACATGCACCCATACCTGATCCGTAAGCGGGGTAACGGTCAGTTTAGGTTTAGGGGCAGGCTGGGCATGAGAAATCCCGTACCCAAAGAAGCAGATAATGAAAACAATCAGGAAGCGCATGATAAGGAGATAGACAATGATCCGTTCGTGGCTCAATAAAGACGAACCGAGTGATAATCCGCAATTAGAGTAAGGCAAACGTTACTTCAAACACAATCGTCTTGTACACCAAATGAACCATCATCGTATGCAGGAACGTGAACAGCAAACCTTTACCAATTGAAATCCACCACTTTTCCCGAAATACATTATAGAATATACGGGACGTATACAGCCAGAACACAACAGCCAGTATGCTACTGACGATACGTTCGTCGGATTGCCAATGAACCAGCCTGAGAAATGAAACAAACAAAATCGGAAAAAGCAGATATAAAGCAAGCAGATAGAAGCTATTGATTTCGGTGGCTAAGATAAAGTTGTCGAACAGCCATCTTTTCTTATAAAAGTACAGCAGATAAATAATGGGTACCGACAGAGGAATCAGCAGGAATAGTAATAGTTTGGATGTACTCTGTGATTTCTGATGAAATTTTTCGGTTAACTGTTCTTCGGTTATCGCATCGGTTTTTAATTTCGTTTCGATCTGCTTTGTGATAAATCGCCCGGATACGTCGAGTCGTTTATAGTATTTCATATCCATATTCAGGCCGGAAAACAGCGGGAAAATAAGGTACACGACAACAATGAGCAGGTAAAACGAAATAGGTTTATAGTATTTCAGACGAATACCATTGCTATAGTCCGTTGCTAATCGGCCCGGACGGAAAAATATCGCTTTAAGCGTAGTGAAAAACTTTCCTTCGAAATGAGTTATAAAATGGAATGGCTCTTCCAGGAGGTGCTTTATTGATTTGTCTTTATCTGTATACCTTTTTTGCCCACAATTGTAGCAAAAACGACCTTCAAAATTGGTTGCGCAGTTGGTACAGGTTGTCATTGTCTGAAGCTTCCAGTGACGTTATCGTATCGTAGTAAACAAATCGGTGGTACCCAAAATAGCAACAAGCTGCAGAGTAGCCCCCTATGGTATCAGGCAAAAATTATCCATCAGGCGTTCGTTCTTTAGTTCGTGAAGCAGCCAGTGCCTAACGGATGATGTGAGCACACAAGATAAACAAACCAGCGTAATACGCTTTCGGTAACCAGAATTTTTGTACGTATTGCAACTCATTGTCCAGGTCGCGTTGACACTCAGCTTTTTACTTCCGGCTTCTGGAACTGAGTTCTTTCTTTATTTCCTTCAAACTATTGGCGTTTACGAGTACAATGGGTAGCAGAGCGAACGGAATGATGATAAAGGCGTTAAATCCCCGCTTGAGGGTGAACGCAATCCCAATAATCAGCAATACGAGCAGCGCTCCAATGAGCACACCTACCAATATTTTTATCGACTTCTCAAGTTGAAGCAGGGCGTCGTTATTCATGTCCTTCAATCTGGTGCTCTTCATCGGATTCGTGTAAGTCAGAAGTAAAGTTTGCAAGCTAATTCATTTAGCTGGTCACCGTTGGCTATAAATTTCCGTATTTTCTCAACTCAGAAGGTCAATTTGCTACACCAAACCCGAAAATACAAACCTGACTTACCAACCTCAGGCCTCTACCATTGTTAGCTGACTTTCAATCAATGATGATACAGGGGACGATAGGCTAGCCATTAGCGGTTTATAGGATTCAGCGGCCGCCATTCATGGGTTGAACTGGTGTTGGGGACGACCGTTGGGTCATTCGCCCCCACATTATTTTCTGTTCATTGATCCAGTGGTGTGTTGATACGTAGTAGGTGGTTCGATATAAAACATTCGATTTCGTTCTAACTTGTTACGTAACTGTATTTAGCTGACGGCCAGGTAAGAAGCTCATTGGTAGGCGGCTTTCCAGAAAAAGTGAGATTGTTGAACTTACCGCAACGTTTTTTCCCTGTTTATACGTTATGTGAAAAAGATGTAGCTACATCAATTATGGAAATTGGCATCACCACCTTCGTAGAGAACACGCCTGATCTGGCTACGGGCAAACTGCTTAGCCCACACCAGCGGATGATGAACCTGATGGAAGAGATCGAACTGGCCGATCAGCTCGGTCTTGACGTTTTTTCGATCGGCGAACATCACCGCCCTGATTTCATTGTCTCATCGCCGGCGGTTGTTTTAGCGGCCGCAGCGGTCAAAACCAAACGGATTCGGTTATCCAGTGCCGTAACCGTGCTAAGTTCCGACGATCCGGTTCGGGTGTTCCAGGATTTTGCTCATGTCGATCTGCTGTCGAAAGGCCGGGCTGAGATCATGGCGGGCCGGGGCTCGTTCATTGAGTCGTTTCCGCTGTTTGGTAACGACCTCCAGGACTATAACACCCTGTTCGCCGAGAAGCTGGACTTATTGACCAAGTTAAATAAAAGTGAGAAAATAACCTGGCAGGGGCATCACCGGCCTTCTATCGATAATCGGGGTGTTTATCCAAGGCCGTATCAGCCGGAATTGCCCATCTGGGTAGCCGTAGGCGGAACACCGGAGTCGGTCGTTCGGGCCGCTAGTTACGGGTTGCCAATGGCGCTGGCGATCATCGGCGGTATGCCCGAACGATTTGTTCCATTCACGAACCTGTATAAAGACAGCTGGGTTAAAGCAGGCCATGAACCGGCTAAACTTCAACTGGGTATCAACTCGCACGGCTACATTGCCGATAATTCGCAGCGGGCGGCCGATGAGTTTTACGGCCCATACGCCTACCTAATGAGTCAGATTGGCCGGGAGCGGGGCTGGTCGGCGATGTCCCGGGGGCAGTACGATCTCATGCGTTCGCCGGAAGGGTCGTTGCTCGTCGGTAGTCCGCAGCAGGTTATTGAGAAGATTCTCTGGGAGTATGAATTATTCGGCAATACCCGCTT
This sequence comes from Spirosoma knui, assembly GCF_054780635.1. Lineage (NCBI taxonomy): Bacteria > Pseudomonadati > Bacteroidota > Cytophagia > Cytophagales > Cytophagaceae > Spirosoma > Spirosoma knui. Next base: position 16,288 of record NZ_BAAGVY010000008.1, on the reverse strand, counting down.
TCTGTTTCACATCAGTGTGGGTACGTTACCTCATGCGAACGTACTGCACGCCATCGAACTGCTGGGGACTGTAGTAGCTCCGGCCGTTAAAAAAGCCGTTGGAAGCGTTGCCCCGGTAGTACAGTAGGTGGGCGTCAGCAGTGGTCTTAAAAAAACAGGCGGCCTTGTGGCCGCCTGTTGCATTATTCATTCAGGTGTATTCAATAAGCACTTATTAATGCTTGTCGTTCGTGCCCGCTGCTGCCAGTAGCTCCCGGTACGTAGAGTTTGGTAGTCCGGCTACCTCGCCAATAACGATGACGGCGGGATTGCCTACCCCCGCGGCTTCGACCTGCTCCACAATCGTTGACACCCGTCCGAGCACAACCCGTTCGTCGGCGGTGGTCCCGTTCTGGATAATGGCCGCAGGTGTATCGGCTTTCCCGACCTGAGCGAAGAGCGTCGTTATCTCCGTCAGCTTATGCATCCCCATCAGGATCACGACAGTCGCCGATGATTGAGCGGCCAGTTGTAAGTCCTTCGATAGTTGACCGGCTTTCGTTGTCCCCGTCACCACCCAGAAGCTTTCCGAAACGCCCCGCGAGGTAAGTGGTATGCCCGCCGAGGCCGGCACGGCGTAACTGCTTGATATGCCCGGAATAACGATGGTTTCAATGCCGTACTGCCGCGCGTATTCCTGCTCTTCGTAGCCGCGGCCGAACACAAACGAGTCGCCCCCTTTCAGCCGCACCACATGCCCGTACTGTTGGGCGTAGTGCACAATGAGCGGATTGATGTCTTCCTGCATGCAGGAATAGGCACCCCGGCGCTTTCCTACGTATACTTTCAGGGCCTCGGGACGGCAATAGTCCAGCAGTTCGGGCGCAACCAGCGCATCGTACATGACGACGTCAGCCTGTTGCAGGGCCCGAATTCCTTTAACTGTGATCAGGTCCGGATCTCCCGGACCGGCCCCTACGAGCGTAAGTTTCATTCGTTAATGAGAGAAAAAAGGAACGAGTGAGACTTTAGATGACAAACCACTCGTTCCCTCTTGCGATTAGCTATCCTGCGCCTGCGTTAACTCGTGCAGATGCGGAACGCCTTCCAGTTCGATCTGCAAATCCCGGTAAGCCTGGATGCCCCGTAAAAACGCTTCTGCCTGTGCGTTGAAGTCGCGGGCAAAGGCTTCTGAAGGCTCCAGCTTGTTAATGCTGAACACCAGCGACTTGAACGCACCTTCAGTCTGGTGGAAATTCGACTCGCCCGCGAACGTTTTGTCAAAGTCGCTCACAATGCCGTGCTGGGTGTTGGTCGGTACGTCGCGGCTCATCAGTCCGGCTTTCGCACCCGTGATGAACACGTTGTACGAATGGTAGAGCGCGTCGGCCCACCGGCCATCGCTTAACGCTTCCTGCGCCCAGCCCAATTTCTCGCTTGCTTCGGTCAGGGTAGTCGCAACCAGGTCGATGAGGACACTGGCGCATTCCCCAATTCCCACCTCCGTTACGTATTGTTCGGTATGATCCCAGTCGATGTAATCACTGTCCTGTATCGTTTTTAGATCGGCCAGCGGTTTCAGTAACTGGTAAAAGTAGTTTTTACCCTGCCGGGCGTAGTAGTCGCTATAATATTCGCCGTCGAAGGCATTCGTTTCGAAATCGCGCAGCAGGAACCGCAACGACTCCGGACCGCGTTTCGACGGGATTTTGATGACTTTATCGGCAATTAACCCTTCGCCCTTGCCGTTGAAACCACCACCGAGCAACACCTGTAGGGCCGGTAAAACATAAGCCCCATTTTTCAGCGAAGAACCGTGGTAACCGATGTTTGCTACGGAGTGCTGGCCGCAGCCGTTCATGCAGCCCGAAATTTTGATCTTGATGTCGTCGTTGAATACTAGATCCGGAAATTCGTCCCGCATCATGGTTTCCAGCGCCCGCGTAATGCCGTAACTGCTCGAAATGGCGAGGTTACAGGTATCCGTACCGGGGCAGGTTGTAATGTCGGCTGTCGTGTCGAAGCCGGGTTCGGCCAGCCCCAGGCTGTCGAGGGCTTCGAACACGGCGGGTAAATTCTCTGGTCGAATGAACCGCAGCAGATATCCCTGGTTGACCGTTACCCGAATGTCGTCGGCTGCGTACTGCTTTACGATCTGGGCCAGCGCACGGGCGGTATCCGAGTGCATATCGCCCAATAACACCCGAAGCTGAACGGCGTACCAGCCCGCCTGTTTCTGCTCGAATACGTTAGTTTTTCGCCAGGTCTGGTACTTTGGCAACCCTTCAATCGCAGCCCGGTCGGTTAAGTGGGCGATGAAATCGGTGGCCAGTGCCGCCGGATCAACTTCGCTGGTGGGGGTGGGTACCGTAAACTGCTGAACCCGCAGGGCTGGCCGTTCTTCGGCAACCCGCCGGAGCAGTTCTTCCAGACCGATGTCGTTGAGGAGATACTTCATGCGGGCCTTGTGGCGTTTCACCCGTTCCCCGTAACGGTCGAACACCCGGATGACTCCTTCAATAAAAGGAACAACCTGATCTTCTCCCAAAAACTCAAAGGCCGTCTGGGCCGGAAAGGGTTGAGCCCCCAGACCACCGCCCAGCATGACCTTAAAGCCACGCTTGCCATCCTGAATGCGGGCTACGAGCCCGACGTCATGCATGTAGCCGTAGGCCGAGTCTTTTTCGCTGGATGATAAGGATATCTTAAACTTACGCCCCATATCCTGACAGATTGGGTTGCGCAGGAAGTAATCAAAAATGGCGTAGGCGTAAGGCGTAATGTCGAACGGCTCCTCGGGGTCGACACCGGCCCGGGCGGATCCCGTTACGTTCCGAACCGTATTACCGCAGGCTTCCTTCAACGTAATGCCAGCGTCTTCCAGGTCGGCCCAGAGTTGGGGTGAGTCGGCCAGTTTTACAAAGTGGAGTTGAATATCCTGCCGGGTCGTTGCGTGCAGATTGCCGGTTGTGTACCTATCGGAAAGATCGGCGATGCGAATTAGCTGATCAGCCGTGATGCGTCCGTGCGGCAGTTTAATCCGGATCATTTGTACGCCCGGCTGCCGCTGGCCGTAGACACCACGGGTCAGTCGAAATTTGCGAAACGCTTCCTCAGGAATGTCGCCGGAGCGAAAGGAGCTAATCCTGCGTTCTAAATCCAGAATGTCGCGACGGGCCGCTTCACTTACTCGGTCTGTGAGTTGGATAGACATAAGGTATATAGTCTATAGAAATAATCAACTAATTCATTAAAACGAAACGCCGGTTCATTCCGGCGTTGAGTATCGTTTCTTTGTACAAGTATAAAGGGTTTCGCCGTTCGTAAAGTTCGGAGCTAGCCCAACTTCTGGTTATGGTCGATAGCAATTCGTTATACAACCGCGGGGTTCACCCGGATAACAAGCAATCAGAACAGGTTGTTCCGTTCGCCAGCGGCCTGCCAGTCAAGATCCATATCCTGAAAGCGTTGCGCTACCCGACGCAGGAACGTCTCGTCGAGCATAGTTGATACATCTTCGGGGGCGGTCAGGTCCAGCTCACTGACCTTATACGTCTGTTCATACGGACCGGCTTCAATTTTGACGATATATTTGCCGTTCCAGGCGTACAGGCCGATTCGGAACTGAGGGTGGGGGATATCCTGAACAAAACGCATGGGACAAGTAACTTAGTAGTAACTGGAACGAATGAAAAACGAGTTGAGGTCGCGTACGACAAAGGTACGGATTACCTGGATGCAGTGGCGAATGGCTGCGTTTGCGTTGCTTTGGTTGGGCTGCTTTTATTTTCTGATCGGCTGTGGGGATAAGACGGCGGATGAAGCGGCTCAGTTTTTTCTGCGCGGTAACGTTCAACTGCAAAAACGGGAGTACCGGGAGGCCATCCGGTATTACTCAGAGGCCATTGCGAAGAAACCGGATTTTGCCGATGCCTATAATAATCGGGGGTTAGCTAAATTTCGGAACGACGACAATGAAGGCGCGCTGGCGGATTACACCAAAGCACTTGACCTGGACCCCGACTTCGCGACGGCCTATTTCAACCGGGCAGAAGTCCGGCTAGAAACGGGCGATGCCGCCGGAAGCTTAGCTGATCTTCAGCGAATCGAAAAAACGTACCGGGATTCCACCTTTTACCAAACCCGGCTGGGCGATGCGTATGTTCGGCTCAACAACCCGGCGCAGGCCCAGACCGCCTATGACCGGGCCTTGCAGCTTAACCCCAACAACGTCGAAGCGCTCACCAACCGGGGTGCCCTTTATTTTAGCCAGAAAGCCTACAATCAGGCGGAACAGGATATTCAAAAAGCGTTACAACTGAACCCGAAGCAGGACGCGGCTCTGAACAACCAGAGTCTGCTGCTGGCCCAACGGAAAAAATACGCTGAGGCTCTGTCGTTCGTTGACCGGGCTTTGGCCGCGCAGACCGGTCAGCCGTACTACCTGAACAATAAAGCGTATCTGCTGCTAATGCTCAACCGTCCCGCCGAGGCCCTGCCTCTGGTTGAGGAGTCGTTACGTCGCGACGGGCAGAATGCTTGGGCGCATCGAACTCTGGGGTTGTATTACTTAAACCAGAAACAACCGGCAAAGGCGCTTTCCGAATTTCGGGAGGTTGAAACGCTGGATGCTTCCGTCGATGCCCTCTATTATTATATAGGTACGGCCGAATCACAGGCCGGGAATAAGGCGACCGCCTGCGAGGCCTGGCGACGGGGAGAGTCGGCTGGGGACACCCAGGCAGCTGAGGCCCGAAAAGGGCAGTGTCCGTAAAGGGGATTACACGCGTTTAAACAGGTATAGCTACCCCATTTTGCGGGGTCAATAGTACACAGAGTTAGTGGTCAGACAGTTTTTCCCGGAAAAACAGTTCGGTTAAACGAATAACTTCAGCGTGGACCTTATGACGATCTACGGTTTGATCATCGGTAAAATAAGTCGGGTCGGACTTTTTGACGTCCTCGATGGCTTCATTCAGCATTACGTAGTGACCGGTTTTACCACCAAATTCGAAGTAACTGGAACCTGAAATGAGCGTATGGTAATGGTAGGCATTCGTTTGTACGGGCGCTATGCGATCACTTTGGGAGCCGATAATATACATAGGTCTCTGAACAGCCTTCATCTGTTCTTTGTGGACAAACCCCTGACCGAGTGCAGGTGAGATTGCCACACATGCACGAATTCGATCATCTTGTAGGGAAGGTATTTTCTGCATAGCGGCTTGCAGAGTTGGGTCATCGAGGTATTGGTCCAGGCCCGGAAGCTCGGGAATATCAATTTCGTGACGCCCCTTCGTTTTATAGTAAGTAAGTAGGGCTGCATGATCGAGCACAGCCCCGGCCAGAGCGATGACCGTGTAACCTCCATACGAAAATCCAGCCGCGCCTATGCGTTGCGAATCAATCACCCTACTGAACGGGGTATTGGTCAACAATGCGCTCAGCGCAAACCGAATGTCCAGCGGGCGCTCCCAGAACTTAAGAAATTGGAGGGGCACTTTGTTATCATAGGTATTTCCCCAATGATCGACAGCGGCTACCATAAAGCCTTTCTGAACCAGCCCCTGCGCTAACCACTCCATGGTCAATCGGCCACCCCCTATACCGTGTGATAATAGGATCAGCGGCAGTTTGCGGTCAGGCAATTGCCCGTTACGTACCGTATGTTGACGAATGAAGGGAGAAAATAGCTTGTCACTCGCTTTCAACGTGTCGTCGGTTGGATACCATACTTCCGTCACCACCGGGCGGTGACGGCTCTGATCCATGAACGTAACGGTTTGCTGACCGATTTGGGTAGATGATAGGTGACGGGCAACGCTAAGCTGCGGCACTAGCAGCCAATAAAGGATAATGATTCGTAAATGGTACATGGTGTATCGACTTGTTGCCACAAAGCAAGCCGCTCAACACGGAAAAAAGATTGACAAAAATCAACAAATTACCGTTTTGCCTTTAATCGGCTCAACGTTTCCTGGGAAATACCCAGATAATCGGCGATGATTTTAGCCGGCAACCGTTGAATAATCTCTGGATTGGTTTGCTGAAGCGTATCATACCGAGCTTTAGCGTCTAGTGAAATAAAGTGTTCAATACGTTGAATGGACTCAATGTAATCAAGTTCGAGTCCAATTCGATCCATGGTTTCCCAACCTGGTATACGCTGATAAAGCGCCTGTCGATCCTCATAACTGAGCATAAGCAATTCGGATGGTTCCGGGCTTTGTACGGAAGCTATCGAAGGCTGGCGAAGAACAAAGCTGGGGAAAGCCGTTCCGAAACGGCCTTCCAAAACCAGAAAACGGGTTGATTCGTTTCCCTGGTCATCGGTCAAAAATACGCGCAGACATCCTTTTACGACGAAATAAACATAGCGAGCTACACTGCCCTTCGGGACGAGGATCTCATTCCGCTTCGTCCGTTTGGATTTGAAGTAGCTGCTAACGATTAATTCCTGTTCAGGGGAGAGGACAAGTTTATCGGCCAGAAAAGTTTGCAGGGCAGGATGCATAAAACGAGGTAGATGACCAATCTGGTACTAAGTAGGCGAACAACTATAACGAACGTTATAGTTGTTCGCCTACTTGCGGTTAATAGCTGATTTGTAAGCTATGAATTGAGTTTGGTTATCGTGTTTATCGGTGTTGATCTCCAGCATCTTTGCTTCATTACCCGGTTTGAAAAAATCGGGGAGGAGGGCCTGGAGCTGTTCCGGCGTTGTACAGTCTCTATAGGCTAGCTTGGCATCAGCCGCGGTGTTGCGGGCGGTGTAGCCGTGGGGTGTTTCAAAATACGTTTCCAGCTCGGGCTGTCGACCGGGGCCATCGATCAGCCGAAAAATATGCCCGCTGTCGTTATTTAGTAATACAATACGCAGGTTAGGGGGGATGGGAGCCGACCAGAGCGCGTTCCGGTCGTAGAAAAAGGCGACGTCGCCGATAAGGACCGTAACGAGCTGATCGGTGGCGAGGGCTGCGCCCAGGGCAGTGCTTAAACAACCATCGATGCCACTCACTCCCCGGTTCGCAAACACCCGGATCTGCTGGCGTTCGTCGACTCCGCACAGGTTCGCGTACCGCACCGGCATGCTGTTCGCCAGATGCAGAGTGGACTGGTCGGGTAGGGCATCGAGGACCAAGTGTACGGCCGACCAATCGGTTAAAGGCTGACTTGGCTGGGTGAGGGTTTGCTGAACGAGCCGGGCGGCCTGATGATCGAACGTCTGCCAGCGATGGAGGTAGTCACTGGACTCATCGTCTTCATCGCCCTGCAGAAACCGTTGATAATCGACGTCCGCAAACAGCTTTTCCAGGAAAGCCAGCGGTTCGGCCGGAATCAGGGTCGTCAGGCTCTGGAACGAATCATTGATTCGGTCAATGGCTGGCTGAATGTGCCAGTGTCGGCGCGCCGGATAGTTCCGGAAGAACGTTTTGAGGTTTCGGGTCAGAAAGGAGTTGCCCAGGGTGATGAGTAGATCAGGCTGGAGCGATTTTCCGGTGGTCTCGTCAATCCCGGCCAGGAACGTATCGGTATGGGTAATAAAGCTGTCGTTGTGGTGGAGGTTACTAACAATCTCACCAACCACCGGGACGCCGAACTCATCACTGATTTTTCGCAGGATGGTGGCCAGCGATGGATCGTTGGGAAGTTGGCCAACGGCAATCAGAATGCGTTCCTGACCATCCCACTCGTTGAGCAAATTATGCCAGGCTTCGGCCGGAAGCGTAGGCGGGGCCGGTACGGTTTCTATAATCCGTACCGGTCCATAGGTGAACGTATCGTCGGGCGCTGGATAAAACGGCTCGCGCAGTGGTACGTTAATATGCACCGGTCCGGGTGGGTGGGCTTGGCTTAGGTTAATGGCTTCATTCAGGGAACGCTCGATGAACCACCGCGCATCAGCATGGGTGTAGTCGGCTGGCAGGTCATATGCCCGCTTAACGTGTGAGCCGAACAGACCGGGCTGGTCAATCGTCTGCCCATCCTGCTGATGCAGCCACTCGTGCGGACGGTCGGCGGTTAACAGAATCAGGGGCACCTGCTGGAAGTAGGCTTCGACAACGGCAGGTGCCAGATTATACACGGCACTACCCGACGTACAGATAAGCACTACCGGTCTTTGGCTCTGCTGGGCGATACCGAGGGCAGTAAAACCCGCCGATCGTTCATCGGCCACTACCCGAACGCGCAGGCGAGGGTGGCGGGCAACGGCCAGGGTGAGGGGAGCCGAGCGGGAGCCGGGCGAAACAATGACCTGATTAATTCCTTTTTGGGCGAGAAGTTCAGCGATGTCGACGATGGGTTGCAGAACAGGCATGATGCGGTGAAACGGGTTGCGGATGCAAACATAACCAGGAACGGGATGGTCTACCCCGCCCGCTGTCGAGGTTTTTCTGTTACTTTGCTCAAGCGGTAAGGCTAAGCCTTTGCTTCGGTTCATAAACGAAGCGGACGCCTTCTGCGTTATACCAACGAAAACATCTCTTTATGGACCGTATTACCTTCGAAAACGAGAAAGAAATCCGGCTAAAATCGTTTGCGGGCGCCTTGACGATAAACGTCCTGCTCGTACTGGTGCTGCTGTTCGTGCACTTGTCGCAAACGATTCCCAATCCGCCCCCCATTCAATTTGTGGAGGTGAATTTTGGGACGGATGCCCGCGGCAGCGGCAAAATTCAGACGTATAATAAAGCGTCGGATTCGCCGAATCCCGTGGATGTGAAACCGTCGGAAAACCGCCCGAACCCCAAAGAAAACACGACACCCCGGCTGGAGCGAACGCGCGCCACGCCAACGCCTAAGGTCGAGGATGCTAAGCCAGCCAAGACATCGACCGAAAAACCAATCATTACCAGTAAGGCCGAAAGTCCGGTTACAACTCCCGAGCGGCCCGAACCCAAACGGGTCGAAGCGCCTAAACCCACGGCACCCGTTGAACGTACTGCGCCACCGGTACCGGCTAAAAAAGTCGAAACGGTGAATAATGATGCCTTATTTAAAAAATCATCGGGTGGGGGCGGGTCGAACGGAACAGTTGGAAAGGCTTCGGGTACGGGAGGAAACAACAACGGTGATGATGCCGATGGGGTAGGTGATAAAGGAAATCCGAACGGTAAGATCGATGCGAAAAGCTTATACGGTACACCGGGTGGTGCTTCATCGGGCGTAGCGTTCGATGTATCCGGCTGGTCGCTGGCCAGCCGCCCGAATGTCAATGATGATTCCGATGAAACCGGTAGGATTGTCTTTCGCATCACCGTCGACGGCGATGGGGAGATCGTTCGGGTCCAGCAGCAGCAATCGACAGTAAGTCCTTCGGTGGCCGAGGTATACCGAAAAGCCGTGCAGCGGCTGCGCTTGCGACCCAAAGGCGGAGCCACACCCCCTACGTCGACCGGAACCATTACGTTTATTATTAAGGCCCGAGATTAATGCAGTATTCGGAAGCGATCGACTATCTCTACAGTCGGCTCCCCGTTTTTCATCGAATAGGTCCGAAAGCCCTTAAGCCGGGTTTGACCAATATCCTTGCGTTGTGCGAAGCGCTCGGCAATCCTCACCAGAAATTCCGCAGCATCCACGTAGCGGGGACGAATGGGAAAGGAAGCAGTTCGCACATGCTGGCGGCCATCTACCAGTCTGCCGGTTATCGGGTCGGTTTGTATACGTCACCGCACCTCAAATCCTTTACCGAACGGATTCGTCTGAATGGACAGCCGATTGCCGAGGCAGAAGTGGCGCAATTCGTTGTCGACAACCAGGCGCTGATTGAACGCATTGAGCCTTCGTTTTTTGAAGTGACGGTAGCAATGGCGTTCGACTTTTTTGCTAAACAGTCGGTCGACCTGGCCATTATTGAAGTCGGGCTGGGTGGGCGGCTCGACTCGACCAATATCATTACGCCGGTTGCCTCGCTCATTACAAATATTGGATTCGATCACACCGATATCCTGGGTGACACCTTGCCCCAGATTGCGGCTGAAAAAGCAGGAATCATTAAAGCACAGGTGCCCGTTATCATCAGCGAAACCCAGCCAGAAACCCAACCTGTTTTTCTTACAGCAGCCGACTCGTTAAACGCGCCTATCCTCTTCGCCGATCAACAGTATCAGGTTCAGGACAACGGCATCGTGTCCGGACGTCGGCAGGTTACCGTATTGGGCGGGAAAAAATCTGCAATCGATTTTTCGCTGGATCTGCCGGGCGTTTATCAGTTATGTAACGTAGCGGGCGTACTGGAAACCGTCGAGGTTTTGCAGTTTCTCTTGCCGGTTCCGGCGGATGCCCAGCAAGTGGCACTGGCAAACGTAACGACTCTAACCGGTTTGAAAGGGCGTTTCCAAACCATCCGGGAGCACCCGCTTGTGATTGCCGACACCGCTCACAATCGCCCCGGTTTACAAGCTTTGTTTGAAACTGTACAGACGTTACCTGTCAATCAATTGCGAATCGTGGTTGGGTTTGTTGCCGATAAGGACCGAAGGAATTTACTTGATGTATTGCCGCAGCACGCTACATTTTACTTTTGTGAAGCACACACACCTCGCTCATTGTCGGCGGTTCAATTGAAGGCTGAAGCTACCGAGTTAAATAGAGTAGGCAACTCGTATACAAATGTAAATGACGCACTTCAAGCTGCTATTAGTCAATCAGTTCCAGAAGATGTGATCATCATCACTGGAAGTAATTATATCGTTGCCGAATTAATCAATTTATAACCGTGACTCGTAGAAAACAGCAATTCTTTCTGCAAAATGCAGAGAGCCAAAATGTAATTGAAGTTGGTAAACCGCAGTATAAAACTATTCGAGGGAATTGGCGTACTGAGTATTTTAACAACGACAATCCAATCGTCGTTGAACTCGCGTGTGGTAAGGGCGAGTATACAGTAGGCTTAGCACAAGCGTATCCAGACGTCAATTTTATCGGCGTCGATATCAAGGGAGATCGCATTGCCAGAGGGGCTAAGGCTGCTCAAGCGCTGGGGTTAACTAATGCGGCATTTCTTCGGACAAACATAAATTACCTGACCGAGTTTTTTGGCGAAGGAGAGATCAACGAAATCTGGATAACGTTTCCGGATCCGCAGCCACGTCCTAAACAGGAAAAGCATCGGCTAACACATCCGCGCTTTTTGACGCTTTACAAATCGTTGCTGGTGAAGGCTGGTATCTTACATTTGAAAACAGACAGTCCAGAACTGTTCGCCTACAGTCTGGAAAAAGTAAAGGAGGAGGGCTTTGGAGATTTACAATGGACAACCGACCTCTATAAATCGCCATTGAATGAAATTCACCTTGGTATAAAGACGAAATACGAACAAATGTTCTTTGACAAAGGATTTACAATTAACTATTTACAATGCAAAACGGGTGCGATTTAATATATCGCACCCGTTTACGGCATTATTCACTATTGTTAGTTTAAACTTGTTGATTTGGCTGAGTGACAAGTTTAAACTGCTGATGATAAATTTAAAATAACTTTGTCATTAGGTCAGCAACACGGCTCGAGTAGCCATATTCGTTATCATACCAGCCAACAACTTTGGCGAGCGTGCCATTCACAGTTGTCAGTTTCGAATCAAAAATACAGGAATAAGGATTGCCAATGATGTCAATTGATACAATCTCATCGGTGCTGTATTCTAGGATACCAGCTAACGTCGTTTCCGAAGCCTGCTTGATCGCATTATTAATTTCTTCAACGGATGCTTCCCGTTTTAGAATAACGGTCAGATCGGTTAATGATCCATCTGGAGTAGGAACCCGCATTGCGTTCCCATCCAATTTGCCTTTCAACTGGGGTAGAACCAGACCAACTGCTTTAGCAGCACCGGTTGAGGTAGGAACGATTGACAAGGCGGCCGCCCTAGCCCGACGTAAATCTGAATGGGGAGCGTCCTGTAAGTTCTGATCAGCGGTGTACGCGTGAATGGTGGTCATATACCCTTTTTCGATGCCGAATACGTCATCGAGTACTTTTGCCATTGGAGCCAGGCAGTTCGTAGTGCACGAAGCGTTTGACACAATCGTTTCCTGGCCGGTGAGTGTATCGTCATTTACACCCAGAACCACGGTTGGAATGTTGCCTTTAGCAGGAGCTGAAATAACTACTTTTTTGGCACCAGCCTGTAAGTGCATGCCCGCGCCAGCTTCATCGACAAAGCGGCCGGTGGATTCCAGAACTACGTCGATATTTAGATCTTTCCAAGGCAGATTTTTAGGATCACGCTCGGCGTAAGCTTTAATACGGGTACCGTTTACAGTTAGGCTGTCATTGTCAGACTGAACTTCGCCCGAAAATTTGCCATGAACTGAATCGTATTTAAGAAGGTGTGCTAACGTTGCATTGTCCGTTAGATCGTTTATAGCGACTATCTCAATGTTTTCTTTCTCAAGCAGTCTTCTGAACGACAACCGTCCGATGCGACCGAAGCCATTGATGGCAACGCGAATTTTTTCCATGAACAAGTAATTGGTTTGTTTTCGGCCCAAATATACGTATTTAATAAGGTCTATTAAACATCAATATTAGTAGGGGAGGATTTAGCAACCAGAAGAGAAGTTTTTTAGTAATTTATATGGAGAAGCTAAAATTTTAGTAATAAAATTAGCATTCTTGTTAGTAAAAGCTAAAACATACTGGTAAAATAGGCAGAATGTGCTAATATATTAGCCAAATACTACTATTTTACTAAAAATTCTGTTATTTTTCGATCTTATTACTAATAAATTACTAAAATAGGCATAATTAACTAATCACTTATAATATTAGTATTCTATTACTCTGCATTGATTGTTCTACTGCGTATTTATTCACGCTCCATTTTAAAATGTTAACGCTTTTAGTTTTCGATAAACAGCAGATTCATAGCAGATAATCAAAGCGATTTAAGAGTAATAAAGTAGGGGAGACTATTTTGCTTCATTTATAGCCAGAGCTTATATGTGCTGAGATATCGATTTATAAAGCTTTTTCATTATTTCGACATTAAGAGGAATCCACTAACAAAGTCTTACTTCTATACAATCGGCTTTCAGAGTAACGAAAGCCGATTCGTTTTATCCTGTTGTCTGAGATCCTAGACAGTTTTAATTCTTTCAATTAATCAATACGAATCATTCACTTAATGCTCTACTGGGCCTGAGAGCGACATGTAGCTAAGCCTGTCTACAGAATTGTGGAATGAGCGACACATTACCTTACATAGTCTTCCACAAATATCATGATTTTCTATTGTCTACAATATTTGTATAGATATCATAATCATTAGGCATCATTCTTGTAACAACTATTATTAGGATTGAATAACCACACAATTGCTCTTCATTTTCGGAGCATTTGGTGACTAACATTGAAGCTAGCGTTATTAAGTCGCAACAAAACATTTATAGAAAATCAGTCTTATATTTCAACTATACACGTCTATTTATTACCTTTGAAACAAGTATCAATTACATATAAGTGAGTTATTACGTGCTCAAAATATTATTTTGTTATACTGCCTAAAATAGGTCTTATCAGCTAGTTATATCATTATCTATAAACAATTACTTTACTTAAATGAATAACGAAGTAGAAGCCGTTTGGGCTAATCGTGAACTATTGGCTGATCCCCAATCGATCCAGATTATTCGTACTATAATAGAGCAATTAGATAGGGGAGAGCTTCGGGTAGCAACCCCACCCACTGAAGAGTCAGGAGAATGGACCGTTAATGAGTGGGTAAAAAAAGCCATTCTTCTTTATTTCGTAAGCCAGCAAATGCAAACGGAGGAAGTCGGCATATTTACATTTAATGATAAAATTCCTCTGAAAACAAATTTTGCCGAAGCTAAGGTAAGAGCTGTTCCACCCGCCGTTGCGCGGTATGGTTCCTTCCAGGCAGCAGGTGTAATTCTAATGCCTTCCTATGTAAACATTGGTGCGTACGTTGACGAACGTACTATGGTTGATACTTGGGCGACGGTTGGGAGTTGTGCACAAATTGGTAAAGACGTTCACCTAAGCGGAGGGGTTGGAATTGGTGGAGTTCTCGAACCACCCCAGGCGGCACCAGTCATTATAGAAGACGGTGCATTCATCGGCTCACGGTGTATTGTTGTAGAGGGTGGTCGGATTGGCAAACGCGCCGTATTAGGAGCGGGGGTCACTATTACTGGTTCCTCGAAGATTATTGATGTTACGGGTGCTAATCCGATTGAGTATAAAGGTTACGTTCCTGCTAATTCAGTGGTCATTCCTGGTAGCTATACTAAACAGTTTCCCGCCGGAGAGTTTCACGTTCCTTGTGCAATCATCATCGGCCAGCGTAAATCCTCTACAGATCTGAAAACGTCATTGAACGATGCTTTGCGAGAAAACAATGTGTCTGTTTAGCACTGTAACTAGCTAATTGACTTATACATCATTCAATTTAACACGCCCCGTATAACATTCACATAGTTATACGGGGCGTCTTGTTTACATAGATACATAAACATTTTTAACCAATTTGTGTATATTAGTTATATTTGTGCTATGTACAATGTTAATGCGATTATACGGATATGACTATAAATGACAAGATTAAACAGATTCTGATTGACAAAAACCTGACGCCATCTTATTTCGCTGATGAAATAGGGGTACAGCGATCAAGTATTTCACATATCTTATCCGGCCGTAACCGGCCAAGCTTCGACATTATACAGAAGATAATCCGGCGTTTTCCAGAGCTTGGCTATGAATGGATAATGGAGGAGGAGCCGCAACTCACTAATCAGCCTACTCATATGAACAGACTTGCCGGACACCCTGCTGCGGAACGCTTCAACACATCACCGGCTTCTTATACGGCTCCAGCACCAACGGTCCGTTCGCAACGTAACGAGATACCACCTGTCGCACCGTCCCATCAAGAGATTCAACTAACTCCTCAACCGGTTCCAGTAGCCAATACAGCTGATAAGAAGATAGAACGTATTCTTATCTTTTACACAGATGGATCGTTCCGTGAATATTCTCCGGCTAGCTAATATCCACTAGGATGGTATAAATTACTAGTATAAAATGGCCAGTTTTGTAACCAGTCTTATTATAAATAAGCTTGTAAATTGTATGATACATATCATCTGAACGCTAGTGGTATACGCTACCCAACAAGCTTTAAGATTGCTGTTTATTAAATTGAATTTTTACTTTAAGCCGATTTACAGGGCTAGTAAACATCCTTCTACATTATGCAAAACGCTGTCTAATGGCTTGTATGGGCTTTTTCTGTAGAAAAACAAGCTAACTCCTTGTGAAGCAAGACTTTAATGTTCCACGTGGATAACTTGTGGAAAAGATGTGTATAGCGTAAGGCAAGATGTCAGCTTTTAACATTAGCTGGTGTACGCTACGTATCAAAATGTATGGATTTACTTTAACAGATTCATTGATATAAGAAATCTGGTCTATATAAATTTAATACAAAAGCACACAGATACTAATTCGTCTGGTCAATCAACTTTACTGTTTAATACCAAAAACTCTGTGCGTATTACCCTTATGATTAGTTGATATTTACGTCAACTGTAGAGTATGATTAATCAAGCATCACTCTTCACAATTCGCTCCGAGTAGTAAAAGCAAATCGGGCGTACATTCTCGACTAAAATTATCAATTGATTGACAGACCAACGCAACACCAATTGCTCATTTAGATCATTGAACAATTGCCACGGATTTAGTTGGCCAGAAAGACATAGTCAATTCAGTAAACACTCATATTAACCTATTCCTAACTTTGAGGATGATTCGGCTCTGCGGTAGTCATAATGGCTTTCCTTTGCACTCTTGATACTATATGTAGTCGAATCCATTTCGATCCGATGTCGACTAAAGATAATTTCAACTTGCTCCGTATCTTAGTGTAGTCTGAAATATGAATGACAGTTGGGTAGGTTTACGTTTGCAATCGTAAAAACTGAATTTAGCCGACACTTCTCAATTTCTTCCAAGTCCGAAGATTGACTACAAGTAGCATACAATTTGTATATCCCTAAAATAGCTTGACAGATTTAGGGTCTGTTTTGAGTGACTAAGATAACGTCTTTGAGTAGTACTTTTTGCTTATCCTCAGTTGTGCTCTTACCCCAGCGCTTCTTCAATTGACCTTCCAGTTGGTGAGCCTGCTCAGGAGTGAGATAGTTGCAACTACTGTGTGGTCGTAGCTTATTGTAGCTTTCAATCGCTCGGCTAACGGCAACGTGAGCCTGTTTAAAACTAGGAAAGCCTCGATTCTGTAACATGTCTTCCTTAATGGTGCGGTTCACTCGCT
>NZ_BAAGVY010000007.1:0-339748 GCF_054780635.1 Spirosoma knui | reverse complement strand
CAGGTCTGTGGGGTACATCTTTGGTCGGATTAACCCATAAGATAGGCTGATTCTGTCTTTTCAGACCCTTGCTAGACCATTTTTAAACAGGTTCTTACTTGCTTTGAAACAGAATAAGGTCCGACCGATTTATGATAATCAGCTAACCAATTTTGCAATCTCGTTAAAATACTTTTATAAAATAGATAGGATTCTTTCTCATTTAACCCTCTTACTATGTTATCCAGATTTGCATAAGTGTCCTTTGACGCGTACCCACGAATCATAACTTTGAAGAACTCTTCTACAAAATCATCATGCTTAGAAAAAGTATTCGTTCCCATTACGCTTCCCGATTGATTATATCTTTTCTTAAGTATTTCTAAGTATCGTAGATAGCAAACAGCGTGAAATATTACAACTTTATTTAAGCCGCTCATAACACCTTCTGTATAGCCAATCATATCAAAATCTCTACCTTCTACGAGTTCTCTAAATTGTTCGATTTTTCTTTTATAGGTGTATGAGCTACGGCTAATTTTTTCTAATTCTTCGTCGGACTTATCATATTGACTTATAACTTTCCTGATCTCTTTGTCAAGTAATATATCCGGGTATAAAGCATTTTTCAAGCGAAAATCAATATCGTTTCTCAAAAAATCATAACTATCCTTGTGCAAACTTTGCGAGCCACTAACAAATAGATATTCTTCGTTAAAAGAGTTAAGTACATAGTCAGTCCAACTTTTTCGCTCTTCTTGGTTTGCGGGTGCTACTGACACAGCATAACTTTCAGCGGAATCTTCAAACGGAAAAATTTTGTCGAAGATGCGTCCATAAAAGTGTTTTTGAAAGTACAATACCTTTTCAACATAATCGTCTATTTCTGATACACTTTCTTTGAATTTTTCAAATTTATTTAAGATATATTCTTTGAGAATTTTTTCCTTATTGGCATCATAGATTTTTTTATCATTCCTACATAAAGCACAATTACAATATATAGAAAATAATTTTTCATCATTCATTGTCTTTACTGAGAGATCACGTTTCTCAAACAGATTGAAATAGCTATCAAAAATTTGAATCTGAGCTTCAAATCCTTCTTTACTTAAGACTTCATGTTTGAATTTTTCTAGATTGAAAGTATCAGAATGTTCGGGTAGTAAGTCTCTGATCAAACGGTTTTGATCATCGTAATGAAAATTCTTCATATGGCCTCGGCTGCATGTTCTCTTTGATTATTCCAATGCATTTTGAGCAACTTGGCGTGTTGCTTGGAATCTACTTTGATGTAGCTGAGAAAGGCTTTTTCTGTTCTATGTCCGGTAATAGCCCGTATTGTGATTGTTGGAACGCCTTGCAAATACAAGTTAGTAGCAAAGCTTCTGCGTTGGGCGTGGGTACTGACCAACTGCCATTTTTGAAAGCATTCAGAAACCCGTTCCGTACCACGTTTGCGGTTTATAATTACGGGACTATCCAGCCGGGCAAGTTTAGCAATATCTTTCAGATACTCGTTAGCTTTCTGATTGCTCAGTACGCGGGGTAATTGACCGTCGTACTTTTTCAGGATGGTTTCTACCATCGGATGAAGCGGTATATACACATCGTCGTACATTTTCTGAGTACGTATCTTGATGTACTTACTACCCTCTTCCTCAATGAAGTGGCCTGATCTTAGTTCGGCCATATCGGAATACCGTAAGCCAACCCAACAGCCAATAACGAACATATCCCGTACTCTGTCCAACTTAGGCTGACTAACCAAGTAGGTATTGTAAATCTGATCTATTTCTGATTCAGTTAAATAGATGTTATCCGCTTCATCATTGAGCGTCTTAAAGCCTTTTTTCTTGAAAGCAAAATTTTGGTGCAAGTCTTTCTCAGCGGCATCATTTAACACGGCCTTCAACGTCCTGATATATTTCCCTACAGTATTATTGAAAAACCCGCAGTCATTCATCAGGTAATTCGTAAAGTCATAGTAGAAGTCAAGATTGATACTTGCAAAATCAACTTTCCTTTTACGGGCTTTTGCGTAAGCCTTTAAATGGTTAAGCGTTGTCCGCTTGACCTTCAAACTGGACTCCTTTTGCAGATTCGTGTATTCCTGAATATAGGTTTCAAAGAACTCAAACAAGGTAGGGTTCTTCTTTTCACCCTTTGGAAACAGGGTTTGTAGAAACCCGTCTCGTACCTGATCGACGGTTGGCCGTTTGAAACCCTCAGCCAATAGATTACTATAAGCCGTTTTAGCCGCTTCTTCAATCTCCGTTAATCGGTCATTAAATTCATTGTAGCCTGGAAACTGCTTAGTTGCCCTTGCCCGTTGATTATTGGGGTTCCAGTAGAGCGGATGAATCTTTTTTTCGGTCGGATAAACCAACCGTTTATTATTGAAACGAACAAGTAAATGAACTTTCGTTTCTTCGTCCGCGTCGGGGTCACGCAGGACAAACGAAGTCGTTGCCATACCACTAAAGGGGTTTGTTTGAGGTATAGCAAATATATCAAAAACTTAATTTTGTTGACGGGTTTGTTGACGGGTTTCTTTAGTTTAGTTTGTTTTTTCTTTGTTTCTCTTATCCTTAGTAAAGCTGTAACATCCTATTTTTCAGCACATTTAAACTAAATCAGTAAAGACTAAACAAATAAGGTGTTGGTCCTGGCTGGCCCACCCTCTTAATTAGCCACTTAACAGAAATGTTGGGTGGCTTTTTTTATGTACTTGCAATACATTTTCAGCACTACCAGGTTAATGTACAAATGCCCTTCTTTCCAGTTTGTTGTTCTTGAATATGTGGAAGGCTTTCCTAATGGTGAGACAAGAACATCTTTACATTCTTCTCAAAACGACTGTATTCAACTAATCAGTCTAATGAGAAGCCACACCCATTGAAGTTGAACGCAGCTTTTGTATGCGGTTTACGGTGCCGGTCAAATCCCCAGGTAAAAACAAAGGGTATGCCTTAAATCATTCACCAACACGCTCATGGCCGCTAAGCAGGCAACCTGGAGATCGCAACGAAACGACTTCGCAGTTACAACGTATCAACGGGTAAATAGTGCCTTTCTGGGTTGACTACCTTCATTCCAATGTCCATTTAACCCCAGCAACAGAAACGTACTATTAGCCAGCCGGTGAGTTGATACCTGTTTCGTCGATTATCCTTAAACAGGCAGATAGACACTAAACGTGGCTCCCTGACCAGGTTGACTGCTGCCCGTTATCGCACCTCCATGATTGGTCACCACCCGCTGGCAGATGGCCAACCCAATGCCCGTACCCGCAAACTCGCTTTGCTTATGCAAGCGTTGAAAAATCTGGAAAATGCGATCGATATATTTGTCATCAAACCCGATTCCGTTGTCGGTTATATCGATACGGTGATACATGGACGTATGACGAGCGGGTTTGATGGTAGATGGGAGCTGCGAATAGCTAAGGTTCGTATTCCGTATGCGTATGTGTGGAATGATAAGTGTTCCATCGGGACCAACGCGACTAAATTTTAACGCGTTAGTCAGCAGATTCTGGAAGAGTTGGCCCAATTGAACAGCATCGCCCCTCACCACTGGTAAGGGGACTTTATCAATAACAGCCTGGGTTTCCCCAATCACCAGTTCCAGGTCGATCAATGTCTGCGATATGATCTCATCTAACGCCACATCTATCGCCACCTGCTGACGAGTAGCGATGCGGGAGTAGGTTAACAAATCCCGAATAAGCTTGGACATACGGCCTGCCGCCGATTGCATTCGCTCCAAGTAGTCAGCCCCATCGCCTAATTGGGCTGCATAGTGACTCTTTAACAGGTCGCCAAACTGCTGAATCTTGCGCAGCGGCTCTTGCAAGTCATGCGAAGCCACGTAAGCAAACTCCTGTAGATTGTCGTTGGAACGTTTCAGATCTTCGTTTGCTTGGGTTAACTCCTGCGTACGTTGTTCTACTCGGAGCTCCAACTCCTCAGATAATAGTCGGTAGCGCTGCTCACTTTCTTGCAAGGAAAGGACTTGAGCCGTCACATCCGTAGCCGTGTTAAGAACACCGTAGATCGTACCGTCCTGAGCATATACCGGATTATAGGCGAAGTTGAACCACGATTCCTGCCACTGACCATCCACCGCTACGCGGGCGGGCGTCTGAGTCCGTTGATAGGATTCACCGGTCTCATAGATCCGTTGTAATAGATTGATTATCGACTCTTCCGCTACGTTGGGCATAACCTGTTGCAAAGGTTGGCCAATCACCGACTCGTCGACCCCCCAAATCTGCAACATAGGCTTATTTGCGGTTTCGATGATGCTATCTGGCCCCACAAAAAGGACAGTAGCCGTTGGCGAGTTGAGCACCAGACTACGAAAACGCGCCTTGCTGATTTCAAGTTGTTGCCTCGTCTCCACCTGCGCTGTTACGTCACGCACTACGCCTGACAAACGATAACTCGCGCCCATAATATCGACGTAGGCACGACCTTGGGCATGAAGCCATCGTACTGAATTACCCTCAGTACCCGCTGTTCGAAACAACGCATCGTAATAGCCGGCAGATGACAGGTCGAGTGCCGTTTGTATGGATTGGTCTACCTGTAGCCGATCCTTTTCATTCACTAGTGCTAAAAACTGCTCATAGCTGACAACAGTGTGTCCGTAGGAATCGTAAAGCTGCTGACAGCGCTCGTCCCACCATACCTGCTGCTGGCCAACGTCCAAGTTCCAAGTGCCTACCTGAGCCGCCTGAATGGCATAACGCAAGCGTTCCTGTTCAGCCTGACGACCGGACCAGAAAGGAAATGAAGTAGATTGTTCTGTCATGAAGTGACTTGGCTCGAGTGCCTAGGCAGTAAACAGACTTGGCGATGCATTTAGTCACTGTCTGACGTTAATGGACCAATGTACGTAATTTAGAGTAGATCTGGATTTACTTTTTGACGGCTATTGAGGTCGAAAAAACCTTTGAGCATGCGTACGACCACGGGCTGATCGGCGTCCCAGGCGGCTTTGTGTTGAGGGTCAATAGGGATGATGTCACTGACCTCCTCGTACTGCTGAGTAGTCAACGTTTCGTAGCCCATGTACCAATCGTTGAATAGTCTCTGGGTAATGGGTTGGTTGATCACGGTACGAACGTCCGTATGGCGTGGATCAGCCTGAATGCTCTCGTACAGACCTTCAACGGCCTGTTGCTGCCCTTCAAGCACTTGTACGATATGCCCGTTTATGTAGAGCAGCACGCCTGTAATACCCAACCGAGCATTTTTCTCCCGACTAAAGCTAACAATCTCAACAACGACTTGCTCGGTAGTTGTCGGGGCAGCCGAACTAAAGTAGGTGATGCAGTAATCCATTTTATCGTTAAAGATTGACCAAAAATTCTCAAGCAAAAATAGGGCGAATTGTGAACTAATTCTGACTGTATGGTCAAAATACTATATTAACAGTGTTTCTCGCTTCGGCTGGAGCGAAGCTGGTTTATGGGTTTGAAAAAATAGGGCACCAAGCCATAGCTTTGCCAAAATTCAAGAGTGAATATTCCGGAGGCAACTGACCCACTTATGACGGAACATGCCAACTCGGGCATTTCGGGGCAAACTCACCCACCCTTTTTTCGGCTAGGAATCGCGTCAGCGTTGTAGTTTTTGAAGTTAATTGACCGCATCGGCGGTACGCCCCGGCTATGGCTAGTAACCAAGTTGCCAGGCCAAATTCTGCTCAAACAGTAGCGTAAATTCATCCGAGACATTGTCCGATCGCTCGCAGCACCATTCGGGGCGGTCTACACCTTTTTCCCCAAACGGATCTGGCTGACCCACAAAATTTAGTATAACGTAGGGCAAATCAGCGCACTGTATGGCTTTTATTGAGTATGTTGACGGGTTATTATGTAGTCTTCAGGGAACACTCCTCGAATAACGTTGGCTTTCTGGAGAATGACAGGAATACTCGACTGTAAAATCATGACCTTTCCAAGCGAAGTATTCCGTGGCTGATTAACTTCCAGTCGTATACCCTCAACGCTGGCCCTCTGCCAGCCCATTAATCACCTCTATTTGAGGATGATACGTTTCGACAGGCGTTCTCCACCTACATCCAGGGTGCATACGTAGGTTCCTGTAGGCAAGTTTCCCGCTCGCCATTCCACCTGATGCTGTCCCGTTTCCTGCTGTTGGTCGACTAGGTTGCTGACTAACCGCCCCTCGGCATCGCTGATAAACAAACGGGTACGCCCTGTTTTAATTAATTGATACGTAATCCGCGTTACGTCGTCAAACGGATTGGGATGGGTGGTTATGCGCATCGACTCAGTCTCCGTTTCCAGCCAAGCCAATCGAGAAACCGCTTCCGGGTACGCGGTGAAAACGGAACCAGGTTTAGCGTCAAACCCAGCCAGAAGAATAACCGTTTTTCCCGCTTTATACACAACAGGTTTAGCTGACGATACGGTGTTACGCGCAACCAGTGTCGTAGTCGCCTGCTCAAGCGATCGGGGTTGGTACTCTTGCGTCAGAACCCGGTCAGCGGCCACCGGCTGAGCCATACATCGTAGGCCCTGAAGTAAGACAGCTAGAAGTAGTAGCTTCTTCATGTTAGTTGCGTTTGTTTGTCATTAACGTCTCGACCTGTTGTTTCAGCACTTGATTTTCTTTCTTCATTTCGATCAGATACAGGGTTAACTCCTCGATCTTCGCCAGCAGTTTAGCATCGGTCTGGTGCAGATCGTTGCCTTTCTCTACCATTTCTTTAGCCGATGGTACGTCTGGCAGATGTTGGTTCGCTTTAATATATTGCTCAACCTCCTCTAGTGGACGTAACGAATAGGTAGGTGCAAACACTTTATCCGACCAATCATCCGTGTTCTTGACGGCGACCTTAACTCGTTCGGTCAGAATACCTTTGCTCACAAACAGATTGTACTCCGAAGGCGTAGTCGTTACCCCCTGACCGATAATGACCGCTTCGCCCTGTGTACTTTCCAGATAAGGGCCTTTACGTTGCCAGAGCGATTCGGTGGCAGCAGAACGACCAGCTCCATTGATACTGCCTAGTACTACGTCGCCCTGAGCATTCACCGTTAAGAATTTGGTTTGATTAAGAGCTGATGCCGTCGAGCCAGCAGTAAGGTTGGTTAGCCGTAATCCTGAGGTACCAGACGTACCTGAAACGACTTCCAGCTTGGCAGCCGGAGCCGACGTACCAATGCCTACGTTCGCATCGCGGCCAAGAATTACCGAATTAGAGGCTGTAGCCTGCGCATTATAGCCCAGAACCGTAACGTTCTGCAGGGCGGAGCCTGTTGGAACACCAGCGCTGTGACCTACGAAGGTGTTATTACTGCCGTCGACGTTTTCCATCCCGGCGTACGATCCAATGCTTACATTATTGGCCCCACGCTGATTTTTACTGCCGGCAGCCGAACCAATGTACACATTGAAGTTGCCTTCCGTATTGGCAAAACCAGCCCCGTTTCCAATGAAATTATTGTTGGCTCCTACAGTATTACCTTCACCCGATGAGCTACCGATAAACGTGTTATAATTGCCTACGGTATTACCGAATCCAGCCCGTTGTCCCAGAAATAGGTTCGCGGTGCCATTATTGTTGTTAAACCCGGCTGTCTGTCCGATAAATACGTTAGCCCCACCGGTCTGGTTATTACGACCCGCCTGATACCCCAGAAACGTATTCTGACTCCCCGTACTGTTGCCATAGCCGGCCTGATGGCCCACAAAGAGGTTGAAGCTGCCCGTCGTATTGAAATGGCCGGCATCAAGGCCGTTTAAGACGTTAAAACTGCCGGTTGTGTTGCTGTAACCAGCGTAGGCTCCCGTAAAGACGTTGAAGCCACCCGTTGTGTTTGAAAAGCCGGTTTTGCTGCCCAGAAAAACGTTGTTCGAAACGGCATTATTGAAACCGGCCGAATCGCCTAGCGCTACGTTGTTGCTACCGGTTTCATTACTGTATCCAGCGTGAACCCCTACATAGGCGTTACTATGCCCCGATTTATTAAACAAACCGGCTCTTTCTCCCAAAAAGGCGTTATAGCTGCCGGTCGTTGTATTAAAGCCCGTCAACCAGCCAACAAACGCATTGTTAACACCGGTCTCGTTTCGACCGCCCGTCTGTGAACCGACAAAAACGTTGTTATAACCCGATCGATTGTTAAAACCAGCCTGATTCCCCACAAATGTATTTTCTCCGCCCGTCAGGTTGTTGTATCCTGTTGAACTTCCCAGAAACGTATTCGAGCCGCCTTCGGTAGTGGAGAAGCCGGACTCGTGGCCAATGAATACATTGAATTGGGCTGTTGTGGCCCCGTACCCCGCGTTGAAGCCGTAGTACGAATTGAAGGCCCCTGATGAGTTTAACGTACCGGCATTGGCACCGGTAAATGTGTTTTTGATGCCGTTGACATTCAAAGCACCGGCACCATTTCCAATAAACGTATTCTCACTTCCTTCAGTGGTACTTGTACCCGCTGAGTTGCCCACAAACGTATTGTAATTCGCACTCGTATTTGAGCGACCAGCCTTGTAACCCATAAATGTATTCAGACTGCCTCCTGTATTACTTCGGCCGGTTTCAAAGCCTACGAATACATTACCCCCTCCAGTTAGGGCCAGGCTAGCCGCCTGAATACCGACCACCGTATTCTCAGAACCCGGTCCCGGAGAACTGGGGCCAGTTACTACATAATTGTTCTGTGCCCAGATGAGATTTGTCGAGCTTAGCAAGAATAGGCCAGCCAGTAGCCGCCGACCGGATAGTACCGTATACGTGTTCATAGATCAGAATGGAAGGATTGAAAGTTTACTACAATGGATGAGAACTCCACCAGAAATTGAGAAGCAATCCGACGAATAGGGATTGCCAAAATGTTGCTGATCAGCCTAATCGGACAGGGTCAGCAGCCGCTCGCTACGTATTACACAAACATACAATGCTACCAACGCCATTTATTAGTTATGTCTCAAATTTGATAGAAAAAGTCCTAAATTCGATAATACTTATCAGTGTTCTTGATACCTTAATAGCTAATAAATAAGATTGACAGAGATCACTTACCGAAACCAGTGGGTACAGTACGTCATACCATCACGGGTGTTGTACCCGAATCAGCTTAGGAATGTCTTAAGGGCTTGGTGCCGAGTTGTCGATTAGCGCACCAGCCAGAATTATGTACGGGCCTTTTTAAGAAGCGTATACTTACCCACGACCTCACCATCGTCACGAATCATTTTAAGCGTAAGCTCCTTAGTCGTGGCATGGACTTTTATCAGGGTGCGGTTTCCTTCCAGCGGTCCTCCACCAATCACGATCGGGTAATTATGGGTAGCATCCGGGTCATACGTACCATAGCGATGCGTATGACCCGAAATCTGAAGATCAATGTTGGCTTTGTTCAACAGCGGTCCAAACACCTGCTGGCAGTGCATTGGGCCGTGCCAATCGCCGGAGTGATACGGCGAGATGTGAATCAGGACGATGCGGAACGGCGCTTTTTTGAAGGCGGCACTCTCTATTTCTTTCTCCAGCCACTTCCGCTGCGTGTCGCGGTAGCGGTCAAAGGCTGATAATCCACCGTACTCAACGTTGTCGTCGGCTTTGTCTTCTCCCGAATCGAGGATGACGAACCGGACGGGCCCGCGGGAGAAGGCGTAGTAATAATTGCCTTCCGGATACGCGTAGTAGTTGGGAATATGCCGGGAAAAACTACCCCGGCACTCGTGGTTGCCCTGGGTTAGGATAAACGGTTTTTCAGAGGCAAAAATATCGACCGCTGGTTTGAGCAGGTGATCAACCATCTGGCTTTCCTGCGTAACCCAGTCAAAGCAGTCCCCGTTGAACACGACGAAGTCATAGTCGGGCTTGTTGCCCGTGTACCCATGTCGGTAAAGCAGTTGAGGAATAATCTGGGGTCGGTCATGAATGTCATTAAACACCACCAGTTTCACCTCCTGCTCATTCTCCGCGGGTGATTTGAAGGCATACATGGGACTGGTTATGGTTCGCCAAACTCAACCTTTGCGCCTTTGTATCCCAGAATTTCGGCGGAAACGATTTTGTATTTATAATCCGTGCCCGGCTTAAGGTCGGTCAACGTGATTTTATTAACTCGGTTATTCGCTTCGATCAGACCGTGGTTGTAGCCCACCTCCCGTTTACTTGTGTACGTACCCGCTCCGTATTCTACCCAGCTAAAACTGTTTTTGTGGGTGATCCACATGATCGTTACCTCATAGCTGCTCATGTTTTGCAAATAGGGTCCGACCACAAAATGATTCTTCTCCTCAATCGAACCCGCGGTTGCGTCATCGGCCAGCGCTGAGGAGCCGGGCAGCAGACTGAGGGCACCAATCTGCGACATTTTTTCAAGAAACGAGCGTCTATCTGAAAGCATACGGGTAAGAGGGCTAGCCGTAACGAGCGTTAACCGGCTGTGCGGTTTAGTCCTGAAAGGCGGCTCATGAACCGCCTGCGAACGGTTGAGCTACCAGTGCTAAAAGTTGACTGATTAACGAATCTAACTACGTCCGTAGCGCTTTCGAATCAGATTGCGGCCGTTAACAGTCGCAATCCCCATTAAGCAGGATTAGGGTTAGGTTTTGCGTACGTAACAGCAGGCCCTATCGAAGGAAATTGAACGCGTACGGTAGTCCCTACATTCAGTCTCGACGATACATGCAGCAGTCCGTTATGCAGCTTAATAATATTTCTGGCCAGGGGTAGCCCGATGCCGTAGCCCTCGTACAACTTCGTGTTAGACGCCCGGAAAAAGGGGTCGTAAATGAACTGTATTTCCTCTTCGGGAATTCCCACGCCCTTGTCCTGAATGATCAGAACCACTTCCTGAGCCGTAACGCCGATGTGAACCGTTACGGGTTTGTTGTTCGAGTATTTACAGGCGTTATTCAGCAAGTTAGTCAGCGCCAGCTGCAGGAGTTGCCGGTTCCCGTTTATTTTAAGCTTCCTGGGATCTTCGGGCAGGTATTGAAAGTCAACCTGAACGTGATTATGCGGATTGAGTTTGTCGAGCAGAGCCTTCACCTCCCAGATCAGTTCATCGATCCGGATTATGTCAAAATTTAGCTTTTTGCCGTTGAATCCGATCTGGGCCAGTGATAATAGCGAACGGGTGATTTCATTCAGCCGCTCGGCCTGCGTCAGAATGTTACGCAGAGCCAGTTGGTACTCGGCGGGTTGGCGTTCTTTTTTCAACGTAACGTCGGCTTCGCCAATAATGGAGGTGAGCGGTGTGGCCAATTCGTGCGAGGCATTCCCAATAAAGTTTTTCTGAATTTCAATCGACGTCTCAATCCGATTAAGCAAGTCATTGAACGTAGTGGTCAGCTCCCCAATCTCGTGGCGGTACTCTTTTTCTTCTAATCGCAGATTGATGTTTTCCGTGCTGATATGCCGAACCCGGTTGGTAATTTGCTTGATGGGTTCGAATACGTGTTTTGAAAAATAAAACGACATGTAAACCGTAACGATGGACGCAAGCAGAATACCCAGTCCCAGTACATTTCTCAGGAACCGCAGGTGGTGGTTCATGTAATAGTTGTTGGCCGACACGACAACAATATGGTTTCGCCCCGATGCGCTAACCTTCACCCCGGCAAAAAACTTGGTACCTTCCTGGGCCGTTGCCCGACCCTTCGTCAGAATCCGCTCGACCAGAGAAACCGGTAACTGATACGTTTCAGCCAGCGTACCGGCCGCAACGCCATCAACAGCCGAGAGTATGTATTCTTTTTCCCCATCCAGCCGTTCGAGGTGCTTTTCGCGGATGGTGCGGTAGCTCTGCGCGTTTCGCTTATCAAGCGTTAAGTTGTAGCGGGCAGAAATCGTAGCCCTTGTCTCCAGGCGCTTGTAAAAATCACCGTACGCATAGTTGTTCTGAAAAAAGTATACACTGAGACCAAACAAGGTCAGGATCGCTAACCCATAGGCAACCAGCAGGAAGGCAAGTCGGGTGCGGGTGTTCATGGCTCTTTCAACACATAACCCATTCCAACTACGGTATGGATGAGCTTAATTGACGCACCCGTGTCCAGCTTTTTGCGGAGGTAGTTGATATACACATCCACCACATTAGTGCCCAGATCGAAACTCAGGTCCCAGGCCGCTTCCAGCAAATCAATGCGCGAAAGTACCCGTCCCTTATTTCTGATCAGGGCAAGCAGCAGCCGGTACTCGGTTGCCGTCAGTTGAATGGGTTCGTTGTTTCGGGTTACGGTTTTAGCCGTGTCATTCACTTTCAGGTCGGCCAGAACGTACTGGGTGATATGCGGACTGGCTTCGGGTTCGCGCGTCCGGCTGGCCCGGCGAAGCAACGCGTTTACCCGCGCACTTAGCTCGATAAACTTAAACGGCTTAACCAGGTAATCATCCGCCCCGCTGTTTAAGCCAACCGCTACGTTCTCAGAGGTGCTCAGGGCCGTCAGGAACATGATCGGTATTTCAATCTGGCTGTTGCGAAGTTCCTGGCAAACAACTAACCCATTCATATCGGGCAGCATAATATCCAGAATAATTAGATCGAACGACGATTCAAGGGCCATCCGGATTCCGGTGGCTCCGTCGAAGGCGACAGATACCGCGTAGTTGTCTTCGGTCAGTCCCCGACGGATAAATTCAACGACGCTTACTTCATCTTCGACCAGCAGGATACGCTTCATTAAGTGGTTTTGCTGTGGGTTAATCAATAAACGCCCCAACTCCGGTAATTCTTATCGTATTCTAATCTTGCTCTTAATGACCTCTAATGCACGGCCGGGACTTTCGTGTCGATAATAATTCAACGCTAATAGTTAGGCAAATGACAATCTTAGTTCCGATCGATTTCCGGGTTGCTTCTCTAAATACACTCCGTTGGGCACTTGAACAGGTAGATGCGCCATCGGTCAACGTAGTGCTGCTGTATTGCGAACGGCTGGACGATTCCATTACTGAACTGCTGTTCTATTCGCCCAAACGGATCGTCAAAGACTTGATGACGCCGGATTTTGAAGATGCCATTAACATTCTGATCAATCATTTCGAGAACAAGATTGGCGAGCTAAAAATAGAGCTCTTTCACGGAAAGGTACAAAGTACGTTCGATACGCTGCTCGACACACTCAAAATAGATAAGATCTACCTGGCCCAGTTTTACCAGTTGCAGCTCCCGAAACAAGCTTTCGATCCGCTGCCGTATATCCGGAAAACCCATATTCCTTACCGGGAGATCGCCTGGATTCCGCAGGAGGTTTTGGTTCATCAGGATAGCCTTGAACACCTTTTCCTATAACCCTTTCGCGTATGCACCAACCCTTCCTACCAACCACGCCCGCGGGCCGGTTGAAGCTCTTCTTCACCTTTCTGGACTCCCGCTGGGAAGACCTGACCAAAGACAATTGGGCCAGGGTCGTGTATCGGGATTTTAGCGCCGGCCTGATTGTGGCCATGACCGCCATTCCAATGGCGATGGGCTTTGCGATGGCGATGGGCATGCGGCCCGAAAACGGTATTATTGCCGGAGCGTTGGCCTGCATCGTCGGTCGAACGTTCGGCGGCTCGAAGTATCAGGTCTACGGCCCTACAGCCGCCTTTATCCCCGTCATTGCAGCTTTATTTGCAAAATACGGTCCGGCCAACGGAGGGGATTTCGCGACGGCGCACAGCTTCCTGGTGCTCGTCTCTATACTAGCCGGTATCAGCCTGATTCTTATGGGCATTTACGGATTCGGGCGATACGCCCGACTGGTACCCAATTCTATTATTGTGGGCTTTACCATTGGCATTGCCGTTTCCATCGCACTCACCAACCTGGAGGATATTCTGGGCATTGAATCGTTCGCCAGCCTGATGGGGCAGGACGAGGACATAAAAGGCGGATTATTGAATAATATGCGCGTGGCTTCCCATAACCTGTATAAAGTTAACGGGTGGTCTATTCTGCTGGGTTTGTTGACGTTCGTGGTAGCCAGGGGGGTGCTACGTATCTCAATTTTTATTCCCGGTCCTTTGATTGCGATGGTGCTGGCTACCGTGGTATCAGCCACGCTGATGACCGACAAAGGGATTGTGCTGGTGCGGGACATCTATGGCTCCATTCCCAACAACTTTTTCATCCTGACGCCCCCGGTCATGCCCAATTTCAGTATGTCGGTGCTCTTTGATATTCTGTACTTTGTTGGGGCGATTGTGTTTGTATCGGGTGTGGAAAGTATCCTGTGCTCGTCTATGGCAGACCGGCTCGCCAACAACCGGGGAACCCCGTTCAACCCCGACAAAGAGTTTTTCGGGCAGGGCCTGGTGCAGATCATCACTCCCCTGGTACAGGGATTTCCCTGCACGGGCGCCCTCGCCCGAACGGCTACCAGCATCAAAGCGGGAGCCGTAACGCCCCTGGCGGGTTATTTCAAGGCGGTGCTGAAACTCGCGCTGGCTTACTTCCTGGCGCGGTACCTGGAGTTGATCCCGATGGCCTGTATTGGTGGAATTCTGGTCTGGGTAGCCAGTAATATGATCAAACCGGCTGAGATTCTCGAAGTAAGCCGCAGCGGAAAATTTCATCTGTCCATGATGCTGTACACGGCGGTCATGGTTCCGCTGACGGACTTCCTGACCGGCGTATTGTCCGCTCTGATTATCTACTTCGTCGTTCAGAGATTTGGGACAAGCCAACGGATCAAGAAGACGGCGGTAGCCCAGGAAACCACGGTGGAGTAAAATTAACCTTGACCGGTAGCGCAAATGACGACCAGCCACCCCAATCGTGAACTGGCTTTCATAGCCGGGCTTACCCGATACGTAACGAAACTGTTCAAGGCTTCATTTCCGTATGTTATCATTCCGGAGCGCTCCGGAATGATAACGTAGAATATACGACAGGTAATTAACGAACGTAACAAAGGCAAAACTAGACCGGATACTGCCATTCGCCCCGGTACGCACGGCCTAGAAGCTTATTAGCCTCTGGATCGTTAGGAATCTGCTGACCATCCCAGGCGACGCTACGTCCGAGTTTCATCGACAACATACCCAGCAGCGCCATATTGGTCGACCGGTGCCCAATTTCAATATCACTGACCGGCGTTTTGTTGGTTTTGATACTGTCCAAAAAGTTGGCCCACAACTGCGCGATATTCTGGTCGTCGGGTTTGTTAAGCTGAGCATCCTGATGAATAACCGGTTTCTTTGGATCGGACGGATAAAAGGTCCAGCCATCGAGCCAGCCCATGTGGAACGTACCCTCGGTTCCGTAGAAGTACACACCTACAGCCTGCTGCGGGTGCGTTTTCTCGGCGGTATTCCCCGCAAACGCCCGCTGCTCCCACAAGGCCGTAAACCCTTCGAACTCATAGGTAGCAACCTGATGGTCGGGCGCGTCAGTGCTGTCCTGCTTGATGGCCCGGCCACCCGTTGAGTAGACTTTGCGCGGGTGTTTTTCTTCCGTCCACCACAGAATCTGATCCAGCCAATGAATGCCCCAGTCGCCGAGCGTACCGTTGGCGTAGTCCAGGTAGTTGCGCCAGCCTCGGGGATGCATCGTCCGGTTATAGGCACGTAGTGGAGCAGGGCCGCACCACATATCCCAGTCCATTTCTTTGGGCGCTTCGGTATCGGGCGTAGGCTGACCGGCCCCGCCCCCATAATACACGAACGCCCGCGCCATACCGATTTTCCCCGCCTTTCCTGATTTCAGGAATTCCATACCCGATACGTTATGGGGCGATACACGCCGGTGCGTACCGACCTGACAGATTCGGCCCATATCGCGGGCGGTTTTTACCATCGCCTTACCCTCATTGATGGTGTGGCCGATGGGTTTTTCAACGTATACATGCGCACCGGCTTTCATGGCGGCAATGGCAATGAGCGGATGCCAATGGTCGGGAGTAGCGACGATAACGATTTCAGGCTTTTCGGCCGTCAGCATCTCGCGATAATCCCGGTAGAGCTTCGGTTTATCGGATGTTAATTTGCCGAGTTCATCGCTGAGGGTTTTAAGCTGGCGGGTATCGACATCGCAAATACCGACAACCTTCGACTCGCCTGCCTGCACGGCGCAACGTAGAATGTTGGTGCCCCACCAGCCCGAGCCAACCAGAGCAGTACGGTACTTCTGAGCGGGTTTACGTGTGATAAAGGCCCGAACCTGCGCAGGATCGGTAATGAGCGTAGCACTGGCTAACGCAGACGTTTTCAAAAATTCGGAACGGTTCATGGGTAATACGATCGTGAGTCGCTAACAAAAGAGCCGAGCCACTTTTCTTTACCCTATGCGCGCTAAGCCCCAAAACTTAACAGCAACGGCCTGCCCGAAAGCGCCTGAACTAACAGACCGGTCACAACCGCTGCGTACAAGCAGGCCGCAATTAGCACCTGACGGGGGCGACGCGCCAGGTAATAGCCGTAGAGCGGTAACAGTTGCAGCGCATGCATGCCGAAGAAATGTGCTACGCGTAAATCGCCGTTTCTGACGCTCCAGTTCGTAACGGGCAGACCCGCTCCGCCGTCCGGCGCACCAACCGTATGCGCCAGTCGGGACGCCATCATGCCTCCCTCAAACGCAAACACGACAAAAAGGAGAATACCCAGACGGATTCCCCACAGGTACGAAGCCGGAACCGCACTCGTTTTCAACGTAAAGAAGAGAACGCCAATATACCCCGTCCACAGCGTGAACGTAGTAATGGCGATGCCCATCGCGGAAAACAATATAGCATCACGTATTGAGCTGATATTAAAGTGCGATAACTTACCCAGAGCGGCCTGGCCAACAATAACCACCATCTCAAACGTAAGCACCAAACCCACCATCCAGGCGTAGATAGTGGCCGTTCTGGGCCGGTTAAGCAAGGGCAGATAAAGGGCCATTGTCCAGCAGAACAGCCAGATCGAGACAAAGAATTTGGTGGGCTTAATGAAAGCGTTGATGCCCATTACCTGTTGGGTTGTCAGCAACACCAGTATGCCACAAATAGCCGCACCAATCAGGCAGATTACCCCAAACCAGTATAAAACGGTATTTCCGGTACGTAACGTTTTAAGCAATGATTTCATAGCTAAGCCGATAATTGACGTGTCCGAACCAAACGGATAATCCAGTAGAGCAACAAGCCAACCGGCCCTATCATGAAGCAGGCCAGTAACGGAATAATAATCAGCCAGTGAGGAATCTGTTTCTCCTGCGCGTCGCGCACCACCACCGATCCAGCCACTAAATCAAACGCCAGATAATGCACCCAACCCGCCAGCATGACGCCATCGCCACCGGTAGCAAATAAATTCTTTACACCCGGCAGCGACCCAAACGCCGAGAAGTCAACCGGGCCGCCACCGAACAGATATATGATATAGATAATCGCCAACACCACTGGAATTAGGTACGATCGCACCAACCACTGCGTTACGTGCCAACGCGGGGCTATAATCATCAGCAACCATTGGGGTAATACCAACGTACTGGCAAACTGAAAAACGGCTTCGGGTGTCATAGGTGTTGGGATAGGAGTATTTGAAATTAGTTGATTGAAATTAATTGATTAAGGTGTCACTTTGGCCTGCCCTAGCACCCGGAGTAGATTTCCGCCCCAGATTTTGGCAATATCGGTTTCGGAGTACTTCCGGCGCATTAATTCAGCGGTCAGGTTTTCAATCTGGCTGACGTCCTCCAGACCGTTAACGC
This sequence comes from Spirosoma knui, assembly GCF_054780635.1. Classification (NCBI taxonomy): domain Bacteria; kingdom Pseudomonadati; phylum Bacteroidota; class Cytophagia; order Cytophagales; family Cytophagaceae; genus Spirosoma; species Spirosoma knui. The sequence goes on along the minus strand of NZ_BAAGVY010000007.1, from coordinate 322,089 downwards.
TTCCTCCCCCATCGAAATCACTACCTATGCCTACGTGGTCGATACCGGCGATTTTAACGATATGGTCGATATGATCGACGATGTCGGACAGGCTGGCTCGCTCCGAGGCATACACTTTTGCCACCGAATCGCTCTGAGCGGCTATACGAACTTCCATTTCGGGAGTAGCGACCTTACCTACTCTCGACATGCGAATTTTAGTCTTTGCCGCCCGGTGCTCGTCCGATGGTTTTTTCAGGTAATCGCTCACAAAATTCACCTGTACAACGCCCCCCTTGGCCGCTATAGCCCGGATCATATCGTCGGTCATATTACGTGGGAAATCGCATAAGGCCCGGCAATTCGAGTGCGATGCAATGACGGGCGCTTTCGACAGGGCCAGGGCGTCGTAGAACGTACTGTCTGCTACGTGTGATACGTCGATTAATATTCCCAACCGATTCATTTCGGGCACCACTTTCTTACCAAACTCGCTGAGTCCGCCATACAGTGGCCCATCGGGGTCGGTCGATGAGTCGCCAATCAGGTTATTGGCGAAGTGCGTCAGCGTAATATAACGGCAACCCAGATCGTAATACGTTTTGAGCATATTCAGATCATCGCCCACCGGGTACCCATTTTCCATTCCGATAAACACAGCCCGCTTCCCTGCTTTTTGAATCCGATAGGCATCAGCGGGGGTTAGGGCTAGTTCGGACTGATCGGGATGTTTTTTTAAGGCATCGTGAATCAGCTTAAACTGGTTTAGCGCATTCCGTTTTGCTTCGGCATGACCTTCGGGTGTTCGCGGCCCCTGCGACGTATACACTGCGAAAAACATGGCATCCATTCCGCCCTCTTTCATCCGGGGAAAGTCGATCTGAGATCCGTCGCGTTTGGTATTGTGCGCCACGCCCACATCGAAGCCCGGCGTTTGCATCATAATCGGCGCATCGGCATGTGTATCCAGCGTTAATATATGCTGGTGAAGCTGGTGTACTTTCTTGGGGTCAGGGTCTTCCGGCAGCGGAGAAAGAAACGTAAAAAAGAATGGCAGGAACGGAAAAAATGCGTAACTCATGAGAAACAGAATAAGTTTAACCAGCTATTTACTGTGTCAAACTACGTAAAGCCGGGGCAAAACGCAATGATTCAGCGTTATACCCAGCTTTTGCTGCGAAACTTTCCCACTAGCCAGCCGGTTTGTCACAAATAAAGAGTGCAGGAACGAATGAGTGAAAAAGTGATTACCGTATTTACTTCCCCTCATTCGCTCTTCCCCTCATTCGCTCATTGAACATGGCCGTTGTACCTTACAAAGATAAAGACACCTCCAAGCGCGAACAGGTTGCCGAAATGTTCGACAACATATCGCCGAAGTATGACCTGCTTAATCACGTACTGAGTGGCGGCATCGACATTCTTTGGCGTAAACGGGCCATTCGCGAACTGCGGCCCTATGCCCCCAAAACGATTCTGGATATTGCTACCGGAACGGGCGATTTTGCCTTAGAAGCCCTCGCGCTCAAGCCTCAGAAGATAGTCGGCGTCGATATTTCGGAGGGGATGCTGGTGGTCGGCCGGGAGAAAATGAAGAAGCGCGGGGTTGATAACATCATCGAGATGCGATCAGGCGATTCAGAACGTTTACCATTTACAGACAATGAATTTGATGCTGTCATCGTTTCGTTTGGTGTGCGCAACTTCGAGAACCTGCTCAACGGCTTAACGGATATGTACCGCGTGATTCGCCCCGGTGGCGTCTGCGTAGTGCTTGAATTCTCGAATCCGCGTCAGTTCCCTTTTAAACAAGTATACGGTTTTTACTCCCGGACTATCCTGCCGCTCATTGGGCGCCTGGTAAGCAAAGACGCGTCGGCTTATACGTATCTGCCCGAATCTGTTCAGGCATTTCCCGATGGTCCCGACTTCCTGCGCATCTACGAAACGGCCGGATTCACCAATACTAAATGGATACCCCTCACCTTCGGCGTCGCTTCAATTTACATAGGTCAGAAAGCAGGTTCCTAGTTGGTAATCGGCTGTTTAATTTACCAGTCATTCGGCTTATCCTGGCTTTGCTGGTTGGTCTGCTCATGAGTATGCCAACCCAGGCGCAGACCTATAAGTACGTTCGTAAGCACCTGGAACGCTACGATGACAAAGCTATACACTACGGCTTTTTCTTTGCCGCGCCCGTTACGCGGTTTAGTGTTGGCTACAGTCCGTCCTTCCTGCAGGCCGACTCCGCGTATCGAATTTATTCACCCAACAAACCCAGCTTTCGGGTTGGCTTCGTCGTCAACGCCTTCCTCGACGACCGGTTCGATCTTCGGCTGACGCCTTCCGTCTCGCTATTTAGTCGTGAGGTGATGTATGACTATCCGGGTGGAACATCTAAAAAAGAAGTACGCGAATCGACCTGGCTGGATTTTCCGCTGCTAGTTAAATACAAATCAGAACGACGTAACAACACGCGCATGTACCTGCTGGCTGGTGGTGCCTTCAGTATTGAAACAAACGTCCGCCGGAAGGAACAACAGGGCACCAGTCGGCTCAGTACGGGCACGATGGACTTTGCGGTTGAGTACGGGGTTGGCTTCGAGCAGTTCTTCGAGTTTTTCAAGTTTGCACCCGAACTCCGCTTTTCGCATGGCCTCGTGAACCTCTACCGGCCTACCAATAATGCAGCGGGTATTGGCATCAACAAGCTCACTACGCATACGGTGACTCTGTACTTGAATTTCGAGTAGGCTACGTCACTTTGATTATCAGTCGCTTGCAAAAAACTTTATTTTTTTTGTCTCAATACTTGCAAAACGGCGAATCAGGGGCTTATATTTGCACTCCCAAACGACAACAACGAAGCCGAACGGGAAACTAAAAAGGGAGTTTAGCTCAGCTGGTTCAGAGCATCTGCCTTACAAGCAGAGGGTCGGCGGTTCGAACCCGTCAACTCCCACCACTGAAAATCAGCCAGTTAGCAAAAATGTTAACTGGCTTTTTCTATTTAGGTACAACGCTAGGTACAACATTATACTCGATGAGTGTTAGAAGTTAATGTATGATACCGATTATGAAATTCTATTAGAATATACCCAAATTAGTATTAATACCAAAACCTATCCATGGCTTATTTTGATATATCCATTCGTCAGAATACTTTCCTAGACTATTATCAAAGCCTAACGAGATAATTAATCCTAAATTGTTTCGGGCAAAAGTGGCGCTTAGACCATATGATAGGGCCACATTAGTCTGGTCAGCTACATAATTACTAGGGTTGCGGAAAGTAGCCTTTTTAATATCTGCAGAAGATAACCCCCCAAAAACGCCTAGAGTAACAGAGTAATTATTTATTACTCTAGATGTTACACGCGAAACTCCAAACGTTTTACCTAAGCTACCGACAAAGCTCAGGTTCGCTGAGGTTGTTACTGGCACATCTCCCACTTTTAATCTCATTCTAAAGGGAATTGTACCAACTCCAAAAGATACTGCAGAAAAGGGGATAGTTACTACATATGTGGGAGCCCCTACTGTGGGTCTTAAAAGATCAATCTCGTACCGTCCCTTCCCCAATGGTGAACTAGAGTTTATGCAGCTATCCACACCCTTAAATTGGTCACTAGATGCTTCTATCTGCCAAAAGTCTACAACTGGTACACCGTTACTGAGAGATATTACGCAGTTTAACTTTTTAGAGCAAATAGTTTTTAATTGCCTTTCACCATTTGGCGCAACATAAACCAGTCTTATTTTCCCTGCCTCTAATTGCTCAATAGAACGTCTCGATAAAATAGCAGCATCTGGAAAACGTATTACCCTATCCTTATATAGAGTATGATGAAACCGAGCTCTATTTTGAGCTTTCACAGTTATACATACAATTGTCAATAGCAACACTAAGAAAATTTTTCTCATATGTTTGAATCAATGTTAGGCAAAGCTATTTTCTACCCCAACAGTAGACAACGGGAAATTTCCCGTATTCAATTAGAGGATAGATAACCGGGACAAAAAGGAAGACTTGACCTCTTAATATATAATTTTTGTAGCTGCATTGAAGAAGTAGGCTCTCCTATTAGCCTTTGCACGAGAAGCGGTAAAAGGATCTTAGCTGTAATTCAAAAGATCGGATATACCCCACCGTTGATAATCAATCGCTTATCCCCCTCAGTAGTTTTGACGATGCACGTACAAGCTTAGAATAGCGGTTGTGTTTAAGCATAGCTGCAAGGATTCGTTATACCCCTGGGAGTGGGGTTTGTGAATAGCTGGCAGTCGGCTTGTCTTTATTAGGCAGGATAAATAGCGTGTGAATACGGTAGCACTTAGCGTATTGATGAGCCTCTTCCAAGCTCATTTGATGCTGACAACCACGATCCGTGAAATGAACCGTGTCTTCATCCTGAATGCCTTTTAGCGGATCATCCAAATCATCAATGATAACTAATGAGCGAGGGGCATTATCAACAAACTGTTGCAGGTGCATACGGGCTGTTTGTTGGTTGGGCCCTTGTAAAACTTTAGTCAACAAGGCAATCTTTTGAGCTCGTTTCATTGAAGTGCTTTGGCTTGAAAAAGTAATCGAATGAGGATAGGTCTTGATCAAAAGAGATTAAGATAAAGGGGGATGGATCTAAAGCACCAACGCTTTTAGCAAACAGGGCTCTTAACTCGGCTACCGTTACGCCCTTAAAATATCGGCTTGAGTAGTTGCGGTTCCTTACCTGAACATAACTCAGAACTAAGTTATCATAGCGGCTGCCCTCAGCGTCAATTGAACCAATCGCACTATACGAGTGATAGGATAGCCTTGGATCAACTCGCTCAAAGCGGGCTAAGCATTCTCTCAAAGTTAGGTAATCGCCCCTGATCCCTTCAATGATGCTTTCACTAGACATGACAATCAAGTCTAAAAACTCAGGTGGGCATTCAGCTAGATCAACGAAGCCATACACCTCAATAAAAGGCATAGCGGCTTTTTGCATATCCCGCTGTAATTGGCGTAGGGGGCTGGTCTGACCGTCTAGCAGGTTATGTATTATCTTCAGCTTTTCGGCTCGTGTCACGGCTTAAAACGTGGCTGGTTTAAGTTGAGAAACTACCTGAAGTGTTCGACCAAATAAGCTTTCTACCTCTGCTAGATGAACTAATCCATTAGAGCAAGATTCCTGATAACGCCGTAGGGTGTCAAGCTCGTCAGCGGTGAACTGGTCAAGGTCTAAGATCAGCTTAGGTAGAAAAGCGCGGGCGGCTCGGTTGTCGCCTTCTAAAAGCCGCTTCAAAGCGTGTAGTTTGCGAACTCGGTTGTTATTGATCATCCTATCAATCCAGCTTAGCCAAGGCCTTATTCAATAGCTCGTCTATCTGCTCATCATTTAGCATCGACAGGTCTATTTTCTGTTCCCGCTGTTTGGGCACTACATATTCCAAGAACTTAAGATAGACGGTTACCCGCTCTTTTGGCTCTAAAGTCTCTAGGTCCGCTTGTATCGTATCAAACTGATTTTCGATCAACGTAGCAATTCTAGACTTAATGTCAGTAGTGGCTTTGTTAGGGCTTCCGGCTTTGCGGCCTCCGGTCTTTTCGCGTCCCTTCTCGAATGGCATTGCTGATCTATTTTATTCTAGTTTAGAATACTACCGTTTACCGGATTTAGGCGCTTAGAACTTGTCCAACGTATAAAACTTACGTTATTTAGCCCCCTTTAAATATACAAAAAAGAATGCTCCTTACGGCTCGTAACCCGTTAGAATCTCTAGAAAAATCTTACCGTTTACAAAATGTTGGGCGTGAGCAAGTTGAGCTATTTAAAGCTGAATACACCCGACTTTTCGAACGCATTGATGAGAAAGAAAGTGAGGAGAATGCCAAAGGGCATTTGATGGACTTTCTAAAGACTGTCTACTACTCACCGGCTTATCTAGTTGCCACTAAGGGTAAGACAGATTTTGTTATTCATACCGGTAAAGAAGGGGCTTCACCCGCTGGTGTGTTGTTCGAGGTTAAGCGGCCAACCAATAAGACCGAAATGGTCACGCGCCAAAACCTCAACACGAAAGCGATGCAGGAATTAATCCTGTACTACTTCCGAGAGCGCATTCAAAGCAGAAACACTGACATACGGCATTGCATCATTACCAACCTCTACGAGTGGTTTATCTTCGATGCTGCTCAGTTCGAGCGGCTGTTCTATAAGAATACCCATTTAGTTAGGGAGTATGAAGCCTGGGCATCCGGTCGGAAGGTAAGCACCAATAACGAGCTATTTTATAATGAGATTGCCAAACCCTTTTTGGCTGGTTTAGACGAGGAGATACCGTTTACTTACTTCGATTTACGGGAATACAGAACCATTGTATCGAATGCCTCTAAGACGGACGACAAGCGCCTGTTAGCCCTTTACAAGCTGCTTTCACCAACGCACCTACTTAAGCTGCCAACGGCAACTGATAGCAACCGGCTAAACCCAAAGTTCTATTCTGAACTCTTGCACCTGATCGGTCTGGAGGAGGTTAAAGAGGGCGGTAAAAAAGTCATTCGTCGTAAACAGGCTGGCAAACGAGATGAAGGCTCCTTACTGGAGAATACCATCATTGAGTTAGATACAGCCGGAAAGCTCTATCATTTAACGGATCGGGCTCAATATGGGGCAACCAATGATGAGCAGTTGTTTAGCGTAGCTCTTGAGCTTTGCATTACGTGGATTAACCGGATCTTGTTCTTAAAGCTGCTCGAATCGCAGTTAGTTAAGTACCATAATGGGGATCAGGAATACGCGTTTTTGAACCGGAACAAGATCAGCGATTTTGACGAGTTGTATAAGTTGTTCTTTCGGGTACTGGCTAAGAAACCAACTGAGCGGCAAGAGTCAATTCAAAAGAAGTTTGGCCGTGTTCCATACCTCAACAGCTCCTTATTTGAGATAACAGACTTAGAAGACGCAACAATCAATATCAACGGCTTAGATGACAGCCTGAACTTACCGCTGCTCCGTAACAGCGTCTTAAAAGAGAATCCGGCTTATCGAAACACCGATGAACTAGGCACCATGGCTTATCTGTTTGCCTTCCTGGATGCTTATGATTTTGCGTCAGAGAGCCGGGAAGGTATACTGGAGAAAAACCGAACGCTGATCAATGCATCTGTCTTAGGCTTAATCTTTGAAAAGATCAATGGCTATAAAGACGGTTCATTCTATACGCCTGGATTTATCACAGAGTATATGTGCCGGGAGACCATCCGAAAAGCAGTTGTTCAAAAATTCAACGAGGCTAAAGGGTGGGCTTGTAAAGACTTTGCCGAACTAGAAGACAAGGACTTTGATCGGACTGAAGCTAACACCCTGATTAATGAGGTACGCATTTGTGATCCGGCTGTCGGCTCAGGGCACTTTCTGGTATCGGCACTTAATGAGCTAATAGCGATCAAGTCAGATTTAGGAGTGTTGCAGGATGAGACGGGCAAACGCTTAAAAGGTTACTCGGTCAGCATCCTCAACGATGAGTTGATTGTACAGGATGAGGACGAAACGCCTTTTACCTACGTACTGCAAGCAACCGGAAAGCCAACGCCCGAACGACAACGGGTGCAAAAGACGCTCTTTCACGAAAAGCAGACCATTATTGAAAACTGCCTGTTTGGGGTAGACATAAATCCCAACTCGGTTAAGATTTGCCGGTTGCGGCTTTGGATTGAGCTACTAAAGAACGCCTATTATACCGATGAGTCCGGTTTTACAGAGCTTGAAACCCTGCCTAACATTGACATCAACATAAAGCAAGGGAACAGCCTGTTAAGTAAGTTTAGCCTCACCGAAGATTTAACAGACGTATTCCAAAAGCAAAAGTTTAGCTTATCGGCATACAAGAAAGCGGTAGCCGATTATAAGAACGCGCCAAACAAAGAGGCCAAAACCGAACTGTTACGCTTCATTAATGAGATTAAGAGCCAATTTAGAGAGACCGTTTATAAGCGTGACCCTCGTAGAAAAAAGCTTTTAGACTTACGAGGAAAACGAGCTCTACTCGAAGTCAATACAGACATTTTTGGAAATCCTATCAAAGACCCAAAGCTGGTTGAGACCGAAAAGAAGCGCTTTGATAAGGCTATTGAGCAAGCTGAAACAGAGATTGCCGAAGTCGAAAACAACGCCCTATACAGAGGTTCTTTCGAATGGCGGTTCGAGTTCCCTGAAGTGCTGAATGAAAAGGGAGATTATATTGGCTTCGATGTTGTAATTGGCAATCCACCTTACATCAGACAAGAGGATTTAGGCGAATCAAAAACGTTACTCAAAAAAAACTTTCCCAAAACCTACGCAGGCACTGCTGATCTTTATGTTATGTTCATTGAGCATGGGATACGGATCTTACGGCCTATGGGTCAGTTTACTTATATCACCCCGAACAAGTGGTTGAAGGCAGGGTACGCAGAAAACATGCGTAAATGGCTTAAGACACTAGCCGTTGAGCACATTGCTGATTTTGGAGATCTACCAGTTTTTGATGAGGCTACTACTTATCCAAGTATCATAAGAATCCAAAATGATCTTACTAGAGGAAGCTTCAAATCAGTACTGATCAATTCGCTGAATTATACTAATGGTCTAGCGGCATTCATAGAGGCTACTACTTTTGAAATTGTGGTAGACAGCCTACAAGATGAAGGGTGGCAGCTAACTAATCTAGAGGTAAAGCAACTCACAGCAAAGATTCAAGCAGCGGGTAAGCCGCTAGGTGAGTACGTAAATGGAAAAATTTATTACGGAATTAAGACAGGGTTGAATGAAGCCTTCATTATTGATGATGTTACAAAAAATAAATTAATTGCTGAAGACGCACGAAGTGCTGATGTTATTAAGCCATATTTAGGAGGACGAGATATAAAACGTTATGAAGTTCCAAAAACCAATAAGTATCTTATTTACATTCCTTGGCACTTTCCGCTGCATAATGACAGTGCAATCAAAGGCTCTTCTTTAGAAGCGGAAGCACTCTTTAAAGAGAATTATCCTTCAGTATTCAATCATTTATATCAATTTAAGACGAAATTACAAGCAAGGAATCAAGCTGAAGTAGGAATCAGATATGAATGGTATGCTTTACAAAGGTGGGCATCTGATTACTATCAAGAGTTTGAAGTAAATAAAATTATCTTTCCAGATATTGGCATAAGAGTACAAGCCGCTTATGATGACAAATCTTCATACTGTGTAAACACTGCATACTTTATTCCGAAAGATGATAAATACTTGTTAGCCTTACTTAACTCAAAAGTTGTTCTTTATTTCTATAAGATTCTTTCTACAGCTATTCGGGGCGGCTATTTAAGGTTTTTCAAACAGTATGTAGAACAGATTCCGGTGCCTACTCCAACAGATTCTGCGAGAATTGATATTGAACTTATAGTTGATCAGATTCTATACGCCAGAGCTATTGATCCAATCGCTGACACATCAGCATTAGAAGCAGAAATTGACCGGCTAGTATATGCACTATATGGTTTGACAAATGATGAGGGTGCAATGATCGACTCAATGTGATAAAAAAGTCAATTAATTTAAATATTATATTTTTATAGCTTATATGAGAGACAAAATTTGGGTAACTACTGTGCCAGACTTTTTCGTAAAGTACATGAGTACAGAAAAATTATATTTAGTTGAGCAAGATGATAATAACAAAGCGTATATAATTAGAGAAGCAACCGCTTCAGAGTATGAAAGTATACTAGCCGCCAATAAAGTGATGTTTGAATATCATTATTTTAATAGGCGTTCCGTAGAAATAGATATGAATTTAAATGATTTTCTAGATACATGTCAGAAATATTCTACAATATCTGCTAGTTCACAAGATCCCGAGTATGAAAACTCAAAGATGATGGACGATTTTTTTGTAAACATAAATAGAACGTTTACTAGCTATGTAAGCTCATGTCGAATATTTATCGATCATCTAGAGTTCAAATTAAAAAGAAAGTATGGAAGTACTTCTAAAGAATATTTAGACTTTGACAAAGCGAAAAAGTATTGCTATAATAGTTACTTTTCATACAAGCTCTTTTACCATTTAAGAAATTATGCACTTCACGAACACTTCCCGATTAACAATATTTACAAAGGAATAGAATATGGCGATTCTAGAAGTCAACAAAAGTTAATAATCAATTACGAGATTTACTTTGATACTAACGCATTACTCTCAAGTGACGATATAAGCAAAAAATTAAAATTAGACCTTAAAAGAAGAAATAACTTATTCCCAGTATTGCCTGTTGTTAATGAGTTCAAAAAGGCCCTAGATTATCTATTAAAAACACTTTTACTAATAGAAAAAACTTCTTATGTTGAAAATGCAAATATTCTTATGAGGTTTTTGAATACCGCACAATATGGAGGAAAAGTTGAAATTGGAAAGTTTACTAAAAACAGAGATAATACCATAAGTTACTCCCCTACTACTCCAAACGTTACAATAATCGAGAATTTGAGGAATAACCTAAGAAGACTAAATGTTTAAACTTGCTTTACAATTCAAGTGTTACTGAAGGCCATTTTTTATACTACATAATAGCGATATTTATTAAAAAAATAATTAACTTATATGGCATATTTTAATTTTTATATAAAAGACAATACAACGACTTTAGTTTAAAACCTAAAAAATTGTTCTAACAACTTAAAAAGATAAACATTTGGACAATGAAAACTCCAGAGTCATATCTAGAAAAGCAGTTTGCCGAGAAATTTTCAAGTTATAATGTTAGGCTAAAAACCTCTATAGCAGAACATAAACTAAGAATCCTAAGGCCGGATTCTTTTCCAATTGGCTTTGATTTCATATTACGTGCTGGATACAGAACTATCGCTATAATTGAAATAAAATCTAAAAATTTTTTTGAAAATTTCAACTTTGCCAGATTAATAAAATACGCTAACGAAAACGATATTCGCTATGCAATACTATCTGATGGAATCAACAAATTTAAGATCTTAGACAGGAACAAAGAAAATAATTTTATAGATACAGATTTTGATGGATTTATTCAAATAATTAGTCAAAGAAAAATTTACGATTTTATAGAGATCAATCAATCTATTGCCTCAATAATAACAGCAGTAATTAATGAAAGCGAATTTACATATTTAAAAGAATGCATCTCGAATAATGCTATTAATATTGCTACACTTGTAAATTACGAAGAAATTGACGAAGTGTTTTATTTATCTGACCCTCAGAATATAGACAGCTTAGAAAACAAAATATTTAGATTACTACTCAAAGATGATAAAGTACCTTCAAAGGTATTCCGTTATACTACATTACCGACGCTTTATGCGATGTTAAAGAACAACACTTTTAGAATGAATTGTTTAGTGGGAATGAATGACACAACAGAGGTGAATTATGCAGAGAATTACATATTAGGTACAAGTAGAAGTTATTCCCAAGCAGATGAAAAAACAATTGAAGCATATAACAATCGATTCATATCATCCTGCTCTCTTAAACAGGATGACTTAACTCAATGGAGATTGTACGCAGACGATTCAAAGGGGGTATGCTTAGAATTTAATTCATCTATAGAAGCATTAAAAAAGAACGAATTTATATTAAAAAGAATTAGCTATAGCAAAAAAGATCAATCTCATCCTGAACTTGATTTAATTAAAGAAATAACAAATAGAATAAAAACTGATCTTAATATTAATTTTGAGTTTAAGACCCTATCGATTTGGAGACACTTCTTTAAACCGTATGAATATGAAGTTGAGAAAGAAGTAAGGCTACTTTATATTGCTGAGTATAACTCCAAAATAAAGAAAGGGTGGAATCTAACATCGAGCCATCAAATATTAAATCCTTTTGTTGAGTTCGATTTAAAAGACAATTCGTTACCGATTGAATTAATCGGAGTTGTATTTGGCCCGAAATGTTCAGAGAAGGATATAAACAAGAAACAATTCGAACAATTTGTGCGAGAGCTAATTTCGGGAGGTTATACAAATTTAAAAGATTTGAAATTCACGATTAGTAAAATAAGTAATTACAGGTAATGTGATCACATTGAGCTATTTATATGTTCCAAGTAAGCGGATATCCTAACCACTGTTCGAGCAAAAAATCAGCCATATCATAGCCACCTACTTTTTCTTCAATTGTTGCATTATCTTCTAAATAGCTAGAAACTGTGATTTTATAGCCTTTGGCTAGTAGATCATTAGCTATATGGTTCCATTTGTTGAAAGCAGTTCCATCTTTTGAAAGGTCAGGGTATAATTCAATATTTCTCGCACGTAAAGGTGCTAAACGCTGAGCGTTTAGATATGATAATGCCCCAACAGCAAGCCACATATAGTCTTTGAAGTATGCACTACATATGACAGCCGTTTTCGGAGCCTCAACAATAGCAACAGGTTGATCTATTGGCGCCGTTAAGAGTTGAGGTAACCCAAACAAACAGGGTGAGCGCTCAGCATGTTCCTCATAGGCTTGTAGCCATTCAGGAACGGGTTTCTCTTGCTGTGTATACTTACGTAATAAGGCCGAATGTACCCAACTCGTTTTACTACGTTGATTACCCTCCCGGTCCTTGTACTTTACCGTATGAAAGTTATCATCGAATAGCTTAATCTGCCCTCCTCGTTTGCGCCCTAGTTCATCAATGTACCAAAATACACAAGCTCCAGGCCAAAGCGTTGATGTTCCGATTTGAAAACGTTCTAACAGCTCATCGGCAACGCCCATACCTAAATGACAACGCAAAAGATAGGCAAACAGATTACGTTCATAATGCCCTAACGATTGCTCAAAAATTTCATCCGGTATGGTATATACTGTTCCTTCATTTATGGGCATCTTGGCTTTGGCAACAGCCCTTGTTGGCTTATCGAATATATAAGCCGCTACATATTCGGCTTGCTCAAGTGTGGCCTGTTCCATTTGCACAAGCCCGATTATGATTCCTTGTTTCGTTATGCCTTTATTCTTCTGCTTTGCGGCAATCTTAAACCAAGCCTTAGGAATCGAACCAACACTATAACGAGCTTTCACTTCGTCATGGTAAGATAAACCAGACGGTCCTTTTTGGTATGGATTCAGATGGTACCCACAGTTGCTTTCTCTGTCGCAACGCCCGTAGATGTCTGGTAATGGTTCGCCCGTTCTCGTATCAATATAGGGGCTTAGTGTCTTACGGTGCTTAGGTCCACACAGAGGGCAATCTATCTTAACTGCCTTCTTGGGCAATTGGTATCGAAAGTCTTTGTTTGACATACAAAAAATAAATCTTTTGTTAGGTCGTCACAATTGTCACTTTCGTCACGGCTTGAGCTAAGACTTACTCATTATGACAAAAGTGACGAAAGTGACAGTAAAATAAGACTTTTAAAAACTTGCGTTGTCTTTGCAGACATATAGGACTTGCCCGATATTTCGCTTTTCGGCTACAACCCCATTAGCCTCTAGCCGTTTCTTAAAATTAGTCCGCTTTACTGGAATACATCCACTATCAACACAGTAAGCCCGATACAACCTGTAAAGGTCTTGTAATGTGGTGTATTGAGTCGGATCAGGTTTATATCCCTCCTCCTCAAGAAAAAGGGTAGCCGTGTCCGATTGGCGTTTGTAAGCCTCCACTTGCTTTACGACTGCTTCACAATAGGTAAACTTCTCCTGTTCTAATAAGCGACGTAAGCCAGCTAACACCCAATTGAATACACCTGAAAGCTCCGAATTAATAATCTTGGCCGCTAGTTGCTTATCCTGCTCAACTTCAGGAATAGTTACCCCAAACGGGACAATCAGGAACCGTCTGAAATAAGCATTCGAATGTTCTACGTCGGTGGGTAGCTCGTTGCAATTAAAGATCAGCTTTGCGTAATCTTTTAAAATGAATGGCTGACCATAGGGTAACCTTGCTTCTATAGGTTCACCCGATACAAGTTGCTTAAAGATGTTAGCCTCAAGCTTTCCACTTATCTCACTGGCGTAGTTGACAAGCTTATTTGCAATGTTTGCGCGGTGATAGCCCTTTTCCTCAGTTAATGATTGCAAAGAATAATGGCTAACATTATCTGAACCTAACAGCGCTGTTACAATCTCAAAAAATACCGACTTTCCATTAGCACCCGAACCGTAAAGGAGTAGTGTCTTTTCCATCTTGAGTTTGGAAGGGGACACAAAGACATAACCTATGTATTCGGCCAGGAGCTTTTGACAGTCGATATCAGGTTGTACCCGATTGATGAATTGATCAAAAAGCGGTGCTTTAGCTTCAGGATCATACGCGAACGGTAATTGATACGTGATAAAGTCTGCTCGATCAGGAGGCCGTAAAGTTTGGCTCTCGGTGCCAATAATGAAGGTGCCGTTGGTTAGATTAATCTTAACCGTATCCCGTTCAAAGACTGCTTTTGGCAGGTAAGAAGCTTCTGTAAATTGATCAAAAAGCTGATTCGCAAAACCCACATACCGAGCCATGAACTTATCAATACCCATTCGTTCAGCGGCTGCTTTTAAAAAAGCTTTTAGATCATCTCGGTCTATCAACCTCCAGAAAGCGCCGTTATATGAATAATAAAAATCATCTCTTCGGCATAACCCCCATTGATAGCGTTGTGCTAAGGCCATTATTTCCTCACATACAATAACCAGGTAATGACGCGTCTTTAAGGTAGCCTCTTCGTCGTCAGGCTCAAAACCCGCTCGTTCTCTAAAATCAAGCTTTTCAACTTGCTCAAGTAGGCTATTGATTACCTCTTCATGAGAGGGGCAAACAAAAGCTTGGTACTTAAGCTGTTTGGCTTTTTTAGCAAACTTAGTTTGCATATCAGCAACCGAGATTGCAGCGGTGGGGGAAGGTTGAGGATTACTCATAAAGCCCATCTACTTTACGGTTCCCCCGTTCAACCCACTCTAATAATTCGGTCCGGTTAAAATGAAGCCGATTTCCCCGCTTTTTGTGAGGTATAGCCCGTTGTGAAACGAGGGTGTATATACGTGGCTTACTGAGCCGTGTAATTTGCTCAGCTAATTCAATCCCCCCTATCTCATCTAAAGGCAATTGATTAGAGCTTCGTAAACTTTGAAGAGTCTCAAGCGCTAAGGCTTCTAAATTGTTAAGACGTGCATTGATGATTTCAAATGGATTACTCATTGCCATATCGTTTTGTTTGACGCTGGCAAGATTGCTCCATCATATAGCGCGTAACTGGTATATACCGGTCACACAATCTTACACTTGATAGTATTTAATTCATTCTCAGCTATTTTCCGTTGTTCTTTCTCCAGGTAAGGCAATACTGCTTCTATATCATTAATAAGTGGTTTTATCACTCTTCCGTCTACATTGATTCGATCATTACGATCCTTTAAACTTCTATAATGATTATAAAGCTTTTCCCCACTATTGTAACCATACCGTTTAGCTATATCATCAGCTCTGGAATCTCGCTTAATACACTTGTTCTGGTAGATATATAAAAGCGCGACTTGTCTGAGGGAAAGGCCCTCCGCTTTTCTAATTGGACTCTCTATTTGCTGATTAAATGACCTTAGTGCTAACTGCTTAGCTATTGTAAGCTCGTTATGTCTTCTAAAAGCATAATCAATGACATCTTGCTCAATCACATCTTTTGAAGATAAATTATATTTCAACTGTACCCGGCTCTTTTCTCCATCTACGAGTAAGCCAGTTGCTTTATCAAATGTCAATGTAAAAGTTAACTCAAGTTTAGATAACCGCTCAGTGAGGAACCATTGCACAAATCCATTTTGCTTAGGAACATATTCTTCAACCTTTGGAGTAAGCCACTCCTTTATTTCTTCATATACATCCTGAAAGCGAGAGCCAATTTTAATGGTATGTATTTTGAGCCATTCGAGGTAATGACTAAAGTATGCATCAAACTGACGAGCTTGGAGCAGATCCCAGGTTTTAAAGCATAGCTTCTTTCCATCAGGGCCAACAAGTGTAAGAGTATAGCTTTGTAGTCGTTCTGGATATAATGCACTTAGTTCTTTTCTCAGCCAGTTTATATTTGCCTCTGTAATCGGTGGGGATGTTGGCAAGAGCAAGGATATAAGCTGACAATCATCAACCTTGATAATCTCGAATCTTACCTTTTTTAGAACAATAGGTAGCTGTTCAATCGACCCTGACTTAAAAATCTCATAAAGTTGATAGCTCGTTAAGTCGTTAATGATTGAGCCATGAATATTATTTACAATTGCTTGTGCTTTGTCGGTTGAATCGGTGAAGTGTTCAACCACAGATAATAAGTTCTTTTGGAAGAGGCTACCCGAATCGCGTTCAAACTCTAGACTCAATTCATCAGGTATTTCGATTTCTTCGGCTTCAAGCAACTGAATATTACCCATAAACCTATGGTACAAAAGTGGTATAATAGCTCTTCTTAAATTTACCACTTTTTGATATACCTAAAAAATTAGAGTAAAGCATCATAAGCAGAATCAACGGTTTCAGAGGCAAAAGAATCTAGGTAAATAGCGGTAACTGCTTCTGTCTTATGTCCCATAGCTTGGCTAATTACAGCGGTTGGCTGTCCAGCTTGCCGTAATGCTGTAGCGAATGAGTGACGGGCCACATAGGTTGTTAATGGCGTATTGATGTTAGCCCGTTCTCCTATTGTCTTAAGGTCTTTATTCACTTGACCTAGAATCTTATGAAGCCGGTTGTTAATCTGTGTTTCAGTATGGTGCTGCTTGACGTTAAGGATTGGAAAGATGTAGCTGTCCGGCCCCTCATTGGTAAAAGGACGATAAGCCTCAATAATGTCTATAGCTGGCTTCAGTAACCTATTTGAAAATTTACCTCCTGTCTTTTGTCGGGTATAGTTTAAACGGCATTGCCCCTCAACATCAAGGCTAACATTTTTCCAATGAAGTTTAGCTAGATCAACAAAGTTGATTCCTCCACAATAAAAAGAAAAGAGAAAAACAGCCTTTGCCAATCTAAGTCGTTCAACCTCAGCTTCGTTTTTAATGTTGGCAAGCGCTTTTGCGTTTCGCTTGCCTTCAAAATCTTCAGCCGTGTAAATGCCTATTGGCATGAATGCTTCAAACCTACGTATATCGTTTCGGCTTACAGCTCGCTTCTGAGTTGTAGTATCGAATTTACCAATACTGAACTTATGCTTTTCAGCTACATTTCGAGCAAAGGGATATTGGTCAGGCTTAGCAGCACCTTCTGCAATTGCTTTATTAAGCACAGCCCGTAAAGTACGGTAACGATTACTTAAAGTAGTGTCACTATTGCCTCGCCCCCGAAGAAACGTTTCAAGCTGGTTACAAAAGCGTACCGAGACTTCTCCAAAACCTATATCCTGCTTCTGATATTGATGCAGTACAAAATCTGATAGCTGATTTCTCAAATCACGATAAATAACACTATTACCTTCTTTACGGGCAGCAAGCATAGTTGCAACGATTTCATCCATGTAGGCAAGTAGTGTTATGCTACGATTTTGTTTTCGGCTTTCGTTGGCTTTGCTGGCTACAGCACGCGAATCATGTACTTCATCTGCAATAGACAACGATTTTGCGGCACTACTATACTTTTCCTCCCACTCTGTTAGTTTAACTATCAACTCATCGCGGAAAGGTTCAGGATAGCTTTTGCGAATAGCTTCTTTATAGCTACTGTATTTATCATTCCAGTGCTTAGGCAAAAGGCTTAAACCAGTCGCAATAAAGGTCGTTTTCCGGTCTTTCGTAATACGTAGCCAGAACGGATGTGAACCATCTTTAAGCGTTTTAGCAGTACGGTAAATGATTTTTACAGTAGCCTTTCCTTCTTTGTATTGTGTTGTTCTTGGCATTGTTGTACCTGACCTTTTAGGTACAACGTCAGGTACAACAAATGTAACAATTAATGTTGTACCTATAACAACCAACAATAAACTCCCAGCAATTAAATAGCTTTTATTCAGTAGTTTATATAATAATAATTAATAATAATTGGGATTAATACACTGCCTTACAAGCAGAGGGTCGGCGGTTCGAACCCGTCAACTCCCACTACTGAAAATCAGCCAGTTAGCAGAAATGTTAACTGGCTTTTTGTTTTGGCTTAAACGGGTTATCTGTGACGGTGCGATATCTGTTAAAGGCCGATAGCATATATTTGTCTAATAAGACAAATGCTTCCTTCTATAACCGCTTCTTTTCTGCGCCAAAATGATCCTGTTTGCAACGTTTGTAGATTTGATGGGTGAAGTCCGGCCTTATTCTATAGCTAATACCAAATTAGAAATAGGATTTGAAGCCATAAATGACATTGTCAAAAAGGGACATCGGCTACTAGAAGCAAAAATTCTGTCCGATGACCGGAGCTGGACTCAACTTCCAATAGAAGCTTTTGATGGTGAAGACTGTCAGCGAGCGATTTGCGAAATGATGCTGGAATGTCAGTTGATTCTTGGACAACAGTTTACACCCGGTTTACAAATCGGTGCGGCTGGCATCGATCTACTAAACTTCCATCGAATTTGCGTATTCCGGCTCGAATTGGCTATCCCTTTCTTCAAACGTGAACTCAGCCAAATTCAACACAGCAGTCTTTCCGAAGTAACCAAAATATCAAGAGCAAACCAACTGACTGCTACCCTGAACCAATGCCAGCTTGCTCTGGCCTCTCGGAGAAGCCATGTTCAGGACTTGTTTTAGCCAACATTTTACTGTCCTTGTTTTGTTCTGAGCTAATCTTGCCCAAACTTTACTCGATGTGAGTGGTTTCAATACTGCTTGACACTTTCAATGAGGCTCAATGTTATGGATTAGCATAGAAATTTCTACCTGCTTCATTGTTTTCACTGAGCTCGAGAACTTTATCTATGCCAAACGAATACCCTCCCCGTCCAGTACCAGCAGAAGAACGATTAGTCTATTTAGTTGATGACGACGAAGATGACGCGTTCTTATTGGAAAAAGCGCTTCTTGCCGTTTTACCCAATTGTCAATTACGTTACTTTAGTAACGGCCTGGTGATGCTTGAACTCATGACGGAGGCTGGCAACATTCCCCATCTAATTTTCCTGGATATGTATATGCCACAACAGGATGGCATAGAAATCCTGATGAATTTGAAGATAAATAAGGAGTGGGCGCACATTCCGGTTATTATTTTGACGGGTATAGAAGATGCGGATAAGGCTCGATTAGCTTATCAATTGGGAGCAGCGACCGTCATTCAAAAACCTTCTGGTTATGAACAATACCTGGAGCTTGTCATGGTGATTCGTCAGTATTGGTTTATGACGGCCTATCTTCCGGGGCAGGCATAGCTCCAAGCTGATTTTCAACCTGGTCAAGCGCGCGTTGATAATCCAATAAATCTTCTTCTGACTTGAATAGCTTAGGTTCTTTAATGGGCAAACTTATCGACAAGGGCATCCGAACCAGATCGCTGTAATCTCCTACCGGCTTCAGTTCATAAACGGCTGTTTTTACTTCCAGTTCATACGTATCGACGGGCTCAGCAATAACCGTCAGCTCTTCGAGTCGACCATCAAGGAATATGCGAATGATTTCTGCTTCAAAATAAGGATATGGTTCCCCTTCCTCTTCCGACCGTCGGCCGCTATGAGGTTGGTTAACAAAAACAGTATCGCCTACTTTGAAAGGCAGTTCAATGGTCTTGAAGGAAATCAGCATGTCGAAAAGAATAAGAGTTATTGGTAGATATAAGCAATGCGCCTTTCGAGCACTAAGCTAACAAATGAATCTGGTCAAACCGTTATGGGTCAAGCTATAACGAAGTAGTTGAGACCAGAAGATTATCTGGAAGGTAACATGTCTTCTATAGGCTAATCGTTGCCCGACCCTTGACCGTCAAATTCAGTTGGCTGGACTGAACCGTATTTTTTTGATAGAAAACGTAACGTCTTTTCGCTCAATAGCTTGATTTTATTTATTCGGCTCTTTGTATCAAAACTTTGCTGACGGTATTAGGGATGTGTATAGAGGATTTAAGTCTCTACTGGTCTACTTGCTGGCAGACAGACGATCTGTAATCGACTACTTCTAATCTACAAAGTCAACTTTTATTATCTTTAGGCAAGCTTCTCGAACGTTCACCATTCACCGACTGTTAAGCTGTCGATAACTTACCTTATGAGCCACCCGAGTAAGCATTGGGTCATCTTAGTCGATGATGACGAAGACGACAGGTTTTTAGTAAAACAAGCCTTTCAAGCTCAAAGCCCCAAAACTATTCTGCAATGTTTGTCAAGCGGAGAGGAGTTGTTTCAGCTTCTTGAACAGTCCGTTGATATGCCTGCCTTATTATTGCTCGACTTAAATATGCCGATAATGAATGGCTTTGATGTACTTCGGCGGCTTCGGGCCCACTCAGATTATGAGCGCATACCTGTCATTATGTTAACCACCTCTGACGTTGATACGGATCGTCAACACGCGTTGGAGCTCGGAGCAAACAGCTTTGTTACGAAACCGCCTACACTACAGGAATTGGCTAGGATTGTCACTTTGTTGAAACAGAACTGGCTGGTAAGTTAGAATACTGAAAACACTGTTTTGATATGATTGATTACGATAACCAACTAGGTCGGCCGAAATAGATACACAGCATAATTTGCGGAAAAACTAATCCTTTTCATCCTGTTTACAGTTGTAATTTAATAAACAATCTTAACAGAAGAGCAAACTTGTGGAAGACCCTAGAGGCCCGATCATCTTTATTGATGACGATCAAGACGATCAACTTATGTTCAAACCTTTACTAGAACGACTAGCACCGAACAATCAAGTCATTTTCTTTAACAATGGCCAGCAGGCTATTGATTACCTAAGAACTAGTAAAGAGCCCGCTTTCATAATCATCTCCGAGGTTAGTATGCAAGTCATGAACGGCTTAGAACTACGTAGAGAGATTGAGGCTGATCCTGAACTTAAGCGCAAAGCGGTTCCCTTTATCTTTTTTACCCATCCAGTTTATAAGCAGATGGTTGAAGAAGCATATGAGCTAACAATACAAGGATTTTTCGAGAAGCAATCCAGTATAGAACAGATGAAGAATCAGTTAGAAGCTATTGTTAACTACTGGAAAAGCAGCTTACATCCGAACCGGTTTTCTGAGTAAGTTCATTCGTTTAGTTCGGCTGCAATTGATGTACTTGTTAAAGAAGCCAGAACTGAATCGTTACGCTTACACGAAGAACAATATGCCGATCGCGGACTATTTCTTCGAATATGGATACACCCTTCCATAGAAACGGAATTTGCCATACATCCGAAATGTCAGTTAACTGATCGACATAACTACACAAAGAGCAAGGGACTGTGTGGTAAAGTCCCCTGCTCTTAGAGTAACGCTACTTACCTGGCTGGTCGGGACGCCAGTAAGGCTCGGGTGCTGCAACGAACTCGACAGGCACTTCCGGAATAAAGCCTTTCAGCCACTCGGTGCAGTGCTTCATACCAGCTTGCTCAGATAGCAAATGTCCCATGATGATCAGGGCTTTTTTCTGACCCGAGGTGATGGCGTCCTGCACATACTCGACTAACTCCCATTCGTGGGTCTCTCCTACGACCAATACGTCCGCCTGCGCCAGAAACGGAACACCCGGCATCAGGCTGACGTTACCCCAACTGGCCATCACCCGTTTGACCGGTAGCTGTGGGTCGCCAATAACCCTCATGGTCTTTATGTTCAGTTTGGAGGCCATGCCCTGCGCAAATCGGGCCAGCGTTGTCTCCGGAAACGTAAACAGACGTGGGTTTTCGGAGTCTTTATTCTTCTCCCAGCCTAGCTCGTGAATCATGCCGGTAGCAATGCCGTCGGGTTTGTGAGCGTGCCAGTGATCATGAAAGTGAAAGACGGCCATGCCCTGCTGCTGCATGAAATCCCGCTTGCGCTGGTAAAGAGCATCGTCCTGAATAGGCTCGATCCGGTCCTGGTGCGAATAGAACGTTGGCTCGTGGGTAATCACCATGTTCAACCCCTTCGCGGCCGCCCGCTGGAGCGCGTCCAGGGTAGCCATCATCGTACAGGCAACTCCTTTAATGGGTACGTCAGCGTTACCAACAATCAGCTTATCGACGGTTTGCTCACGCCAGGGTACGCCCACATTCGCTTTGATACGGTCTATGATCTGCCCGGCCGTAAGCGACGCTGGCGTAAAAGCGGGTAAAGCAGCAACTACCGGAAGGCCAAGCGAAGCCATCAAAAATGAACGTCGTGATACGTTATAAGCACTCATAAAATAGCGTATGTCAACACGGTTAAGAGTTATCTATATTCAGAGAAAACACTGTTGAGCTTGTTCGTCTTCGAAACGCACATGGGTAACTCAGCGGCTCAGATTGCAAGAAAGAAAACCAAGAGTGGGCTCTATAAACATACGTTATTATTTATTGATTTGCTGGCAAACACTATAAAACGCCTTACTTAAACCAGTTTGATTTCAGCAGCTTTAAACCTTATTATCAATTGCTGCAACAACTTACTTTTCAGTACAGCCTCCGTATAAATGCTTTTTATCCAAACCTGCACTTTTAACTCAACTGTATCCCCGCTTATACCCGTAACAATTACTTCCGGCGGCATAGACGTTAACGTATCATCCAGGCGATCTACTTCGCTCTGAATGATTTCACGGACCGCTTCCAGATCTGCATCACTCGTCACTTTTAAGGTAAATTCCGACTTTAGATACGTAGCGTTAGACGACCAGTTCACCAGCCGATTGGATAACAGATCGCCGTTCGGGATGATGACCTCTGAACCTTGCCCCGTAAGCATCTTGCTGGAACGGATGCCAATCGTCAGTATTCTGCCTTTTTTATCGGCCAGTTCGATATAGTCACCGATTCGAAACGGTTTTTCGAAGATCAAGATGATTCCTGAAACAAAGTTGCTGACAATAGTTTGCATCCCCAGGCCAATACCCACACTGAGTGCCCCCAGCACGACCGTAAACTTGTCGATCGAGATTCCCGAGGCCACTACGGCCAGCAACACTCCGCCTACGATAATTACCAGCCGGATCAGGGCCAGTACGGAGCTGATCTGATCGACCTGGTCACCGGCTTCCGGAAGTTGACTTTCCCCAAAAAATAAACCGATATTTTTCTGGAGCAGACTCGCCAGATAAATGATAATGGCAAACGACAGGACATTGCTTAAACTGAACGTAACGCTACCAAACGTTCGCGGTCGGTTAAGAATGTCGGCGATAAAACCAAAGATACTGTCGGCGATGCCCAGATTGATAAAAAAGACCAGTAACCACAGACCAACGGCCAGCAAAACGAGTCCTTTCTTAACGGAACGACGAATATGGTCGACGTTTACACGGGAGAAAAGCCCCTGCGAACAGGCACTTAGCTTGATCTGTAATTCAAGTGCTTCCAGAACGATCTCGATAAATATGCCCAGACCCGTTATCTGAATTAAAGCGATCACGGCCGTGGTACTAAACGTTTTGGCCAGGCTAATCCGACCAAACAGGTTCAAGACAATAGCCAATCCGTGCAATACCAGATACAGCTTGGTAACGGGCCGGATAATGCGCGTACTAATGGTTTTGTGATGCAGGTGTCGGGCATATACCATGCCTAAATACAAAAAGGCTATGTTCAGAGCGATCAGCCAGAGCCGCAGAAACGCGGAATCGTTCACCAGCGTATTGGTGACAATAAGCAGAATGTACAATGCTCCATTCAGCAACCATAATCGTAAATCCGGCCTGGCGATCTGGTTCCAGATGTGAACGGTTAATACCAATAAGAGCAGAAATTGCGTAAGCTCTATGTACAGAGACGGCGACCCAGGCTCGAAGAGAGGCACTAAATTCAGCAAAAAAATCAGCGAGGCAACAATCGGAAGAGGACGAAGGTTGTCGACGGTCAGCGTGCCTAGTTTCTGGCTTAAATCCGGTTCTCGGGTCCTTTTCAGGTTTCTAAAAACCCAAACAAAGAAGCCAACAGTAAGCAGGATTAATAAAAACCGGTCGTCCCAGCTCGACGCAAAAAAATACTTCAGAATCTTCTGCTGCCCCTGATAACTTGACTGGGCGCCTGCCTGCGTATTGTTCAGATTGGGCCAGAACGGCGCATCCCACAAATACGGCGACTCGCGTTGAAACGCATTCTCGGCCGATTTCTGGAGCTGCTCATTCAGAACTGATTGTAGGTTACTGATACGTAACGAAGTGCCCGACACATCGGCCAGCAGGCGGCTAACTGTATCGAGCTGAATACTTGTCCGCGTACCCGCCTGCTGCAACTGAAGTTTCAGACTGACCAATTGGTCACGGTAAAGCTTCTTTTGCGTTGTGTCGTTGCTGGCTACGGTCAACAGCGAATCACCGCTTAACGCCAGCACCTGATCGAGTCGGCTCTGTAAGTCGTTGTTTACTTTCGAAAGAGCCGTTCGCCAGGTCGTCAACTTTACGAGCGCATCGTTCAGAATGGCATTATAGTTGGCCAGGTTTTTCGTACTAATGGTTTGCCGATGATTCTGCACGTCCGACAAAACCGGCGCTACGTTCGCTTTTACGTCGGCCAATCCGGCACGAATGCGGTTTACGCCATTACCCCTCTTCTCAGCGGTTTTGATTTCGGTAATGACCGACTGCGCTTTTTGGATTTTAAAGAGTAACGTATCGGGAATACTTTGTCGACCCGACGGTGTCTGCACCTGAGCGGTATCCTGGGCATATACTGGCCCGGCAGCCACGAACACGAATAAGCTTACGAGTATTTGAACAAACCAACGTTGACTAACCATACTACACAAACCGAACTTGGTACTATGAGTAAAAACGGCTGAGCCCGGTTCATCAACCAGAATCTTTTTAAACGGAATCGGCCGCCGAAGTTTATTAGCTACTGATTTGGGTCGCTGTACCAAGAAGACGTACGTTTCCCGATTACCAGCAATACGTCGCTTTTTTTCATGGAATTCCAATACGTAGTCATCTGCTCAATGGGATAGCTTTTAAAAACAAAAAGGCCCGGTGAAAGGCCTAATCTGTGGTATTTGTTTAAGGTTATTGGCTGACCGAACGTAATCTACTCTCGAAATCTATCGTGTTTTTGCCGGTCCGCTTAGCCCGACTCCTTTGCGAAATTTGTTCCCAGTTCGTACGATCATCTTCGGCCAGTTTGCGAAGTCCATTCAATAGCCGCTCCAGCTCCGGATATTGCCATAAGCGGTAATCCTTCTTACGTGACGCGATCTGGGCGGTGGTTAGTTTCGTCAGCAGTCGAACTTGCTGAAACTGGCCTGGGCTTAGCTCGTCCAGATAGGTTGAAATGGTGTTCAGATGGTCGGCGAACCGATTCGGAAAACCGAGTACGTCTGCTAACTGCCCTAATTCGTGCGGCTTCCAGAGCGCCGGATTCTGCTGACGCCCGCGAAGCATACTGATGGTTAAATTTGTAGTTTCTGCTATATGCGGACAGGATAACGATGAATTAGCTAAGGTACGTAGCACAACCAACCGGGCGTTTGTATAAGACTGAAGTGATTGTAGTAGTAATTCCATAAGCAGGTAGGTACGAAGAATTGTTACTGATTCTTCGTACCTACGAGTAGGTAACGGAATTAGATTTACGTTTATCTATAATTATATACAGGAAGTTGTCCTATAGATTTTTTTATTTTTTTTCTATTAAGCCTCAAATTCAGCTAACGTCCTGTTTGTCTACGTACTAGCGTCAACTGCCTGTACTGCATAGGGGATCAGGTTGATGCAGGACGCATTGAAGGGTGTTTGATTCCAATGGTCATGAATCACCAGGGCGGCTCCCAGCGCCGATGCCTGCGCTACGCGGGAGGCCTGAACTCTACGATCTGGATAAGCCTCAGCCAATAAGTTCATGAACACGTCGTTTCGGGAAAATCCTCCGTCCACAAAGAGCGCTTTTACGGGTGTTTGTCCGATTGCCAGCGATAGCGACGCTACCTGCTGGGCGACCAGATCGAGCATGAATTGATGATATGCTTCTTCATACGTAGCGTATTCGTTCAGGTTACGCTCAACAAACGGGCTTTCGCGGAGTCGGGTCAGATGTGTCTGCGCGGGTGCGAGTTGCTGGAAACGAGTCCGTAACGCCTGCACCAGTGCAGCGTCGAAGCGAACCTGCCGGTAGTAATTTATATCGGTTTGAAAGTAGTCAGCCAGGTGCTCAATCTGCCGCTCGTGTTCATTGCCACCGAACAAACGCGACGATTTAACTTGTCGCCCCTCGTAACTCAGGTAGCACAGGCAATCCTGACCGAGTTCATCGGGCGTGAGGGGGTCGTCGTTAAAGGGGTTCATGCTGACCGACCACGTACCGGTCGATAACAGAACAAACGGCGATAAGTCAGCAGATGCGGCAAAAGCTTTCAGGTAAGGAACCAGAGCCGCCGACGAATCATGAATGCCGATACCGGCCTGCACATCATCGCCAATTACGAAAGTAGTATCGGGCTGTAAGGGCGTTTGTCGAATGCTGTACAGTTCTTCGCTGAGCGTCCAGGGATGGTAATCCTGGCGCGTAAAATCCCATAAAGCCGTATGGCAACCGACACTGGTTATCTCCGAAACCGGCTGACCCGTTAGTACGTAGCTTACGTATTGAGGCAGGTGCAGCGAATGACGAATCGACGCCAACAGGTCTGGTTTGCTGTATTTCAGCCAGTACAGTTGCAGGCCGGAATTTAGCAGGCCCAGATCAGGCGAAGCCGTCTGGACGCAAAATTCACTGACGGGGCCATATTGTCCGAAGAACTGAGCATGCAACTCGCGAGGCAGGTCGCGCAGGTAGTTGTATAAAGGCGTAACCGGCTGACCGTCATCACCCAAGTGCACCAGGCTGGCCCCATACCCCGATACGTTCACTGCCCGAATGGCGGAGCCGTACTGAGTGGTCAGTTGCTGATACGAATCAAGTACCCAGCGGGTTAGACGGGGCAGGTCATCGCAGCGATAGCCGTCGTCATCCGTAATTTCGTCAAACGGCGTTTGGTCTTCGTGCAATACCCGGTAGTGCTGATCGAAGACCAGTACTTTCTTGTTGGTCTTGCCAACGTCGAAAACGACACATAGAGGTCCGGTCATAGCCCTGTCGCAACGGTTTTAGCCCCGCGTTCATCAATGAGTTTACGCCGAACGGCTGTCTGCCGGAACAGGGATAAGGGGTCGAGCGCCCCACCGGCCCGCAGCCGCGCTTCAGCCACTAAGGGCCGTACATCGGTCCGGAAGGCATCCTGTAGTATTTCCTGCGCCTGTACAACGTCGTTCTGTGACCGGGCTTCTTCAAGGGCAGCCCGATCGACCAGTAACGCCTGGGCGTAGGCAATCTGAATGGCTTCTACGCTTTGCAGCAGATCTTCGAGCGGATCTTTTACGTTATGACTCGCGTCGATCATCCAGCCTAGATCGCTCGCGTGGTTCATCTGCCGGGCGTCCATCCCATCGACCAGTTCATTGAAAATCAGGAAAAGCTGGTAGGGTTTGATACTGCCCGCCGTCAGATCGTCGTCGCCATACTTGGAATCGTTGAAGTGGAATCCGCCGAGCTTTTCCTCCATCAGCAGCAGGGCCACAATCTGTTCGATGTTGGCATTCGGCAGGTGATGGCCCAGATCAACCAATGTATAAGCCTGTGGACCGAGTTTGCTGGCGTAGAGGTAACTACTGCCCCAGTCGCCAACGGTCATGGAATAGAAGTTAGGCTCAAACGCTTTGTATTCCACAAACATCTTCCAATCCAATGGTAAAGCCCTATATATCTCCTCTAAACTGCTGAGCGTGCGCTGGAACGCCTGGCGGAAGTTCAACTGACCGGGGAAACACGACCCGTCAGATAACCAGACCGTAATGGCCTTTGATCCCAGAGCCTCACCGTGCCGAATAACCTCGATGTTGTGCTCAATCGCTTGCCGACGTACGGCCGGATCGACGTGTTGCAGCGAGCCGAATTTATATGTAAGCTCCTGATCAGGCTGATCCTGGAACGTATTGGAATTAACGGCATCAAAAGCGAGTCCGTAGCTGGCCGCCCGTTGTCGGATAGCCGCAGCATCCGTCGGAATATCCCACGGAATATGGAGCGAGATGGCTCCGCTGGCCTGATTCAGCGTGTGTAGTAAGCCGACGTCATCAATTTTTTCTTCCAGACTACGCGGTTCGCCCCCGCCCGGAAACCGACCGAAGCGCGTACCGCCGGTGCCGAGCGCCCAACTGGGAATGGCAATTTGAAAGGCAATCAGTTTATCGATGATTGCTTCAGCATTGGCTACGTCGCCAGTCCAGGGCGCTAACCGGTTGCGGTGACGCTCCAGCCGCTGCTGATTATGCTGATCGAGGAGGAAAGGGTCAAGAATCATAACTCAATAGGTTAGGGCAGATAAAACACTTCCCGCAAGGGTTTGCTCACCGGCGAGTTGTCGGGGTTGGTAGCCATAATGTCCTGCATATAGGCCCACCAGCGCTGCATCACAGGCTCCTGAGGTAACCCGTCCAAAGCCGCCAAGTCAACAGCCTCCATTACGCCAAAGAGCGTATGGGTCGATTCGTCCAGAAAGATCGAATAGGAACTGATGCCCGTTCGTTTCAGCAGGTCCTGAAGTTCGGGCCATAGTTCGTCGTGCCGCCGTTGGTATTCAGCGGCCTGCCCTTCGAACAACTGCATGGCGAATGCTCGTCTGGCCATCTTTACCGCACGAAAGCCATGGCTACGCCACCATCTACGTTCAGTACGTTGCCCGTCGACTTGTTCAGCAGACCGCCAACGAGTGCAAAGCAGGCATTCGCGATGTCGTCGGGTAGAATCACTTCGCCGAGCAGGGTACGTTTCGCGTAGTAGCCAGGCAATTCTTCAACCGATACGCCGTATGCTTTTGCCCGCCCTTCAGCCCAGGCACCCGCCCAGATCTTGGAATCGGCGATAACCGCATCGGGATTAACGACATTAACCCGAATATGATCTTTTCCCAGTTCAGCGGCATTTAAGCGGCTTAGGTGGAGTTGAGCCGCTTTAGCTGAGCCGTATCCCGCGTTGTTCGGGCCCGATACTAACGCGTTTTTGCTGACAATGTTGATCACATCCCCCCCGAAGCCCTGTTTGCGCATTACGTCTACGCCAGCCTGAGTGACCATGAACTGCCCTTTCACAAGGATGTCGTAAAGCAGATCCCAGTCTTTTTCGGTATGCTCTTCCAGCGGTTTCGAGATGCTGATACCCGCGCAGTTCACCACTAAATCGACTCCGCCAAAGGCCAGACAAGCCGCCTTATAAGCCGCCCGGATGCTATCGCCTTCGGTAACATCAACCAGCACGTCAGTATGCGTGTCTTTACCGTACTGATTGCAAAATTCATCGTTCGCTCCGGCGAGTCGGCTCTCATCGTTATCGGTAACAATGATGCAGGCTCCCTCATCGGCAAACCGTTTGGCAATCGCTTTACCAATTCCTCCGGCACTACCCGTTATGAGCGCAACCCGACCCGAAAGCGGTTTTGGCTTCGGCATACGCTGGAGCTTGGCTTCTTCCAGCAACCAGTATTCAATATCGAACGCTTCCTGGCGGGGCAGTGAGGTATATTCCGAAATAGCCTCCGCCCCTTTCATTACGTTGATGGCGTTGATGTAAAACTCGGCCGCTACGCGGGCGGTCTGTTTGTCTTTCGCGAAGGTGAACATGCCCACACCGGGGTATAGCAACACCACCGGATTGCGATCGCGGATGGCCGGGCTATTGGGGTGTTTGCACGTATCATAGTACTCCTGGTACATGGCCCGGTAGCTTTCAAAAGCCGGGGTCAGCTTTTCCTTCAACGCGCCGGCATCCGACAAATCTTCGTCGGAGGCAAGCTCTAGCACCAGCGGACTAATTTTGGTACGCAGGAAGTGATCGGGGCAGCTGGTTCCCATCGGGGCTAGTCGGCTCAGGTCACTGGAATTGATAAACTCCAGTACGCGCTCATCGTCGGTAAAGTGGCCGATCATCTGGGTCTGCGACGAACACAGGCCCCGCAATACGGGTGCCAGCAGAGCTGCCTGACTGCGCCGGGCCGCCGGTTCCAACGATTGCAGCACTGAACCGCCGAACGGCGTCTTCCCATCTTTACCGTAGTTACTTTCGAGATATTCAGCGCATTTCTCGATCACCTCTAACGTATTGATGTAGCTGTCATAAGCCGTATCACCCCAGGTAAACAAGCCGTGCGAACCCAGCATGATCCCCCGGATACCCGGATTCTCGCGGACGCACTGCTCTAATTTCAAGCCCAGATCGAAACCAGGCCGCTGCCAGTCTACCCAGCCAATCTGCCCGTTGAAAAGCTCCTGCGTAATGGCCTGACCATCTTTGGCTGCCGCAATGGCAATAGCGGCATCGGGATGCAGGTGGTCGATGTGTTTATACGGCAAAAAGGCGTGGAGGGGCGTATCGATGGAGGGGGCCTTCGACGACAGATCGTAAATGCAATAGTTGAACAACCCAACCATTTCGTCTTCAAACGCTAATCCCCGATAAATTTTCTTGAGATTATTCAGACGATCCATGTACAAAGCGGCCAAACCACTACGTTTCATGGTACCCAGGTCGCCACCTGAGCCCTTAACCCACATTACTTCAGTTGGCTGGCCCGTCAGCGGGTCAGGAGACGTAACTTTGCAGGACGTATTGCCGCCCCCGTAGTTCGTTAATCGAAGATCGGCTCCTAACAGATTAGAACGATAGACCAGCAGAGCGACTTCATCCCCGGCGAGCTCGGCCGCTTTGGCTTCGTCCCACAAGTAGCTGACATGCTTGAAGGTAGTTGGGTTTGGCGCTGAAAGTTGCATTTGTTTAATGTTATTTTGACGGAAAACAAGTTTTATAACAAAAGTAAATACTGATAGCCGGTAACCTTCCTATGGTAACCCATAGCCAAGGCTGTTACTCTATATTCATTGTCCTATTCATTACCTTAGGCTGCCAATGAACGCATATACCCCGCTCGACGCTGACAATACTACGGTACGACTAAGCCAGATTCGAATAAATAGTCGCTCGGAAACTCCGAAATACTGGCAGATTTATAACTCAATCATTGATGGCATTGAGAACCAAAACATTTCGCCCGGCCATAAGCTGCCTTCTATTTATGAGGTAAGTGGCGAGTTCGACATCTCGCACGGAACGGTCGAAAAAGCGTATCGGTTGCTCAAGTCGAACGGGATTATCGAATCGGTAAACGGTAAAGGCTTCTACGTTTGCCATACCCCCATTGGTCATAAGCTTAAGGTCTTTTTACTGTTCAATAAGCTCAGCACGCACAAGAAAATCATCTACGATGCGCTGATTGAGAGTCTCGGACCAGACGTATCCATCGATTTTCATGTGTATAACAATGACTTTCAACGCTTCAGCAGCCTGATTCATCAGGATAACGCTGGGCACACGCATTACGTCATCATTCCCCATTTTTTTGATCAGGAAGAGAAAGCCCGCGCGATTATCAACGCCTTACCCAAAAACAAGCTGGTAATCTTAGACAAGTTTGTCGAGGGAATTACGGGGACGTATGCCGCGGTGTATCAAAACTTTCAGGCCGACATCGAATTTGCCCTGACCGAAGCTTTGCCGCTGCTGCGTAAATACCATACGCTGAACATCCTTTTCCCGGCTCAAACCTATCATCCAAAAGCTATTCTGAATGGCTTCTACTCATTTTGTCACACGCACAACTTCAAAGCCCGGACCATCTACAACCCGGACGAGGAGCCGATTGAAGCCGGAAACGCGTACATTAATCTGATGGAAGATGACCTGGTAACGCTGGTGAAAAAAATCAAGCAAACATCGCTGAAGCTGGGTCAGGACGTGGGCATTCTGTCGTACAATGACACGCCCGTGAAGGAAGTTATTCTGGATGGCATCACCGTTATGTCGACCGATTTTGCCGAGATGGGTCGCACGGCCGCGCGCCTGATTCGGGACAACTGCCCGATTCACGTCGAAAATCCGTTTCGGCTCATCGTGCGACACTCGTTATAAGCGTAAAGCAAACCGGGCAACGATCAGTATCGTTGCCCGGTTTGTTTCTGTTAAATCCGCTGGATCAGGTCGGCAACTTTATGCACCGCCCGGCCCATAATGTGGTCGATGATCGATTGAGCGTGCTCGCGCCCATTTTCAATAAATACTTTTTCGGTGTAAATGCCGGCTAATACGGTTCCGCACACGTACAAGCCCGGGATGTTCGTCTCGAAGGTTTCTTTGTTGTAAACCGGCACCTGCGTGGTTGGATCGAGGTCAATGCCGCAGCGACGTAACAGGTCGGCATCAGGTATATAGCCGGTTAAGACAAAAACGAAATCGGCCGGAATCTGCGATTCTTCGCCTGTTTTCAGATTATTTACCGTTACGTTCTGTTCGTCGATCTGGGTGACGACTGAGTCAAATACGGTCTTAATTTTACCTTCTTTAACGCGGTTCTTCACGTCGGGCACCAGCCAGTATTTTACCGTACTTCTGAAGTCTTCGCCCCGGTGAACAACTGTAATCGTTACGTCGTGCCGGTACAGTTCCAAAGCCGCTTCCACGGCCGAGTTAGACGCGCCGATAATTACGACATTTGTAAAGGAATACTTAAACGGTTCGTCGTAGTAATGCGATACGTGCGGCAGGTCTTCGCCCGGAATACCGAGCCAGCGCGGTCGGGTGAAATAGCCGGTAGCCATAATCACCTTCCGCGCCCGATACCGGTCGCCGACTTTGGTCAGAACGGTAAACAGGCCATCCTCTTCTTTCTTAACTTCCCAAACCTCCTGAAATAACTTGAAATTGAGTTTGTAATAAGCGGCTGCTTTCCGGTAGTACTGCAGCGCTTCATCACGCCCCGCTTTCACGCCTGAGATCGGAAACGGTAAACCCCCGATCTCGATATTCTCGGCCGTGGAGAAGAACCGCATCCGGCGCGGATACTGGCGGATCGATTCGGTCAGACTTCCCATTTCCAGGATCAAATGGCTCAGCCCAGATTTGACCGCTTCAATACCGGCGGCTAAGCCACAAGGTCCCCCGCCTACTATAAGTACATCAACTACCTGCATACTGCCTAAATCATTCATAAGGGCTTATTTGCCTTGCCAAACCAAGTCATTCAAAAAGACATACCAGCTACGTTAAGAACGATGAGGCCGTCGCAAAAATTCACAGGCTGCTGCAATGACGTTCTGAATCTTGTCCCGCTGCCGTGAATTCATCAAGTCATTATTAAGTATATAAAATTCCTTTTTTATCGACTTATTACATAACATTTATAACCTATAAAACAAGTATATATAACACCACTTAGTAAATATTACCAAAGTATATATTTCGAGAACATCCAGACGAAATTTGTGTACGTATACACCCTCCGTATAGCGTAGGCCCTTATTTAGCGCTATTTGGCGGCCCACTATACTACTCGATTAATTCAGTAAACAGCTCACCCTGGACTGCCTATGGCCTAAACAACTTACTACCTGCTGCGTTTTCCCGCATGATTAGTTTACTCAACTCACATTCACCTAATTAACAACCAACTCAACTATGAAAATTACAGGTTTTACCGCCCTTGTCTGTCTCTCTACGGTTGGCTTACTAAGCTGCTCCCCCGACCAGTCTGAATCCGGAACGGCTGCCATAGGCCCGGTCATTCAGGGTAGTCGTGCCGAAGAAGCGTTTCCCGATCAGCACGGTTCGCTGCAAACGGCCTATTTGAACAAGCAAAAAATTAAGTACCGCCTGATTAATGGGCAGGCTGTTTTCGAACGCGATATATTGCTTACGCCCGACGATTTAGAAGATCGGATCGACGTCAGTACAGAAGGTACGGGACGCTCGAAATCAACCTCCCGCTGGCCAGGCAAAATCGTGTATTATAGCATTGACCCTACCCTACCCAATCAAGCCCGTGTGCTGAATGCCATTGCCCATTGGGAAGCGAATACGCCCATTCGATTCGTTCAGCGCACCACGCAGCGGGGTTACGTGCTGTTTAAGAAAGGAAACGGCTGTTCGTCCAACGTTGGTTACTCGGGCGGACTTCAATACGTTACGTTAGGCGATGGGTGCACAACGGGGAACACCATCCATGAAATTGGTCACACCGTCGGGCTCTGGCACGAACATACCCGGGCCGATCGGGATACCTACGTAACGGTGAATATGGCGAACGTCCGGCCCGGCTACGAAAGTGACTTCGATACGTATTCAGCCCGTGGGTTCGATGGCTTTGACTCTCCCGGCGGACTCGATTTTGGGTCAATTATGCTCTACGGTTCCTATGATTTCTCGGTAAACGGCCTCCCAACCATCACCCGAAAGAATGGGACAACCTTTCCAATCCAACGTAACGGCTTATCGATTACGGATATTAACACCGTATTAACCATGTACCCGTGAGCGCCTGGAAGCGCTGTTGATCCGATAGAATGATACGTAAAAAACGCTTCCGTCGGGACAACAGCGCTTCTGGATATGTCGGTTAACTGGCGGCTAGAACCTCCGAACTGTTTTCGTTAGTTTCACCAGAAACGGCACACAGTGGATTCTCGAGTCGGCGCAAGGGTCCTGATCGGCGGGCAATACCTCTACCGTCTGGCTAATCTCACACCCGTTGGTTCCAGTAGCGGTTATAGTGTACTCACCAGGCAGCGTCACCACTGGCTCAACCTCGGTGCTGGTGAAACTACCAGGCCCATTCCAGAGCAAACCAACACCCGGAGCCTCCGCGTAAACGGTACTCGTACACCCCGCGCCCCGGCAGGGCAAAGCTCCTCCATAGGCGATAAGTTCAGGACGGGCAGTATCGGCCGCAACAACAGCGAGAGCGGTTGCAAGCATATCCGGGCAATCAACGAGACTAATTGTTAGGCTATACGAGCCCGCTGCCGACACCACCGGATTTTGTTCCGCACTGGTGAATCCGTTGGGTCCACGCCAGTTGTATATAAGATTGCTGGTCAGCACGGCCCCATCGGGGTTGCGGGCCTCGGCCTGTAAACTGACCTGAGCAACGGCGCAGCTTACCGTACCTCCCACAGCCAAAGCGGTAATGGGTAAGCACGGCTCCTGATCGACTGGCAATAACTCAACGGTTACATCTGCCTGACAACCGTTCGCACCTGTGGCCGTCACCGTATACGTACCGGGTATGCTTACTTCCGGCTCAGCTACGGTACTGGTGAAGCCGCCCGGTCCGTTCCAACGTAACGTTGCTTCCGGCGCTTCGGCATACAAGGTGCTGGTACAGCTTGCACAGGGCAATCCACTCCCCAAAGCGATCAGGTCTGGTCGGGCGGTATCGGCGGTAACTACGGCCAGCGCTGAACTTCGCTGCCCCAGACACGACAGCGTCGTAACGGTTAAGGTATAGGTGCCTGCTACCGAAACTATAGGATTTTGCTCAGCAGTCGTGAAGCCGTCTGGTCCGCGCCAACTGTAAATGACATTGCTGGTCACTGTATCTCCGGCGGCATTATGAGCGCTTCCGGGCAAGTTTACCTGGGTAACAGCGCAGTTTAGTAGACCACCTGTTGCCGAAGCAGCTACCGGCGGCTTAATCAGCAGCATGGTTTCGTAGGCAGGTCGGCAGTCGGGGCTTTGAGGAGTCGGGTAGATGATCGCGTAGATGTACCTCGTAGCTACGGATGAACTATTGTTCGTTGTGTTCACATTAGGGTTAGGCAATTCGGCCCTATTGTTAGCGTTGGGCTTTACTGTACCAATCACTACCCCTCCAGGACCATACATGGCCGTGCCGGACTGCGGGCTGGTAAAGACGACGAACCGCACGGAGTCTTCTGGATTGAGTTGAAGCCCCCTAACCCCCAGTGGAAAAATTTTCTGGCCTGAGCAAGCCAAAATCGTGTCTTCGTCGCTGATTAGTTCTGGACAGGAGTAAACGCCCAGGCTATTGTCAAATGGATATTTTAGGCCAACGCTGACATCGAACACCGGTGCTTTTATTAGCTGAATACTGGTGCTGCTGTTGCTACTATAGGGTCCAGTATAGTCCTCCATTGGCAGATTCAGGGACTTAATGCAAAGAGGATTCTCCACGGGTGCGTCACGATTGGCTAATGAGTAATTTCCCCTGTCGTTAGTTACAGTTGTGAGCGAAATTTCGTCAGGGTCGACAAAGGCTAAACCTGTGATTTCTGTTGTAGCTGGCCCGGTGGGCGATGTACCTGAATGGAGGCTATTTAAGTCGTAATCGAGAAACACAGCGCCATTTAATTGGGCGTGCGCATGAGGATAGTTGACCCAGGCAAATAGCAGGGCCATGAACTGGGCCGTGAGGAGGCCAGTCCTTAACCAGTAAATTTGTTTCATAAACGAGGCTGTTCATTTGAGGATTTTATTTACCCGGTTTATAAAGCCGGATAACACGATTGCTCGGCTAAGTTTTCAATTCTAGAAAATAGGTAGATTTACTTATTATTCAATTCAGTAGACTTAAACGAGCATCAGCATCGCAGACAAAATTCTTGCCAGTCTGGGGCCGAAATAGCTGTATATTTACTGGCTGGCTTGTGGACTCCGTGGAAAACCTATACAATACGTTGTTTTCGTCAATTGACGCTGAGGAAATAACTTTCTTTGCCGATCTGATTCTGCCGATCCCGGTCCCTAAGTTTTTTACGTATCGGGTGCCACGCGGAATGGCCGACACGCTCAAAATTGGTGCCAGGGTTATTGTCCCCTTTGGCAAGAATAACGGCCGCGTGATGACGGCGGTGGTTGCCCGGCTCCACAACTCCCCGCCCAGCGCCTACCAGGCTCGTTACATTTCCGAAGTGCTGGATGAATATCCGCTCGTAAACAGTTATCAGCTCGAGTTATTCCGCTGGATGGCTGAATATTATATGTGCTGCATCGGCGACGTCATGAACGTAGCGCTGCCATCGGGTCTTAAAATTTCCAGCCAGTCGAAAGTTCAGTTCAACCCTGATTTCGATTATCCCGAACTGCTCACTTCGTTCGAGAAAACCTTGCTCAACGAGTTAAAAAAACATCCTGCTTTATCGTACGAAGAACTGGGTCGACTGGCGGGGGAAGGCAGTAACGTACCGGCACTCATCAAGTCGCTGGTCGGCAAGAAAGCAGTCATCGTTTTTGAAGAGGTTAAAGAGAAGTACATTCCCAAAATGGTGCGCAAAGTTCGGCTGCACCCGAATTACGAAGAGAAAGAACAGCTTCTGGTACTGCTGAAGCGGCTCGAAAAGCTGCCCAAACAGCAGGAAGTCGTCATGCGCTACCTGCGCCACGTGCCGGTTCAGATCAATTCAGCCCTGAACCAGAAAGGCCTCGACAAAACAATCCTGAACCAGGACGACGAGATTTCGCAGTCCTCGCTGACAACCTTAATCAAAAACCAGGTTTTCGAGACGTTTGAGGTGATTCAGCCCCGGTTTTCGGACACCAACTCAGGTACCCAGGTTGAAATAAAACTAACCGATGCGCAACGAGCAGCTTCGCAGCAGATCATGGCGCAGTTCGAACGCCAGAACATCGTCCTGCTGCATGGCATCACGGGCAGCGGCAAAACCGAAGTCTATATCGACCTGATCCAGCAGGCGCTGGCGGGTGGCTCGCAGGTGCTGTATCTCTTGCCCGAAATTGCGCTCACGACGCAGATCGTTGTTCGCCTACAGCGGGTGTTTGGCGACAAGATGGGTATCTACCATTCAAAGTTTTCGGACAACGAGCGGGTCGAAGTCTGGAAAGGCGTCGTGTCGGGGCAGTACCAGTTTGTGATTGGCGTGCGCTCATCGGTGTTTCTTCCCTTTGATAACTTAGGTCTGGTCATCGTCGACGAAGAGCACGAAACGTCGTATAAACAGCACGATCCGGCTCCCCGCTACCACGCCCGCGACGTAGCCATGATGCTGGCGCACTGGCAACAGGCCAAAGTGGTGTTAGGTTCAGCAACGCCTTCGCTGGAAACGTATTACCAGGCCCAACAGGGGCGTTACGGTTTAGTTGAGCTTTTCCAGCGTTTCGGCGAGGCCACCCTACCTCGTATTCTGTTGGTCGATACTAAGCAGGAAAAGAGGCAGAAAACCATGCGCAGTGAGTTTTCGTCGGCGCTGATCAACGCCCTGGAGATGAATCTGGAGCGCAAAGAGCAGAGCATTCTGTTCCAGAACCGGCGGGGTTATTCACCCTACATGCAGTGCGAAGATTGCGACTGGACGGCCGAGTGCGACAACTGTGCAGTTAGTTTAACGTATCATCAGCGCGATGCTGAACTACGCTGTCACTACTGTGGCCACAAAGAAGCTGTACCACGGGTGTGCCCAACCTGTGGTTCTACGAAAGTACGTACCATTGGCTTTGGTACTGAAAAGCTGGAAGATCAGCTTCAGATTTTCTTTCCTCAGTCGCGGGTACTGCGCATGGATCTGGACACAACGCGCGCGAAGAACGCCTACCAGCAAATCATTCAGGAGTTTGAAGGTGGACAAGTCGATATGCTCGTCGGCACCCAGATGATCACCAAAGGGCTGGACTTTGATAATGTGAGCTTGGTAGGAATTTTCGATGCCGATCGCCTGATCCATTTTCCGGATTTCCGGGCTACCGAACGCTCGTTTCAAATGCTGACCCAGGTAAGCGGCCGGGCGGGTCGGCGAGCAGGTCGGCAAGGGACCGTCCTGATTCAAACCAACAATCCGCAGCAATCCATTCTGCAAAAAATCATTGAGAACGATTACAAAGGTTTATACGAGGAAGAAATTCAGGAACGGCAAAATTTCAATTACCCTCCATTCTGTCGACTGATCAAACTAACCGTTCGCCACCCCGACAAAACCATCAGCCACCAGGCTGCCGAACGCCTTACGGCCGAATTGACGGATGCACTCGGCAGCAGCCGCGTCCTTGGCCCCGAGGAACCCCTGGTCGAACGGATTCGCAACCAGTTTCTGTTCGACATCCTCGTGAAAATAGAACGCGACAAGGTAAACGTTAAAGCCGTTAAAGCGTACATCCAGGAACGTATCAACGATATCCTGACCGACAAAGGCCTGCGGCAGGTTAGCATCGTGGCAGACGTGGATTGTTTATGAACCGGCTTATTTCTTTCTCACACTGAACCAAGGCATGATGAACCCTCTCCCCTGAGCATACGTCATCCCAGACAACTTACCTTCGCTCAGGTACCCACTGGTATAGTAGGTACCCGAACCATCAGCAGTTGTAAAGGCAAAGTATAGCTTATCCCAGTTCGCATTGACTCTACCGTTGGTAAACCGAGTGCCATAGAAAACGCCCCGCAGCGAATCGGCCGATAGCCCAGCGACTGTAAATTCCTTAATGTAGGCCGGTGCATCAGGAGAAGGACGTAAGTCTATCTCCCAGGTTCCGATTAAGTTCTCAATACGTTGCTGCTCAGTTGTCGGAACCGCTGGCTGACCGTGGCTACGTGTCCACGCGAACAATAGAAGTCCGGCTAGGAGCAAACTGATCGCATTTCTCATAGAGTGATTGTGTTACGTCTAATACGTTTGCTGAGGGTTACGGAGGTGCTAGAGTCGTTTGCTTTCATCGTCTAATCCGGTCTTACGTTGGCGGGCGGCTTTAACTTGTTTGCTGCCAAAGTTGTAGGTGAAGTTGAGCCGCACCTGCCGACTTTCCCATCCGCCACTAGCATCCATGAGCAGGCCGCCAAACTGACTAACGCCCCGCCATTGCTGGCTGTTAAAAGGGTCGGTCACAGTTAACACTACGCTGCCTCGCTCGGCCAAAACTTTGCGCTGTAACCCGATGGTGCTGCCCCAGAATCGTTGATTTCGGAACGTACCCCCCCAGATAGAAGGTGAGGTATAGAATCCCGACACTTCGAGCCGCCACGCACCGGGCAACGTAACGGTATGCTGTGCGTACAGACTCAACACATTGGCCGTGAGTCCGACTACTTTACCCTCGCCGAAATTGGCCCGGTTAGCTGACCGATAGGCGCTGACGTTAAGGAATATGTTCCACCATTTAGCGATAGCAAACGGATAACTGATATCGAGCGACAACACGCGTTGGTTGGCGAGGTTTCGGGTGGTGATGTAGTTCCGGTTTCGTTCGGTGGTATCGGTGATTTCGGTGAAGAAATCCTGCGTGTCGCTGTAGCTCAGTGATGTCGTCAGCTTATACTTATACGTATGTGATAGTCGAACGGTATTCGTATACTGAGGGCGTAGGAAAGCGTTTCCTTTTTGATAGGTGAGTTCATCCAATTTTGACTCAAACGGGTTCAGGCTCTGATACGTCGGCCGGTCGATTCGGCGGCTGTAGCTGAGCGAAAATTTGTTGCCCTGATTGTAGTCATAGGTTAATCCAGCGCTTGGGAATGCGTTTATATACGTCCGTTCGACACGACTGTCAGCCTGCATGACCAGACTGGTCAGTTCGCCCAGTGACCTCGTTTGTTCAACGCGCAGCCCGGCCTGATACTGCCATTTACCCCGGCTTTTCTCGAATGACATATAGCCTGCGTTAACCATTTCAGTGTACACAAACCAGTTTGTGCGATCGGAGTTTAATATATTTCGTCCATTCAGAATGTCGAAGAAATTGAATGTGTTATCAGTCCGGACTGACGACAGTTTGAAACCAGCACTGAGTTTACCGCCCCAGAACCGCTGTGTATAGTCAACTTTTAGCGTACGCAGCGTAATGTTAGTTAGGGTGTTCATCTGGTAATTACGTTCCGACAGCAGCTCGTTCGTGACCGGGTTCAGGTACTGGTTGGGCTGATAGTTATTACCCGTCGAGCGAAACCGTCCCAGGTCAGCATCGATAGACAGTTCATGTCCTGACGTATCGACAAATCGGTAGTTCAGGTTGGCATTGCCGTTGGCCCGGTTACTTGTACTCCGGTTGTTGGCGATCAGCAACCTGTCGGGCGTTGAGGTTCTCTCACTCAGCAAACCGATGGGCGTACGCCCTAACGTGCTGAAGGTGCCGTCGCGCAGGTTACCATCGAGTAGCATACCAAGTGTGCTCCATTTATTGACAAACCAGTCGGCTCCGACTCGCGCATTGTGACTGTTTGATTCGGCGCGGGTTTCACTACGCTGATCGAAGTACTGTCCGTTCTGCTGGCGGTACAGCTGGATAAATGACCAGTCGCGAGCATTGCGTAGACTGTAGGTTGCAAACAGATTGACCTTTTGGGTACGATTGTTCAGCGATAGAGAGCCGTTGTACTTCGGATAGTACGCCCCTTGGGCAAATCCCAGCGTTGCGCTACCGTTCGTACCGAAATTTTTCGATCCGCCGTTGCGGTTGCGTTTCAGTCTGATATTAATAATACCAGCGTTGCCTTGAGCATCGAAACGAGCCGACGGCTGGGTTATTACTTCAATCGCTTCGATATCTGTAGCTTGCAGCGAGCGCAGGTAAGCGGCTAAATCAGTAGGCCCCAGGGGCGAAGGCTTACCGTCGATGAATACCCGAACACCATTTTTGCCTTGCAGAATGATGTTGTCGTTCTGATCAATCTGCACACCCGGCGCTTTTTGTAATAGTTCAATCGCCGAACTACCCGCCGACGTAATACTGCTCTCTACGTTCAGCACTAACTTATCGGCC
The DNA here is from genome assembly GCF_054780635.1 of Spirosoma knui. NCBI lineage: Bacteria > Pseudomonadati > Bacteroidota > Cytophagia > Cytophagales > Cytophagaceae > Spirosoma > Spirosoma knui. The sequence continues at coordinate 280,494 of NZ_BAAGVY010000007.1, read as the reverse complement.
TGCACTTCCACCAGCGGTTTGGTTGCCTTTACTGTCACTCCGCTCAACGACTGGGTCGACTCAGTCAGCACAGCCGGGGGCAACGATATGGTCTGTCCGTCGGTCAGCGTGATGCGTTCCGATACCCAGGGCGAATACCCAACATTTGTCAGGCCGACCCGATACGTACCAGCCCGTACGCCCGCAAACGTGAAGGACCCGGCGGCATCGGCTACGGCAGCTTTAACCAGTGAGGAATCGGTGGCCAGCCTCAGCGTGGCGGTCGCGAAAGGAATAACTTTTTGAGAGGTGCTGACTGCCGTACCACTAAGCGTACCGGTTTGGGCAAGCACGGCCGGTGAGGTGGCCAACAGGTAGAGAACGAAGAGCTTTTGCATAGTTTTGGCTGATTGATGAGCCAAAACTACCAGGCTGCTTTGCCGCTTACCAGCCGCAATCGGTGAACCGCCCGAAACGTCGCCGAACTGAACCGCCTGTCATTCGGCGACGTATTTGTCAATTCGTCGGAAAATAACGATATAAGTTGAGTGAGTTTTCTAGGTTTGTGATACACACTGTATTATCAGCAAGCTATGAACTGGAATCGAACGGTTTTCTGGGGCATCACTTACCGGCAACTGGCGCTGGTGCTCGGGCTGTATCTGCTGGCTGCGCTGCTTTACGACGGCGCCCTGTCTGTCAGTCAGCGGCCGTGGTCGGAGCGATCTTTGTTAGCTGATTTTGCGGACGAAATTCCGCGCATTTTGCTCGATTACGGCCTGAAGCTGCTCGTCACAGCCCCGGTCTGGCACCTGCTGTTTATCCGACTGCGGCACGTATCGCTAACCCGGCGGGTTCTGTTACACATCATTCTGCTGCCCCTGTTCATCATCATTTGGCAGGGGATGTACTACGCCATCTCCGATGCGGTTCGTATTGGGCGGCTGCGCGACAGTGGTCAAGTTTGGGATACCTACATCGGCTCCCTGTTTTATCTGGTTCAATTCGGCATCTTTCACGCCTACGCTTACTACCGCGACCTTCAGCAACAGCGCATCCGCGAAGTTCAACTACGCGAACTGGCCCTGAAAAGTGAACTGTCGGCCCTGAAAGCGCAACTGAATCCGCATTTTCTGTATAACGTCTTCAACACCATCAGCGCCAGTGTGCCCCCAGCGCAGGAACGAACCCGTGAGCTGCTCGCCGAACTGGCTGATTTGTTCCGTTACCAGCTTCAAGCCTCCAAATCAGACGTAGTATCCGTACGTGATGAAGTCGCCTTCGTTAAGAAGTATTTAGATCTCGAAAAGGCACGTTTTGGCGATCGATTACGGATTCGCTTCGACATTGCCGACAACGTACTCGACAGCCCTATACCACCTATGTTGCTGCAACCGTTAGTCGAAAATTCGGTTCGACACGGGATTGCATCGCTCATTGAGGGTGGCGAAATACAGATTAGTATCCAACACCAAAATGGCCAGCTATCCGTAGAAATAGCAGACACGGGAGTAGGATTGAACGGCTCAAGCGCCGATGGCATGGGTGTAGGACTGGCCAATACGCGTATGCGTCTATCCAAAATGTATGGCAGCGAACTAACCGTCGTTCCCAACAACCCGCATGGTGTTCGGGTACAGTTTTCCATACCCGTCAAGCCCATAGAAACAGAGACTTTAGAAGAAGACAAAGCGCCTGCTTTGGTTTGAAATATCTTTGTGTACTTCGCAAAACTCTCGGTTTCTTTATGATTGAATAATCCATGCAGAAAGTTATCATTATTGACGACGAAGCCGCCGGGCGTCTACTTATCCGGCAATACCTCGAAGCCTATCCTTCGCTCATTGTCGTTGGCGAAGCCAACAATGGTGTCGATGCCGTGCGGCTCATCAATGAATTCAGACCCGACCTGATTTTTCTGGATGTACAGATGCCAGGGCTCACCGGCTTCGACGTACTGAAACACATTGAGGAAATTCCGCAGATTATTTTTTCCACCGCCTACGATCAGTATGCCTTACAGGCTTTCGAGGTTCATGCCGTCGATTACCTACTCAAGCCCTATACCCGCGACCGTTTTGCGCAGGCCGTACAACGCGTGACCGATTCCCGAACGGGTAATCTCCAGAAAATTCAGCCATTGGCCGAGAGCTTGCTCACTACGGCTACGGCCGCATCGGCGGACCGCTACCCCGAAAAAATTCTGGTGCAGACCGGCAACCGGCTCGTGGCGGTGGCGGTAGCCGATATTCTGCGCATCGAAGCCGAGGGGGATTATGCCACACTGGTGACTGCCGCGGGACGGCATTTGAGCAACTACGGCATCAGCGCCCTTGAAGCCAAACTCAATCCGCAGCACTTCCTGCGGGTGCATCGCTCCGACATCGTAAACCTCCATTACGTCCGCGAAATCCAGAAGTACCCATCCAGCTACGACGTTATTCTGCAAAACGGCGACGTAGTCCGCGTGAGCCGCTCGTACATGGACAAGATTCGGGAGCTGACATTCTAAGGAGGCTCCTCAATTGTAAAATTTCGGCGAACACCACCGTATATTATCACAGCCGGTTATTTTTGCACCGGCTTTCGGCCGTTTTGCCCAATTTTCCCGTCCCTCATGTCCAAGAAAACCAAGATTGTGGCCACCATTGGCCCAGCTTCCGAAACGAAAGAACAATTGCTGGCATTAGCCAAAGCTGGGGTAAATGTTTTCCGGCTCAACTTCTCCCACGGCACGCACGAAGATCATCTGATGCGGCTGACCCGTATTCGTGAAATCAACGCGGAGCACAACCTGAACCTTTGCGTTTTACAAGATTTACAAGGTCCTAAAATTCGGATCGGCAACGTCGAAAATAAAGATGGCGTGATGCTGCTGCCCGGCAATAAATTAGTCTTTACCAACGACGATATTGTCGGAACAGCCGAGCGCGTCAGTACGCCCTACAAAGACATGTACAAAGACGTACATCCTGGCGAACGCATTCTGATGGATGATGGCAAGCTGGAAGTGCGCGTAATTGGAAAAGAAGGCACCGACGTAATCACAGAAGTGGTATATGGCGGTCCTATGAAATCGAAAAAAGGCGTAAATCTGCCCAACACGAAGGTTTCGATGCCCGCAGTTACCGAAAAAGACTGGGCTGATCTGGAGTTTGGTCTGGAAAACAACGCCGAGTGGATTGCCTTATCGTTCGTTCGGGAAGCTTCTGAGATCATCGAGATCAAAGACTACATTAAATCGAAAGGCAAGACCAGCCGGGTCATCGCCAAAATCGAAAAACCCGAAGCGATTCAGAACATCGACGAGATCATTGCCGCCACGGATGGCCTGATGGTCGCGCGGGGTGACCTGGGTGTGGAACTGCCCGCCGAAGAGGTGCCCATGATTCAGAAGATGCTCGTGGAAAAGTGCAACCGAGCCGCCAAGCCCGTTATTGTAGCGACGCAAATGCTGGAAAGCATGATCGACGCGCCACGTCCGACCCGCGCCGAAATAAACGACATTGCCAACTCGGTGATGGATGGTGCCGATGCGGTAATGCTCAGCGCTGAAACAGCCTCGGGCAAGTACCCGATATTGGCGGTTGAAAGCATGGCCAACACGATTCGGCAGGTTGAAGCGACCACCGATAAAATTTACTATCGCTACCACGCGCAGGTCAACGAGCAGCCCAGCGAAAATGCAATCAACGACAACGTAGTGATGAGCGCCTGCCGTCTGGCCCGCGACACCAAAGCCAAAGCTATTATCGGCATCACTAATTCGGGCTATACAGCCGTTCGGATTTCGCACCATCGCCCCAAGGCTGATCTGTTCGTATTCTCGAACGATGCGCAACTCCGGAATACCCTCGGTTTATACTGGGGCGTTCAGGTCCTGCCGTATGAGCCGGATGCCAATCTGACCATCGACCAGACGGTCGAAGGCATTAAGCAAACGCTCATTAGCCGCGGCAAGCTCAATTCAGGTGATATTTTTATCAATACGTTAAGTATGCCGCTAACGCAGGCGCGCCGAACCAATACGGTGAAGCTGAGTACTGTCGATTAGTACCGAGCCGAATGAACACTAAAAAGCCGCGAAACCAAGGGTCATCGCGGCTTTTCTGTTCTCACTGAAAATGGAGACGTTTGTTTGTCGTATGGCTCATCCGGCCAGTACGACAAACGTATTATTCGGTTGGCGTTTCCGCCTTTGGTTCATCCTCTGCTTCGGCCGCAGCGACTTCCGACGTATCAGGAGCAGTTTCTGGGGCCTCATTCGTTTGTTGGGGCGCTACTGTTTCAAACGATTCGGGTACGTACTGGCGCAGGATACCATACCACGAAACCAGTTTCTTGATATCGGTAGGCCGGACCCGCTCGCGATCGTAATCAGGCAGAACTGTAGCCATGAACTCAGCCAGCTCATCGTTCGACGCTTTCGAATCAATGGGCAGTGCATCACCGTACTTCTCATGAACTGCCAGCAGCACCGCACTAAGGGGTACCGACTGCTCCTCACCGCCTTCGACGTAAATAGAAATGTCGTTCAGCACCGAGACACGAGCGGTTGGGCCCATCATCGTCTTGGCTTTTTTGTCATCCAGCGACTCTACGATTACGCCTGCCCGACCAGGTTTTAAAATACGATACAGACCACTGTAGCCGGCAACGTTGGCAATTGTTTTTAATGCTTCCATAGATACTTTGTAAACTGGTAACGCCTGTTTTGGTTGGCGTATTGCTTTTTTATTGTAATAATTGGTTGAATGGGTACTCGGTAATCGGCCACTGCGGTCAGTGGCGCGGGTTAGTTTTATACTGCTGATTCAGGGGTTGGATGAACGACAGAATATCTTCCCGCCCGGCCGACGTAACCGCCGATGTGATAAATATTTCGGGAGCTTCCTCCCAGGTTTCAAGCAGTTTGTTTCGATAAGCCTCGATCGTTGCCTTCAATTTCGTGACGCCCAGTTTCTCTGTTTTTGTAAACACGATCACGAACGGCAACCCCCGTTCGCCTAAATTACTCATAAAATCGAGGTCAATTTTCTGGGGTTCGATGCGCGAATCGACCAGAACAAAAATGCACAGCAGGTTCGGGCGACTGGTGAGATAGCCATCGATCAAAGCCGCAAATTTCTCCCGCTCAACCTTACTAACCTGCGCGTAGCCATAACCCGGCAAATCGACCAGATACCACTCGTTGTCGATGATAAAGTGGTTAATCAATTGGGTTTTACCAGGTTTACCTGATATTTTCGCCAGGGACGCGCGCCCCGTCAGCATGTTAATCAGCGACGATTTACCAACATTTGAGCGACCAATAAACGCGTACTCCGGCCGGTCGGGCTTGGGGCACTTGGCTGGATCAGAATTGCTAACGAAAAATTCGGCTTGTTTGACAGGCATGGCGTTACTGGCTAAAACGGCCGCAAAGTTCGCAAAGAATACCGACAATGGCACATGATTTGTGATTTGTGATTTTTACAGATCTCGCTTAATTTGCCATATAAATCAATTTAGCAGCAGGAAACGAAAGCGGTTAAGTGTTACGTTATTAACGAGCAAACTACAAGACCACCGGTGCGCCGGTTTAATTATGAAGAACGTTTTTTGGGTACTGACCATCCTGTTCGCAGGGCTCGGTTCCGGGTCGACCAACGCGGCCCTGTCAACAACCGGTCTGCACTACGTGGGCGACAAAAAGCCGGGTCTGACAACAGACGGCGCTGAAGGTATTCAGTTCACCGACGCATCCTGGCGGGAAATCCTGAAGAAGGCAAAGGCAGAGAAAAAGGTGATCTTCCTGGACGCATACGCAAGCTGGTGCCAGCCCTGCAAAATGCTTCAGAAGAACGTATTCACGAAGAAGAATGTAGGTGATTTCTACAACAGCAAATTCATCAACGTGAAAATGGATATGGAAAAAGGCGAAGGTCCCGCCCTTTCGCAGGTGTATCCGCTGGAAGCGTATCCGACGCTGTTGTTTATCGACGGCAATGGCCGCGTTCTCAAAAAAGTATTAGGCTACCAATCGCCGGAAAGCCTGATTGCAATCGGCAAGAGCGTTAAATAAGGCCTATAACATTCGTGAAAGACAGCCGACTCGATCCATCGAGTCGGCTTTTTTAGTTACCAACGAGTTGGAGAACGTATTGAGCCAGTTTTTTTGTAATGGTTTTACGCTGAAATCGCTGGGTAAATTCGGGACGTCGCTGTGTCTTATACGGCGTTTGGCGTAACTGCTGCACCAGGCTCGTTACGTCACCGGGTTCAAGCAGAATGTGATTGCTAACGTGTTCGCGGACGAACTGGGCTGCGTACCCTGCTACGCCCGCCACAATGGGTTTGTCGGTGGCTCCGCATTCGAACAGTTTCGATGGAAGCACCCGCTTGAAGGCTTCAAAGTCGTTCAGGTGCACGAATAAGTAATCGGCGGTCTGGTATTCGGCCAGTAGTTCGGTCCGGTTGACCGGATTCCGGAGTTCGACGTTTGTGACGCCTTTGGTCTGTATTGCTTGTTTTAGTTTCGTCTTTGCGCCACCATCGCCTATGACCACGAAGCGGTAGGCGTCACCGAGTTGTTGAGCCGCCCTCGGAATGATCTTATGCAACCCCTGACCCTCACCGATGTTACCCGCGTACAGGACGGTTCTGGGGTATCGATGCGAACCCGGCTCACTGGCCGGTACAGTCAGAAATTCGTCATCTATACCATTGGTACAGTAGCTATAGGTAGCCTGAGTAAAGGGCTGAAAGTAGGATCGGAATCCTTCAGACACCAGGTTGATGTGTTTGGCGGACCGAAACGTATATTGTTCGACCGCCCATAAAATAGGCGTTAAAGCCATCCGAACTGGCTGAACATATACCGAGCGGTGCCTAAGCATTTCAAGAATATTCTGGCGGAACAAATCACGGATGTCCAGAAACAGTGGAATACGCTTGTCCCCTAATGGCTTCCGCCGGGCTAAACGGGCACCCAGAAAAGCCGTAAACAACCGCGAGGATGAGGCCACGACCAGTTGATAAGGCTCCTGGTCTTTGGTCAGGCGATAAACGGCCCGGTAGTACGTAGTGAAGCAACGTACCTGATCCAGCAGACCATTGGCGTGCGCAGCGACAGGAATCCGGTTGATGGTAATGCGACAGCCATGAGCCGTGCTCCGCTCTTCACAATCAGCAGCGGTTCGCTGGTAAGACCGGTAGCGATTGGGCTGAGCCGCAAACACGTGAATTTCGTCGTGACGACCGAGCTGCGCAGCCAGCTCATTGACCAGGGCCGTGTTTCGGAACGAGCCAGCGCTAAGGTCAGGCTCGAAGTAGTACGTCAAGTACAAAATTTTCATATTGATCTCGTTATAAGGGTACGTAGCGAATGCTGAAAGGATACGTTAAGACACGGCCCCGTTCGCAACTGATTGAATCCAGCCGCCATGTCGTACTTCGTTAAGTGTAATTCAACCGGAAACTCAGACTTAAACGACAACTGTACAAGGCCTGCCTGTATGGTAGTATCCAGTACGGTCACTGATACGTTGGGGTGAAAATGAAAGCGGGCCACAGCTGACCGGCTGCTTGACCCCAAGAGCCGGTCGGTAAGCTGAATCGTGATGGGACCAACAAACCAGCTCCGTTCGTGAATGACACCCAACTGTTCATACCCACTGTGCCGGGCTGTCAGCATCGTCGGAGTATCGTCTATGACCGTTGTCCGGGCCCGCCGACCCACCCGAAAACCAGCCCATACCTCCGACGAATCCTGTCCATTTACCTCGACGGTATTATGAGCCGCCGTGCTTCGCTCCCACTTACGACGAAAACCGGGCTGATACGTCGACGTACCGCTATCCACAATAATAGGCTGGTTATCCACATACAGCACAAACGAAAGCGTATCGGCATGGGCGTGACCGGGCTGATGATCCGGCCCAACCGCTCCCGCATCGGCGAAAACCTCGTATTTACCCGCTCGCAGCATCCGGTAGCCACTTTCACCCAATTGATTTTTTCCGATACGTATGCCGGTATACTGCGCTTTTTTGAGTAGAAGCCCAGCTGCCGGGGCTATATTCCAACCGGTATCGTTCACCATCGGTATATTACCGTTTGCAAACGTCACCGCCCGCAGCCAACTGAGCATCTGCTCCGCTTTCTGGGTTAACAAACAAACCAGATCCGGCTCGTTGTGCCAACGGTCGTGCTGAAGCGCCAATAATACGTCGAGTAATCGGTCGAGCAGAACCTGATGGTACATGGGACTGCGTTCATCATGCCCGCCATCCGCCAGAACCTGGGTCGCTAACTCCGCCCGGACAAGTTTAGTCGCCATTCGCCACCAGCCTTTATGCCGGAAATAGAGGGCCGCCGTTAGCAGCGAAAAACCATTTTCAAGCAAGTGATTACCCGCCAGGTGATACTCCAGGCGTCGACTCAGCAGATCAGCCTGGGCAAATAAATGCACGTTGATGACACTGTCCCGGATCTGATTCCGACTCAGGAACTGCACCCAGTTTATAATCCGCAATGAGGTGGGATACGGCTCCAGGCCATCGGCAATGCCGGATGCCTGACTGATAAAACCCTGTATAAAAGCCAATCCCTGCTGAACAGGCAGATCAGGCTGGTTCAGAAAATCGAAGTAGTTCAGGTTATACGTCCACAGCTTGCCATTGGCGGCATAATTCCAATTAAATGTCTCTTGAGCGGCCGAACTCATCAAACAGGCGGAATCCACCGACTGATTCAGAAACGTGAATGTTCCATCGCGCCAGGACACGGTTTTATCCGCTTTTGGTACATGCAGAAACTGGCTTTGGAGTACGGTTTCGGGCAGGCGCAACAGGGCTCGGCTGCGCAGTCGATTCACGACCTGATACGTTATCTGCCTGCCCTTCAGATGCCGGATCGTTCGCCACAAGCGACCTATCGATTTCATACGTGTTCAATCAGGCTCTCCTCCGACCGGCAAATACCCACGGTCGATACGTCGACCCAGCGATTTTCGCGGAGGCTGTGGACAGCAGCCAGGGTCGTTTGCGTGGTGTTTACAATGTCCGCAAACGGAATCAGCGCGTCTCCGGAACCGGTGCCCTGCATCTGCTGAATCAGGCGCTTCATCTGCTCAGTATGTCCTTTGTCCTGCCGCCCCGACAGGCTCGAAAAGCCCCGGAAGCCGTAGCCGGTTAACTTCCGAAAATTGTCCAGCACTAACGTCCGCTCCTGCGAATACACTTCAACCCGCTCTTTGGCATAGGCTTTACTCCCGTTGCTGAAGTAGTTGACGACGCCCGTTGAGCCGTTGTCGTAGCGGAGCAAGAGAGAAGCTGAATCGGTCGTTTCGGTGGGCTGCGTTCCCATCGCGTTCAGGCATACGCTGATGACATGGCTACCCGTCAGGAACGTAATGAGATCAATCAGGTGACAGGCTTCACCGAGAATACGCCCCCCACCCACCTGCCGATCGTGCACCCAGGAGCTAGCGGGGATAAAGCCAGCGTTCATCGTAGCGACTACGTTCATTCGTACCTGATTCGACCGGGGTCCACCGAGCAGCGCCTTCATTTTTTGAACATACGGCGAAAACCGGCGATTGAACCCGACCAGTACCACCCGATCCGAGGTCTGATACGCATCCATAATTTGACCGAATTCACCCTCGTAAATAGCTAGCGGTTTTTCAACAAATACGTGTTTACCAGCTCTCAACGCTTCGGAAGTTAGCCGGGCGTGACTATTGTGTCGCGTTGTGATGACACACAAATCTATTTGGGGATCATCCAGTACGTGCCGGTAATCCGTCGTGCTTTGGGTGATGCCAAATTTCTGAGCGAGCAACGCAGCATTGAGACCGCCCGCGCTGGCAATGGTTTTGAGCTGAGCCCCGGCGGCTTTCAGCGCAGGTAATAGAGTAGCACCCGTGAAGTTACCGGCCCCGATGATGCCAACCGTTGCGGTTCCTGACCGATACCGCACTTCCCGCACGACAAGGGTCGGGGCCAGGTCAACCTCTTCAGGGTACCGGAAGAGCGAAGCAATCCGGCCTGGCCGGTCGATTTCGCCGTAAATCTCGTTGAAGTTTGTGAATGGCACAACCTCTGTAATGAAGGGCGTAACGACCAGCCGCTTATCGCTCAGCAGTTGCAGGATGGTTTGAAAGTTGCGGTTCTCTGTCCAGCGCACAAAGGGCAGCGGATAGTCATGCCCCTGCTGCTCATACGTAGCATCGTACCGACCGGGGCCGTAGGAACACGACACCTGAAACGTGAGCTCTTTCTCATAAAATTCGGCCCGGCTCAGATTTAGCCCTACTACGCCTACCAGCACCAGGCGACCCCGTTTGCGGCTCATCCGGGCGGCTTGCGAAATCAGTTCATCCGTTTTCGTCGACGCAGTAATGATTACCCCATCAACACCTACCTGATCCGTCAGCGATAGCACAGTTTTGACAACATCGCCATCCGGGGGCGCTACGGTAAGAATGCCCCGTTGCTGCGCCAGATCGAGCTTTGCGGTATCAACATCGATACCGATTACGCGGCAGCCGTTTAGCCGGAGCAGTTCAGCCGTCAGCAAACCGATCAACCCAAGGCCCATCACAACAATTGTCTCGCCGAGGGTTGGCTGCATCAACCGAATTCCCTGCAAACCAATAGCGCCGATCACGGTAAAAGCCGCTTCGTCGTCACTGACATCGGCCGGAATCAGAGCGACCAAGTTACGTGGTACGCACACCACTTCCGCGTGGGGGCCGTTGGAAACCACCCGATCACCCAGGCGCAGATCACTAACACCCGCCCCTACGGCCAGCACCGTTCCTACGTTGCAGTAGCCCAACGGTAAGGGCTGATCGAGCTTGCGAAAAACGGCTTCGAGCGTTGGCAGGAGACCATCGGACTGAATTTTTTCGAGGACCTGCCTGACCTTGTCGGGCTGCTGACGCGCTTTCGCAATAAGGTTAGCCTTGCCGAACTCGACCAGCATCCGTTCGGTACCCAGTGATACCAGCGACCGACGCGTTTGAATCAGTACCTGTCCGGGCTGTACCTGCGGAACCGGTACGTCGGCTAACAGCGTTTCGCCCGTTTTGAGATTCTGTATAAGTTGTTTCATGTAAAATCTGACTTAAGGAAGGAAAACGCTACGTCAGCGCCGAGTCGCTGACAGCTACGCAGTGACCGATAGGATGGCGGCAATCCGCTCGGCGGCTTTACCGTCCCAGCGGGGCGGAATCTGTCCCCGTTTAATGTCGCCCGCCAAAATCTTCGCGACTCGCTGCTGCACTGTTTCCGGATTAAGGTCGCTCAGGAGCTGGTTGGTCCCCAACGTAGTGGTAACCGGGCGCTCGGTCGTGCTCCGAAACGTCAGACAGGGCACCTGCAAATACGTTGTCTCTTCCTGAATGCCGCCCGAGTCGGTAATGGTTATAGCCGCATGTTCCATCAGGTTGAGGCACTCCAAATAGCCTTGGGGCGGGAGCAATCGAACGTTTGAAATAGCCCGCAGCTGATCGATCAGGGCGAACTGAATCAGATTAGCCTCAGTGCGCGGATGCAGGGGAAACACAACGGTCTTATGCGCAGCGGTATTGGCTATAATCTGAAGAATGCGCTGCAACGTACCAGCAGAATCGACATTAGCCGGGCGATGCATCGTCATGAACACGTACTCGCCGGGCGTGAGCTGTAACGTATTGACTACGTTGAGTTCAGCCGCTCTTGGCCGGTATTTGACCAGCGAATCAATCATGACGTTGCCTACAAAATGGATTCGGTGCGGATCGACGCCTTCCCGCAACAGATTTTTATGGCCCGCCTGCTCAGTCACGAACAGCAGCTGGGCAATGCAGTCGGTCAGGATACGGTTGCTTTCTTCGGGCATGTGCCGATCGCCCGAGCGCAGACCCGCTTCTACGTGAGCCACCCGAACGCGCATTTTATCCGCAGCTAAGGCGCACGCCAGCGTACTCGTTACGTCGCCAACGACCACGACCCAGTCGGGCTGTTCGAGTTCCATTACCTTCTCGAACCGAAGCATGATGTCGGCGGTCTGCTGAGTGGGCGTGCCGCTGTCAACGCCAAGGTGATAGTCGGGCTGAGGTAAGCCAAGCTGCCCGAAAAAGACGTCGCTCATCTGAGCATCGTAATGCTGGCCAGTGTGAACAAGTTTAGACTCTACGGCCGGGTAAGCCGCAAAAGCCTGGTGCAGAGGGGCCACTTTCATAAAGTTTGGCCTTGCTCCAACAACAGTAATCAGTTTCATAGAACGGTGGGATACGGATTAAGTTAGGTAGTGGCTTTTGGTAGCCCTGTTTAGGTTACGGTAGAATGATTGCTCTTCATAATTTTCGATAGACACTGACAAACAGGTTGTTGACGTACTCTTTTGGTAATAGGCGTTTCAGCAACGTTGACAACGGATCGGTGCCCGAAAAATACGCGACGTCCAGTACCTCGAACCCGAGCTCGGTCATTTGCTGGTTAAGTAGAGCCGCCGTTGATACGCTACGCAGGTGAGCGAAGTAGCGCGGATACCCGGTCAGTTGAAACAGCAGCCACTCCATCCTGCGATACAGGCTCTGCCGGTTCGGCATCGATACCAGCAGCAACCCGCCCGGCTTCAGCATCTGGTCTATCTGCCGCAAAACGGCCGGCATCTCGTCGATGTATTCGAGCAGGCTCGACGCGACAATGGCATCCTGACTCATGTATACCTTCGCATTTTCGAGCGGAATTGGCTCCACGTAGTACTGCAGGGTGGACGACATTTTCTGTTGTTCACAGAGGCTAATCATGGTTTCCGAGCCATCGATACCTGTCACCAGACAACCTTTTTCAGCCAGGTAGCGGCTGAACACACCCGAACCGCAGCCCAGATCGAGGACGTGGGTACCGGATGCGATATATTGATTGAAGAGCGCCGTCCAGACACGATACCGCTCCTGAAACGCGGCCGATGACTCATACCGGCTGGCAAACTTCTGAGCAATGGCGCTATGATAGTCTACAGCGTTCATACAAACGTATCGGTACGGGTTTGGCGGGGCAAAAACGGCTGATTATGCAGCATCTCCATAGTGTGTAAACCGAGTTGGGTCACGGTTGTCCAGGTGGGTAAATTCATCGAACGCCGACGCCCGCTGGCTACATGTTCCTCCAGCTGAGCCGGGTTATTGAACGCCCTATGAATGGTAAACAGAATATCTTCGGCCGAAAGCGGGTCGAAGTAATACGCGCAGTCGCCACAGATTTCCTCGGAAAAATCCCGACGCGACGTGAAGATGGGCACCCCGAAGTGCATAGCATCCACGTACGTGCTCGTGAACGATTCCAGCAGGGTTGGCAACAGCAATCCCTCTACCTGTTCGTACAGCGAAGCCACACAATCGGTCGGCACGTTACCGATATTGATCAACACCTTACGTCCAGCTTGTCGCTCAATCCGGTTAATCAGCTGCCGGGCTTTCGGATGCTGTTCCGGCTCAATCGTTATCAACAATCGGTACGGCAGATCACGCTGTCGAATCAGGTCGGCCACCTCGACCAGTATTTCCAGATTCTTGTGCGTATAATACCGCGACAGGCACAGCAGATACCGCACATTGTTCTCCTTCTCGGACGGCAGTCTGAATTCAGTTTTGCCGGTCAATTGCGTATACGCGTTCGGAAAAAGTCGGATGGCTGGCACCTGCGGATAGATGGTACGGATGCGCTTTCGAATCGTTTCGGTCTGAACCAGCAGCACATCAACGTACCGCAGCCGCTGACTAAACACAACATTACGTACCCGAACTGTAAGGGTTCCCGACCAACCCAGGCGTTTCCAGATTTCTTGTTCATCGGGGTAAGCCGGATGTGGATAGTGAAGCAGCAGCACCTGCCGAACCGACGTGGGCGTGGCGAAGTTGCCCATCGTAAAGACTACATCCGGTTCAAGCTGCCGGATTAAAGCCGGTACCCAAACGTAATCAGTATACAGCCGGGAGATCCAGTAGTTTGCCCCATCCGGTAACCAGATTAACTGCAAATAATCGGCTTCCAGCGACTCATACCCACAGTGACGAGGGGCCGCTACGTATACAGTCAGATCGTCTGGGCGACCGGCCTGCAGTTCCTTCAGAAAATTTAACGTAACCGTCAGTCCACCAGCTGACGACAGGTTAATGGCGTTAATAAACAGCTTCATGGACCGATGGGTGGTTAAGGATAGAACCGACTCGATCTGCCTGTCGCAACCGACCGCGGATCAGCCATAACGGGATGAACAGATACACCAGATGGTCGATAAACTGCGGAAAATAGCCGCGCGTAATCAACTGAAACAGAGCCAGCGAAAACACAATCTGTGTCAGGAAACCAATCGGCGTATCTGCGGGATTCCGGTAAACCACGTAGTTAATCCATATCCCCAGCAGAAACGGCAGCACCAGGAAACCTAACCAACCGAAACCGGCGTAGAAAGCGCCGTAGTGCAGGTTAGCCTCGCCGATACGTACCCACGTTCGCGGCAGCTCCAGCGACCGGTCCAGTACGTCCAGATATGGTGAAGGATAGGGCTTTTCGCCCGACGGAAACACCTGTTTCGGGATAATCCGAATCAAGACATACCCGAACATCGACAGGCCATAGTCGTGAGGTGTTTCCGGGTTTTCGGCGTAATATCGTAACAGGTTGAAGTCGGCCAGCGACCCACGCGTCTGATCCAGAAACAAACTATAATCGTATTCGACTGGGTTTATGGTTATGCGGTCGTAAGCGCCCGTGATGAAAAACCAGCGGTTATACGTTATCGTCAGAACGACGTAGAGAAGTCCGACTCCCAGCCCGGCCCACCGCCATACGTTACCGGGCACCTGTCGGTTCATGCCGAAAACGAGCACCAGACCCAGCAGGGTCAGAATAATCCGGTAGCGAAACCCCAGCAAGGCAAATAGGATGAAGGCAGGAATAAGCAGCGCCAGTATCCGCAACGGTTTGGCATTCAGGTACGCATATACTACCAGTGTCGTGATGATCGAATCCGCAAAGGCCCGGAAGTAATACGTATTGGTCACGCTTTTCGACGCCATCAAACTGTCCGTCGATTGTCCAAGCAGCACATCCAGTACGTCGATGCCGCTGGCGGCTACGTCACCGAGCACAATAACCATGAACACCGCGTACAAACCGACCGTTACCCGACGTAATGACGCCTGTGAATCCGCATCGAGACTCGATTCTTCCCCAGTAAGGGGCAGTTTTTTACAGCTAAAACCAATCACGAAGCAGCCATTAGCCAGCAGGTACGCCAGCATGCCCGGTTCATAATACGCCCGAATGCTTTTACCGACGAACTGAAACGCCCCCGAATCACCCGTTACAGTTTCGCGACCGGATACGTAAAAAGCCATGGGCGTTATCAGGCAATAGATCAACAGCAGCGCCAGGCAAACCACGAACGGAATCACCTGCCGCAGACCTGCCTGCCGGGCGTAGCGAAATCCCCATCCTAACGTTAGGGCGTTCAGCAAGGCGTACACCCAGATCATGACTGTAAATCCGATAAAACGGTCTGGTACACAAATCGAGCGTAATGGGCCGAACTGGTCTGCGAGCTAAACTGCTGATTGAACGCAGCCTGCTGCTGGCGAAGTTGCGGCTCGTCAACAACGCGACGAATGGCATCGCTGAACGCCTGCACGTCGTTGGGCGGGCAGATAAACCCGTTAACGCCGGGGCGTATCCACTCGCGGGCCGCACCGACCGTTTCACTGCTAATAACCGGTAAACCCGCGGCAATGGCTTCGTTGATCACGACGCCCCAGCCATCGTAGCGCGAAGCCAGCACGAAGGCATCGGCCTTGCGAAAACAGTCGGCTAACGCATCTCCATCACTAAATCCCGTCAATTCAATCCGGTCGTCCTTGTCGATCAACTGCTCCAAAGCAGCGCGTTCGGGGCCTTCTCCAACAATCTGCAACCGCAGGTGCGCGTACGCTTCACCCCGTAACGCTTTAACGGCCTGAATCACCGTGTCCATTCCTTTACGCGGAATCAACGCCCCCGACGACAATAAGGTGAACGTATCGGCGAGCTGATGTTTCCGTTCAAACCGTTCGGTGTTAATCGTATAAGGAACAACCGTTATGGGAGCCGTAACGCCGAACTGCTTATAAGAGTCAGCCGCTTCGTGGCCAATGGCGAAAATACGGGTGCATAACAATCGTAATGGGATGAGCAACATACGCTTACAAACGGCTTTCCAGCCCGACGTTGTTGTGGACAGACGCTCACCGAAAAAGGCCAGTTTTTTCCCCCGACAGCGAGCCACGAGCATAGCGATGACGGTATTCGGAATCCAGTACGTCCCGCTTACGATCAGGTAATCTGCTTCGTCCCGAAAGGCAGTTTGCAGAATCGATAGGCTGGAGTGGTAGTCTTTCTGCCAGCGCTGCACCCAACGTGTCAGGCGTCCCTCGGCTAGCCAGACTGTAGCGTAGGACCTCGAAGACGTGGCACAGTGCCAGCGACGGTCTTGCTCGGTGCGCGCGTAATAGATAACCGTTAGCCTGAAATGGACCGATAAAGCGGTAAAGAAATCATCCTGATAAGGCGTGGGAATGTTGGTATACACACTGAGTTTCGGTTTGGTCATTGTTGAACGGTGGATAACGTAGTGGTGGCTTCCTGATAGGCCTCGGTAATGGCGGTGCGAAACCGGCTCCAGGAAAATTGGCGGGCTTTCCGGGCGGCTTCCTGCCCCATCTGGAACCAATCATCCGGCCGACGGATAGCGGCTTCGAGCTGTTCACAGATGCGATCGGGATCACGAATCGGCACAATCGCTCCGTGTCTATGGTGTTGCAGGATGTCAGGCGCTCCCGTGTTTGCGGTTGTGATCACGGGTAGTCCGGCGGCCATGGCTTCCAGAATTACGTGACCAAAGCCTTCGGCCAGCGATGGCAACACAAACACGTGGCTTTGGTGCAGCTCCCGCAAGAGTTCACCCGCCGACAAGTTGAGCAACAGGCGGATGGGTAACTCCCGGTATTTCCGCAGAATGGCGTGATCGACATAGCCCCGGCCGCAGAGTACAACCTCGAGCGGCTTATGACGTAGTAACCGAACCGCTTCCAGCAAATCGGCCAGCCCCTTGCGCTGGTTCAGCCTCCCGACGAAAATGATCCGGAATACGTCTGAACCAGGCGGTCTGACGCGCGTCGGAAACCTGCCGGTATCGACTCCGTACGGCACTACCTGGATGCACGAGGCCGGTACGCCATTCTCTACCAGCGTCGCTTTTGTAAACTGACTGGCCGTGATACAATGGGTTGACAAAGACGCTTCAAGCGCGAGCGACTCCAGTTTGTGGGGCGGCAGTTGAAACTCGGCTTCGTCACGAATAGATTGGGCCGCAAAGGGTACCCGTTCCATTTCTTCTTCCAGCAACCGCCGAAGGCTGTAGGGGTGCGGATGCAGTTGAAACAGCAATCGCTGCCCTGGGTACGTATCTGAAAGGGCCTGTTGAAACGCCCAGTGTGCGTAGTAGCTGTACAAAAACAGATTCGCCTGCCTTTCGGCCGCTTCCTGATACGCACGCTGGCTGATAACCTGGTCGATGCGATGAGTATGGCTTTGCGACGTAAACCGGGCGAAGGCCGTTAACCTCAGCGCTTTCGCGGAGCAGGACACCGCTGACGACGGCAGCCCAGCGCAATACCGCTTACGCGCTTGCCGGGGTGCTACGTGCCGCAGCCAGTTGGGCGCGTAGGCTTCGGTAACCAACTGCTCCAGCAGACCCGCTTCGTGCAGAGCCAAGCTGAGTTGGTAGTGATCCCGAGCGCCAACGTGCGCCGTTACGCAACGGGTTAGGGTAGATGGCCTCTGTGCGATCATGCCTTAACCTCCAGTAACGGTGATTCAATCTGGCGGATCTTAGTCAGTTGCCTGAGCCATGAAAAATCCGTGAATACAGCTATGATAAGCGTACGCAGCCGCTCTAATTCGAGCAGTTGAAGACTCTTGCGCAGTACAATACCCAGCATGATTATGTCCGCTCCGATAAAGCAGATGACCAGCCCAGCTAATGACCAATGCGGCATTAAACTTATCGCCCCTACAAAAGCACCAATACTGGTTAAGAGATACGTAAGGGCAATGGACTGGTGGCGATTCACCGAGATCAGCGTCAGGGCACTCGTATTCCAGAGCGCATACGTAAGTGAAGAAATAAGCAACAATGAGAGCAGTGACTGCTGGGGCTGAACAGCACCTTTTGTCCAGACCTGAAGTAACGGTTCCTGGAGGATAATCAGTGTTATACTTGCTGTAAGCGTTAGCCAGAACGCCGTCTGAAGGGCAAGTCGATGCAGGGTTACGGCCGTTTGCATGCGGCCTTGCGACAGAGCTAGGGTAAACTCAGGCCATATTGAGAAATTAATTAAGCCAACGACTTGCCGAACGGCATTCGACAGGGTTCGCAGAGTAGTATACAGGACGACATGCACGGGTGTCAGCAGGGCACCAACCAATAATACGCTTCCCTGCAAAACGAGGGCGTTCGCGACGGCAAATACAAGAAACGACGCCGACGGCATCCAAAAATGACGTAGTGTTGCCAGGTCAACTAATCGCCCGGAAACCTGCCGTACCCAGCTAAACCGCCGTCGGCAATCAACCCACATGCCGCCGACCATAAACAGCCGAACAACACCAAAACCGATAGCGACCTGCGGAGCCCTCTGCTGCATATACACGATACTAACCATCGCCCCGAACTCCACCAGCCGGGCGATAGTAATCCACATGCGCCCGTTAGCGTACTGACCCTCGGCGCGGTACACGCTACTCAGTAACTCCTGCTGTACAGAGCCAATGACGTACACACCCAGCGCGAACAGGATTATGGGCGCTTCTGCGGCTGTCGTCGTGGTTAGGCCCAGCCAGTGCGCATAGGGAGTAAGTCCAACCACCCCGATTAATACGAGTCCACAGAGTAGACTCAGTCCGGAAACGGCCGCGAGTCCGTTACTCAACTGACGGGCGGCTTTTTTCTGGTCCTGGTGAGCGATGCTGATCGCCAGGCCGTTCCCCAGCGCAGCCACCAGCCCCCCATCACTCAAACTCAGATAGGACGGTATCGTAGCCAGCAGCAGCCACTCTCCATAATAGACCGCTCCCCACTGCCTAAGGAGCAACGGTACGCTGATGAGCTGAATAAGCAGCGTAGCTCCCTGTCCAAACAGGTTAGCCGCTAGAGCCCGGACGATTCGGTGAAACAACGTAGTGAAATTTATCGGTTACAATCGCCAGTAGGCTATTCCGTCGTCTTTACCAACCTGATAAAGCCCCTTTATGTCCAGCAGAATCGGCGCGCCGTTCATGAGCGATTTAAAATACGATACGTCCAGGGTCTTGTATTCGTCGTGCCCGACCGCCACAATGACCGCGTCGTATTTGCTGGACGGGGTATCCATCAAAGTCATGCGGTATTCGTGCGCCACTTCGTTGGGCGACGCGTGCGGATCGACCAAGTGCACGTTGATGGCGTATTTCATCAATTCGCGCACCAGATCCGCAACTTTAGAGTTGCGGATATCCGATACGTTTTCTTTAAAGGTCAGCCCCATGACCAGCACTTTTGTCTGCCGTGGATTTTTGTCTTTCTGTAGCAGCATCTGCACCAGCCGGGTCGCGATATAAGCAGGCATGCCGTCGTTGATCCGTCGGCCCGAGTTGATGACCTGAGGGTCATAACCCAGCTGACGGGATTTATAAAGCAGGTAATACGGGTCAATCCCAATGCAGTGCCCACCGACCAGCCCCGGCGTAAAGGGCAGAAAATTCCACTTCGTTGCCGCGGCCTTCAGCACCTCCTGCGTATCGATGCCCATTTTATCGAAGATGATCGCCAGCTCGTTCATCAGCGAAATGTTCAGATCACGCTGAATGTTTTCGATGACCTTGGCCGCTTCAGCTACTTTAATCGTCGGCGCTACGTAAACGCCCGCCGTAATAATGCTTTGGTATACCGCCGTGATCACCTGCGTCGCTTCGGCATCACTGCCCGACACCACTTTCAGAATCGTTGGCAGCGTTCGGACTTTATCACCTGGATTGATTCGTTCGGGCGAGTAGCCGAGTTTGAAATCCTGACCCAGCTTCAAGTTCGCGTATTGTTCAAGCAGGGGCAGGCAGTCGTCTTCGGTACAACCAGGATAAACAGTCGACTCATAGACGACATAATCGCCGGGCTTTAAGGCGCGGCCTATGGTTTCTGAAGCGCGAAGCAACGGTTTCAGGTCGGGCACTTTGTAGTCGTCTATGGGCGTTGGCACGGTTACGACGAAGAAATGCGCCTGCCGCAAGGCCTCCGGATCTGCGGTGAACGTAATGTCGGTACCCTGGAATGCTTCAGGCGGCATCTCCTGCGAAGGGTCCTCATCCCGCTTCAGCATAGCCACCCGATCTTCATTGATATCAAAGCCGATTACACGGAATTTTTTGGCAAACGCCAGCGCAATCGGCAACCCCACATAGCCCAATCCGATGACGGCGATTTGCTTTTCTTTAGTTAGTAAGGCGTCGAACAAGTGTAGACTAGGTTAAGTGGTTTGTGGTATAGAATTAAATTTCTGGTCATGCGATCGACGGGCAGTCTCGCTAAGGTCGTATGACAGCGAATAGCTGAGCCCTCCAATTGGTCTGCTGGCCAACTAAAGCCGCCGTACCGAGCAACAAACCGCCCAGCGCAAACAGCAAAACCGTTACGGTCCGTTTAGGAGATACCCGTTTTAAAGGCACCTGCGCGGGTTCGAGTACCTTAAATACCGGCGTCCGCTCCTGCACTTTTAGCTTTGCCTGCTCATACTGTCTCGATAACTCCGTGTAAACTGTTTGCGCGATGCTTAGTTCGGCATCCATGCGCTGTTTATCCATAGTAGCGGCCTGCACCACCACGTATTTATGCTGATCGTTGTATTGAAATACGTTCAACTGAGCCGTCTGGTACCGACCACGGGCTTCTACAAGTCGCTGGCGATAGAAGTCTAAATCCTGACGGGCCTTTTCGGTTCGATAACTCGTTACGTAGCGCGTCAGGTAATCCATCGCCAACTGCGCTACCTGGGCGGCTACCTGCGCGTCGGGCATTTTGGCGGCTATCAGGATGATACCCGACCGCGTATCGAGCCTGGCATTTACCCGTTTGCCAATATCGTCCGCCAAGTCCTTTTGCCGGGTCGTTAACTCTACCGGAATTCCCGTTTTTTCAGCCTTACGCGTTGAGCGATCGTTTTCCTCCGACGAAATCAATTTTGGTAACGACCAGCCCTGTTTGTCGGACAACAACTCCCCTACCGTTGTCGATAGCCCCTGTTTGGTCACCACGGGCTGATCCATCAGGTAAAGAATAAATGGCGTACTCTGCAATACGTTCGGGTACAGGTCCGGGCGAACCGCATCGACACTCTCCGTTTCCGAAAAGTCCACCCCGGCGAAGCCAGCCACCGACGCCAGCCGTTTGAACACATCGCCCGACCCATTGCTCATTTCGGGCATGATCTTAGCCTCCGACACAAACTCAGGCTGCATCCAGACCGCAACCAGTATGCCAAGACCGGCGAAGATGGCCGTAACAATCAGCAGCCGGGCCCGCCCGCGCCACATCGCCTGCAACGTAACGTCTAGCGAGAAGGAGGCTTTGACTGACTTAGCGTCTAAAGTTGGCGACTGTGCTGCCATGTAAGCAGGTATAAGGTTAGTTGGTAAATAAACGTAACGCCGTTAAGACGACAGCCGCACCCGAAGCAATGACGCTTAATAAGGCTGCTCGTTCGGTCGTTGAAGCACGGGGCTTGTCGGCCGGTGGCCGGACCGGAATCGTAATTTCCATACCCGGCTCAGGCGTTGGATAGCGTTTCAGGCCCATAAATGAATGCGTTGACTTGATTTTACCATTAGGTGCTACGGCAAATGTCTTCCGTTTTAACGCGTTGCGGGTGAAGCCACCGGCCTCGTCGACGTAGCTCCGGAACGACTTGGCGGGGTCAAACTCGACCGTCGCCGGATTCAGCACTTCGCCCCGTATTCGGATCAGTTCGCTCCGACGCGGAATGGATAAGGCATCTCCGTCTTCCAGGAACAGATTGCCGACTACAGCCGGGTTCTCCAGGATGGTGTTGAGATCCAGGGCAACAGCTTCACCTTTTCGGATAAAGCGGGCCGAGGCTAAATAAGCGCCCGGCTTCAGGCCACCCGCCCGAGTAATCAGGTCCGTAATTCGGTCGTTCTTCGTTTGAATGGCGTAAGCGCCCGGGTAGTGAACTTCTCCGGTTACCGTAGCGCCTTTCTGGGCTTCGTAGCGAGGAGACTCCCGCACGAATACCTGATCAAACGGTTGCAGTACCAATTGCGCGTCGGCCGGACTAAGCCGTAAATTATGATCGATAGCAAACGAAATTAACCGAACAGTCTGACCGTTGGCGAGGCCCATAGTATCGGTTTTCACCCGCCGGGCGATCTCCATCCGCGCGGCAATAGCAGCCTCCGAAAAGCCACCCGCCAGAATAACCAGATTGGCTACAGTCATGCTATCGGCAAAGTCGAACGTACCGGCCTGATTGACCGCTCCCTGAATAGAGACCGTTCGTTTCTGCCGTAATTCGCCCACGGTACTAATCTGAACGACATCGTTACGCTGTAAACTGACATCGGGCAATTCATTACGTAACAACTTTCTCAGATCAATCGAAATCAACTCAGGATCGAGATTATCCCGCAGTCGGCGGATGGTAGCGCGGTTCAGAAACGCATCTTCCCGCAATCCTTCAGCGCTCTTCAGCAACTGCTTTACAGTCGGGTTCTTTGATAAGGCATACTCGCCAGGACGGAACACAGCGCCCCGAATGCTCACCTGATTATCCACCCGGTTCAGAATCGTCCCCACTACGTACCGGTCGCCCGCTCGTGGTAAAAATTGACTAACCTCAACGGTATTAATAGTAATAAGTTGCTGTTCGGTAGCAGTGTTCCGATATACATTGACAGATGCCGTGTACGCCCGATCGGCAAAGCCACCGGCGTAGCCGACAAGCTGATGCAGGGTTTCACCGGGTCGCACTTCGTAGAGACCCGGTTGCTTTACTTCGCCCGCCAGTTCAATGCGCGTGTCATAGTGGTCGATGAACACAATGTCCTGATCCTGCAGGCGAATGTTGTCTTTCTGGTCGGCCCGCAACAGAAAATCATAAATGTCCAGCGTACGAACGAGCCGATTCGCCCGATAGACGCGAATGTCGCGGAACGAACCCCGGTCAGGCGACGGCCCGCCAGCTGCGTATAGCGCGTTGAAGACGGTCGCCAGGGAAGAAAGCGTATACGTACCGGGGCGAACCACCTGCCCGAGCAGCGTAACTTTAATACTCCGCACACTGCCCAGCGTAAGCTGCGCCTGAATACCACTACCTGCGGAGTTTAAGCCCTGATACAGCGTACGCAGCCGCCCCACGATCCGTTGTTCGGCTTGATCAATCGTGAGGCCATTGACGTAGACAGGACTCAGATTCTCAATTCGGATACTTCCCTCCGGGCTAACCTTCATCCGGTAGGTCTGCTGCGCATTGCCGTAGATGTCAACAATCAGTTCATCTTCCGGCCCTACTACGTAGTTGCGTGGGGTCGGAATGCGCAGATTAGGCTCGAACGATAAACTGGCATTGGCGAAGAGAGAGGCTCCAAAAACAATCGATTCGGGCGTAGTCGCGGCACTTCGGGTTGATGCTGTTGAAGCAGCGGGTGGCGCAGGGGTAGCCGGCTGTTCCCGTACTACGTTCGTCGCCACTACGGTACGTTCAGACGATTTTGACGAAACGGATTGCAGTTGGGCGATCTGCTGCCGCATGCTGGCAATATCTGACGGGCTAAAGTTGCGCGTCCGAGCCAGTTCTTCGAGTTGGGCGTCGGTCATGCCGCTCGCCTGCGCCTGCTGAATAAACTGACGTATTTGCTCGTGGGTAGGTGTGGTTACCGACTGCGCAGCTACTTTTCCGAAAAAAATGGCAACAAGCAACACAAGTTTGCCAACCCATATGAGTTGGCAAACCTTACAAACAGCACTCAATGGCTTTATATAGTTACGGTGGGTTCGCTTAAGTAAAAAGCGAGTTACAAATGTATGAATGCTCGCGAATTAACCTAATGTATAACCACAAAAATCTGTAAAAACCCTTAAAATTTACTAAGAATTTATACTTAAGTATTTCAGAGCTGGTTTGCTATGCTATAATCGCTGCATCAGCCGATCCAGTATGCCGTTCTTCCACGCCACAAAATCGCCAGTTTCAATGTGTTCCCTCGCCTGCCTGACCAGCCATAAATAGAAGGTCAGGTTATGCAGACTGGCAATCTGAGCGGCCAGCAATTCTTCAGCTTTAAACAAATGGCGCAGGTACGCTTTCGAGTAAAACGTGCTGGCATAACCGCCCAGCTCCGCATCGATTGGGCTGAAGTCACGGCTCCACTTTTCATTTTTCATATTCAGGATCCCCTGCGTCGTGAACAACAAGCCATGCCGGGCATTGCGGGTCGGCATTACGCAGTCGAACATATCTACGCCCCGCGCAATCCCTTCCAGAATATTCGCTGGCGTGCCCACGCCCATCAGGTAACGCGGTTTATCGAGAGGTAAGATCTCGTTCACCAACTCAATCGTGGCGTACATTTCCTCGGCGGGTTCGCCCACCGCCAGACCACCAATCGCGTTGCCTTCGCGTTCCTTCGAGGCTACGAACTCGGCCGACTGACGGCGCAGGTCGGCGTACGTACTGCCCTGCACAATTGGAAACAAAGTTTGTTTATAGCCGTAATGGCCTTCGGTGCTATCAAAACGGGTAATGCAGCGATCGAGCCAGCGGTGGGTCATCTCCATCGACTGTCGGGCGTACGTGTACTCACAGGGATAAGGCGTGCATTCGTCGAACGCCATAATAATATCGGCCCCAATTGTCCGCTGAATATCCATCACCCCTTCGGGCGTAAAGATGTGTTTCGAGCCGTCGATGTGCGACTTAAACGTTACACCTTCTTCCTTGATCTTGCGTGTGTTGGAGAGCGAGTACACTTGGTACCCCCCGGAGTCGGTCAGGATCGGCCGGTTCCAGCCGTTGAACGCGTGCAGTCCACCCGCCTGGCGCAGCACATCCAAACCGGGACGCAGGTATAAGTGATACGTATTCCCCAGTATTATTTCGGCGTTAATATCAGTTTCAAGTTCGCGCTGGTGTACGGCCTTTACGGTGCCAGCCGTGCCTACGGGCATAAAAATTGGCGTCTGTATGGGCCCGTGGTCCGTTGTGAGCAGGCCGGTGCGGGCCTTCGACTGGGAATCCTGGGCAGTAATTGAAAATGTCATACACAAAGATAACACGCCTTGAGGGAGGAGACTGCACGGCACGGCCGGTCAGGTATTATTTTCCCTTATCCCGATCGGCCTCTTTCCGGTCTCCCATATTTCCTATCTTTGCTACGTATTTATCGATCAAGTCTTAACGGCCAAACGTCTCCTCTCTTTGTGATTACCGCTTTCCTGATTGCCTGGCTGGTTATAGTCAGTGTTCAGCTTGTTTATATCCTCTTTATTTTCTCCCGAACGGCCTTTTATCGACAACCCGATTCCAGCGAACTGCCACCCGCCACCGCTGGGGTTACCATTGTAGTCTGCGCCCGCAACGAACTCCACAACCTGACCGAACTGCTGCCACTGCTGGATGGCCAGAACTACCCCGATTTTGAGGTCTTGGTGATGGACGACCGCTCTACTGACGGTACTGATACGTATCTCGAACGGGAGATTGGCGAACTCAGCCACGTTCGCTTCATCCGGATCGACAAAGAGCACGAACACGTAACGCCGAAGAAATACGCCCTGACGATTGCGCTCAAAAAGGCGCAGTATCCAACCGTGCTATTGACCGATGCCGACTGCCGACCCGCTTCGGCTGACTGGCTGGCAACGATGGCGGCTCCCCTCACGAATTCTGATAAAGCGATTGTACTTGGTTTCTCCCCGTATGAGCCGCAGTCGGGCCTGCTGAACCTGATTATTCGCTCCGAAACTCTGTTTACGGCCGTGCAGTATTTCTCGCTGGCGCTAGCCGGTCGACCTTATATGGGGGTGGGACGTAACCTGGCCTATCGGACGCAGCTCTTCTTCGACAATCGGGGATTTTACACGCACATGAACGTACTGGGTGGCGACGATGATCTATTTATCAACGAAGTAGCAACCAAACGAAATACCGCCATTTGCCTTGATCCGGCCAGCTTTACCTGGTCGAAGCCGAAAGAAACCTGGGCTGACTGGCGGATTCAGAAACGGCGGCATCTGCACGTAAGCAAACAGTATAAGCCGGGAAACAAAATTCGGCTGGGGCTGCTAACGGGGTCGCACGTCCTGACCTGGCTGACAGGACTGGGTGCTGGCCTGCTTGTATTGAGTAAGCAACTCCAGCACAATACCTTTAGCCCCGACGAATGGTTACTTTTGCTGATCGCGACCGGCGTGTTCCTGTTTCGGTTACTCCTGTTCTGGGGTATTGTCGGACGGATCAGCTACCGATTGGCGCATACTGTGCACTGGGCACTGATGCCGTTTATGGACCTGATGCTGGCAATCTATTACGGACTGGCGGGCCTGCGGATGCTATTCACCCGAAAGCAGAAACGGTATTACTGGCGGTAAACTCTGATGCAGCCTACCCGTTACGACCTGAGCTGCTCTATAAAAACTGGCGCATAGTATTGTTGACGCTGAACAAAATCTATGAACATCGACCTCATTACTACCTATTTTCCTGATCTGAGCAATGAGCAGAAAGAACGTTTCGCTGCGCTGGACGGGCTCTACCGCGACTGGAACGCCAAGATCAACGTAATCTCCCGGCAGGACATCGATTCGCTGTATGAGAAACACATATTACATTCGCTGGGAATTGCGAAAGTGGTGCAGTTCAAACCGGGCACCGAAATTCTGGATGTCGGCACGGGGGGCGGCTTTCCAGGCATTCCGTTGGCGATTCTGTTTCCGCTGGCCGATTTTCACCTGGTCGATAGCATCGGCAAAAAAATAAAGGTTGTGCAGGAAGTAGCCGATGCCCTGGGTCTGACCAACGTAAAGGCCGAACAGGCCCGCGTTGAGCAATTGAATACGACGTATGACTTTGTCATTAGCCGGGCCGTAACGCGGCTGAACCCCTTTTTGGGCTGGGTCCGCTACAAGATCCACAAAAACGGCAACAACGACCTACGCAACGGTGTTCTGTATCTCAAAGGCGGTGATCTGGCGGAGGAACTGGCCGAAGTACCCGACCGGTACCGAATCTACGATCTCTCCGATTATTTTAACGAACCGTTTTTCGAAACCAAGAAAGTGATTTATATACCTAAGAAATAGTCAGAAGACAGTAGTGAGAAGCGAGACGATTCCGTCTTGTTAGTGTGCGTCAGTTATGCTCATCGCACGGGCGGCCTCGCTCTCCCTCCTATCTTCTAACTCCTCACAAACACCTACTATGGCAAACGAGCGTTTTTCTTCCAGCAGTTTCAAAGATCCCATCCGGCAGGACGTAATCGAATTCAACGACAAAGGCGTGACCTTTCGCGAGAAGAAGCTGATCGGCGGCACAGATAACTTTGTGTTCTACTCCGACATCTCGGGCGTTGAAATCGACAATGGTTTATTCTTCTCCACAATACGTATCATTCCGCGGGCTCGGCCGGAGATTGTGCTCAAAAATTTCACGAAAGGCGACGCCCGGCGGGTGAAGGAGTTGATTCTGCACAACGTACCGAACAACCGGCCCGATGCCTTTGGTGGGTCAACGGGCGGTTACTCAGGCCGTTAGTCGCGCAACGCATTTTTTGCGCACATTTTTTTGGTCATACGCTTGCGCAATTAGGTCTGGGGTGCTACTTTTGCACCATGATTCCCGAATAGCTCAGTCGGTTAGAGCATCTGACTGTTAATCAGAGGGTCGCTGGTTCGAGCCCAGCTTCGGGAGCAAAAAGCCTCAAATCTTACGATTTGGGGCTTTTTCGTTGCGTAACAATATAGCTCATCGCTATTGAAGCCTACACTTTCAATATGCACAGTCTTACTTTTCAATGCATTGGTTAGTTACAGGGGCTGGTCTGCTTTGTACGTATAGACAATTCTATAGACCCCTGATAACCGATGAAAACTTCGCGCAGACATTTTTTGCGGAATTCGGCACTGACCGTTACCGGAGCCGGACTCATTAGCCTTCCCAGCCTGGAAGCCATTGCTAGTCAACGAAAAAAGGTGGCTCCCAGCGATAAGCTCCGACTCGGGTTGATTGGCTGTAATGGCATGGGCTGGTCGGACCTTCGCTCGCATCTGCTCATGAGTGATGTTGAATGCGTAGCGCTGGCAGATGTCGACCAGAGTGTGCTGGACAAGCGAGCCGCCGATGTTCAGGCGATGCAGAAGAACCGCCCTCAGCTCTTCAAAGACTACCGGAAACTGCTGGAGAACAAAGAGATTGATGCAGTCATCATCGGTACACCCGATCACTGGCACTGCATGGCCATGATCGACGCAGTGTCGGCGGGTAAGCATGTCTATGTCGAGAAGCCATTAGCAAACAGCATCGAGGAGTGTAACCTGATGCTGGCAGCCGCCAAAAAATACAACAAGATTGTGCAGGTCGGTCAGTGGCAACGTAGCGGATCGCATTACGAGAAAGCCATCGAATACATTCGGTCGGGTAAGCTGGGCAACATTCGCCTGGTAAAAGTCTGGGCGTATCAGGGCTGGATGAATCCGGTTCCGGTACGTCCCGATAGTGCCCCCCCGGCTGGTGTTGATTATGATATGTGGCTCGGTCCAGCGCCCAAGCGCCCGTTCAATCCAAACCGATTTCATTTCAACTTCCGCTGGTTCTGGGATTATGCCGGTGGGTTAATGACCGATTGGGGTGTTCACGAAATCGACATCGCGCTCTACGCCATGAACGCCAAAGCCCCTAAATCCGTAATGGCCTCGGGTGGTAAACTGGCCTATCCCGATGATGCGTCCGAAACACCCGATACGTTGCAGGCGGTGTATGAGTACGACGGCTTCAACATGCTTTGGGAACATGCTACCGGCATCGATGGTGGTAACTATGGCCGTACCGAAGGGATCGCCTTTATCGGCAACAATGCTACGTTGGTGCTGAACCGGGATGGCTGGTCACTGCTCCCTGAGACGCAGACAAAGAACAACATCAAAGTTTACAAAGTAGACGATTTGCCCGACCAGACACGTAACGGCGACTACCTGAACGAACACACGAAAAACTTTGTGCAGGCGATTAAGGCCAACAATCCGGGCATGCTTAAATGCGGTATCGAAACGGGTAGTATTGCCGCCATTAACGCGCATATGGGTAATATCGCGTACAAGACCGGGCGCAAGGTGTACTGGGATGCTGCGGCCAAAGGCTTTAAGAACGATGCCCAGGCTAATGCGCTGTTATCGGCTCATTACCACAATGGCTGGAAACTACCGGTTGTGTAAGACTAAGGTGAATAAAGTGCTGACGGGCGTCAGTAAAACTGTGCGCCATCAACTTCTAACCATTAGAGTTAACGAAGTGGTATAGAGCTTGATATTAAACGTGTTTTTGTCGTTCCTTGTCACTTTCTCTACATCCTGAACCGCTTGTAGTATAATCCCTAAGCCTCAACAGGTTTAGGGATTATTCATTGATCAGCGTCGTAACGTTAATTTGCATTTGGCAGTACTGCGCCAGTAAAACGCAAAGGACGGTCGGCCGACGCCGTTACGTCTCTATTCGGAATAGCCTAGAACAAACATATGCCTGATACGTATTAAGTACAATTTCTTATGTTTAGCCGATATACCAGCGCTCTAGGCCAGCTATCTATCTGTGGTCAGATTTAATTATGACTTATCTAGAATCAGGTAACCAGTGCCGTATAATCAGTAATCAGGTAACATTGGTCCCGTAAACTAGTACGTATGGCCCAGGCAATGACCATCCTGTTTGCAAACAAAAAATACATGGTACTTTTACCAAAAAGTTAGTACCCTATTTCCCTTGATTTAATTATGCCGCAACCGTTTACGACCACAACCGATTTCTTAGCCGGAGGAGGTGAAATGGCTACCTTAATCCGCACGTTCGACTGGTCGCAAACACCCTTAGGTCCTATTGAGCAATGGCCGCAAAGCTTGAAGACTGCTACAAACCTGATGCTGAACGCCCGGCAGCCGATGTGGATCGGCTGGGGACCAGCGGTTACGTTTCTGTACAACGATGCCTATATTCCGGTACTAAGCCTGGCCAAGCACCCCGGAGCGCTCGGCAAACCCGCGGCTGTGGTCTGGGAGGAAATCTGGCACATCTGCGGTCCGCTCGCCGATAAAGTTTTTCAGCTGGGCGAAGCGTCGTTCGTCGATGACGTTCGGCTGTTTATGAGCCGGGGCGACTACCTGGAAGAAACGTTTTATTCCTTTTCATACAGCCCGATCCGCGACGAAACCGGGCAGGTGGCCGGTCTGTTCTGCCCCAATACCGAAACAACGGCGCAAAATCTGAATACACGCCGGTTAGCCACCTTATCGGCTCTGGCCGTAAACGCCCTGGTCGAAAAAACGACTCGATCGGCCTGCGCGTCGGTGGCCCGCACGCTACGTCAAAACAGCGATGATATTCCTTTTGCCTTACTGTACCTGACGGATGCGGGCGGAACCCACCTAAAACTGGAAGAAGCCATCGGACTGGCTGCGGGGGATGCTCGCCTGAGCCCCTGGCAGATTTCGACAGACGGCTCAAGTTCCGGCCCGCTCGGTTTGCCGGTAGCACAGGCCATTCGACAGGCGAAGCTAACCGAAGGTAGCTGGACCAACAGCGCTGGATTACCGACTGGCCCCGCCGATCAACTCGTTACCCAGGCCGTGATTCTTCCCCTGGTAGCGTCGGGTCAGGAGCAGCCCATTGGCGTACTGATCGCCGGGCTAAATCCGACGCGTCGACTCGATGCCGACTACCGTACGTTCTACGAGTTGGCCGCTAACCAGGTGGCGACGGCTATTCAGAATGCAATTACAGCCGAAGAAGAACGGCAGCGTCTCGACCAGCTAGCCGAGCTAAACCGGGCGAAAACCTTGTTCTTCAACAACGTAAGCCACGAATTTCGGACGCCACTCACACTAATGCTGGGCCCGCTCGATGAACTCCTCCGGGGCAGCGACGGCTCCCTGAATCAGACTCAGCGTTCCCATGCTCAGGCGGCTCACCGAAATGCCGAACGACTGCTGCGACTGGTCAATACGTTGCTTGATTTCAGCCGGTTAGAAAGCGGACGCTTACAGCCGACGTTTACGCTCACCGACTTGCCAACGCTTACTAAAGATTTAGCCAGTAGCTTCCGCTCGGTAATCGAAAAGGCGGGTATGGAACTGGTCGTAGAAACCGGTTCGTTCACGAGTCTGGTGGCCATTGACCGAACGATGTGGGAAAAGATCGTGCTCAATCTGCTCTCCAATGCGTTCAAGTTTACGTTTACCGGAACCATCACGGTTCGGCTGGCCCAGACTGGCGATGACGTAACGTTTACCGTACAGGATACCGGCGTGGGCATTCCGGAGGCTGACCTACCCCGTTTGTTCGAACGATTCCATCGGGTTGAAGGCTCGCCGGGCCGCTCCATCGAAGGAACGGGTATTGGACTCGCGCTGGTTCAGGAACTCGTTCTGCTACACGGCGGCAGCATCCAGGTCAATAGCGAATTAGGGAAAGGCAGCGCCTTCACGGTTCAGGTGCCCGTTCATCAGGCACAGGTCGCCCCTACGGCTGATTTAACTACGCCCGATGCAAACCTGTATCTGGCGGATGCCGACCTGCTGGTACGTCCAGCGCCTGCCGGTCCAGCCGAAACTCAGCCTGCGGAATCAACCCGGTCTGCCGTAGCCCGCCATCGTATCTTGCTGGCAGATGATAATGCCGATATGCGGGCGTATATCCACCGCCTGCTCAGCCCACATTACGTAGTCGATGTGGTCGCCGACGGTCAGGAAGCCTTAAACGCCATTCAGCTTGCCCCGCCCGATCTGGTTGTTTCGGATATTATGATGCCTCGACTTGATGGGGCCGGGTTACTCAAAGCTTTACGAGCAGCGCCACAAACCGCTCATATTCCGATCATGCTCGCGTCGGCCCGGGCCGACGAAGAATCGGCCTTAAGCGGTTACGCGGCTGGTGCCAATGATTACCTGACTAAGCCCTTTTCGGCAAACGAGTTGCTGGTTCGGGTCGAGTCGCAATTGAAGCTAGCCCAGGCGCATCAGGAAAATCAGCAAACATTACGGCATCTCTTCAAACAGGCTCCCGTGGCGATTGCCATTCTGGAAGGACCTGACTACGTATTCACGCTCGCCAACGACCAGTACCTGCAACTGGCCGGCAAGTTGCAGGACAGTAATCTGATGGGAGTGCCGTTCCTGACAGTGTTTCCAGAACTGGCGTCGGAGGAGTTCGCAGACAAGTTAGCGCATATCTATAAAACCGGTGAGCCCTTTTGCATTCGTGAGCAGGCGATTGACCGGAAGCAAAGCGAACGCCAGACGGAGAGTTATTTTAATTACTCGTTTGAAGCCTTAACCGACCAAACCGGTGCCATAACCGGCATTATCCTCGTAGCTCAGGATGAGACTGATTCCGTACTGGCCCGTCAGCAGATTGAAGCGAGTCGTCAGCAGTTTCAGCAACTGGCTGATCTGGTTCCGCAGATTCTCTGGACGGCGCAACCCGACGGGGCCGTTGATTATTTCAACCAACCTTGGTATGAGTACACCGGATTTGAACGGACGGAAGGCGGGCAATCCTGGATTCCCATCCTGCATCCCGACGACGTAACCCCAGCCATTGACCGCTGGTCGCACTCGGTACGCACGGGTGAACTGTATCAGATCGAGTACCGGTTTGCCGATCGGCACGTTCCTGGTACGTATCGCTGGTTTATAGGGCGTGCCGTGCCCGTGCGCGACGAAAGCGGCCTGATTACCAAGTGGTTTGGCACTTGCACGGATATTGACGAACATAAGCAGGCTCAGATGGCCCTGCAGGAGAGTGAAAGCCGGTTCCGGGCCATTGCCGATACAGCGCCGGTGCTTATCTGGATGTCGGGTACCGACAAGTTGTGCTACTTTTTCAACAAAGGCTGGCTCGACTTCACCGGACGTACACTGGAGCAGGAAATGGGGAACGGCTGGGCCGAAGGGATTCATCCCGACGACTTCGACCAGTGCCTGGCCATTTATAACACGCATTTCGAGGCCCGTCAGGAGCTTTACATGGAATACCGACTGCGCCGAAACGATGGAACGTACCGGTGGATTTCAGATCATGGACGCCCCCGCTTTGCGCCCGATGGTCAGTTTATGGGCTTCATTGGAGGCTGTATTGATATTCACGAGCGGAAACTGGCCAACGAGGAGCTGGAACGGCGGGTGGCCGAACGCACGCGCGAACTGTACAAGCTCAACGCCGATCTCGAACGCTCGAATTTCGATCTGATGCAGTTTGCCTCGGTAGCCAGCCATGACCTGAAGGAGCCGCTCCGTAAAATTCAGGCATTCAGCAACCTCCTTACCAGTTCATTGGGCAACAAACTTACCAGCGACGAAGAAGCGCATTTCTCCCGAATTGTGCGGGCCGCCGTCCGGATGCAGACGCTGGTCGACGATGTCCTGCGACTGTCCAAGCTCTCGAAGCTCGACGCCCAGTATGAGCCAGTGGACCTGAATGCCGTGATTGCCCAGATTCAGGATGATCTGGAGATTACTATTCTGGAGAAGAAAGCGCTGATTACGGTTGCCCCCCTGCCGACAATCGACGCCGTGGAAGGGCAGATGCATCAGTTATTTCAGAACCTGATCAGCAACGCCCTGAAGTTCGTCAGCAATCGCCAGCCGGTTATCACGATAGAGTCAACCCCCGTTACCGAACGGATGCGTCAGGAATTCAGGCTCGACGATCAGGCGTACGCAGCCCTTTTCGTCCGTGATAACGGCATTGGCTTTGATATGCAGTACGTCGACAAGATTTTCGGGATGTTCCAGCGGCTGCACCGACGCGACCAGTACGAAGGTACCGGCATTGGTCTGACGATCTGCCGCCGGATTGTTGAGAATCACCACGGTTACCTGAGCGCCGAGGGAAAGCCAGACCAGGGCGCTACGTTCCAGATCATATTGCCCGTTCGTCAGCCTGCATCCACCGGTTTGAAATGAGTAGATTATTGGTCGTCCGGCTATTGGTAAGAAAGCGAACGCACTCTTCCCTTTAATCGCCAAACTGCCTGGCCCTTACGCCTATGACCTCTTCCAACCGCCGTGACTTTCTCAAGCAAAGCAGCGCGGCTGCGCTTAGCTTCGCCTTCTTTCCCAGTATGACCCGTAGGGTAGCGCCCAGCGATCGACTGCGCGTGGCCCATATTGGGTTGAATGGTATGGGGACCAACCACCTGAATTGGTTCGCGAACCTGCCCGAAGTAGAGGTAGTAGGGCTTTGCGATGTCGATGAAACGCACCTGAACAAGGCCCTGGCTACGCTGCAAAAGATCCAGCCGAACACAGCCGCCAAAACGTACAGCGATTTCCGGTACCTGCTGGACCGCCAGGATATCGACGCCATCACCTGCGCTACGCCCGACCACTGGCACGCCCAAATTGCGATTATGGCGTTTCAGGCCGGGAAAGATGTATACGGCGAAAAGCCCCTTTCGTACAGCGTTCGGGAAGGGCAGCAGATGCTGAAAGCGCTTAACCGCTATGACCGCATCTTTCAGTTGGGTACGCAGATTCACGCGGGCGACAATTACCACCGGGTCGTCGAGATCATTCTGTCGGGTGCCATTGGTAAGGTCCACACTGTCCGCCTTTGGAAAACAGGCTTCCCACCGGTATTGGGTCCGGCCAGCTACCAAACGCCCCCGGCTACGCTGAACTGGGAGATGTGGCAGGGACCAGCGCCCGCGTCACTGTATACTCCAGAGCGCTGCCACGTTAACTATCGCTATTTCCTCGACTATTCGGGCGGGGTCTTTCAGGATTTCTGGTGTCATATTGCCGACATTGTGTGGTGGTCCATCAATCCGACGGGATTGAAACACATCAATGCCCGGGGGCAGGCTCCGGAAGGCATTGCCGATGCGCCCAAATGGATTGATGTCGATTATGAGTTTGAGAACCTGAAACTCCACTGGACCAGCACCCCGCCGAACGTACCGGGAGCCGAAAAGCGGCATATCGGTGCCTATTTCGAAGGGGATAAAGGCACGCTGCTCTGCGACTACAATACGCGGGAGATCACCATCAACGGCGTTACCATGACCGACATCCCGGAAATCCCGATAACGCTGGAGCGTTCCCCCGGCCACCAGCAAAACTTTGTCAACGCCGTAAAATCACGCAAACAACCCGAATCGAATCTGGCTTACGCCCGCCAGCTGACGTTACCGATGCACCTCGGCCTGATTTCGTACCGGCTCGGGCAACCCCTCGAATGGAACGCCCGGAAAGAGAAATTTAGGCACAATTCCGACGCCAACGCCTTGCTTTCCCGTCCGTACCGCACAGGCTGGAACCTAATCTGATTCCCTCATAACCAGTATTTTATTCACAATAAACCTCGCCGGGCTTCTCCCGTAAGTCTCTATTCACAAATCCTACTGACAAATGCAGCAAGGCATTTAGGCTTCGGTTAACCGTTTACGAACTGCTCCGTCAACTGTCTGTCGGCGTGAATTACCTTTAAGGTATGTCCGTCTTTAGCTGACTGCGCGATGCTGCAGAAACTCCTGGCCGCCCTGGGTAATTTCTATGTTCTCGTCATATCCGTGCTTATTTCGGCGGGGCTATGCGCGGCCACCTGGGTGAGCTGGGTATTCTACCAAGAGGTGGAACTGCAAAGCCAGTTCGCCCAGGAAGGACAGCTCCGTTCGGTAGTCATTAATCAGGTCGACCACGAGCAACGGTCCTGGCGGGATATGCTGAACAACAGCGCGTACATCACCTTTACGTATCAGGGCAAAGACTACACAGCCCGCTACGTCAATGATACGAGCTACGTCCGTGAGGGCGACCGCGTTCAACTCCTCTACCACCCGCAGCATGATGGCTTCCGGCAGCCGGTTTCCGAGATTCACTCCCCGGCAGGAATTCCGAAATCCCGGCTCATTAACTGGACGGCCATCAAGTTAAGCCACGAACGGCAGGTGCTGTTCTTGTGTCTGCTACTCACCTCCATCACCTTTTTCTTTGTTTCAGGCCTGCTGTTAAAATTTGTTCAGATTCCCGTTCTCCAGCAGATGGCCCGGCTCCTGCTTGGGCTGGAACTGCTGGCGCTGAGCGGCTTCATGGCGTATTCGTTCTGGACCTACTACTTATTATACCAGCATATTAAAGCGAATGGCCGGGAAACGACGGTTCAGGTTGTAGATACAGATCGCGTTTCAACCACCCGCCGGAGCCGGTCCAGAATCAACTGGTACAGCTACCAAGCTACCGTGCAATATCAGCAGCGCCAACGGATCATTCCCATCAGCGAGGCTGATTACGAATTGCTGAAGCCAACCAATGCGTTACAGGTCTATTCCGATGAGTCGGCCGATGAGCTGATGTCGGTCGATTACCCGCTTGACTATAGTCGGGGACTTGTCCCGATCGTTTGCGGGGCGCTCGCTCTGCTGGTAGTGTTGCCCAGTTTAACGCGCCGTAAGCAAAACCGGCAGGCTTCATCACGGTAAGTTCAAACAGAACAGCCCCTGGTTCATCGTATCGACTAGACCAGGGGCTGCATTGAATTACTTATGTTGTACCCCTCCCAGCCTCCCCTAAAGAGGAGTTTTAACCGGCTAGTTTCAGCTCCTCCCCTTTTAGGGAAGGCTGGGAGGGGTAACCAAGCGCAATACGTATCTATAACCGGCATTAAGCTACGTGCTTGATTGCTAGTTAAACTGCTACGATTAAACTGCTTCCAGTTTCGGCTGTAGGCCACCCCGACGGGTACTCACCTGCCGATTCCGGTTGAAGAACCGGTAGATGATCGGGAAAATCAACAGCGTCAATACAGTGGCCGTAATCAGCCCGCCAATGACGACGATGGCCAGCGGTTTCTGCGTTTCGGAACCGATCCCTGTCGATACCGCTGCGGGCAGCAGACCAATTGCCGCCATCAGGGCCGTCATGATTACCGGTCGAATGCGGGACTGAACCCCCTGGGCTATCGCGTCATCTAAACTCAGACCACTTTGCAAATTCTGATTGAAAACCGAGATCAGAATAACCCCATTCTGCACGCAGATACCGAATAGGGCAATAAAACCCACCCCCGCCGAGATACCGAATATTGTGCCGGTCGCGTGCAGGGCGAGGATGCCGCCAATCAAGGCGAACGGTACGTTGAGCAGGACCAGTCCGGCATCTTTCACCTTGCCAAACAAGACAAATAAGATGACGAAGATCGCCAGCAGACTTATTGGCACGACCTGACCCAATCGTTTCGTTGCCCGCACCTGGTTTTCGAACTCGCCGGTCCATTCCACATCGTATCCCCGTTCGAATTTAACCGTTTCCTGTACTTTACGCTGGGCTTCGGCGATGGTACTGCCCAGGTCGCGCTCCCGCACCGAAAACTTAACCCCAATGAACCGCTTGTTCTTGTCGCGATACACGAAGGCCGGGCCGGTGAACGTACGGATTTCGGCGATCTCTTTGAGGGGTATTTTGTTGCCCCGGATGGTTGGTACCATTAGCCGTCCGATATCTCGTTCATCCTTGCGGAAATCGGGTTGATAGCGCACCCGAATATCAAACCGTCGTTCGCCTTCGTATAACTGACTGGCCGTTTTGCCACCAATCGCCATCTCGATTACCGCTTCGGCATCGCCAACCCGCACGCCATAAAATGCCATCTTCTGCTTGTCGACATAGATGCTTAATTCCGGCTGACCGACGTTTCGCAGGATACCCACGTCTTTCACGCCCGGTACGTCCCGAATCGCTTCAATGACCTTGTCGGCGTATTTGTCGAGTTCCTCCAGATCATTCCCGAAAATCTTGACCGCGTTACTGGCGTTCATTCCCGCCACGGCCTCCGCTACGTTGTCGATGATGGGCTGCGAATAGTTATAGTTGATGCCCTGGAACTGCTTCAGCTTCGCATCCATTTCTTCGATCAACTCATCGGTCGTGATCTTGCGCTCCCATTCCTTTTTAGGCTTCAGATTCACCTGCATCTGTACGTAATAAAAACCCGACGGATCGGTACCGTCGTTCGAGCGGCCTGTTTGCGATAGAACGCCGTTGACTTCCGGGAACGTCATCAGTTTACTACGTAGCGTTCTGACCATTTTTGTGGTTTCGCCCAGCGAACTACTCATCGGCAGCTTGGCTTCGACCCACAGTGCTCCTTCGTTCAACTGTGGCAGGAACTCGGTGCCCAGCAACGTAGCGGATGCGAACGTCAGCCCCATAAACGCCAGGGCAAGCACCATGCTTAGCTTACGGTGAGCGTAGGTCCAGTTGAAGCCGCGCGTAACAATCCGGTTGAAGAAATTGACTACCGGGTTATGCTTCTCACGTACGTTCTTGTTGAGTAGAATTGAGCACAACACCGGCACGAGCGTCAGCGTAAAAATCAACGCACCCAGTAAGGCGAATCCTAATGTCCAGGCCAGCGGGCTAAACATTTTGCCTTCTACTTTCTCGAACGAGAAAATAGGCAGCAGCGCCGTAATGATAATCAGCTTGGAAAAGAAAACGGCCTTTCCCAACTCAGTGCCGGTCTGGCGAATGAGCTTGAGCTTAGCCAGCCGGTTGAAACGAGCCATGCCAAGCCGGTGCGCCTGATGATCTAAGGTCACAAATATCCCTTCGACCATGACCACGGCTCCGTCGATGATGATGCCGAAGTCCACCGCGCCCATGGAGAGCAGATTGGCCGACATGCCGCGTAGGCGCATACAAAAAAACGCAAATAGTAACGCCAGTGGAATGATGATACTGACAATGAGCGTAGTACGCCAGTCGGCCATAAACAAGAAGACGATGACCGTTACGAATACGATTCCTTCTGCCAGGTTGTGCAGCACCGTTTCAGTACAGTAGGCCATCAGGTTGTCGCGGTCGTAGAAGGTGACCATCTTCACATCCGACGGCAGCACTTTCTCGTTCAGCTCGGCGATTTTTGCTTTCACGCGGGCCAAGACCTCGCTGGGGTTTTCGCCTTTCCGCTGCACAATGATACCTTCCACCACGTCGTCGTTGTCGTCTAGCCCAACCTGCCCCACGCGCGGCTGATTCGACTCGATGACCTGCGCTACATCCTTGATCAGCACCGGCAAACCGCCCTGCTCATCGACAATAATGTTTTCGATGTCGGCAATGTTGGTCAGCAAGCCGATGCCCCGCACTACGTAGGCCTGGCCGTTTTTTTCGATGACATCGCCCCCCACGTTCAGGTTGTTCTGCGTTACAGCGTTATACACCTCTGAAGGCGTAATGCCGTATTTCTGCAACTGCATGGGGTTTACGCTTACCTCATAGGTTTTTTCCCGACCTCCAAAGGCAACAATGTCCGCTACGCCCGGTACGGCCCGCAACTGCCGGTCGATCACCCAGTTTTGCAGCGTCAGTAGCTCCCGCGTATCGCGCGAATCGGATTTGAGCGTATAGCGGAAAATCTCTCCCGTTGGGCCGTAAGGCGGCTGCACGTCAGGCTCTACGCTCTCGGGCAATGACACGGTTCGGAGCTGATTGTTCACCTGCTGCCGGGCAAAGAAATCGTCGACATCGTCTTCGAAGATGATTTTCATCACCGACAAACCAAACATGGTGATCGACCGCACGTTGGTCTTGCGCTGCACCGAGTTCATGGCCACCTCGATCGGCACCGTCACAAACCGCTCGACTTCTTCAGCGGATCGGCCGTTCCACTCCGTAACCACAATAATCTGCGTGTTCGTTACGTCCGGAAAGGCTTCGATGGGCGTGTTCAAATAGCTGTATACGCCCGCAATCGTCAGGGTTCCTACCATAAAGAACACGAAGAATCGGTTCTTCAGCGAGAAACTGAGAATGGATTTGATGAGCTTGTTCATTAGTCGTTCAGGGCGTCATAGATCAATAATTGCGACTGCGTAATGACGCGCTCACCGGGGCGTAACCCACTCTGGATATAGGCAACGTCGCCATGCGACTTAAGCACCTGTACCTCGCGGGTATCAATGTGTTTCCGGTCATGAAAGACCATAACAAACTGCTTGCTCTTATCAAAAATCAAGGCTTTGGCCGGAACGGATGGCAGCTCTCCGCCTTCCTGGAAGGACAACGTAACGCTGGCATTCATCCCCGGTTTGAGCAGCATTTTCTCGTTCGACAGTCGAATTCGCACCTGCATGGTTTTGGTCGTCTGGTCCAGCACATTGTAAACTTTATCCACCGCTCCGGTAAATACCTGACCGGGATAACTCAGGGTTTGAATCTGCGCGGGCAGCCCTTCTTTCATACGACCAATGTCGGATTCGTTGACGTTGGCCAGGACCCAGATTACGTTCAGTTGCGAAATAGTAAATACCGAAGCCGCATCGTCGGAGCGCAGTTGCGTGCCCCGGTTGATGTTTTTTTCCAGTACGTAACCAGAAATAGGCGCTTTCACCACTGACTGCGAGTTTGAATCGGCTCCGTATATCTGAAGCACTTCCTTGAGCCGATTCAATTCAGCCTGTTCGCGCTCCACCTCCTTACGGGCCGCCAGCACGTCGCGCTCCGAGTTCAGTTTATCGGCGTACATGTCTTTGGCCACCTGTAAGTTCTTCTCGGCCAGGCGAAGTTCGGCCTGCGCCTGCACCAACTCGCTATTGTAGCTGATTACCTCCCCCGACTGGATGACGGCCAGGGTTTGCCCTTTTTGGACGTAATCGCCCAGTTCGGCCCGTACATCGCGAACGTTGCCGCTCACCAGCGGAAACACCCGAATCACGCGATTCTCGTCGGGCACAACCCGCCCAATCAGTTGCAGCTGGCTGCGAATCGGCGTTGTTTTTACCTCCTCCGTCTGGATTCGGCTGAGCATGGTATCCGTCAGGGCGAACGGCTCTTTATGTACCTCAACCGGCTTCTGTTCCGATGAACAGGCGAACGCCAGGCTGAGCATTCCCAGGCTTATTATTCCTTGTAATGTGGTCATGTTGCTATTATTTGAACAGATCGGTGCCGACCGTGTAGTTAAGTTGCTCGTAGGCATTGATACGATCAGCGGCCAGCCGATTGAGTTGCTGAACGTTAGCGAGGTAGGTCTCGAACAGATCGACGAACTCGATCAGCGAAATATTCCCCCGTTCGAAGTTGCGCAGAATGCCCCGGTTCAATTCGTCGTACTGAGCCGCAAAACCGGGATCGACCGACTGATAGGCGGCTTCGGTCTGCTGAATCTGCTGCAAAGCGGCCTGCACCTCGTTTTCTACCACCGTTCTGACGTTTCGCTGAACCAGCCGCTGGTAGTCAGCCTGCGCCCTCGCCGATCGGATGTTACCCTGGTTTTTGTTGAGCAGCGGCAAATCCATACTCAGCGTTACGGCCGTGTAGTTGGGTGTATAACTGGCGTTCTGGTCGTACAGACCACCGACCCTCAAATCAGGCGTAGCTAAGGCTTTTTGTAGAGAGACGTTAGCCTCTGCCTGCCGGATAGCCACCTCGGCTCCGCGCAGATCGGGCCGGTTTTCGAGCGCCAGATCAACCGCCGACCCCGCTGAGGGTAGGTTAGTACGGTAACGAGCCAGATCCGTTGGTGCGGCTTCCGGCCGAATCGCGGCTGTGGTTTGCAGTAAGGTTCGCAGGTCGCGCTGTTGCTCGGTCAGTTGGTTTTGCAAATTCAGTTGATCATTGGTCAACTGCACCAGCAGCGCTTTCAGCCGAATCAGGTCCCGCAGCGATACGTTGTTGCGGCTGTACTGCCGCTCAAATGCCTGCACCGTTTCGGTTAATCGAGCCCGTTGGTTGGCAAATACGGTCAGGGTATTCTGCGCAAAATACAGTTCGTAGAACCGACTGTGCAGATCAAAGCGAAGCGTTCGCAGCAGATCGGCGAATTGCAGTTCGGTCAAGCGCACCTGCTCAGTCGCCACCGCTACCCGTTTGCTCCGTT
Organism: Spirosoma knui; assembly: GCF_054780635.1. Classification (NCBI taxonomy): domain Bacteria; kingdom Pseudomonadati; phylum Bacteroidota; class Cytophagia; order Cytophagales; family Cytophagaceae; genus Spirosoma; species Spirosoma knui. The sequence continues at coordinate 238,319 of NZ_BAAGVY010000007.1, read as the reverse complement.
TGCCCGCGAGCAAAACGGTTTGCTGAATCGAAAAGGCTTTCTGGCCGCCCTTGCCTACATCGAGCGGACGACGAAGCGCCGGATTATAGGCGTTCAGTTCGAGGTTGGCCGTTGGATTGTCGAACAGCCGGGCCTGAATAACCTGAGCCTGGGCCGCTTCAATCTGGTAGCGTCCGGCCAGCGCGAGTAAGTTGCGCTGCACAAACAGGCTGTCGGCCTGCCGGAGCGACAACGACAGCGTATCCTGCGCCTGCACAGTGGTACTGAGTAGCACCCACGCGCAGACTATGTATTTAGTCATTGAAAAATAAGGATTGATGAGTAGTTCAAACGTCACCAAAAGCCATACATAAGCCTATAACCTGACTCCGCAGAGCGGCCAGGTTCTGATGACACGTACCAACAAAGAATTACGCGATCAACTGGGGGGGAGGAGACGAAACTTCCGCTAACGGTGATACGTAGGGAAGCTGAACCAACGCAAACCGGGTTACCGAGCTTATCAGAGCCGCCGACGGTAAGGGCATCGTATAATAAGTTGTTTGCGGCATAAACCAGACAACAAACACTTTACTGATCACGGAATGCCCATCCGGCTCATCATGTTCAGGTATGGCGTTTTTGCAGCCCAGAAAGTGCTCTAGTACCCACTCCGTTATACTTTCCATCTCGTTGATGGTCAAGTCTTCATGCACTACACCCGTCTTCGAGATATGGACACGGTGATCGGGTGGGTCCACGCTGATGTTCAGGACGTGAACCGCCATAAGCAGGCAAAAAAGCCGCTTTACCCAAGTACGTATCGCTGTAGGCCTCATGCAGTTTCCAGACAAATATAGGGAAATATACTTAGCTCTCAATCAGTGATGGTAATTGTGGACAGGTGATATAACCCAATTTTAACAACTGTCCCCGTTGGCTCACACCGCCGATGTCCAACGAAAAGCGTCGGCTACATTTCTCTGTTTCCACGAAAAAGCCCGGCAAGAGTGATCCTGCCGGGCTTGATTTGCTACTGATTATTCGCTTAACGTGTTGTCACGCGGGCGCTTTTGGTTTTCTGAATCACGAACGGAACACATTTCGCCGGTGGGCAGTCGCAAAGCGTGTTTTGCAAGGTTACCGTCTTCTCCGCATAGCAACCGGACGCGTTGTACAAACGAACCGTGTAGGTCTGTGCCACTCCAGTTCGCAGGATGTTATCAACAAGCACGCCACCGGCTGGAATTGGCTTGGCCAGCGCGTAACTGGTAGCGCCCGTGTATGATCCGCCCAGAGATATGTCGTACCGATCACCCGCGCCGAAGTTCGTCGCGATCACCTGACCATCGGGCAGCGAATTACCACCGGTGCAGGTAGCCTCTTTGGCCACGAGCGAGAAACTATCTGGCAGCGGATTCACAACCGCCGATACAACCGTTACACTTGAGCAGCCCGTTTGCAGATCGGTTGCCGTTACGGTATACGAGCCACTATTCGCCGTTGTCGCGTTCGGAATACTGATTACCCCCGTATTGGCGGTGAAGCCATTCGGTCCGGTCCAACTGTATGCAGCATTGGTTGTCGAAATAGCGCTGCTCACGATCAGTGTTTCGCCGGTACATACTTCAGGTGCCGTTGTCACAATGGCGGGTGCCGTCGTGTTGCTGAATACGGCGGTGCTCACCGAAGCCGTAGCCCCATTCAGACCCGTCACCGTCACCGAGTAGGGTCCCGCCACACTCACCGAGATACTAGCCGTCGTTTCGCCTGTGCTCCACAGGTACGTAACGCCTGGGGTCGCCGTCGTGCTGAGCGTGGCCGTCAGAGCCGTACAGCTCAACTCGTTGCTGACTGACACCATCACCATTGGCAGGGCTGTGTCACTGACTACCGTAGTCGTCGTAGCCGCCGTGCAACCGTTAGCTGACGTTACCGTTACCGAATATGGTCCGGCGCTGGCTACGGTGATACTTGGCGTGGTCTCACCCGTGCTCCACAGGTACGTAGCGCCTGGTGTGGCCGTGGTCGAGATCACCGCCGTAGGCTGAGCTACTGTCAGTGTGTTACTCACCGAAGCGGTCACCGTTGGGGTTGCCGTGTCGCTCACCACCGTGGTCGTCACAACCGCCGTACAACCGTTGATACCGGTTACCGTCACTGAATATGGTCCCGCGACACTCACCGAGATACTAGCCGTCGTCTCGCCCGTATTCCACTGGTAGAGTGCCCCTTCACTGACTCCTGCTACACTCGCCGAGATGGTGGCCGTAGACTGAGCACAGCTTAAGGTATTGCTGACCGAGGCCGTTACGACTGGTACCGACGTATCACTGAACACAACCGTGTTGACCGAAGCCGTAGCCCCATTCAGACCCGTCACCGTCACCGAGTAGGGTCCCGCCACACTCACCGAGATCGTTGGCGTGGTCGCTCCCGTGCTCCACAGGTACGTAACGCCTGGGGTAGCCGAGGTACTGAGGGTAGCGGTTAGCTGGGCGCAGGTCAACGTATTGCTCACGGTAACGCTTACCGTCGGCAGCGCCGCGTCACTGACCACTGTAGTTGTCGTGGCTGCCGTACAACCATTGGCCGAGGTGACCGTCACCGAGTAAGTACCTGCACTGGCGACGGTGATGCTTGGGGTGGTCTCCCCTGTGCTCCACCGATAGGTCACCCCTGGGCTGGCCGTGGTACTAATCACGGCTGTAGCTTGGTTAAGCGTTAAGGTATTGCTCACACTAGCTGTTACCGTTGGCAGCGCCGTGTCGCTCACGACTGTGGTGATAGCAACCGCCGTACAGCCGTTAGCACCCGTCACCGTTACCGAGTACGTACCCGTTGCACTGACTGAGATACTGGCCGTGGTCTCCCCTGTGCTCCACTGATAGGTAGCCCCAGGTGTAGCTGTCGTACTAAGGGTGGCTGTGGGCTGAGCGCAGGTCAGGGTGTTGCTCACACTGGCCGTTACCACTGGTACTGCGGTATCGCTTGCCACTACCGAGATCACCGAAGCCGTTGCACCATTCTGAGCTATCACCGTCACCGAGTAGGGTCCGGCTACACTCACCGAGATACTTGGCGTAGTTGCCCCCGTACTCCATAGGTAAGTTACACCGGGTGTAGCCGTGGTGCTGATGGTGGCCGTCAGAGCTGTGCAGCTTAGGTCGTTGCTCACACTGGCCGTCACCGTTGGCAGCGCCGTGTTACTGAAGACTGTCGTGGTGGTGGCCGCTGTGCAGCCGCTGGCGGAGGTTACTGTTACTGAATAGGCTCCTGCGCTAGCCACCGTAATGGTTGGCGTAGTCTCGCCCGTACTCCACTGATACGTAACGCCCGGCGTCGCTGTTGTACTAATCACCGCCGTTGGCTGATTGAGCGTTAGCGTATTGCTTACTGAAGCGGTCACAATCGGAACTGTCGTATCGCTCACCACTGTAACGGTTGTACTGGCCGTTGTTCCGTTCTGCGCCGTCACCGTTACTGAGTACGGACCGGCCATATTCACCGAAATGCTCGGCGTGGTTGCTCCCGTACTCCACAGATACGTAACCACATCTGGGCTGACCGTGGTGCTGATGGTAGCGGTTGACTGGGCGCAGCTCAGTGTGTTGCTCACCGAGGCCGTGACCATCGCCAAAGCCGTGTTACTGAAGACCGTGGTCGTCGCAACCGCACTACAGCCGTTAGCGCCTGTCACCGTCACCGAGTATGGACCAGCTACGCTCACAGTGATGTTTGGCGTGGTTTCGCCCGTACTCCACTGATAGCTCACCGCTCCGGTTACGCCCGTCACACTGCTCGAAATGGTCGATGTGATCTGGATAGGCGTTAGCGTATTGCTGACACTGAGCGTTACCACCGGCACATCCGTATTGCTGAAGACCGCCGTATTCACCGAAGCGGTGGCCCCATTCGGAGCTGTCACCGTTACCGAGTAGGGTCCCGCACTGGCTACTGTAATCGTCGGGGTGGTCTGACCATTGCTCCACAGGTACGTAACGCCTGGGGTCGCCGTCGTGCTGAGGGTAGCCGTCAGAGCCGTACAACTCAACTCGTTGCTCACTGACACCATCACCATTGGCAGGGCTGTGTCACTGACTACCGTAGTCGTCGTAGCCGCCGTGCAACCGTTAGCTGACGTTACCGTTACCGAATATGGTCCGGCGCTGGCTACGGTGATACTTGGCGTGGTCTCCCCCGTACTCCACAGGTACGTAGCGCCTGGTGTGGCCGTGGTCGAGATCACCGCCGTAGGCTGAGCTACTGTCAGCGTATTGCTCACACTAGCCGTCACTGCCGGGGTTGCCGTGTCACTCACCACCGTAGTTGTTACCACTGCCGTACAGCCATTGGCACCCGTTACGGTCACCGAATAGGTACCCGTCGCTTCGACTACGATGCTTGACGTCGTTTCGCCCGTGCTCCACAGATACGTAACACCTGGTGTGGCCGTGGTGCTGATGGTAGCGGTTGGTTGACCGCAGGTCAAGGTGTTGCTGGCTAAAGCCGTTACTTCTGGTACTGCGGTATCACTGAACACCGCCGTATTCACCGAAGCGGTAGCCCCGTTTTGGCCCGTCACCGTCACCGAGTAGGGTCCCGCTACGCTTACCGAGATCGTTGGCGTGGTCGCTCCCGTGCTCCACAGGTACGTAACGCCTGGGGTCGCCGTCGTGCTGAGCGTGGCCGTCAGGGCCGTACAGCTCAACTCGTTGCTCACCGACACCATCACCATTGGCAGAGCCGTGTCACTGACTACCGTGGTCGTCGTAGCCGCCGTGCAACCGTTAGCTGACGTTACCGTTACCGAATATGGTCCGGCGCTGGCTACGGTGATACTTGGCGTGGTCTCACCCGTGCTCCACAGGTACGTAGCGCCTGGTGTGGCCGTGGTTGAGATCACCGCCGTGGGTTGAGCTACTGTCAGCGTATTGCTCACACTAGCCGTCACTGCCGGGGTATCCGTGTCGCTCACTACTGTAGTCGTCACAACCGCCGTACAGCCATTAGCACCCGTTACCGTTACCGAGTACAATCCCGTTGTGAGCGTCGTGAAGCTGTTGGCATCGGTCGTGAAGCTGCTCGGTCCCGACCAGATGAAGCTGCTGCCGACTGGCGCGTCTGGTACTGATACCGTCGCGACGGGTTCAGCGCAGGTCAACGTATTACTTACCAAGGCCGTCACCGCTGGCAGCGCCGTATCACTCACGACCGTTGTGGTCGCTACGGCCGTACAGCCGTTCGGTGCCGTTGCCGTTACTGAATACAGACCCGTGCTGCTAACCGCTATGCCCGGTGTTATTTCGGTCGTACTCCATAGATACGTTACGCTCGCATTTGCCGTAGACGAGATGAAGGCGGTTGGCTGCGCACAGGTCAGCGTGTAGCTATCACCAAGCGTTACTTCAGGAGTTACTGTATTGCTCACCACGGTCGCGCTGATCGTGGCCGTTGCACCATTCTGTGCCGTTGCCGTCACCGAATACGTACCCGCCACACTAACGCTGATGCTTGCCGTGGTTTCACCCGTACTCCACAGATAAGACACTGGTGTGTTGGCGGTTACGCTAATCGTTGCGGTTGCCGTTGCCACAGCACAGGTTATCTCGTTACTCACACTGGCCACGAGCGTCGGTGCCAGTGTGTTGCTTAGCACATTTGTTGTCACCGCTGCGGAACATCCGTTAGGGGTTGTTACAGTTACTGAATACAGACCTCCTACGCTAACGGTGATGGTTGGGGTAGTCTCACCCGTGCTCCATAGGTACGTAACACCTGGAGTGGCCGTGGTCGAGATCGTTGCGGTCGGCTGATTAAGCGTCAGTACGTTACTGGCCGCAGCCGTTACTTCCGGCACCGACGTATCACTAACCACGTTAGTCGTCGTAACTGCCGTACAGCCGTTGGCCCCTGTCACCGTTACCGAATACAAACCAGCACTAGCGGCCGTAATGGTTGGGGTTGTCTCGCCCGTACTCCACAGGTAGGTAACACCGGGTGTCGCCGTCGTACTAATCGTGGCGGTCGCTACGGCGCAACTTAACGTATTGCTGACTGATGCTGTTACCTCTGGTATTACAGTATCACTAACCACCGTTGCAGTGGTAGTCGCCGTACAGCCATTGGCACCCGTTACGGTCACCGAATAGGTACCCGCTATACTCGCCGAAATCGAGGCTGTCGTTTCTCCATTGCTCCACAGATACGTCACGTCTGGACTGGCCACTGTAGAAATAACGGCCGTTGGCTGAGCGCAGGTCAAGGTGTTGCTCACTGAAGCGGTTACCTCTGGCACTACCGTATCACTGTTGACGGTCGTCGTCACCACTGTGCTACAGCCGTTAGCCCCCGTTACCGTTACCGAGTAGGGACCGGCCGCACTCACCGAGATGCTTGGCGTGGTCGCTCCATTGCTCCACTGATAGGTCACACCTGGTGTGGCCGTTGTACTAATCGTCGCCGTTGGCTGAGCGCAGGTCAGCGTGTTGCTCACACTAGCTGTCACGGCTGGTACCACCGTGTCACTGGCCACTACCGAGATCACCGATGCCGTTGCCCCGTTCTGAGCGGTCACCGTCACCGAGTAGGTACCCGCCACGCTCACCAAGATGCTTGGCGTAGTTGCCCCCGTACTCCACAGGTAGGTAACACCGGCTGAAGCCGTGGTGCTGATGGTGGCCGTCAGAGCTGTGCAGCTTAAGTCATTGCTGACCGAGGCTGTTACCGTTGGCAGCGCCGTATCACTCACGACTGTTGTGGTCGCTACGGCCGTACAGCCGTTGGCACCGGTCACCGTCACCGAGTAGGTACCGGCGCTGGCCACAGTGATGCTTGGGCTAGTCTGGCCCGTGCTCCATTCATACGTAACGCCTGGTGTGGCCGTGGTCGAGATCACTGCCGTGGGCTGAGCCACCGTCAGGGTGTTGCTCACCGAAGCGGTCACTTCCGGCACCACCGTATCGCTGATGACCGTGCTGGCAGTAGCCACCGTACAGCCGTTGGCACCGGTCACCGTCACCGAGTAGGTACCGGCCGTGTTTACCACAATGCTGGAAGTAGTCTCGCCCGTGCTCCATACATAGCTCTCGCCACTGCCCGGCACCGTAGCCGTCAGCGTAGCGGTTGGCTGAGTACAGGTCAAGGTGTTGCTCACCAATGCCGTAACTGTTGGTACGGCCGTATCGCTTACTACCGTAGTGGTAGCAACGGCCGTAGCGCCATTGGCACTCGTCACCGTCACCGAATACGGACCCGCCACACTCACCGAAATCGTTGGAGTGGTTGCTCCTGTGCTCCATAGGTAGGTAACACCTGGGGTCGCCGTGGTGCTGATGGTAGCCGTTAGGGCTGTACAGGTTAAGGTATTGCTCACTGATGCTGTTACTGTGGGCGGTGCGGTATCACTAACCACCGTTGTGGTGGTAGTCGCCGTGCAGCCATTGGCTGAAGTTACCGTTACCGAGTAGGTACCGGCCGCACTGACCGATATGGTTGGGGTGGTCTCACCCGTACTCCACTGATACGTAACGCCCGGCGTCGCCGTGGTGCTAATCGTCGCCGTTGGCTGGTTGACGGTCAAGGTGTTGCTCACTGAAGCGGTTACCTCTGGCAGCGCCGTATCACTGATGACGGTCGTCGTTACCACTGTGCTACAGCCGTTAGCCCCCGTTACCGTTACCGAGTAGGGACCGGCCGCACTCACCGAGATGCTTGGCGTGGTCGCTCCATTGCTCCACTGATAGGTCACACCTGGTGTGGCCGTTGTACTAATCGTCGCCGTTGGCTGAGCGCAGGTCAGCGTGTTGCTCACACTAGCTGTCACGGCTGGTACCACCGTGTCACTGGCCACTACCGAGATCACCGATGCCGTTGCCCCGTTCTGAGCGGTCACCGTCACCGAGTAGGTACCCGCCACGCTCACCAAGATGCTTGGCGTAGTTGCCCCCGTACTCCACAGGTAGGTAACACCGGCTGAAGCCGTGGTGCTGATGGTGGCCGTCAGAGCTGTGCAGCTTAAGTCATTGCTGACCGAGGCTGTTACCGTTGGCAGCGCCGTATCACTCACGACTGTTGTGGTCGCTACGGCCGTACAGCCGTTGGCACCGGTCACCGTCACCGAGTAGGTACCGGCGCTGGCCACAGTGATGCTTGGGCTAGTCTGGCCCGTGCTCCATTCATACGTAACGCCTGGTGTGGCCGTGGTCGAGATCACTGCCGTGGGCTGAGCCACCGTCAGGGTGTTGCTCACCGAAGCGGTCACTTCCGGCACCACCGTATCGCTGATGACCGTGCTGGCAGTAGCCACCGTACAGCCGTTGGCACCGGTCACCGTCACCGAGTAGGTACCGGCCGTGTTTACCACAATGCTGGAAGTAGTCTCGCCCGTGCTCCATACATAGCTCTCGCCACTGCCCGGCACCGTAGCCGTCAGCGTAGCGGTTGGCTGAGTACAGGTCAAGGTGTTGCTCACCAATGCCGTAACTGTTGGTACGGCCGTATCGCTTACTACCGTAGTGGTAGCAACGGCCGTAGCGCCATTGGCACTCGTCACCGTCACCGAATACGGACCCGCCACACTCACCGAAATCGTTGGAGTGGTTGCTCCTGTGCTCCATAGGTAGGTAACACCTGGGGTCGCCGTGGTGCTGATGGTAGCCGTTAGGGCTGTACAGGTTAAGGTATTGCTCACTGATGCTGTTACTGTGGGTGGTGCGGTATCACTAACCACCGTTGTGGTGGTAGTCGCCGTGCAGCCATTGGCTGAAGTTACCGTTACCGAGTAGGTACCGGCCGCACTGACCGATATGGTTGGGGTGGTCTCACCCGTACTCCACTGATACGTAACGCCCGGCGTCGCCGTGGTGCTAATCGTCGCCGTTGGCTGGTTGACGGTCAAGGTGTTGCTCACTGAAGCGGTTACCTCTGGCAGCGCCGTATCACTGATGACGGTCGTCGTTACCACTGTGCTACAGCCGTTAGCCCCCGTTACCGTTACCGAGTAGGGACCCGCCACGCTCACCGAGATGCTGGCCGTAGTCTGGCCCGTGCTCCACTGATAGGTCACACCTGGTGTGGCCGTGGTGCTGATGGTAGCGGTCGGCTGAGCGCAGGTCAAGGTGTTACTCACTGATGCCGTAACCGTTGGTACAACCGTATTGCTGACTACTGACGTGGTGGTCGTGGCCGTAGCTCCGTTGGCACTTGTCACCGTTACCGAATACGGTCCTTCCGTGCTCACCACAATACTCGACGTCGTTTCGCCCGTATTCCAGAGATAGCCGGTTACTGCCCCGCTAACGGTTGTCGATATAGTAGCCGTTGGTTGGGCACAGGTCAAGGTGTTGCTTACGCTCGCCGTCACCGTGGGCACATCCGTATCACTCACCACCGTTGTCGTAGCAACTGCGGTACAGCCGTTGGCCGAAGTCACCGTTACCGAGTAAGTACCGGCGCTGGCTACGGTGATGCTTGGTGTATTTGCTCCGTTGCTCCATAGATACGTAACACCAGCGCTAGCCTGGGTCGTAATCGTCGCCGTGGGCTGATTCACCGTGATCGTATTGCTTACTGATACTGTCACTACTGGCACAACCGTATTACTGATGACGGTGCTCGTCGCGACTGCGGTACAGCCATTCGCTGCCGTTACGATTAGCGAATACTGGCCCGGTGCGCTCACTGGGATACTCGCCGTGGTCTCACCCGTGTTCCAGCTGTAGCTCACCGGTTCATTAGCATTCGCCGTTAAGGTAACCACCGGCCGAATACAGGACAACGGACCATTGGTGGCAATGGATACGGTCGGAGCAACTATATCCTGCTGAATAGTAGTGCTTGCCAAAGCCGTGCAGCCGTTAACCGAGGTCACCGTCACCGAATACGTACCGGCCAGGCTGGTAGAGAAGCTGGCCGTAGTCTGGCCATTGCTCCATAGATACGTTACCAATTCACTGGCCGACGCACTAACCGTTGCATTCGTTAAAGTACAGTTGAGCGGACCGCTATTACTGGCTGTTACAGTTGGTACCAGCACATCCTCGATAACAATCGTACTGGTCGTGGCCGTACAGCCGTTAGCGCCCGTCACCGTCACCGAGTAAGGACCGGCTGCACTTACCGAGATGGTTGGGGTGGTCCCTCCCGTGCTCCATTGATAGGTAGCGCCTGGCGTAGCTGTGGTGCTAATCGTCGCCGTGGGCTGGGCGCAGGTCAAGGTGTTGCTCACGCTCGCCGTTACCGTTGGCGCGGCCGTATTGCTGAAGACAGTTGTTGTTGTAGCAGCGGTAGCTCCGTTCGGTGCAGTTACCGTTACTGAATACAGCCCTTCTGCGCTCACAACTATATTCGACGTCGTTTCCCCCGTGCTCCACCGATACGTAACGCCTTGGGTCGCCGTGGTGCTAATCGTCGCCGTGGGCTGGGCGCAGGTCAACGTATTGCTCACTGAAGCCGTTACCTCTGGCACGGTCGTATCACTGACGACCGTCGTAGTGGTAGCGGCTGTGCAGCCATTGGCCGAGGTCACCGTCACTGAGTAGGTACCGGCGCTGGCTACGGTGATGCTTGGCGTATTCGCACCTGTGCTCCATAGATACGTAACGCCTGGACTAGCAATCGTTGAGATGGTTGCTGTGGGCTGGTTCACCGTGATGATGTTACTCGCCGTGGCCGTTACCGTTGGCGTTGCCGTATCGCTGATGACCGTCGTCGTGACTACGGCCGTACAGCCATTAGCGGATGTGATCGTCACCGAATACAGCCCCGCGGCACTTGCCTGAACTGATGCAGTCGTCTGGCCTGTGTTCCACAGGTACGTTACCGGTACGTCGGAGGTAGCCGTCAGCGTCACAGTAGTAAGCGTACAGGTCAGCGGGCTCGTGTTGGCGATCGTTGCCGACGGCGCTGCAATATCCTGTTGCACTGTGGTGCTGGTTGTGGCCGTACAGCCGTTGGTATTGGTCACTGTTACCGAATAGACTCCGGCCAGGCTGGTGGAGAAGCTGGCTGTCGTCTGGCCATTGCTCCATAGGTACGTTACTGGTTCATTATCCAATGCACTCACCGTCACGCTGGTCAGCGTGCAGTTGAGCGGACCGGTATTGCTGGCTGTCACGGTTGGTACCGTCAGATCCTGCTGGATGGTAGTACTGGCCGTAGCCGTACAGCCGTTCGCAGAAGTTACCGTTACAGAGTACAGGCCCGCCACTGTGGTAGAGAAGCTAGCTGCCGTACTAGTAAAGCCATTCGGGCCTACCCAACTATAGGTCACCCCAGCGGTGCTTGTGCTGGCACTGACGGTAGCCGTGGTGAGCGCACAGGTCAGTGGGCCGGTGTTCGTAGCGGTTACGGTCGGTACGGTCAGGTCTTGCAACACCGTAGTGCTGGCCGTCGCTGTACAGCCATTGGGGCTAGTCACCGTTACCGAGTACAGACCCGGTACGGTAGCACCGAAGCTAGCGGCCGTGCTGGCAAAGCCATTCGGGCCTGTCCAGAGATAGGTTACACCCGGTGTGGTTGTGGTCACACTCACGGTAGCGGTGGTGAGGGTACAGGTGAGCGGCCCGGTGTTGCTGGCCAATACGCCCGCTGGAACGGTTGCATCCTGACCAACCGTTGTCGTTGCAATAGTTGTACAGCCATTCGCAGGGTTGGTAACGATCACCGAATAGATACCGGGTACACTTGTGGCAAAATTTGCGACCGTTGAGGCAAAGCCATTCGGACCCGACCAGCTATAGGTTACGCCGGGCGTGGCGCTGGTCGCACTCACCGTTACAGTAGTGAGGGTACAGGTCAATGGACCGGTGTTGCTGGCCAACACACCCGCTGGAGCCGTGATATCCTGAGTAACCGTCGTGGTCGCCACGGCCGTACAGCCGTTAGTTCCCGTTATTGTTACCGTATATAGACCCGCAACAGTCGCTGTGAAACTGGCCGCAGTCGACGTAAAGCCACCCGGCCCTACCCAACTGTAGGTTACACCTGGCGTGGTTGTGGTCACACTCACGGTAGCGGTGGTGAGGGTACAGGTGAGCGGCCCGGTGTTGCTGGCCAATACGCCCGCCGGAGCCGTGATGTCCTGAATAACCGTCGTTGAAGTCACTGCGGAACATCCGTTAGGCGCAGTCAAGGTCAATGAATACAGACCCGGTACGCTCGTTGTGAAGCTCGGACTGTTGCTGGTAAATCCATTCGGACCTACCCAACTAAACACTACGCCGGGAGTCGAGCTGCTGGCAGTTACCGTTACGGTCGTTAGCGTACAGTTTAACGGACCCGTATTGCCAATAGTGATGTTCTGAACGCCGGTATTGTCCTGCCCAACCGTGGTCGTCGCGACAGCGGTACAGCCATTGGCCGAGGTCACCGTTACCGAATAGAGACCCGCTGCGGCCGTCGCAAAGCTTTGAGCCGTGCTGGTGAACCCGCCGGGTCCGATCCAGCGGTAGGTTACGCCGGGCGTGGTGCTGGTCGCACTTACCGTTACGTTGCTAAGGGTACAGCTAAGCGGGCCCGTATTGCTGGCTGTTACGCCCGCCGGAGCCGCAATATCCTGATCAACAACGGTGCTGAGTACCGTCGGAACGCAGCCGTTCGGGCCAGCAATCGTAACTACGTAATTACCCGGCACACTGGTCGTGAAGCTTTGAGCGCTGCTTGTAAAGCCGCCCGGACCCGTCCAACTGTAGGTTACGCCGGGCGTGGTACTGGTTGCACTCACCGTTACGTTGCTGAGGGTACAGCTAAGCGGACCCGTATTGCTAATGGATACACCCGCCAGCGGGGTTGTGTTCTGAATAAGATTCGTACTGGACGTGGTTACGCAACCATTGGCCGAGGTCACCGTTACTGAATACAGACCGGCAACATTCGTGGTAAAGCTCGACGCAATTGACGTAAATCCACCTGGGCCAACCCACCGATACGTAACACCCGGTGTGGTCGTCGCTACACTTACAGTAGCGGTGGCCACCGAACAGGTGAGCGGCCCGGTGTTGCTGGCTACGACACCCGCTGGAGCTGTGATGTCCTGTGTTACCGTCGTGCTAGCCGTGGCGGTACAACCGTTGGGTGATGTAACCGTCACGGAGTAGACACCGGCTGCATTTGCCGAGATAGTCGGCGTCACCGCGCCGGTATTCCAGCGATAGCTAACCCCTGGGCTGCCAACAGCACTGACCGTTACACTGGTCAGCGTACAGTTGAGCGGGCCGGTATTGCTGGCCGTTACGGTCGGCACCGTTGCATCTTGCTGGACGGTCGTGGTCGCGACGGCGGAACAGCCGTTGGCCGACGTAACCGTCACCGAATACAACCCGGCCACGCTCGTCGTGAAGCTTGGCGTATTTACGCCGATATTCCAGCGGTAAGTAACCGGTCCATTTGCTGTCGCACTGACCGTAACACTAGTCAACGTACAGTTGAGCGGGCCGGTATTGCTGGCCGTCACAGTCGGCACGGTCAGATCCTGCTGGACGGTCGTGCTGGTCGTAGCCGTACAGCCATTGGCTGAAGTCACCGTCACTGAATACAGACCCGGTACGGTAGCAGCGAAGCTGGCGGCCGTACCGGTAAAGCCATTGGGTCCTACCCACCGATACGTTACCCCACTGGCGACGGCACTGACCGTTACGCTGGTCAGCGTACAGTTGAGCGGACCAGTATTGCTGGCCGTTACGGTCGGCACCGTTGTATTCTGCTGTACAGTCGTGCTGGCCGTGGCCGTACAACCGTTGGCTGAAGTCACCGTTACTGAGTAGGTCCCGGCTACAGTAGCTCCAAAGCTGGCGGCTGTGCTGGTGAACCCGCCTGGACCTACCCAGCGATACGTAACACCGGGTGTGGTTGTCGTTACGCTCACAGTAGCGGTAGTGAGGGTACAGGTGAGCGGCCCGGTGTTGCTGGCTACAACACCCGCTGGGGTGGTAATGTCCTGGCCAACGGTGGTTGTTGCTACGGCTGTACAGCCATTGGCCGACGTAACCGTTACTGAATACGTACCGGCCACAGTTGCGCCGAAGCTGGCGGCCGTGCTGGTGAAGCCGCCTGGGCCAACCCAGCGATACGTAACACCGGGTGTGGTTGTCGTTACGCTCACGGTCGCCGTAGTTAAGGTACAAGTCAGCGGACCGCTATTGCTAGCCGCTACTCCCGCTGGGACAGTAATGTCCTGACCAACGGTGGTGGTCGCTACAGCTGTACAGCCATTCGCACCTGTCACTGTTACCGAATATAAACCAGCTACGGTTGCTCCAAAGCTGGCGGCTGTGCTGGTGAACCCGCCGGGACCAACCCAGCGATACGTAACACCGGGTGTGGTTGTCGTTACGCTCACGGTCGCCGTTGTTAATGAACAGGTCAGTGGTCCGCTATTGCTGGCCGCTACTCCCGCTGGTGCTGTAATGTCCTGTGTCACCGTCGTGCTGGCCGTAGCTACACAGCCATTCGCCGACGTTACGGTTACTGAATACGTACCCGCCACGGTTGTCGCAAAGCTGGCGGCCGTACTGGTGAATCCACTTGGACCGACCCACCGATACGTAACGCCTGGGCTTCCAACAGCACTGACCGTCGCGCTGGCCGAGGTACAGTTGAGCGGGCCACTATTGCTGGCCGTTACGGTCGGCAGCGTTGTATTTTGCTGCACGGTCGTGGTGGTGACCGCTGTACAGCCGTTAGCTGAGGTTGCCGTTACCGAATACAGACCCGCCACGCTGTTAGTGAAACTGGCACTCGTGCCGACAAAGCCTCCCGGACCCTCGAAACGATAGCTGACGGCTTCGCTCGCTGTAGCGCTGATGGTGGCCGTAGTGAGCGTACAGGTCAGTGGTCCCGTATTGCCGAGGGATACCGTCGGTGCGAGCAGGTTCTGCTGGAGTGTCGTACTGGCCGTATTAGTACAGCCGTTCGGAGCAGTGATTACGACAACATATACACCCGGCACGGATGTAGTAAAGGTCTGACTCGCGCTGGTAAAGCTGTTGGGGCCGGTCCAGCGGTACGTTACCCCACCCGTCGTTGACGTAGCGCTGATGGTAGCGGTGGTGAGGGTACAGGTGAGCGGACCCGTATTGCTGGCCGCTACTCCTGTCGGTGGTGTGATGTTCTGCGTAACAATAGCAGTAGCGACGGCGGTTGCGGAACAGCCAGCATTGCTCGTTACCACTACCGTGTACGTACCGGCAACACTTACCGTTGGGTTCTGCAACGTACTGGTAAAGCCACCGGGGCCCGCCCAGGCGTATGTCGACGGCGTAATGCTGGACGTAGCCTGCAACTGGATAGATGGCGTGGTACAGCTAACCGTACCGCCCGTAGCTGTCACGACCGGTGGAATGCAGAAGAATCCAGCGTCGACGTTCAGAATGCTGCCGTTAGAAACCAGCGTATAGCTGCCCGTACGGCCGGTAGTTGGGTCAGCGTCGCTATCGAGCGCTTCGTTACCACCCTGCCCTGCTGCAACGGAGGTATACCCCGTTGGGCGACTGAAGACAACACTGTAGGAAGTACCCGGCGTCAGGCCTGTGAAGCTATACGTACCACTTGCATTGGTGGTAGTGCTGGCCACGACCGTATTGGTACCCGTCAGCAGTTGCACCGTTACACCCGGAATACCCGGTTCACCTGCATCCTGAACCCCGTTGTTGTTATTATCGGCAAACACCCGATCCCCGATAGTAGCAGGTCGGTAGAATCCGGCATCAACCGTTGTATTGTTTTCGTTGGAAGTTAATACGTAGCTGCCTGTTCGGCCAGTGATTGGGTCGGCATCACTATCAACGGCGTCATTAGCACCGACATTCGCCACCGTCGAGGAGTATCCCGCCGGACGGCTGAAGACGACACTGTAAGAAACGCCCGGCGTCAGACCCGTGAAGCTGTAGATACCGCTGGCGTTGGTGGTGGTGCTGGCAACAACCGTATTGGCGCCCGTCAGCAGTTGCACCGTTACGCCCGCGATGCCGATGTCGCCCGCATCCTGAATACCATTGGCATTCAGGTCTTCAAACACCAGGTTACCGAGTGACGCGAACCCTAATGGACTGACAATCGCGATGTCGTGATCATCCTGATCGCCATTCTGATTATCAATCGCATCGTCCGTTACGGGCCCGTCGTTGTTGGCAATGTTATCCGGCGTTGAGTCAATGTCATTCCCATTATCGGTACTGATTTCAGCCGCGTTGGTTAAACTTTGTCCACCTGACGTAGCAGCCACCTGCAGCACAATGCTTATGGTCGTGCTGCTGCCGGGCGTAATGGTACCGGCGAGGGGGAATGTCGGATTGGGGCCAGCCGTCCAGCCGGGGTTAGCGGCCTGGGTAAACACAAATCCGGTGGGTACGTAGTCCGTTACCACAATTCCGCTGGCGGGTAATTCGCCCTGGTTGAACACCTCGATCCGGAATGTTACGTTCGAGAGAGGAAGCAACGGGGATGGCAGCGTCTGTACCGTTTTGCGCAGTGCCAGATCATAATTGAGCAGGAAGAATCCGGCATCAACCGACGTCAGACTCTGGCCCGACGTTAAGGTATATGCCCCCGTGCGGCCCGTTGTTGCATTAGCATCGCTGTCGAGCGCGTCGTTTCCGCCTTGCTTAGCGGGTGAGGCCGAGTAATTAGTCGGAAGACTAAAGACAACACTGTAGGAAACACCCGGCGTCAGACCCGTAAAGCTGTAGATACCGCTGGCGTTGGTGGTGGTGCTGGCAACAACCGTATTGGTGCCCGTCAGCAACTGAACCGTTACGCCCTGAATACCTGGTTCACCCGCATCCTGAATACCATTACGGTTAACATCCGAGAACACTTTATCACCAATGCTGGCCGAGCGATAGAAACCCGCGTCAACGGTGGTTAAGCTTGCCCCAGACGCGATGGTATAACTGCCGGTGCGGCCCGTTGCCGGATTGACATCGGAGTCAATGGCATCGTTACCGCCCTGATCAACTAACGTAGCAGTGTATCCATTGGGCGCCGTAAACGCAACAATGTAAGGGGTTGTTGGTGTCAGACCGGTAAAGCTGTAGAAGCCGCTGGCGTTGGTAGTCGTTGGCGCTACACCGGCTACTGCATTTCCTGATCCATCAAGCAGTTGAACCGTTACGCCCTGAATACCCGGCTCGCCAGCATCCTGAATACCATTTCGGTTAAGATCTTCAAATACAAAATCACCGATGCTGGCGGGCTGTCGAATGAAGCCAATGTCGTAGCTGTGGTTGTTTTCGCCGTAGTCGCCGGTTGTTAATGACACAACGGCCGTTGGTACGCCCCCAATGGTTTGCAGGAACGCATCGCTATCGGCCAGATCATCCGAACCGGCATTAGGTACTGTGATGGTTGTTGGTGTAGCAAACTGATTGAGGGCTACCCGAATCTGGTATTCGGCATTCGGCACTAGTCCCGCTACGGTTGTGTTCCTAAAATAGTATTCGCCCGAAGCGTTGGTGGTTGTTGATGCAACCAGGGTGGCCACGCCCGACACGATCCGGTAAAGCTGCACGACCGCTCCACTCACGTTTGATCCGGCATTACCATTATCCTGGACGCCGTTGGCGGTCAGGAAATCGCCATCATTAAATAGCCGATTGCCAATTTCAATGGGCGAAACGTTACAATTCAGTTCAAGGTCACCCAGACCATTCGCCTTACCATATGTTGCTACATTCGACGAGGAGTAAATCTGTACGGCATCGGCTGCGGTGCCGCCCCCGGTTGAATTAATGAACCGCTTAATACCCCCGGTGTCAAACACATCCGTTGGGTCCATTGCTATAGACGACACTTCATCACGTCCGGGCAGTAACGCCAACCCGCCTTCGCTCTGCTCCAGGTGATTCGCTCCTACGGCCACTCGATCGCCCCAGTAGTACTCACCACCACCGGGTCCCTGTCCGTTATTAGCACCTGCCGTGGCTGGCCGACCGCAAACACTGGCATTATTTTCGATGGTCCATTGATTTACGGCTGGATTACATTTACCCGCCCGCAGAATGTCGCCGGGCGAAATAGCCCTATATAATGTGTTGTCCCCTGCGTTAGGCCCTAAGTTCCGATTACCATATTGATCGCCAAACCGGTCGCGAAGGCTAATAATCATATCGCCGTTCACGTCAAATTCAATACCGGTCAACATGGGTTGGGGATAACTATAGGACCCGTCGGAACGTACAAACGTTGCGGGCTGAGACGATACCCAGGGCAGCCAGAATTCAGCACGGTTAACGCCCGTTTGGTCCGAGTTGGAAGCGCCTTTGCGGTAAGTAAGCGGAAACGAAAGAACCTGGGTAAACGTGGTATTGGTTGGATTGAACTCGAACACAACCGCCTGCATACCAATGTTGCTGGGTAAAGTCAGGCTGCTGGTTCCCGCCGTATTGCTGTATACTCTCGTAGTGGTAACGCTCTCGTTAGAGCAAACACCACCTACATAAACCCGGTCCCGGTAGTATTTTAACCCAAACGGGCGGAATACGCTATTGGTGGGGCACCCCCCGGTAGGACTCGGAATGGCGTAGCTTGTCGTAGCACCAGCCGTGGGCGTAAGACTTGTCGGATTGTTTAAATTGACCTGGTACAACTGGCGATCGTTCAGGTTCACTACGAACAGGCGTGTCCCGTCGCTGGACACTTCTATGTCACCCAGGCCTGCCTTACCAACCTGGTCGAAAACCGATGGGTCACGGTTTTGCGTGGTAATATCACCTGGTAACCCTCGGGCCGTGTTTGACAGGACGCTTCCCGCGTTCGGTATAGTCGTGAATAAAGACGTGATAACTGTACTGGGTCCGGTTTGTCTGGTCAGATAAATGGCGCCAGCGCCACCCGATCCCAATCCTGAGTGGCGTTTGACAAAAGCCGATGTGAATAAGTTTCCAGCAGTTCGTTGATACGCAACTCCGAACACTGTACCAATCTGACTGTTCGTGGCAATCCCGACCTCCGACGGGGCATTGCCGGTTCCGCTGGTGGCATTATACGGGAGCGTAACGAGAACAGGCTGCGTCGGCGCAGCAGTGGCACCGGTTACTGTTGTGCTGGTTGGATCACCATTAACGTAACAGGGCACGATGAAATTAGGAACCGCCTGGCAGTAATCGTCCGGATGGTTAATACCTAAACTGGCAGTTGCCGCTCCTCCGCTGGCCACGAACTGAACGGACGTACCGCTGTTAGCACCCCTGGGCCCGGAGAAGAACCCATCAGGCAGGTTTGTGAACTGAACCCGGAACGGTCCAGCGGTCGATATACTGAAATTATAACCACCGGCATTTACGCCAGTGGAGCTGGTGACGGCAGAAGCAACGACCGCGGTACCGCTATAAACCGTTACCGTTACGCCCCCGACGCCAATTTCTCCTTCATTGGGTGTTGCGGTATTGTACTCACGCGTTCCATTGGCGTTGAAATCGCGATAGACAGAGCCCGTTATTGTAGTCTGAGCAACGGCCGTGTAGCTGATTACAAGTAAACTCAGCAGTAAGCCCCCTACTTTGACAAGTTGGTGTGCGTTACGTCTGCTGAAGAAGGCAGAAAAGACAGAGGATTTAGCGTAAATATTTCCCATATGTAACCATGATTACGTGCCTAGAAGGGGCCACCCTCAGCCAGCGTTGTTTGCTGCACCGAACGTAACTCCTCCCTGCCCAACCGAATTAGATGATCACACTATAGGCAAATGAAATGCCAACCGCTGTGTTGGCTAACGGGCGTACTCCCCGACAAACGAGTGAAGTGAAGAACAAAACTGAACGTAATCCAGCACTCGGAACCGTCTTAAACGTTTAGAGAGAAGCGAAAATCAGCAGAAGCGACCGACAGAAAATTCCTGATTATCAATATTTTGCGCGTGTGAATCGTATTGTATAATACCATTTCGAGCCACTAATTACTAATTAATAAACATTTAATATTTTATAGTTAACTTTTTTCAAATTATGAGTCACAAAATCAGTAAAAGTTTGACAAAATCAGACGTAAGTTCAACGGAGGACAGATGATACATAGTCCATTTGACCTCTTTTGATACGTTAGAGCCTGCTTTGGCGAAATCTATGCCAAGGTGTATTTGTCCCCAAAAAATAGTACGCAGTGTCTACTGAAGTAATGACTTGCCAATCCGGGTTTACACCTACTTTTTCAGGCGTCTGAAACCGTTAGATAAGGTTGCTCAGTATCGGACAAAGGTTTTTCTCATTTACATTGCCGCCTACTTGGGATTCTTATTTCAGTTCGTATATTTGAGACCAGTAGCTATACTAAACTGGAACCAATTAATTGGTTTACAGTCAGTTATAAAGCACTCATTTCAACCCACTCATCAACACCATACGCCAACAGATTTTTTAGCCGATCTCGGTTAGCTCGCTAGCTGATCGAGTAAATTGTTACAGCCGCATCATGAAAGTTTCGCCGTCCGAGCCCTTCCAGATTGTTTACTCACTATTGGAGCATGAGTTTTTGGGGTACCTTATTGAAGCCTTCGTAGTGCAGCGAAATAGTCGTGGCGAACTCACTCTATTGAATCAGACGCTGTCGTCGCAGAACGTACGGGAATTTGCCCAGGAACTCGACGAGCGGGATTTCGAACTGGTAAAGCTGATTGATACCATTCAGCAGGATACCATCGTCAAAAAATTCAACACCAAGAAGTTGCCCGCCGTCGACTTTTTCCTGAAGATCTACGATCCGCAAAAAGGCGATAAGCTCGTGCAGGAGGCCATCTGCGGCTACCTCGACAACATGAAAGCGCAGATTATGGCGCTGATGGCGGGCAAGCCGTTTTACATCATGGGCAGCGACGGCAATCCGGCCTGGGAGTATATTACCTGGATGCCCGAGCCGGCACGGGTGCATTTCCACTTTATCCGGAACCCCGACTCAACGCACTACTTTCCAATCATCCGTTACCCGATCCGGGACGAAGCAACGGGGCAAACGACCGAAACCGAGCGGGTCGAATTTCAGTTCAAAGACGCATTTCTGATCTGCGATGAACCCGCTTACATGATGGTCGGCCGACGCCTGTACCATTTCAGTAAACAGGTAGACGGCAAAAAGCTCAGGCCGTTTTTCAACAAAAATCACATTATCATTCCGCGCAACATTGAGCAGCAGTATTACGAACGCTTTGTTACTCAACTCATTGCTGCCTACGACGTATACGCCAAGGGGTTTGAAATCAAGGCCGAAGTGCTCGAACCTGTGCCGCTACTAACGGTTTCGGAAATGGTCGTTTCCAGCCGAACCGTATCGGCTTCATTGTTAAAGGCGGGAACCGATGCCTCCGACGGTTTCGACGAAGAAGAGTCCAGCCAACGTATCGCCTTCGACCTGTCGTTTAAATACGGTGATTTTACGTTCCGTTTCGACAGTTTCGGGCCGTCGGCAAATGTGAGTCTGGAAAAGAAGAACGACGAGTATATCTTTCATAAGATCCGGCGCGACCAGCGGTTAGAACGCCAGAAGCTAACGTTTCTGCGCGAATCGGGCCTCGATCTGCGCCATGGCCGACTGGCGTTACCCAAGTCGGAAGCCTTTGCCTGGCTGTCGGATAACAACCAGAAACTAGGGGAAGCCGGTTTTTTGCTGTTACAACACGCTGATGATACGAAACGGTATTTCCTGGGGTACTCCAGTATCGACGTATCGATTCAGGAAGGTCGCGACTGGTTCGACATTTACGCAAACGTGCGGTTTGGTGAATTTGAGATTCCCTTTCTGAAGCTGCGGTCGCTTATTCTGAACAAGAAACACGAGTTTACGCTGCCCAATGGTGAAGTCGCCGTTATTCCCGAGGCCTGGTTTGTGAAGTATTCTGAACTATTCGGCTTTGTCGAGCAGCCGGAAGGAACCGATCAGTTGGTTCTTCAGAAACATCACCTGGCGCTGGTACAGGAACTGGAACGCGATAACCTGGCAACAACGATCATGAGCCGGAAGCTGGAGCGGCTGCGCGACTTTGAGGAGATCGAGCCGTTTCCGATGCCCCAGCAGTTCAACGGTACGCTTCGCCCCTACCAACAGGCGGGCTACGACTGGATGAATTTCCTGCGTCAGTATCGGTTTGGGGGCTGCCTGGCCGACGATATGGGGCTTGGCAAAACCGTCATGACGCTGGCTATGCTCCAGGGGCAAAAAGAAGCGGGAGCTACCGACCCAAGTCTGCTGGTTATGCCGACCTCGCTACTGTATAACTGGGAGCTGGAAGCTCGAAAATTCACCCCCGATCTGCGCGTTATGGTTTATACCGGTACGTATCGGGAGAAAAACACGGCCCAGTTCGACGGCTTCGATTTAATTCTGACCTCATACGGCATTGTCCGGATCGACATTGATATTCTCAGCGATTACCGGTTCAACTACGTTATCCTGGATGAGTCGCAGGCCATCAAAAACCCTTCGTCGCACATTACCAAGGCAGTGATGCAGTTGAACACTGCCCACCGGCTCATTCTGACGGGCACCCCACTGGAGAACAGTACGATGGACCTGTGGACACAGATGTCGTTCATTAATCCCGGCCTGCTGGGTAGTCAGTCTTTTTTTCGCAATGAGTTTCTGATTCCGATCGAGAAAAAGCACGACGAAACTAAAACCAGCCGACTGTATACACTGATCAAGCCGTTCATGCTCCGGCGAAACAAGTCGCAGGTTGCCACCGATCTCCCCGAAAAAGTAGAGAGCGTCCTGTACTGCGAGATGACGCCCGATCAGGAAAAACAGTACGAAGAAGCAAAGTCGTATTACCGTAATCTGATCCTGGAGCGCATTGAAGAAGAAGGCATGGCCAAATCGCAGATGGTGGTGTTGCAGGGCCTGACCAAGCTCCGTCAGATTGCCAATCACCCACGCATGGTCAATGAAGACTACGAAGGCGATTCGGGTAAGCTCGACGACGTTCTGATGCGGCTCGAAAGCGCCATGACCGATCACCATAAGGTTCTGGTGTTTAGTCAGTTCATCAAACACCTTAGCGTTGTTCGTCAGTATCTGAAGGAAAAAAACATCAAATATGCCTATCTGGATGGCTCAACTACCGATCGGCAGAGCCAGGTCGAGCTGTTTCAGACTGATGAGTCGGTGAAGCTATTTCTGATTTCGCTGAAAGCCGGTGGGCTGGGTCATAACCTGACGGCCGCCGACTACGTGTTTATTCTTGATCCCTGGTGGAACCCCGCCATCGAAGCCCAGGCCGTTGACCGGGCGCACCGGATTGGCCAGCAAAAGACCGTATTCACGTACAAGTTCATCGCCAAAAACACGGTTGAAGAAAAAATCCTTTCCTTACAACGCGCCAAACAGCAACTGGCAGGCAGCCTGATCACGACCGAAGAAAACTTTATGAAGTCGTTGACCAAAGAAGACATTATGGTCTTGCTGGAATAAAGGGTAGCCCAATCAATAGCTTTTTCAGCACTCTTAACGTGTTCATGAGTTGTGCCTTCATTGATCTCACTAATCGACGTAAAACAATGAATGCAAAAAGCACACTGGGCATGATTTTAACCCTGGTTGGGTTAATCGGGCTAATTTATGGCGGCATGGATTTTGCCAAAGGGGGCGTAGCGCAGGCTTCGTTCGTCTATCTGATTTTAGGCGGTATCTTTTTCTTCGCCGGGGTAGGCCTTATTCGCAGTACAAAAGCGTAACGACCCACCCGGAACCTCGGGTGGGTTCACTACGTGGCTACTGTAAATACACGCCGGTTCGCTGTTGGTCACTCAGCACTACCTCCACATGCTCGGTAAGCGTAGTGCTGAGCTCATACCCTTTGTAGTCAGCCGCAACGGGGTAGCGCGGGTGATTTCGATCGACCAGTACCGCTACCTGTAATTTTTTGACGGACACCTGCAAGAAAGGTTGTAGGCTGAAAACCAGCGTTCTACCCGTATATAGTACGTCATCGACCACAATAACCACTTTGTCGACAAGCGTTACCTCGGCCGGAATGGTCTGGACGGGGGGCTGGGCCGTCTGGGTTTTGTCTAGGTCGAGTTGCAGCAGGTCGATGGTAAACGGAGCAATGGATTCCAGCTCCGAGGCCAAGGCCTGCGCTAGTACGTAACCTTCGCCCGATATACCAGCCAGCAGAATGGCTGGTTCTTCAAAATTATTCTCGTAAATCTGAAACGCAATCCGTCGAATCTTCTGGCGAATCTGCTCGGCATTTAGTACAAGCGTTGGCTGGGCAGTGTTCATGCAGCGGTTTAAAACGATTAATGGCGTAAAGATGAGAAAAGTAGCGTAGCTGACGAAATTCAGGAGCAACGATTTGCCCGGCCCGAGTTGGCATAGTTTTCGCCTTCGGTAGGTCAATGTCGCAATACGTCCTGTCAACTATGAACATCCTTGCTGGTTTTATCTTCATGCTCTATATCTGGTTTTCACCCACCAAGCCAGTTACAGACGCTGCCATTACGCAGACGGTAAAACTATCCCTGCAAACGGGCGATGCCGCCCAGCTATCGACCCGGTTTGCCAAAACAATTGAGTTAGTAATCGACGCCGAAAAGGTCGAATTTCAGTCGGTACAGGCTACGCACGCCGAGATGATTCTGCGTTCGTTCTTCCGCAAATACCCTCCTCACAGCTTCCAGTTTGTGTACCGTGGAGCCTCCGACCGCCTGCGTTACAACACCGGCACGTACGAATCGAACGGACAAACCTTTGCCGTCTACGTCCTTATGCGGCAAATCAGTGACCAGCAGTTCGCTATCAAAGCGTTACACTTCCGAAAAGAATAGTCGCTGCCTGTTTAACGAACACGTATTCACTGACAAGTTTTACGTCTATCTTTGCACCTTAATTTAGACGGTTGGCCAATGCCAGTGTTATGATTGTTAAAACTAAAAAATACGCGTTAGACCAAAAGACGTACATCAACATCGCCCTCCGGCAGTGGGTGAAAGAAAATTGGAAGTGGGCGTTTGTCCCGCTGGGGCTTATTATCCTGAACGTAATTCTGAACGTAACGGGCGCTTATCAAAACTATTGGATTTACATCGTCATCGTCCTGCTTACAATTCTGTACGTACTGTTCTGGGCGATCCAGATCACCGGCATTGCCCAGATGGAGCAAAGCAAACCCCTGTTTCAGAAGTATGTGTATGAGATTGACAGTCGCCAGATTCTGATGCGCATCAACGCGAAAGAAGGGGGCATTCTGAAATGGACGCAGATCGACAGCGTAATTAAAGATAAGGACGCGTACATTCTGTTTCTGAACAACGATGACGCCATGAGGAATGTGAAGGCGAACTGGATTGCCCGTACGGTCACGAAAGGGCTCAGCAAAGCGCAGTTCCTGTACCTTCCGTTTACCATCTTCACGAGCGATAACGACCTTCGCTTTACCGACGCGCTCCTGCGACGTAAGGGATTACTGCCCGATGGTGTGGTGGCTGAACCCGTGAAATAAGTCTTCTCTAGTCTAGATCGTTTTATGAGCGGGCGACTTAAGTCGCCCGCTTCTGTGTTAACCTAAACATACTTTATGAACCAGACGATCAGGAGCTGGACAGTGCTGCTCCTATTTATCGCCACTTCGGCCCTCGGCCAGACTCAGAAAGCCGTTACGCTCGACGATGTGTGGGGACGTAACCAGGGTACGTTCAGCCCGCGTACTGTCAGTGGTGTGAACTGGATGAAAACCGGTGGCTTCTATACGACGCTGGACGGCGGTAAAATCACCAAGTTTAATATTACAACCGGGCAACCCGTCGAAACACTTTTCGACGAGCGTCAGGCCACGACCTTAGGAGCCGGCAAAACCATCACGATTGATGACTACCAACTCTCCGCCGATGAGGGTAAACTCCTGATCACGACGCAGGAAGAGCCTATTTACCGTCGGTCGAGCAAAGCTGAGTTCTACGTATACGATCTGGCTACGAAGCAGCTTAAGCCATTGAGCGCAAAGGGCAAACAACAGTACGCTACGTTCTCGCCCGACGGAAAACGGGTGGCTTTTGTGCGCGACAACAATCTGTTTGCCGTAGATGTAGCGACGGGCAAAGAAACGCAGCTCACTACGGATGGCAAACGTAACGCCATCATCAACGGCGGAGCAGACTGGGTATACGAAGAAGAATTCAGCATGGCCCGCGCTTTTGAATGGTCGCCAGACAGTCGTAAGGTGGCCTGGATTCGGTTCGACGAAAGCCGCGTTCCCGAGTATGATATGCAGCTATGGGGCGGTTTGTATCCGGTTGAGTACCGCTTTAAATACCCTAAAGCTGGCGAAGCGAATTCGATCGTAACGGTTTGGATAGCCGATGTGGCAACCGGCAAAAAGGTACAGGCGCAAACCGGTCGAAGCGTCGAACCGTCCGAGACCGATATGTACTTGCCCCGCATTCAATGGACAAAAAATTCGAATCTGCTGTCGATACGTCGGCTGAATCGACTCCAGAACAAACTCGATCTGTTGCACGTCAGCGCATCCACCGGACAGGCAACCACCGTGCTGACCGAAACCAGCCCTACCTACGTTGATTTAGAGTTTACCGACGATCTGACGTACCTGCAGGACGGTAAATCGTTTATCTGGAGCAGCGAACGGAGCGGTTTTAAACACCTGTATCTGTATGACCTGGCGGGTAAGCTCATCCGGCCCATCACCACGGGTAATTTTGAGGTAGCGACCGTTTCGGGCGTCGACGAGAAGACTGGCACGATCTTTTTCACATCGACCGAAGTGTCTCCGTTGGAGCGGCATCTATACCGCATCGGCCTCGATGGTCAGAACAAGCAGCAGCTCACCACCCAGTCCGGTACGTACACGGCCAACTTTAGTCCTGATTTTACGTATTACTTACTGTATCACACCTCCGTCAGCTCACCCACGCGCGTAAGCCTACGCGAAGCCAAGTCGCCAACGGATGTACGAGTTCTGGAATCGAACGATGCGTTAAAGTCCAGACTAGCGGGCTATAGCATTGCGCAGAAGCAGTTCATACAAACCAAAGCCGCCGACGGAACACCTCTGAATGGCTGGATGATTAAGCCGCTGAACTTCGATAGCACGAAGAAATACCCGGTGTTGATGTTTGTGTATGGTGGTCCCGGTTCGCAGACGGTGAAAAACGACTGGGATGCCCGCGATTTCTTCTGGTATCAGACATTGGCGCAGAAAGGCTATCTCATCGTATCGGTTGACGGCCGGGGCACGGGCGCACGAGGCACGGCGTTCCGCACCGCTACGTATGCGCAGTTGGGCAAGCTCGAAACCGAAGATCAGATCGCAGCCGCCCGGGATCTGAAAACACTGCCCTACGTCGATCCGAATCGGGTGGGCATCTGGGGATGGAGTTACGGGGGGTACATGACCGCCCTTTGCATGACCTTGGGCGCCGACGTATTCAAAGCGGGTATTTCGGTGGCACCCGTCACCAACTGGCGCTTCTACGACACCATTTACACGGAACGCTACCTCAAGCGTCCGCAGGAAAACGCAGCCGGTTACGACGATAATTCACCCGTTACGCACGCGGCTAAGCTACGTGGACCGTTCCTGCTCATCCACGGTACGGGCGACGACAATGTCCATTTTCAGAATTCGGTCGCGTTTGAGAATGCGCTGATTGCAGCGGGTAAACAGTTCCAGTCCTTTTATTACCCCAATCGGAACCACGGTATTTACGGAGGCAACACCCGGCTTCATCTCTACACGATGCTGACGGATTTTATTGAGAAGAATTTATAAGTAGAAGTAACGGGGAGAGGGGAACGAGAGGGAGTACAGGGAAGCTACAACAGCTAGCCCTCTATTCCCCTTCGTCCCCCTCTTTCCGTTACTCCCTTTTATTTCGCCTGATTCGTGAAATCAACGACGGTCACTTCACCGAGCCAGGGACCGACAATCTTGCCGAATTCTTTGTGGGCAGGGTGCGGCAAGTAGGCATCGCGGTCTTTCTCGCTGTCAAAGGTCAGGATAAAGGCGTGGGTAAGGCCTTTGTTCAGGTTTTCGGGGCTGTTGTTGGTGCCCCACTGAAATCCTTTGATTTCCTTGATCTTCGACGGCAGCGCTTCAAAAGCGGCTACGATTTCCTTTACTTTCTCCGGTGTTGTTTCGGGCTTGAACTTGAAGAGAACAATATGCTGGAGCGCATTCGATTTCATAGGCTTGCGGGGTGGTTTGGCAAATGCGCTAACCGACAACAGAAAAGCAACGGCCAGCAAGGTTAGGGTTTGTTTCATAGCTCTATAGTTTTTGGCAAAGAAACTAAAAAAGACCTGTAAGGCGCTCAAACCCGACAGGTCTTTTTCGGTGATTAAGGCTGTTTGCAGCCCGGAACTAAAGCGCTAAGCCAGCTTCGCTTTCAGATTTTCGTCCAGTGCTTCGAGGAAGTCCTCGGTGTTGAGGTAATGTTCACCCGCCACCAGTTTCGTACCCGCTGGATAGGCCGACAAAGCCAGATCTTTAGTCATTTTGCCGCTCTCAACCGTTTCCACGCAAACCGCTTCGAGTGCATTGGCGAAATCGATCAGGGGTTGGTTATCATCAAGTTTACCCCGGAAAGCCAGACCGCGGGTCCAGGCATAGATCGACGCGATTGGGTTGGTTGAGGTTTTGTTGCCTTTTTGGTATTCGCGGTAGTGACGCGTTACCGTGCCGTGAGCGGCTTCGGCTTCCATCGTTTTGCCATCGGGCGTAACCAGTACGGAGGTCATCAGACCCAACGAACCAAAGCCCTGCGCTACGGTATCCGACTGTACGTCGCCATCGTAGTTTTTGCAGGCCCATACGAAGTTACCTTCCCATTTCAGCGCCGACGCTACCATGTCATCGATCAGACGGTGCTCGTAATGCACTTTACCCGCGTATTCGGTATCGTAAATCTCCTGGAAGATGTCTTTGAACCGACCGTCGTATTTTTTCAGGATGGTGTTTTTGGTCGACAGGTACAGCGGCCAGCCTTTGTCCAGCGCTACGTTGAAGCAAGCCCGCGCAAACCCGCGAATCGACTCGTCAACGTTGTACATACCCATCGCAACGCCACCCGCTTTGAACTGGTACACGTCGAAATCCATAACGGTACCGTCTTCGCCTTCAAACTTCATGGTCAGTTTACCAGGACCAGGAACAACGAAATCGGTAGCCCGGTACTGATCGCCAAACGCGTGACGACCGATGATGATAGGAGCTGTCCAGTTGGTAACCAGGCGCGGTACGTTGCTCATCACAATCGGCTCGCGGAATACCGTACCGTCCAGAATATTACGAATGGTGCCGTTCGGCGATTTCCACATCTGCTTCAGGCCAAACTCTTCAACCCGCTGCTCGTCGGGGGTGATGGTAGCACATTTGATACCGACACCGTATTGTTTGATGGCATTAGCCGCGTCGATCGTTACCTGATCGTTGGTTTCATCGCGGTATTCGATGCCAAGGTCATAGTATTTAATATCAACATCAACGTAGGGCAGAATCAGTTTGTCTTTGATGAACTTCCAGATGATACGGGTCATTTCGTCGCCATCCAGTTCGACTACCGGATTCGCCACCTTAATTTTTTCCATTTGACTTAGCTATAAACGATTGAAAACGATACAAAACTTGGCCGCCCGGCGACCCGGCGCAAAAGTAATGAATCTAAAATAAATGAACGACCCGGTTGCCGCTTATCCAGCCAACGACGTCCGGGCCGTATGCCAGCGGAACCGTTGCCTAATTCGTTTACAGGAAAATAGTCTATAGGCAAGATTAAGTAGTAGATACTGAATCCAGTGCGTTCGTCGCTGGTCTGGTCTATCAATACTCAACTAACAGAGCAAGGTTATGGGACTTACATTGATGATTATCTTATTCGTTGTTGGCGTAATAGCCGTGATTATGATGATTTCCCGACTCTCCGGTAAGGGTGGGCATAAGCCTAACGATCCGGAAGCAGGAAGTAGACCCGGCCTGAGCCAACAGGATCCATACAATCGAAGCTAAATCGTATTGTTCGCGCCAGGTGGATAATGGTCCGGTGCCGTTATAACGCCATAGGTTCACAACCGTTAAATTTCTATCTAGTAGGGAGGTTGCCTGAACAGACCCTTTTTTCAGTTCAACAGAAGAAAATACCGCTTCATTAGGAATAGCACTGGCAACCAGTCTGGTAACGCTGATTTTTGGCCTGAAAACCAAAAACTAGTGATCCTCCCATGAAATCGGTTAAAAAAGTTCTCAAACGCTTGGGTCAGGGATTAGGCGTACTCGTGCTGCTGATTGGCGGCTTTTGCGCGTACGTAGCCCTGAGCCCATTGCGTTCATACGATCCACCCGTAGCCCCCGACATTAAGGTAGAGGTGACTGAAGCCCGTATTAAGCGGGGCGAAGTCATCTCGCAGTTGCAATGCATAAGCTGTCATGCCGACAATAACAACCGGGTAACAGGCAAGCGGCTCGACGAGCTACCCGCCATGTTCGGCACGGTGTATTCACGTAACATCACGCAGGATAAAGAAAAAGGCATCGGCAACTGGACCGATGGCGAGATTATTTACTTCCTGCGTACAGGGATTCGGAAAGATGGCTCGGTTGCCTTCATGCCTCAGTACAACCTTATGGCCGACGAAGACATTAGGTCAGTAGTCGCCTGGCTGCGTTCTGACCGTTTCCCAGTGCAGGCGTCAAAACAGGAAGCGCCCCCCTCAGAGTATAGTTTTGTTGCGAAACTCCTGCCCTGGACCATTCTTAAGCCCAACAAATACCCAACTCAGCCCATTCTGCTGCCCGATAGCACCAAACCAGCCGTCATGGGTAAATACATTGCTACAACGGTGGGCGACTGTTACGGATGCCACTCCGCCAACTACCTCGATCTGGACAGTGAACACCCAGAGCGGACGAACGGCTACTTTGCAGGTGGTAGCAAATTTACGGGCGAGGACGGCAAGTCGATCTTATCGGCCAATCTGACCTTCGACGAAGAAACGGGCATTGGTAAAAAATACACTAAAGAACAGTTCATACGCGCTGTAAAACTGGGCGTTCGTCCCGATGGCTCTGTACTACGTTACCCGATGGCGCCACGCCCGGCCTTGTCAGACAAAGAGGTTGGTGCTATCTACGAATACTTAAAGACTGTCCCAAAACAGCAGAACAACATCGCGCAAAAAACGGCCGAAGTACAGCTTGCCGAAAAGTAAGCACCGCTTACCGGAAACGGCTTAGCCTCGTCGTGTACACAGATAAATCAAAGACCAGACAGCACTCCGGAAGAATATAGAGACGATATTCTTCCGGAGTGCTGTCTGGTCTACTTACTCGAATAAGGTACTATTATGAGCTAATCAATTGTGTTTAGGTTCTGGTAGATCAAAGTAGGCTCCTTTTGTAGTATCAAGTATTTTCTTTATTAGGGCAAAATTCTCTGCTGTCGGCTCGAGGTCAATATACTTATCAATGATTGCTCTATTTTTGAAAATGACAAATGTATTCTCTACACTCGGATCTATTTTATTTAAATTGACTTCGCTTTCCGTCTCATTAAAAGATGAGGCAAATGTTAAAGCTACGTTTTTTAAATTTAACTGTGTCCCCAGTTTTTCTAGTTCGATCTGCCGTACGCCTTTTTCGTAAGCAATGGCATTACCATAAATAAAATACGCTTTTAAATAGTTACGTCTCAGCACACTTTGTTGCTCTAAAAAAGTAAGCCATTTTTTTATCTTAGGCCAATCCGGATTGTTTCCAACGAAATACAATATGCCGTGATAACGTCCATATTTACATACAGGGCACGCCCGAGTACCTTTGTCCGGTCCAAAAGCATGAAAAGGAGTGAAAGAAGGTTGATCTTCACCAATTTTAAGGCCTGATTGTTTAGTTGTGATAGTTTGTGGATAATTCGGAATATTGAGTCCTAATATAATGTTATGCTCAGCTATTTGTAAATCATTACGTACCAAGACTCTTAAAATACCACTACCTCCCCGGTTCTCCAGTTTTCTACGTTTAGCAAAATTCAGTAATTCATCATCATCGAAGACGAACTCATCAATATAATAAGGGGCTTGAATACTCGGCTCTTTAATGCTTAAATGGATATGAGCGGGTTCATCTCGGGTTGGATATACACCTGGTCGTACGGTATAAATTGAATATTTACCTTTTTTGTCAGTTTTTACCCAACCCCGAATATATCCGTGTGTTTGCCCAAGTCGGTTAGGAGACATTGTACGCGCTTCACCTGGCTTGTGCAAATATTTTCCATCGACGTTAGTATGGTAATAGTAAAGCACTACGTCGGGTACAGGCGTTTTGCCATCTAGTTGAAAAATTGTACCCGTAATAAATAGTTTTTGGCCCTTCTGATTCCAACCCGGACTTATATCCACCGGAGCGATCTGTTCGGGCATACCCTGATACATATAGTCTCTGTTTTCGAACGCTCCGCCAATGTCTGTACTTGTCACCACTGGCATCCGGCTAAGATTGGCGTTAGAAACTTGCCCATCGCAACGTACTAACACAGACGATAGGACAAGAAGTAAACTGCTTCGGAAACTTGTCATTGCACCCATAAGTACTTTTTCTGACAAACCTCCTAAGCAAATTATTGATAGTCAATGTAGCATGTGGTAAGCTGAGGTTATAATGCGGTAAGGCGATGAGCTTCCTGAAATTTTTGTTTGAAGTCAGTCGCATAATTTCTACTTACCCTAAGTTTAATGTTGTTTTTCAAGGTTAGGTCGTAATCGCCGTTTAACCTTGACGTATAAGAGGTAACCATATTGATGTTTACAATCGTTGACTTGTGTATTCGTATAAATTGTTGATTACCCAAATTTTTTGAAAGCGACTTTAAGGTTTCGTTATATAAATATTTTCTTTCGACCGTATGAATCTGTACATAGGGAGGTAGGGCGGAGAAGTAAACGATTTCCTGAGCGGCTAAAGCAATCTTTTTATTACCATCTGATACTAGAAGAATATCAAGTAACTCCGCTGGACTAGCTTTTGGCTTAGCTTCTAATCTATTTGCCTTGAGACCAGATTGCGTGAAGAAGTTTTGATAGGCTATAACGGGTATTGAATATATAATTAACAAAAGATATATGTATTCAGAAATCGCATAACGTAACGTTTGCTGAAAAGCAAATGTATGATAATAAAATAGTTTAGAAATAAGCCAAACTGCAAGTGGAAAAGTGAACAAGTGAATAATACAAGGCGATATAATTAATAAGTATTCTAAACCCCAATGTTGTATTTTAAATCGTTTAACTATGGCATATTGCGTTAGAATTAATGGAACAAACGCCCACCAAAAGGTACTAAACATAAACGATTCACTAAAATAAAAACCTGAACCGTTTATAATTGCACGCAAAAAATCTTGTACTATTATGAGCAATATAAATGCAGTTGCTATCAGCCAGATACCTATCTTTTTGTTTATGATGTTGAACAATAAATGATCCGTGCTAATACGTTTTTGTATCATAGTTTCATGCTTTACGGGTTGGCGTGCAGTCTGATGTCTTTGCAGGAATTTGTATGCTTCTCAAATACTAGTTGAATTTTGACTACTCTCTTAAAATCTTTCTGTATAGTGTAGATCCAATATATTTTCATACAACGTTTTTACGTCGCCCATGTAAATTACAAATATTCTTTTTTATAGCTGTATGTTAGCAAAAAGTAAATAGTTGCCTATTACTACTACATGGTTATTTAGCATACGTTTGTACTTCACTCTGTTTGTCTTCAGCGGAGTAACTACATATCATTTTCGTGCAGAACCAGGTTATCAATCTTCTTCGAGTTTATAAGCCTTACACCAAAAATAACTCTTTATCAGCAACGTATTTCACACCCAATCTTTTCGTATCTTGATTGACTAACCTGAACAAGTCATTCATAATCATGCGAAAAGTTTATCTGCTACTGGCGCTGCTCCTGCCTTTACTCAGTGTGGGGCAATCCAAAAAAGCGTCGAAGTCCCCCCGTACTACGTCGGACCGAATCGAAAAACTCAAAGCCGAGGCTGCGGCTGCCGTCGACGCCCGCAAAGATCAGGCGCAGCAAATCAACGACATGCTCTTCAGCTTTTCGGAATTAGGTTTTCAGGAGCAGGAGACGTTCAACTACCTCACCACCCTGCTCGAAAAGGAAGGCTTTACCATCCAAAAGGGCATTTCGGGTATGCCCACGGCCTGGATTGCTACCTGGGGTTCGGGCAAACCCGTTATTGCCATCGGCTCCGATGTCGACTGCATTCCGAAAGCGAGCCAGAAACCCGGCGTAGCCTATAAAGACCCCATTGTGGAAGGTGCACCAGGCCACGGTGAGGGACACAACTCCGGACAAGCCCTGAACATCGTATCGGCGCTGGCGGTGAAGCAGATTATGGAACGCGAAAAACTTTCGGGAACGCTCATGCTGTGGCCGGGCGTAGCCGAAGAGTTGGTAGGTGCCAAGGCGTTTTACATCCGCGATGGGTATTTCAAAAACGTAGATGCCTGCATCTTCACCCACGTTGGCGATAACCTGGTTACGTCCTACGGGGATGCAGGCAACAACGGCCTGGTATCGGTCAAGTTTAATTTCGAGGGGGCAGCAGCCCACGCGGCCGGCGCTCCCTGGCGCGGCAAAAGTGCCCTCGATGCCGTTGAACTTATGAACATCGGATGGAACTACCGGCGCGAACACCTTGAGCTTACTCAACGCTCGCATTACGTTATTTCCGACGGTGGCGACCAGCCTAACGTCGTACCCTCAAAAGCATCGGTCTGGTATTATTTCCGCGAACGCAGCTACCCGAAAATTAAAAAGTTGTTTGAAACCGGCGTAAAAATGGCTGAAGGTGCAGCCTTGATGACCGATACGAAATTCTCTTACGAAATTCTGGGATCAGCCTGGCCGGGGCATTTTAACAAACCAATCGCCGAGGCCATGTACCAGAACATTCAGAAAGTAGGATTGCCCACCTGGTCACCCGAAGATCAGATGCTGGCCAAAGCCACACAGAAAGAATTACAATCGCGCAAAACGGGGGGTCTAGCCATGAAACTAGACAGCATTGGCCTGCCCGCGTCAACGGCCCCAACTGTCATGATGGGTGGACAGACACTGGTGCCCCTAACAGGCGGCTCAGACGACATTGCCGATATTTCCTGGTCGCTGCCCACCATCGTGTTACGTTACCCTAGCAATATCCCCGACCTGCCGGGTCACCATTGGGCAAACGCCATCTCGATGGCCACGCCCATTGCCCACAAAGGCATTGTGGCCGGTGCTAAAGCTGAGGCTATGACCTTGCTGGACATGCTGATGAAACCGGAGATCATCAAGGAAGCATGGGCGTATTACAACGACGAGCAAACCAAAGAGCAGAAATACACCCCGCTGATCTCGCCAAAAGAGTTTCCGGCTGTTTATCTAAACCAGAAGATTATGGCCGATTTCAAACCGAAACTAGAGAAGTTTTATTACGATCCAACCAAGTACAAAACGTACCTGGAGCAGTTGGGGATCAAATATCCAACCTTACGCGACGATCAACGGGCTGATCTGGAGAAAGCGAAACCCACAAAAGGTAAATAATGAAAGGGCCGCTCATCGGTGTTGATGAGCGGCCCTTTCATTATCTGCATTATATGTTATCTTATTTGCTTTTGTTCCTGTGTGCGTGATTGATTTCGCGGACCATGTTCATCAAACGCTTCCAGTAACGGCCAATTGCTTTTTTGTCCTGCTCTACGGCTGGCTTGGCCGTTTCTGGTTTAGCAATAGCTTCTACTTTCGTAGTGTTACGTGCCAATGTCGGATTCCGGGTTAACTTACCATTGTCCGATCCGATAGGTCCCTCAGCCGTAGGTTTAACCTGCTTCGTTCCAAAATCCACTGTCGACATCGCCCCTGCTGGTGCCGTTACAGCCAGCATCGTTACCATACCGATAGCTATCCACCCTGTTCTCCTCATTCTCTTGATCGTTATAGCTGGTTTAGTCGGAACAGCGCCTGTCATGTAGATGTACACATATACAGGAATGAACCATTATTCTCAAAAATAACGAAGAATAATGCAATTATTACACGCATAGCGAACATTTTTTTAAAGACGGGCAAAATATAATAGAAGATAACAAACCTGAACCAATAAAATATGTATCTGTCCTTCCGAAAAGACGAATTAAATTTGGACATAGGTACGCTAATTTCCCTATATACAGTCTATCTGTTTGGTATTGTATTTCAGGGAGGTTGATCAAAATTCAGCGTCCACAGCCTCACAATCGCGGACCGACAATCGTTGCCCGCCGGAAACTGTTATCTTTGCCCAATTGTTTGTAATAGACTATGTTCGAGAATCTTCAGGATAAACTTAATAAGGCCATAAAAACCCTAAAAGGGCAGGGCCGCATTACCGAAATCAACGTTGCTGCAACGATTAAAGAGGTTCGTCGGGCGCTAACTGACGCCGACGTAAACTATAAAGTTGCTAAAGATATTACGGACCGTATCCGCGATAAGGCCCTCGACCGAAAGGTCTTAATATCGGTTGAGCCCGGTCAGTTGTTCGTCAAGATCGTGCAGGAAGAACTGACGGACCTGATGGGTGGCGAAGCGCAAAGTATCAACATCAAAGGTGATCCGGCGGTGGTATTGATTGCAGGTCTGCAGGGATCTGGTAAGACAACGTTTTCGGGCAAACTGGCGTCGTACCTGAAAAAGCAGGGACGTAACGTTTTGCTCGTTGCCGCTGACATTTACCGCCCCGCTGCTATCGACCAGTTGAAGGTATTGGGCGAGCAGGTAGGCGTTGAGGTCTACGCGGAACCCGAGAATAAAAACGCCGTACAGATTGCACAGAACGCCATCTCACAGGCGCGTAAAACAGGAAAGAAGGTTGTTATCGTGGATACCGCCGGTCGTCTGGCCGTCGATGAAGCCATGATGCAGGAGATTGAAGCCGTTAAACGGGCGATCAATCCGACCGAAACCTTATTCGTCGTTGACTCCATGACCGGGCAGGATGCGGTCAACACGGCTAAGACGTTCAACGATCGGCTCGATTTCGACGGGGTGGTACTGACCAAACTCGACGGTGACGCCCGGGGTGGTGCGGCCCTTTCGATCAAAACGGTCGTGAACAAGCCGATCAAGTTCATCAGCACCGGTGAGAAGATGGAAGCGTTGGACGTATTCTATCCGGACCGTATGGCCAGCCGGATTCTGGGCATGGGCGACGTAATATCGCTGGTCGAGCGCGCGCAGCAAGCGTTTGACGAAGAAGAAGCGAAGCGTATCAACGCCAAGATGCGCAAGAATCAGTTCGACTTCGACGATTTCCTGTCGCAGTTGCAACAGATTAAAAAGATGGGTAACGTCAAAGACCTGCTGGGTATGATTCCGGGTATGGGCAAGATGATTAAAGACCTGGATATTGATAATGATTCGTTCAAACCCATCGAAGCCATAATCAGTTCGATGACCCCGAAAGAACGGCAGCGCCCCGACATCATCGACGGTAGCCGGAAGAAGCGTATTGCCACCGGTAGTGGTACGAGCATTCAGCAGGTGAATAATCTCTTGAAGCAGTTCGACGAGATGCGCAAAATGATGAAAAAAATGAACACCATGCAGGCATCGGGTAAGCTCAACAAGATGATGCGCTAAGCCAAGCCAATAGCATTACATTATAAGAAAAGAGCCGCCTTGAAAAAGCGGCCCTTTCGTTTTATAAATTAAGATAGTAACGACGACGAGCGGGTTCGAAGCGCTCAATAGCGTACCGTAACGCCGTTCTGGGTAGCTGCCGGATATGATCGTGCAGAAACTCGTCCAGCGCGTCTGGATTACGTTTTCCAACCTCCCGCAGCATCCAGCCAACGGCTTTATGAATCAAATCGTGTTTGTGCGGCAGCAAAATCTCAGTAATGCCAAAGGTATCGGCAAACTCATTTTTACGAATGAATGCCAGCGTCGATACGATAGCGATACGCTGACTCCACAGGTGGTTTTCGTGAGCCAGGTCATATAATACGGACCGGTCTCGCTGAAGCAGGTACTGCCCAACAAGCTGCGGACTGGATACATCGACCAGATCCCAGTTATTGACGTACTGTCGGTTAGCCAGGTACTGTTCGAAAATCGTAGTTTGCTGCGCTTGGGCCGCTTTTTTAGTTTGATACACCCAAATCTGCAAAGCAGTCATCCGGCATTCGTGGTACGGATCATGGAGCAGCCGCTCAGTTTCTTCAACGGGAAGGTTTAAAAACTGCTTCGCAATGTTGTGTTGCTGCGGCATGGATAAGCCCAGAAACTGATCACCTTCGCCATACTGCCCGGGCTTTGTCTTGAAAAAGCGGGCGGCAAAGGTAGCTCGTTCGGGTTGCGCTAACGCCAATAGTGCGTTCTTAACGTCAGTTGCGGTGGTCATATTAAAAAAGCGGGGACTTCATCTCGAAAGTCCCCGCGTAGTATTCAGGTAAGCTCAGTGTTAATCGTTCAGCTTGGAACGGATAAACTCGTGCTCCGCCAGAAGAGGCAGTGAGTAGAGCACGGTTTTATTACGTTCAAACGCCGGTCGATCCAGCTCAGTTGGCGAAAAATGTCCTTTAACAAACGCATCGACCATCCGCTCAATCATTTCAGCGTCGTTAGGACGCTCTTCTTCGTCCAACAGCAGTACGTCGCCCTCTGGTTCGTCGTAAGAAAACGGACGTAGCGTCGAACCAGATTCCGGCCGAATGATGGTAGAGCCATTATAGCTCGTTGGGGTTTGTTTTTCGTCAGCTTTAACGGTTACCCCCGTAAGTTTGTCGTCGGGCTCATCGCCTTCCGGACCAACCGGAACCAGTACGGCCTCTGGCTCCTCCAGCTCAGCACTGTCCTCTACCGTATCGGTTGGCTCGCTAACTTCGGCAGTGGGT
Organism: Spirosoma knui; assembly: GCF_054780635.1. Lineage (NCBI taxonomy): Bacteria > Pseudomonadati > Bacteroidota > Cytophagia > Cytophagales > Cytophagaceae > Spirosoma > Spirosoma knui. The sequence goes on along the minus strand of NZ_BAAGVY010000007.1, from coordinate 199,463 downwards.
TCGTCCGTCGTATCAGCTGGGTTAGGAGCGATCTCAACCGTATTCCGAAGCTGATCCATCAACGTAGTGGTTCCGCCGAAGCCAGCCGCAATGATGGTTACCCGCAGGCTCTCTCCCAGTGTTTCATCCGTGATCGCTCCGAATTTAAACATGCGGGCTTCAGCCTGAATCTTTTTGGCGACGTGCTCCGAAATAGCCATCTGCTCTTTCAGCCGCATGGCGTGTTCCTTACTCGATGAAATTGTAAGCAGGATCCGCTTGGCCCCCCGAATGTCGTGGTCATTGAGCAACGGGGAGTTCAGGGCGGCTTCAATAGCCCGTAGCGCGCGATCTTCACCAGCCACTTCCGCCGAACCCATTACGGATTGGCCGGCCTGTTCGAGCACCTTCTTAACGTCGGCAAAGTCAGCGTTGATGTCACCCTGCGTCGTGATAATTTCGGCGATACTCTTCACTGCGTTGGCCAAGACGTCATCGCCATGCGCATACGCTTCAGTCCAGGTCAGCTCGCTATACAACTCAGCCAGTTTATCGTTCAGAACAACCAGTACCGTATCGCAGCTTTTCTTAAGCTTCTCGATACCTTCCCGGGCCTGCTCTTTTTTGTCGGTTCCTTCGTACCAGTAGGGTGCGGTTACAACCGCGACGGTCAGCAGTCCCATTTCCCGGGCGACTTCGGCCACAACGGGTGCTGCCCCCGTACCAGTGCCGCCCCCCATCCCGGCCGTAATAAAGACCATTTTGGTGGGTGGTGCCAGCAGATTACGAATTTCGTCGATGCTGGCGCGAGCCGCGTCTTCACCGGCTTTGGCTTCGGTTCCAGCCCCTAGCCCATCGCCTAACTGCAACTTGGTCGGCACCGGATTGCTCATCAGCGCCTGCCGGTCGGTGTTGCAGACCGCGAAGTTCACGTCCCGCATGCCCAGGTTGTACATGTGCTTAACAGCGTTGCCGCCCATTCCGCCCACGCCCACAACCTTGATTATGGTCGGATTGTCATCCGGTATTTCGAATCTATAGCCCTGACTAAGCATTGTGTCGGTCTGTGGTGTCTTTTCGTTATACAAAAACTGCCTGATAGCAAATAACCGACCTCTGGTCGGTTTCCCCAGCGGGTCGTTAATACGTATCGGTTTCGCTGCCGCGAATGGGCCGGGTCATCTTCCGGAACCAGCCTAGCAGCCCCGTTTCTTCCGGCTCTTTTTCAGGCACTGGCTTTTCCTTCTCCCGACTAACCGGTGGTACATAGGCCGGGCGTGCGGGGGTTGGGGCGGGCTCTTCAGTATAGCTACGGTTCGGATCACTTATAAACGAGATTCGATTGTCAATCGTTTTGTAACCAGCCCATACTAAGCCGACTGCCGTCGCATAGGCCGGGTCGCCAACCAGATCGGCGCGACCATTTGGCTCCAAATGTTCTGGATACCCTACGCGCACCTCTTCGACGCCAGTTACGCGCCCGAAGATTTGTTCTACACCCGGAATCAGGGCCGTTCCACCGGTCAACACAATGCCACCCAGCAGTTTGCCTTCGTATCCAGAACGAATGATTTCGGCCTGCACCAGGGCGGCAATCTCACGAAGCCGATCTTCGATGATTACCGCTACGTTCTTCAGCAGCACATCTTTAGGTCGGCGATTACTCAGGCCGGGTACGGCAACCACCTCATTGATGTTATATTCGTTGGGGTTAGCGTTACCAAACTTCTTTTTAAGCTGCTCGGCCTGATTGGGCAGAATTTTACAACCCGCCTGTATGTCGGAAGTTAGGCTATTGCCTGCCCACGGAAACACCGCCACATGCCGGAGTACATTCCGGTAGTAGATCGCCATTTCCGTAGTGCCCCCGCCAATATCAACCAGAGCGACCCCGGCATATTTTTCTTCGTCGGTCAGTACCGCCAAGCCCGACGCCAGCGCCGACAGCATCATGGTATCCTGCGCCAGGTTATTCCGATTAATGCATTTCCGAATGTTACGAGCCGCGGTCGCCTGCGCCGTAATGAGCTGAAAATCAGCACCCAGCTTCACACCAATGCGACCAACGGGTTGGTTAACGTTTGTTTCACCGTCGACCATGAAATCCATGGGCAATACGTGCACAATTTCTTTATCGGCCGAAATAGACGGATTTCGGTACATGTCACTCAGCAGGTGGTCGATGTCCTCCATCTGGATTTCATCGCCCGACGACGAGCGTGTAATGCTGCCGCTTGATTTAACGGACGTAACGTGTGACCCGCTGAAACTGACATTCACCAGATGAATATTCAGGTTTGACTGGTTAGACGCTTCCGTAACAGCTCGCTTAATGGCATTGACCGTATTATTCACGTTCACGACGGAGCCTTTCGCTACGCCATCCGACAAACTGGTTTCACCCACGCCCAGTACTTCGAGCGTTTCCTGTTCCTTGTTGTTACGAATTAACCGACCGGCCACTGCACATACTTTCGTGCTGCCGATGTCCAGGCCCACCACTATTTTCTCGTCCATACCCGTTGTCATTCGCAGACTATTTGATTTCGATACTGAACGCTCACCCGGCTGTAGCGATCCCAGCCTTTGACCGGTAAAACGTCTGTATAGACTAATTTCAATTTTTTAAACTTGGCTTCCAAATCCGTCGGAGGCCCAAACTCAATCCGGTGGTTACCGAGCTGCGGCCACATGGTCACTTCGCCCCGTTCATCCACCGACAACTCGGTAATCTGCGCCCGCCAAAACGGATCGGAATGAATATACTTCAACAAAGCCAGTAAGGGCTGGTTTCGTTCGTTGGCCAGCGAACGATTATGCCCGAAGTACGTTCCGGTCAGGATGGGTACTCGCGCGGAGTAGTTCATCGAAATCGGGAAAAAGCGCCCTTCCTCACTTATGTACTGGCCCTGTACCGACCGGGTTCCGTCGCCAGAAACCATCAGGCGGGCTATTGGCCGGGGCTGCTCGACCTTGACGAGCAAGTCGCCCGTTAAGTCACGCGACACCTGACAATTTTTTACCAACCCGTGCTGCTTCAGTCTCGTCTCTAGTTGCTTAAAACTTACGTCGGTGTAATCCTTCCCAATGACCGGGTCGGCCCCGCCGTTCGTTAAGTAACCCATTACATCCCGGCGAGTCAGAAACTGGTGACCATCAACCTGATCGAGCCTAACTACCACTGCCCGAACATGCTTCTGCCCCTGTCGAACCTCCGTAAATGCAATCAGACCGAGTAGACTAAAAAGCCCTCCGGCCGTAAACAGCCACTTTTTGGTTGAATTAAAGGTAGAAAACATCTGTAAATAAGCTAAGTTGTCGGACAGATATATTTATCTATTGGTCTTCTAGTATAGTTTTTAGCGTGGGTAAGAGTTGATCAATATCGCCCGCGCCAATCGTTACCAGCAACGAAGGCGTCAATTGCTGCACTAGGCCAGGTAATTCCACTTTGGTGCACTGATACTTTGTTTTTGATCGAATATCGCGAAAAATCAGGTCAGCGCTAACACCCTCGATCGGCAACTCACGCGCGGGGTAAATATCCAGCAGCAGTACGTTGTCAGCTAAGGATAAACTTTCGGCAAAACCCTCCGCAAAATCGCGTGTACGGCTGTATAAGTGCGGCTGGAAGATGGCTGTTACGTCACGATCGGGATATAGCGCTTTAACCGACGACAAAAACGCATGTACCTCGGCCGGATGGTGGGCATAATCGTCGATTAGCACCGACTTGTCAGTTTTCAGTACATACTCGAACCGGCGCCGAACGCCCCGATAACTGTTTAATGCGGAGCGAATGGCCTCCGGCGACACGCCCAGTTCCAGGGCTACGGCACTAGCCGCTACCGCGTTCTCTACGTTATGAAACCCCGGAACGATCAGTTCAATACCAGCAATAACCCCTTGCGGATACACCAGGTCGAACACAAACGTAGCGTTTTCAACGCGCAGGTTCTGGCTATAATAATCACCTCCCTGGAGCGAATACTGCCGAACGTCAGCGGTTGTTTTGTCGGCCAGCGACAACCCGCTTTTCATAAACAGCACGCCGGGTTTGCCGGTATGATCGGGTTTTATCTGACTGACAAACAAGCCAAATGACTCAAGCACCGCATCGTGCGCTCCGTAAATATCCAGGTGATCGGCGTCCGTAGAGGTGACTATGGCCAACTGCGGAAAGAGCGTCAGAAACGACCGGTCAAACTCATCAGCTTCCACTACGCACACGACCGATTTTAAGTCTTCAGCGGGTTCATTCAGGAGAAAATTAGTTCCGTAATTATTGGTAATGCCCCCCAGAAAAGCCGCGCAGTTAACGCCAGCGTCGCGCAGGATATGAGCGACCATGGATGACGTTGTTGTTTTGCCATGCGTACCGGCTACGGCCACCGTTTTCATCTGACCGGCCAGCAAACCCAGCACCTGCGACCGCTTCTGCAACGTAAAACCGTTCTCGGTCAGGTATATATATTCGGCGTGCGTTTTAGGAACGGCAGGGGTGTAAATCACCAGCGTTTCGGTTGGATTTTCGCGAAACACAGCGGGTATCTGGTCGACATCTTCCGTAAAATGAATGGTCATGCCTTCGGCTTCCAGCGTGTTTGTCAGAGCGGTAGGCGTTTTATCGTATCCCGCAACGGTATAGCCGTTTACGCCAAACCAACGGGCTAAAGCGCTCATACCGATGCCGCCGATACCCAGGAAATAAATGTATTTAAACTGATCTAAGGTCATTAGTTGCTACGTATGGTCATCACTAGTCATTGGTTATCATTTATGGTCATTGGTATATAACTTGTTTGTAATGACCATGAATGACGTTTGCACGATGACAATTAATGCTGTTTTGTTAATTGAATTACCTCCTCCGCAATTTCACGGGCGGCATTGGGTTTCGCTAAAGTTTTTATCTGGGTGCTCAACTGCATTCGCTGGGGCATATCGGCCAGCAGGTTCAGGGCCGCTGAGACGAGTTGCTCCCGGGCGTCCTGATCACGTACTAACAAGGCTGCGTTCCGTTCGACGAGTGCCATCGCGTTTTTCGTCTGATGATCTTCGGAAGCCGCCGGAAAGGGAACCAGTATTGCCGGACGACCAACCAAACATAACTCCGATACTGACAGCGCCCCCGCCCTCGACACAACCGCATCGGCAACGGCATAGGCTTTATCCATATCGTAGATGAAGTCATACGCTTTCACCAAAGGCGAGTTCAACAGGGCCACTGCCGACCGAGCCCGTTCGATAAAGGCCGGGCCGGTTTGCCAGATCACCTGAATACCGGCTTCAACGAATCGTTTTAGCCCGGTCTCCATGCTCTCGTTAATCGTTCGGGCACCTTGGCTACCCCCAATGATCAGCAGTGTTGGTCGATTGTCCTCCAGCTCAAACAGGGCCCGTCCGGCGCCAATCTGCTGGTCGGCGAATTGAATATCAGTACGTACCGGATTACCCGTCAGCCTGATTTTACCCGCCGGAAAGAACGCATCCATGTCTGGGTAAGCAACACAGATCCGTTTCGCCCATCGCGCCAACACTTTGTTGGTCAATCCGGCGTATGAGTTCTGCTCCTGAATCAAAATGGGAACGCCTTTTCGAGAGGCCGCCAGTAATAACGGACCACTGGCGTAACCACCAACGCCCACCGCTACGTCTGGTTTAAAGTCACGAACGATTTCCTGCGCGCGTAGCAGGCTTCGGCCCAGTTTAAGCGGAAATGCCAGATTAGCCAAAGTAAGCTCCCGTTTGATGCCCACTACAGGTAGGCCCACGATACTATAACCGGCCCGTGGCACCTTCTCCATCTCCATTTTTCCTTCGGCACCAACGAACAGAATTTCGGTTGCTGGATCAATTGCCTTCAGTTCATTGGCAATGGCGATGGCTGGGTAGATATGCCCCCCCGTTCCTCCCCCACTGATGATAATCTTCATGTACGATGACGTATTACCTTTCGTTTTTCTCCCGTTAAAGCACAAAAACGACTCTTATATTTTACTCTCGTCGGCCTCTTCCCGGCTGACACTCAACACAATGCCTACGGCTAAACCGGTAAATATGAGCGATGTCCCTCCCATGCTTAGCAAGGGTAACGGCTGACCGGTTACGGGGGCTAAGCCGATTGCCACGCAGATGCTGGCAAAGGCCTGAAACACAATGCTGAAGGTTAGCCCCGCCGACAGCAGCCCCCCAAACGGTCGGGTGGCTTTCTGAAGGGTTTTCATCCCTCGCCACAGAAACCAGATGTAGGCCAGCACAACCGGAATGCCCCCCAGCAGGAGCCCGTATTCTTCGACGATAATGGCGTAGATAAAGTCGGAGAATGGGTTAGGCAACGTATTACGCTGGTGACTATTGCCGGGCCCCTGCCCAGTGAGCCCCCCGTTAGCCAGGGCGATATACGATTGCTCAACCTGATAAACAATCGTATCTGAGTCCATAAAATTTTTGATCCGGTTTGTGGCGGTACCAAACCGCTGTCCGAGAATCAGCGCCAGCCCGCCAAACACCACGCAGACGCCGATCATGTACGCCAGATAACGTACCGGCACCCGACCGATATACATGAGCAGGAAACACGTAGCGCCCAGCAACAACGCCGTTGACGTATTCGACAGAATAATCAGCGAGCAGATTACGCCAATCCAAAGAATGAGATTGAATAGTACGCTCGGATCGTTCATGAACCGCTGCCGCTTAGCCAGCATAGCCGCCAGGTTCGAGATCAGGGCTAGTTTAGCCAAATCGGACGGCTGAAACGTTTGGTTAATAATGGGAATAGTTACCCAGCGGGACGCATCGTTCAGCGTTGAGCCTTTAAAAAACGCCCAAAGTAACAACGGAATCGACAGCCAGAGGCCAAACTTGGAGAGCCGGGCGTAATAAATGTAATTTACCCGGTGGGCAAAATATGTGCAGGCCAGACCGATCAGCAACAGTGATCCGTGTTTCAGCAGAAAGACCTCCGTATTGCCGTCCAGCTCGCGAAACGCCTTTGTACCAGTCGCACTGTATACAACCAATACGCTCATAATCGACAGGTAAAGAACAATCCACCAAATCTGGCGATCGCCCTTTAGGTGCGTACGAATCCAATCCCGGAGAGCCATAAAACGAATCTAAAATAGGTGGTTTATGATGTATGCGTATCGGCTAACTCACGAACGGCGGCCTTGAACTGATTGCCCCGATCTTCATAGTTCTTGAACAGATCGAAACTGGCACAGGCAGGCGATAACAGAACAACGTCACCGGGCTGACCAAGCGCCAACCCCTTCGCCACGGCGTCGCGAACATCCTGTGTCTCGTACAAAGCAGGCACTTTGTCCCCAAAGTAGTCCACTAACTTATGGTTGTCGACGCCCAGGCAAATTAAGGCTTTCACTTTCTGCCGAACCAGTTCATCCAGCTGGCTATAATCATTGCCCTTATCCTGACCACCCGCAATCCAGATCGCTGGCGTTTCCAGGCTCGACAGCGCGTAGAATACCGAGTCGACATTGGTGGCCTTCGAGTCGTTTATAAACTGGATGCCGTTGATCGTTCCGGCCGGTTCGAGCCGGTGAGCCGCGTTCTGAAACGTTTTTAGCCCTTCTGTAATCGCTTCGTCCGACACCCCAACCGATTGAGCGGCCAGCACGGCGACCAGCATGTTAATTGCGTTATGCGGGCCACGCAGTACCGTATCGCTCATGGGCAGCTGAAACAGACGACCTTTATACATAGCCTGTAAGGTACCGTCGATTAGGCGACCACCCGACTCAAGTGGGGAAGCTACTGATGCGAGCGACACAGGCAGTCGGTTTACATCTGGGTTTCGTTTGCTCAACTCGTCCTGAACGGGCTGACTCTCCTGAAAATAGATTAAATCGTCGGTTGGGCGGGCGTTTTGCAGTATTCGAAACTTAGAATCTACGTAATTCTGAAAATTATACCCGTACCGATCTAGGTGATCGGGCGTAATATTCAGCAGCACCATTACGTCCAGATGGGTTTCGTACATGTCATCCAGCTGGAAACTGCTCAACTCCAGTACGTAGTAGTCATACGGATCGGAGATCACCTGTTCGGCAAAACTATCGCCTATGTTACCAGCTAATCCAACGTCCAGGCCAGCCGTTTTTAACAGGTGATACGTAAGCAGCGTCGTGGTGGTTTTGCCATTACTGCCGGTAATGCCGATGAGTTTTGCGGTTGTGTAGCGGGCAGCAAATTCAATTTCTGAGATAACCGACGTACCCTGCGCTTTAAGCTTCTGCACAAGGGGTACGGTGGAGGGAATGCCGGGGCTTTTTATGACTTCCTGAGCTACCAGGATTCGTTCCTCGGTGTGCTGTCCTTCTTCAAACTGGATCCCGGCGGTCTGAAGCGTTGTCCGGTAGCTTTCTTTTAAAGCTCCCCGATCCGACAAAAACACGTCGAAGCCTTTTGCCTGCGCTAACAGGGCCGCTCCTACTCCACTTTCCCCACCCCCGAGGATAACTACTAATGCTGCCATACGTAATCGCTACTAGTGGCAAAATAACGCATAAAACAAAAGCCTCCCGAAGGTGCGGAAGGCTTTTACCTCGAATTTATCTAAATAAACTATTCCTTGGGAGCCATAGAACTCGACAGGCGCATGCGGTTAGCCGCTTTTACGATCAGAAAAATAACCCACGCGACAATCAGAAACTGGACGATGTTGTTGAGAAAGTTACCGTATCGAATGGCCACTTCGGGTTCGGTACCTACCGCTTCTTTCAAGACCACTTTCCACTGCGTTAAATCGACTCCACCCAGGAGTAAGCCGATAATCGGGTTGAGAATGTCTTCAACCAGCGAGTTAACAATCTTCGTAAAGGCTGCGCCAATAATGATACCAACGGCTAGATCAAGGACATTACCCTGAGCAATGAAGGCACGAAATTCTTTAATCATGTTCGGATTACGTTTAGGTCAAACAATCTACCGGAGAAAAATCGTCAGTAAGCTAATGAGAATCAACTAGCTATCAAAATAACAGGAAGTAACCGCCCGTTTATTTCTTTCGGAATGTGCTAACGTTGTATACCAGACCGATTGCCAGCGTCTGTTGCAGTTGCAGGGCGTCCGAAAAATCTTCGTCATATAAGGCAATTACTGCTAGCGTCGTCGTCAGATACCGGTTGATCTTGGCCGTCAGGGTCAGGTCTAACCGGTGATCGATGGCATCTAGTGTTTGGTAATTGGCATAGAGCTGGTACTTGGCATTGATACTAATGTTTTCACTTAGATTCCGCGTCAGAGCCGCCTGTAGCTGCAGCGCCAGCCATTCGGTTCGGATGCTTCTTCCCGGTGCTACACCGTAGGCATCAGCCGTAGGGTCACGAATTGGTATTTTATCCGCTCCTTCCCGAAAGCGAACGCTTTGATCCGACAGAAACGTTAACCGGGGTGCAAACGGACTTACCCGCACAGCAAACCAGTCGTTGGGCTTATAGGCAACACCCCAGGCAAAGGTCAATTGTCCCGGCGACAGAAAATTAGAGACTTTGAAGCGTGTCTCGTTGAGGGCCAGATTCGTGTAGCGGTAACCCGGTGCAAAGAACGTACTGAACGTACCGGAGGCAAACATATCTAGTTGGGACGAGATTTTACATCCTGCTACTGAATTCAATAAAAGCTGGTCAGCGGCTTTACGCGACGTACCGTTCTGGTTAACGAAACCGAGTTGTAGGTCAGCCGTATTGTCCCACGACCAGCGCGCTTTTTCGTAGAGCGCCCGAGCGGCAATTACCGCGCCTATCGCAATTGAGTTGGTACCACCGCCTGCCCAGTTACTGAACGATGCCTGGTTAAAATTAACTCCACCGCTGAACGACCGCTGCCAGTACGACGTATCGGGCTTTATAGCAACAGTATCTTTAAAATTGGTAACGATGGTCGAGTCCTGCGCGAAGGCTGCCGTTATGCACAGCCAGCTTATACATACGTACGCGATTATTCTCATAAGACAATGAATATTGATTGGGCGTATAGAACTCAGCTCGTTCTAAAATATTTCCACCTTACGGGTTTGCAGAGTTTGCAGCGGAAACACGGTCGTTGTCTCGCCGGTACGTAGCGTAAGAGCCGTCGTATCGATCTTGATGATCTCGCCTTTTACGCCGTCGATCTGAATAACCTGCCCTTCTTTGTACTTATTCCGGGAGTAAAAAGACGAAAGTATATTCGCCATCACATCGCGCGAGGCTAAACCGTAGCCGATGGCAAACGCAAAAATGACCCCGCCGATGATGAGGTTAAAGCTGGATTCAAGCAACTCGGTATTGATACCAGCCTGACCAAGCGCGCTAATAACGGTAACGATCAGGAAAAAGAAGAAAACAATCATGCCCAACAGCCGACCCGAGGCAATGTTGAACGACTGACATACGCTCACAACGGCACCCCGTAGAGCATCGGCGACCAGCACGCCAACCTGAAGCATAATCGCTGCGGCAACCAACTTGGGAATAAAATTAACCAGCGACGACACCATCTCTGTAATGGCCGATACGCCCAGGGTCTCGGTCGCGGCTTTGATGAAAACGAGCAGAATGAAGTAGTAGAGTACCTTCGCGACAATCTCACTAAGCTTGATTTCGGTTTTTAGCTGTTTGATGATCCCAATATCATTTAGCCGATCGCCTATTTTGTCGAAGCCGATCTGGCCTAATACCCGACGGGTAATTAAAGCGGTAAGGCGAGCAACGGCTATCCCGATCAAGAGAATCAGCAACGTACCCAGTAAGCGCGGTACAAACTCAACAAACTGATCGATCAGGGCCTGAAACGTATTTTGTAGTACTTCGGTCAGATTCGGTAGTGGTTTCATGGATTGGATTTCAACGAATCAGCGCCATCAGATGGCAGGGTAGCAAGCGCTGATGCTACGCCGAACAAGTCGCCGACGTATAGTTCTACGATGGTTAATGCATTTTTGATCAAGTCGATGTCCGACATGATCTGTTTCTTAAGGCGGGGTGGACATACGTCGTCCGGCTCCAGCTCCTTGAATGGGTTAGTTGTCATGGCGAATCAACGAAACAGGTCACGTAGCGAAAGGGCAGCTTTAATGGCGAGCAATACCCAGAATACCGCTCCTTCGAGGTAAATTTTACGCAGCTTATCGCGCGATCGTTTCAGGCGCATCTTCACCGCATTCTCCGTAAGCCCGTTCAGATCGGCAATCTCCCGTATGCTGATGTCGTCCTGGTACTTCATCAGCAGCAGCATCCGTTCTTCAGCCGCAAGTCTCTGCATCGCTTTTTGCAGGTGCTGCACTTCTAATTCTGTCACCTCCGCATGGCTATCATCGTCGCTCACTACGTTCAGTCGATCCCAGCCCTCATCGACATAGACTTCTCGTCGGTAGGCGGATGCCCGCGTCTGGTCCAGGCAGTAATTATAGGTAAGCGTGTAGAGCCAGGTAGAGAATTTCGCCTGCTCCCGGAAGCTGCCCAGCTTCGTTACCAACTTCAAAAACACGTCGTGTGTATAATCTTCAGCCTGAACGGGGTCTTTCGAGAACGACAGACACTTCCGGTACACTTTGTCGCAGTAGCGTTCGTATAAAGACTCAAAGTACTGGTTACGCTGCGTTTCAAGATATAGGCGGACCAGCTCCTCGTCCGAAAATTGCTTCATTTAAAATGGGGTATTGGCTGTTAAGACCAAAAGAAATGGAAAAGTAACGGCTTTAGCATATAAAATTGGAGAGTGCGCTCGATTCCAACAAAAAACTCGGCTTATGGCCGAGTTTAACATATAAGCATACAATACGTAGTGCCATAGCGGCCAAATGGCCTGCTGACTACTGTTTTTCTGGGTAAAAATTAGTCGATACGTTGTTCAGCATAATATTGGCGAAGCCGATCACGCGACCGTTTCAGGCGCATCTTCACCGCGCTTTCCGTGATTGAATGCCGTATGGCCAACTCCCGGATGCTGAGATCCTCCTGGTATTTCTGTTGCAGCAGATCCTGATCATCAGGAGCTAATCGCAACATCGCTTGCTGAAGCTGCCAGGCTTCAAGTTCCTCCTGCTCAGGAGCCCCATCATCGGCATTCAGGTCTAACGTTTCCCATCCTTCATCCATCAGCGTTTCCTGACGGTAGCGAGGAGTCCGAACCTGATCAGTACAGTAATTATAGGTGATCGAGTATAACCAGGTAGAAAATTTAGCCTGTTGTTTAAATCCTTTTAATTTTAGCATCAAACGCAGAAAAATATCCTGTGTAAGGTCCTGCGCCTGTGAAGAATCCTTTGTAAACGATAAGCACTTCCGGTGTACCTTATGGCAATACCGCTCATATAGTTGTTCAAAATAATCGTTCTCCTGAGTCTCTAAGTAATTACTAACTAATTCTTCGTCACTGTATGTTTGCATCGGTTACGGTATTATAGTTGATGAGCTAGTTTTGCTAATTCAGTTACATCTACGTATAAATACCTACACCCAGTTTTCTTGCAAATAAAAAACCCAGCCTGTTTAGCCGGGTTTTTTACTAAGCGGTAGGTTAACATTGGTTTTATCCAATAGAAACACGCTTAAACGCTGAAACGGTAAGACCCTTACTGGTTTTGTCTAAAAGCTGAGCGATTGTTAACGAGCTATCTTTTACAAACTCCTGGTTCAGCAGGGTGTTCTCTTTGTAGAATTTGTTCAGTTTACCCATCGCGATTTTTTCCAACATCGCTTCGGGCTTACCTTCCTGACGAGCCTGTTCTTTACCGATTTCGATTTCGCGTTCTACAATCGTCGCATCAACGCCATCTTTATCGAGAGCAACGGGTTTCATAGCGGCAATTTGCATCGCTACGTCTTTACCGACTTCCGTTACGTCAGTACCGTTCGTATTCACCAGACCAACCAGTACGCCCAGCTTGCCATTCGAGTGAATGTATGAAACCACTTTATCGGCGGAAACCGTCTCGAACGACGCTACGTCGATTTTCTCGCCGATTTTACCCATCAGGTCCGTAATGTGATCCTGCAAAGCCCGACCATCGGCTTGTGGAGTTGCCAGCAACGTTGCTTTATCAGCAGCGTTCGTAGCAACAGCCGTGCTCATAACCGCCATTGCCAAGTTCTGGAAGTCGGCTACTTTCGATACAGGCTCGGTTTCGCAGGCCAGAGCGATTACTTTACCGCTTTTGCCATCTTCGCTTACGTGCGCCAGAACGATACCTTCGGCCGTAGCGTTGTCAGCGCGTTTATCAGCTATTTTTTGACCCTGCTTCCGCAGAATTTCTTTTGCTTTCTCAAAATCGCCGTCAGCTTCGGTGAGGGCTTTTTTGCAGTCCATCATTCCGGCTCCGGTCTCTTGCCGAAGCTTATTTACATCAGCAGCGGTAATTGCCATTGTTCTAACAGGTTTCAGTTGTTAATTTTTTACGTTCGGTTACCATCGCTTTTCACGTACTGGTAACGTCGGAATCAATTTATTACAGAATAGCCCATAGCGGCTGGCTATGGGCTATTCTATAAGTTGTAAAGTTTTATAGTTATATAGTTGGCGAGTTTCCTCTGTTACAAACTTTACAACTCTACTACTTTACAACTGTATAACTTTCTAGTCTTCCTGCTCCTCTTCAGCAACAGCGGCTGGCGAAGCAGTCGCTTCTGCACCTTCCTGCAGTTTGCTTTCGTCTTCGGCGCGGGCTTTAACCAGGTCTTCGTTACGTTTCGCTTCTTCCTCCTCCTGGATGCGCTGATCGTCTTTATCCTGCTTACGCTCCATCAGACCTTCTTCAATGGCCCGGCCGATAGCCAGCGTAATCAACGAAATTGACTTATACGCGTCATCGTTAGCCGGGATCGCGAAGTCAACTTCTTCTGGGTTCGAATTCGTATCGCACATAGCGAATACAGGGATACCCAAACGATGTGCTTCGGCAACGGCGATGTGCTCACGCTTTACGTCAACGATGAACAGAGCAGCAGGCAGGCGAGTCAGATCGGCAATACCACCGAGTACGCGCTCCAGCTTTTCTTTATCACGGCTACGGGTTAAACGCTCCCGCTTGGCAATGCTCTTGACGGTCTCCTCGTCTTTCAGCATTTTGTCCAGCGTTTGCATTTTTTTCAGCGATTTACGAATCGTCGCGAAGTTCGTTAACATACCGCCCTGCCAGCGATCGGTTACGTACGGCATTTTCAGGCGACGCGCTTCTTCCGAAACGATCTCCTGTGCCTGTTTCTTCGTGGCGACGAACATCACTTTCCGACCCGAGCGAACAATACCTTTGATGGCATTGCAGGCTTCGTCGAGTGCCGCTACTGTTTTATTGAGGTCAATAATGTGGATGCCGTTCTTCTCCATGAAGATATACGGAGCCATCCGGGGGTCCCACTTCCGCGTTAAGTGGCCAAAGTGCACACCAGCGTCGAGGAGGTCTTTATATTCGATTTGTGCCATTTCCGAAAAATGAACAATGTAAAATGAATAATGAATAATACGCAGCACCGGGCATCGGCATCATCTAAGCCCGATCTGGACGATAAAATCTGTTTTTGTTGTTTGCCTGTTTAGTTGCTCATTACAAACAACTGAACACGTAAACATCCAAACAATCTTAGCGTTTCGAGAACTGGAACCGCCGACGTGCTTTGGCACGACCGTACTTTTTCCGTTCTACCATGCGCGAATCCCGCGTCAGGAATCCTTCTTTCTTCAATGCCGGACGGAACTCAGCGTTCAGTTCAACCAGTGCACGGGCAATAGCCATGCGGGTTGCTTCGGCCTGACCCGATACACCACCACCACGAACGTTTACTTTCACGTCGTAGCCGCCTACACCGTTGATCGTTGCGAAGGGCTGGTTCAGAATAATTTGCAGGACTTCGGTTGGGAAATATTGTTTGTAATCTTTTCCGTTAACCGTGATGGCTCCGCTGCCAGCCGACATATAAATGCGGGAGATAGCAGTTTTACGGCGGCCAATAGTGTTAATACGATCCATTCGTCTGTAACTTAGAATTTAACGACTGTGGGTTGTTGAGCCTCGTGAGGGTGCTGCTCACCGACATACACATGCAGGTTGGTAAACAACCGCCGGCCGAGCCGGTTCTTTGGCAACATACCTCTCACGGCATGTTCGATGATGCGCTCGGGGTGCTTTTCGAGCATCAACCGGGGCGTAGCAAAGCGCTGACCGCCGGGGTAACCCGTATGGCGGACGTATACTTTGTCGGTCATCTTCGAGCCAGTCAGGCGTACCTTCTCGGCATTGATGACGATCACGTTATCCCCGCAGTCAACGTGCGGTGTGAAGTTGGTTTTGTGTTTGCCGCGGATCAGGCGTGCGATTTGGCTGGCCAGCCGACCGAGCACTTCGCCCTGAGCGTCAACCACAATCCAATCCTTCTGCACCGTTTCTTTGTTGGCAGAGATGGTTTTGTAACTGAGCGTATTCACTGTTATGGAGACTAATTGTTTGATTTCTAATTACTTGCTTCTAAAAAAAGCACTCCCGCTTCAAAACGGGAGTGCAAATATAGGCGTTATACCGCTGAAATACAAGGGAGTGCCGACTTTTCGTTACTAACGCAATTTCAACGTAGCCAGGGCAATTACGGCCAGCATAATCCCTACAATCCAGAACCGCGTGACCAGCTTGGCCTCGTGGTAGCCTTTCTTCTGGAAATGGTGGTGTAGGGGTGCCATCAGGAAAATCCGCCTTCCCTCACCGTATTTCTGTTTAGTGTACTTAAAGTAACTGACCTGAAGAATTACGGAGGCATTTTCTGCGATAAAAATGCCGCACACCACTGGAATCAGGAATTCTTTCCGGATGGCCAGAAATAAGACGGCAATAACGCCACCCAGCATCAGGCTGCCGGTATCGCCCATGAACACCTGGGCAGGATAGGAATTGTACCACAGAAAACCGACGCAGGCTCCCACAAAAGCCGCACAGAAGATCACGAGTTCGCCCGAGTTGGGAATGTACATGATGGTCAGGTACTGCGATGCAATCTTGTTGCTCGACAGCCACGCCAGTATGCCCAGCGTCAATCCGATGATCACCGACGTACCAGCCGCTAACCCATCAATTCCATCGGTAATGTTTGCCCCGTTCGATATGGCCGTGATCAGAAAGATACACACCAGTACGTACACAATCCAGGTGTAACTATCGGGAAGCAGCCCAAAAAGTAGCGTACTGTAATCAAAATCAATGTTCTTCACGAACGGAACGGTGGTTAGCGTCGACTTAATGTCGGTATACACATCCGGTACCGCCGACGTATTGAGCAGTCGGGGGGCATATTTACGGATTTTAACGTACTCGTTGAAATACAGGGTCAAACCGACAATTAAGCCCAGTCCGATCTGACCAACTACTTTGAACTTACCCTGTAATCCTTCTTTATTTTTCCGGAAGACTTTGATGTAATCATCCAGGAAGCCAATAAGCCCCGTCCAGACAGTTGACACCAGCGCCAGCACGATGTACACGTTCGATAACTTCGCGAACAGGAGCGCGGGAATAAGCAGCGAAGCCAGAATAATGAAACCGCCCATGGTTGGCGTTCCCCGTTTCTGCATCTGCCCTTCCAGCCCCAGGTCGCGGATCGATTCGCCAATTTGAAGGGTACGTAGTGTGTCGATGATCCGTCGCCCGAAAATGGCGGCAATCATCAGCGAGGTAACGACGGCACCAAGCGCCCGGAATGAAATGTATTGAAAGACCCCCGCACCCGGAATGTTATAGCGTTCGTCAAGAAACTGGAATAGGTAATAGAGCATCTAATAAAGAGAGCGAAAGAGTGAAAGAGTGAAAGAATGAATAGTATGCCGCTCTTTCACCCTTTCGCTCTTTGTTGGTCAAAGTTACTGATTTCCGCGTTCCGCGAAAGCGTTGCGTAATACCAGCCGGTCGTCGAAATCATACTTGACGCCTTTTATCTCCTGATACGTTTCGTGGCCTTTACCAGCTACCAGAATAATATCGTGCGGATGCGCCAGCGATACGGCCCGTCGAATGGCTTCGTGCCGATCTTCGATCGTTAGCGTTTTCTTGAAATCAACGGGGGAGACACCCGCCTGCATCTGCTCCAGAATCGCCATTGGATCTTCATTACGTGGATTATCCGACGTCAGAATGACCCGGTTACTGAATCGGCAGGCGATCTCGGCCATGATTGGTCGTTTGGCCGCATCCCGGTTGCCTCCGCAACCCACGATCGTAATTACCTGGGGCATACGGCCCTGTTCGTTCGCCTGTAGCAAACCACTAATGGTTTCCAGCACGTTCTGGAGCGCGTCCGGCGTATGCGCGTAATCGACGATACCTACAATTTTATCGTCGGAGACAACTTGCTCAAAACGCCCCGGCGGAGGAGTGGTGCCTGAGAGCAGGGTTAGCACTTCGGTTGGGTCTTCACCCAGCAGGACCGCTGCGCCATACACACTCAGCAGATTATAGGCATTGAACCGCCCGATCAGTTTGAACCACACCTCACGCTCGTCAACGAGCATATTCAGCCCGAATAAGCTGTCGGCGAGAATCTTGCCTTTAAACGTAGCCAGCGTTTGCAGCGAGTACGTTTCCTTACGGGCCGCCGTGTTTTGGAGCATCACCAGCCCGCGTTTATCGTCGACATTCGTGAGCGCGAAAGCCGAAGCCGGTAGTTGATCGAAAAAACCTTTTTTAGCCCGAATGTAATTGTCGAACGTACCGTGAAAATCGAGGTGATCGTGGGTAATGTTCGTAAAAATGCCCCCCGCAAACACAAGCCCAGCGATACGTTCCTGCACAACGGCATGTGAGCTCACCTCCATGAACACGTGCGTACACCCGTGGGCCAGCATCTGCGTTAGCAACTGGTTTATGGTGATAACATCGGGGGTGGTATGCGTGGTGGGTATAATTTGATCGTCAATTTGATTCTGAACCGTCGACAGCAGGCCGCATCGATACCCTAACGAGCGGAACAGATTGAAAAGTAACGTAGCAACGGAGGTTTTGCCATTGGTGCCCGTTACGCCCACAAGTTTTAATTTTTGCGAAGGCTGTCCGTAAAAATTAGCGGCAACAAGACCCATCGTCCGGGCCGAGTCCTGCACACGCACGAACGTAACAGCATTAGCTGACTGGTACTGAGTAAGCTCCGCCGGAAATTCTTCGCACAAAATAGCAGCCGCCCCCTGCCGAATGGCCGTTTCGATAAAGGTATGCCCATCGGTGACCGTACCGCGTACGGCGATAAACAAACTACCGGGACCAACCTTTCGCGAGTCCATGGTCAGATTCGTGATGTCGGCGTCCATACTGCCAGACGTAGCCAGCAAGGAAATTTTATAGAGAAGGTCTTTTAGCTGCATACGGGTTGAACGAGCACGTAACGGGCTTTATAACTACAAAAAAACAGTGTAGGCTTGGTTCTGCCTAATTTTTATGCAGCCGCGCGCTGCCCTCCCCTCTTGATTACGTCTACTTCCCGACCCAATTCAACGTGTAAAGTACACAACTCCCATCCCGGTATTATACAACTTATACCCAAATTTCGACGCTTCGTTAGCTCGTTTCTACCTTCCATCCAATTCCTTGTGGACGAACGCATTATGTAGGCTTACATTTGCATTGTCAATCACAAACAACAACAAAAACTATTGAACACCATGAAAGTATTATTCAAATCCTTCCTCCTGGCCCTAACGCTCCTGGCAGCCTTTAGTGCAATTGTTTACATGACTGCTAGTGCAGCGCAGGGCCGTCCAATGAACCCAACTAGTCCGGTTGAAATGCGCTCGGCGGTATTTCCATCGTCATCGGCAAGCGTGCTGAACGTAATCGTTGAGAAGTCGTCGTCGAAGCCGGTTGTTATCCGCCTGGTCGATAAGAAAGGCAACATCTTAGGCAGCCAGATTACGGGTAAGAAATCGGGTAACTACCGGGTTAAATTCAACATCGAGCAGTTAACCGATGGCGAATACGAAGTTGAGCTGGTTAACGGCGAGACCATCAGCCACCACTCATTCTCGGTATCGACGCCAACCCGCGTCAGCGTGAACCGGACCATTGCTCTGCAATAAGCAGCGAAGCAGCAGGTCACAAAAAAGCTACACCCCGCTGAGGGGTGTAGCTTTTTTGTTTTAATACGTAATGTATAACCCAGGCAATGCCATTCGCCAGTGGGACTACTCCAGCCGCAGGGCAATTTGTCGGCTCGCGTCAATGTTGCTTTCTGGAGCCAGCGACTGTTCTTTTACCTTCCCGCGTCCTTCTACCTGTACCCGCAATCCCCGATTTTCGAGCAGAAACAGCGCATCGCGCAACGCTAAGCCCCGCACATCCGGCACCTGATTCTGCCGGGTCGGGCGGCTCTTCCAGCGACCGGCCGTCGATGCTTCGACCCAGCCTTCGGTGGCGGGTTCGCTATCCATGTTCAACGTAGTACTGATCGTATGCAGATCATCAGAGTAACCCGCCAGCAATCCGGCTGCTGGGCGCTTCTGACGCCTGCTCCCCCGAATCGGCGCGTGCATCCGGATATCATACGCCACAATGCGGTCCGCGACTTCCTTGAACACCGGAGCTGCCACGGCACCGGCATACAGCAAATCGATATTGTCCCCCTGCGGAGTATCGACAACGGTGATCATGCTGTATTTGGGGTTATCGGCCGGGAAATACCCGATGAACGAGGTATAGTATTTACCAACCTGATACCGACCATTTATAATCTTCTGCGCCGTACCGGTCTTTCCCGCAATGGCGTAATGCGGATTGTTAATGTGTTTCGCCGTACCCTGTGCTACCACGCCACGTAACAACTCTTGGGCTTTGCGAGCGGTTTCAATAGAGCAGATGCGTTCCGGCGCTACGTAAGGTGCCCGGTCTTCAATGATTTCATCGGCCAGCTTGATCTGCTTTACAATCATAGGCCGTACCCATTTGCCATCGTTGGCAACAGCGTTATAAAAGGTCAGCATTTGCAGGGGGGTAATCTGCATTTCGTACCCGTACGACATGGATGTCAACGAGACCTTACTCCATCCTTTCATGTCTGGATTGCGTACAACCGGAACGGCCTCGCCTTTCATGTGGATGCCGGTTGGCTGGGTAAGCCGAAACTTACGCAGGTATTGACAGTATAAATCCGGACGCTTATAAAAATAGCTGCGCATGAGCAGGTGAGTCCCGACGTTTGATGACTTTTCAAACACTTGCCGCGCCGTGATTGTCCCTTTCCCGTTCCGGCTGGCATCATGAATATTTAAGCCATTGTAGCGCGTTGAGCCGTTGCCCGTAGCAACGAGCTGGTTAAGAGAAATGGCTTTCTCTTCCAGCAATGCCATCATCGTCGCCAGCTTGAAGGTGGACCCAGGGTCTGTGCGGCCGGCCAGTGCATGATTGAAGTTTTCAACGTAACCACTGCCCCGCCGGGTCAGGTTAGCCATCGCCCGAATTTCGCCGGT
The DNA here is from genome assembly GCF_054780635.1 of Spirosoma knui. Classification (NCBI taxonomy): domain Bacteria; kingdom Pseudomonadati; phylum Bacteroidota; class Cytophagia; order Cytophagales; family Cytophagaceae; genus Spirosoma; species Spirosoma knui. Next base: position 179,048 of record NZ_BAAGVY010000007.1, on the reverse strand, counting down.
TGCTACCTCCATAACGATGACGCAACCTTTGGCTGCATTGTATTTTTCGAGCGCGGAGTGCAGAGCTGATTCGGCCATGTCCTGAAAATTAACATCGATCGTCGTGTACAGATCCATGCCCGGCTCTGGCTTCATACCCGGCCCATCGTCGACGGGTTTACGCACCCCACCCGACAACACCTCCACCAATCCCACTGCGTTTTTCCCCGCCAGCGCCGGTTGAAAGCTGGCTTCCAGACCAATCAAGCCGCGACCCGTTTTAGCGTCCAGGTTGCCGATTGTCCGCTCAGCCATGCGACCGAAGGGATGGTAACGCTCGTAATACGGGCGCAGCACACCACCACGGGCTGCAACCTTCGCCGACGAGCGAAAGAAAGGCCACTTCAACATGTACTGTCGCTCCTGGAACGTAACGCGCCGACGGTTCAGCAGGACGTACCGACGTTTACGTCCACGGGCGTCGCGCACCAAATCAGCGTAGTCCTGAGCCGAACGGTCTTTGTAGATGCGAGATAAAAGTAAACCGAGCGAATCGACCTTCCGGGCAAAATACTCGGGTTTGGCAACGGTTGGGTCCAGGCCTACTACGTAGGTTGGCAGGGAGGTCGCCAGCAGCCGTCCATCGGCCGCGTAAATATTGCCGCGCATGGCGCGGATGGTGTCCCGCTGAATCAGTGTAGACGCTACCCGCTCGCGCCAGAATCGCCCCTTGAAGGTTTGAAAATACTGCACATACACCAGCCGCATCACGACACAAACGGCGAGAAAAATAACGACGTAGAAAACGTTATTCGCCCGGGAAATAATATCCTGCTTAATGTTCATCGGACTTGACAACTAATTTATGGGGTGGGGTCTGGCTATCGGTTAAGCCCAGAGATGTAACACGTTTGCTAAGTTCAGACTGTTTGCCGCTTCGGTCGTATTCGGCTTGCAATACAGTAGCCTGCGAGCGTAGTTCGTCAACCTGAATCTTTGTCCGCTGAATCCGGCGGACAAGCCGCTCGGCATTGTGGTTCAGGCCGATATACAAAATGAGCAGGAACGTTACCCACAGAATGCGGTCGATGTGCCGGATCGGCCAGGCGTTATCTTCGCCAAAGAGCCGGTCAAGACCAATAAAGTCGTTCAGCCAGGACGCCATCTTCAGCTTTCGTCGCTGCTTCTTTTGCTTGGCCACCCGCTCGGGTTCTCTAAACGTATTCTTAGCCATGTTGAGTCGTGTGTGGGGAGGGATGATGCCGTTACAAAGTAACAAAAACATCGTTTGCAGTTCTGCGGGCTATTTGATCATTTGTGCGTTGCGCATAAAAAATCCCGAAAGCTTAGCCTCCGGGATTAGCACGTTTGTCTGGAAATCCATTTACTCTTTCCAGCGCCACTCGTTGGCAATCTGCAAGGGTGTTCGCAGGCCCTGCGCGACCAAGTAATCGCGGGTTTGGGTATCGGTAGGATTGTTATTCGGATATTCACTGTTTATTTTTGGTAGATTAATTGTCTTCGTCATGCATACAGACCTTACGTCTCCCTTGTCGCCTTTACAGGTTGAACTACTTAAAGCCTTTGCGATGCCTACGGTCGACGAAAACGATTTGGTAGAAATCCGAAAAATGCTGTCTCAATATTTTGCTCGTAAGGCGTCTATGCAGGCTCAGCAGCTGATGGAAGAGCGGAGAATGGCAGCGACTGATATTGACGCTATCGCCCACCAGCACAATCGGGTTTCCAAACCTTAGTCATGAAGATTGTCGTTGACACCAACGTGCTACTGAATGCCATTCTCCCTACATCAGGCAATTTCTGGTTGTTTGAAGGCATCATCAGTGGTACGTTCACACTCTGCGTTTCTAACGAAATTCTAACGGAGTACTCTGAAGTTTTTAGCCGGTTCTACGACTCAACGGTTGCCGAAAGCTTTCTGACGGCTCTTACTTACAGCCCATTTGTCGAGAAAACAGACACTTATTTCCACTGGATTGCGATTGAAGCAGACCCGGACGATAACAAGTTCGTAGACTGCGCAGTTGCCGCTAATGCTCAGTGCATTATCACCAATGATCGCCATTTCGACGTCCTTCAGAAACTGGAATTTCCCAAAGTGTCGGTTCTCTCTCCTTATGCATTTCGCCAGATAGCAGGGGCCTGAGTAGCCCCCGCCATTTCATTTATTCTTTCCAGCGCCACTCGTTGGCAATCTGCAAGGGTGTTCGCAGGCCCTGCGCGACCAGGTAATCGCGGGTTTGGGTATCGGTCTGGCGACGGGTTGGAATTTCATCGGCGTCGGCGAGGGCATACAGCAGCATGGTCGAATAGCGGACCGTGTTTTTCAGGTGATCGGCGTTAACCAGATTCAGTCGATCGCAGTTGGCGTGGTAACAGTCGAGCACCTCTTTGGCCAGGTGACCGTTCATACCGACTACCGGAACACCCTCCAGCATAAACGGCTGGTGATCGGAATGCAGACCAGCCTGGTTCTGCATCTGGTTGGCAAACGCCGGTTCGACCTGTTTTATGGTTTCGCCGACCAGATTCAGGAACGTCAGCATGTCCGAACGTCCAAAGGCGTTCAGGCCCGTTGGATCGTTGGTCATATCGAGGTTCATCATGTACCGAACCTTATCCAGTTGACCCGATTTTCTCAAGTTTTCGACCATCGCCCGCGAGCCGAGCAGCCCCTGCTCCTCGCCCATAAACAAGACAAATTCAATGGTACGTTTCGGCTTCAGCTTCAACTTCTTGAACGTACGGGCGATGTCCATGACGGCGAACGAGCCGATGCCATTATCAATCGCACCGGTCGCCAGATCCCACGAATCCAGGTGGCCGCCGATAATGATCTTCTCATCGGGATATTTCGAGCCTTTCAACGTGGCAATTACGTTCCGCGCCCGAATCTTACGGCTCTTGTTCGTCATATCGATCAGGGCGTGAATTCGTCCCTGCTCTTCCTGCATCCAGGACCGGAGCGCCTGACCACTTTCGAGCGAAATACAGACCGACGGAATCGGAATCAGTTTACCCGTTACCGAGGCTGTACCCGTAAGCAGTACGTTGCCCGGCACCAGATTCACCATAATCACACCGGTTGCGCCATGCTGAATGGCCAACGCTGTTTTTTCAGAACGGTGGAGGTTACGCGCCCCTTTGGTGGGGGCCGCCAGACCAATGTTGACGAGGGCAACTTTGCCTTTCAGCTTGTCTTTCACGGCGGCAAAGTCACCTTCAAGCCCGTTGCCAACGTCCACGATTTCTCCGCGCACATGAGCTTCAACGGGCGAATGCGCCAGCGCTACGACCGGAACCTCCCGAAAGTTGTCGCTCCGGTCGGGCACCACCGATAACGTAACGGTGTCGCGCGTCCAGGCTTCGACCTCGAAGGGTTCGTAGCGTACGTCACTAAATCCATACGAAGAAAGCAGGTCGAACGCATAGGTTTCGGCTTTGGTGCCGTTTGGGCTACCGGTTAAGCGGTGACCAACCTGCTGCGACGCATCGGATAAGGTTTCGTAGGCGCGGCTACGCTGCTGCACCTCATCGTTGATGCGTTTGAACGCCTTTTCAAGCGCAAGTTTGTTGGGGTGAAAAGCGGTTAATAAACCGGCCGTGCCAAGCGTGAAGAGTACGAGCCGGAACCGAGGTACGTAAAACGTTCGGTGCATAGAAAGGGGTGAAAATCTCAGCGAAAGATACAAAAAAGACCTGTTATTCTGAAGTCAACTGATTAGACACGAAGAAGCGGGAAATCGTTTGGATCCCGCTCAACTTTTTATGGTTCCAGATGCTGAGACGACTCTTCAGATGCAGGCGTTTGGTGGCGCATAGGCTTTAGAAATACCGTTTGCCGCCCCGCAAGCCATTCTCGATCAATACCCGTTACGTTAAGTACCCGGTCCCAGCAACGCTCAAAGCAGTGGGCAGCGTCGGGGAACGTAACAGCTACGTCCAGCGCCCGCTCGTAGAAAGCCAGTGGCCGCTGACGCACTACGTCCCGATGAACCACAAACTGCGCACCGAGCACAAACGTGTACAGCTCCGGTCCGTCGGTACCAAACAACGCCCGGTGAAAGCCACGAAGGTCTAATCCGCGCCCGTCCTCGTTCTTACTCCAGGGTCGAAACAGCCGCTCGCCCTGGTCATCGTCGGTATCGATCAGGTGCCCCAGCCACCTAAAGAGCGATGCCCTTTCGGGCGCTTCGGCCAGGCGTTGCAGGGTCTTCTTGAAATCATAGGCATGATCGAACGGTTTGCCCTGGCAGAATACCGTCCACTCGGCCAGATCGTCATAGCGGCTGACGATATGATGCAGATACGTATGTGCTTCGCGGCCGATATTCGGCAACGGAATGGCATTAGCTCCAGCCAAACCATCAGCGCCTTTATCGTAAACCGTCACCCGAAGCCGGTCGGGACGTTTACGCAGCCAGCTCAGGTCTTCCTGATACCGGGCAACAACAAGTTCAAGCATATTTTGGTCGACAGGATCGGACGTATCGGCAACGACACGTTGTTTTCGTATGGTTCGCGTTGCTTCACGCCGATTTACCGGGGCAAAGGCTTATTTTTACAAACTTACTTCATAAACGAACCGGGAACGGCAAACTGCCATGAACAGAACGTGTTTACTCTTTATTACTACGCTTACGCTCCCCAGTATGACAGAAGCACAACCCCTAAAAGCTCCGAAAGCCGCCATCAAACCCAAAGAATTAGTAATCCACGGCGACAAGCGAATTGACAATTATTATTACCTCAACGATCGCGAAAACCCCGAGGTGATCAACTACCTGAAAGCTGAAAATGCGTACCTCGAACAGGTACTGGCTCCCGTTAAGGATTTGCAGGAGAAGCTGTTTGAGGAAATGAAGGGTCGGATCAAGCAGCAGGATGAGTCGGTTCCGTATAAAGAAGGTAATTATTACTACTACACCCGCTACGTAACGGGGGGCGAGTACCCAATCTACTGCCGCAAGAAAGGGTCACTTCAGGGTCCGGAGGAAGTGATGTTCGATGGTAACGCCCTGGCAAAAGGGCATAATTATTACCAGTTGGGCGGCTACGAGGTATCCGACAATGAGGAACTGGCGCTTTTCTGCGAGGATACTGTGAGCCGTCGCCTGTTCACGCTACGTATCAAGAATCTGAAAACAGGACAAATCTATCCCGAACTGATCCCCGATACCGAAGCGGGTAGTTTCGCCTGGGCGACGGATGATAAAACCTTTTTTTACATCAAGAAAGACCCGCAGACCCTACTTGGCTATCAGGTATTTCGGCACGTACTAGGCACAGACCCCAACCAGGACGTTTTGGTGTACGAAGAAGAAGACAACCAGTTTTATATGGGCCTGGGGCGCTCGAAGTCGAAGAAGTACATCACCATTGGTGTTGACCATAACGGCGTCGCGACCGAATACTGGCTGCTGAACGCCAGCCAGCCAGCGGGTGCGTTCACGGTGTTTCTGCCCCGTGAGAAAGGCCATGAGTACGACATCGTGCATTACAAAGACAAGTTCTACGTTCGCACCAACTGGAAGGCCGAAAACTTCCGGCTCATGGAAGTTCCCGAAGGGAAAACGGCGGATCGGGCGGCCTGGAAAGAAGTGATTCCCCACCGGCCGGATGTTTATCTGGACAATCTGGACGTATTTGCCAATCACCTTGTTCTGGGCGAGCGGAAAGCGGGTCTGACCAATATTCGGATTATTAACCAAAAAACTAAAGCTGACGAATACCTGGACTTTGGCGAACCGGCCTACGTAGCGGGTATCGGCTATAATCCGGATTTCAACACGAACACCCTGCGGTATGGGTATGCGTCGCTCACTACGCCTGGCTCTACCTTCGATTACAATATGGATACGAAGGAAAAGACGCTGATGAAACAGCAGGAAGTACTGGGCGGCTTCGACAAGAACAACTACGTATCAGAGCGTTTCTATGCCACCGCTCGCGATGGTGTTCAGGTACCGGTTTCGCTGGTTTACCGCAAAGGAACGCCTAAGAACGGCTCGGCTCCGCTATTGCAGTATTCGTATGGTTCGTACGGTTATTCGACCGATCCGGGCTTTAGCTCTACCCGACTCAGCCTGCTCGACCGGGGTTTCATCTTCGCCATTGCCCACATCCGGGGTGGTCAGGAAATGGGCCGACGGTGGTACGAGGATGGCAAGATGCTCAAGAAGAAAAATACCTTCAACGACTTCGTGGACGTATCGGAGTATCTCATCAAAAACAAGTATACCAGCGCGGATAAGCTGTTCGCAATGGGTGGTAGTGCAGGCGGTTTGCTGATGGGTGCAGTGATTAACCAGGCTCCGCAGCTGTACCGGGGCGTAGTAGCCGCCGTTCCGTTTGTGGACGTAGTAACGACCATGCTGGACGAAAGTATCCCACTGACAACGGGTGAATTTGAGGAGTGGGGCAACCCGAAAAACAAGACGTATTACGACTATATGAAATCGTATTCGCCTTACGACAACGTAACGAAGAAAGCGTATCCGAACCTGCTGGTTACGACGGGTCTGCACGATTCGCAGGTTCAGTACTGGGAGCCCGCCAAATGGGTTGCCAAACTGCGGACGATGAAAACAGATAATCCCGGCGAGGAAACGCAGTTGTTGCTGCACACCAATATGGAAGCTGGTCACGGTGGCGCATCGGGACGTTTCCAGGCCTTAAAAGAAATCGCGTTGGAATACGCCTTTATGCTGAATCTGGTTGGGGTGCAGCAGTAGCGCTCTCCTTGGGATATGTTGACGGATGCAGATCAGGTCGATAATTCTGTAAGGGGTGGCATAGTACCGAAAAAAAACAGGTTTATGGCCTGTTACCTGATAGAATCGATCCATCACCAGCAGAAACTAGCTTTGTCAGGCGTATGGCGGTGAGCGATTTGATTCATCTGGAAGTAAAACTAATTTTTGAATAAAAAAGTAGCTCTGGCCCAACCCCTGACTCGTTGGTCTTGAGTAGATATTGCACTATTAACCATACAACAATCACCTTACACCGAAGTTAACCATGACAGAAGGCCAATACATCTTAGCCTTGACGGTTCTCAAAAACCTGGAGAGTGAGTTTAGGAAATCCTACGAGACGCTGTCGGTCGCCGGTGCTAAACAGATTGCTGAACTGGACCTGGTTCGGGCTGATGCTTATCAGAACGCGGTGAAGATTCTGGAAGAAGCAAAAAATAACGCAGCATTTAATTAGCTACTCAGGCAGGCCCGTTCGTTAGACGGGGATACGTAAGCCCCGCCTTCAATGGCAACAGACCTGTAGCTGATGCTCGCACATTTTCAATGAACCGCATGCAGATCGTACCCTGGCGTCCATAATTTGGGCGCACCAAGGCACAATCTGCATGCGGTTTGAAGCACCCACAGGCTTATGGCCACGATGCCGGTTGGCACAGCGATGATGACGTAACCCAACATCAGGATTAGACTGGCAATTAACTTTCCTAATGGCGTGCCAGGCATAATGTCTCCGTAGCCCACGGTGGTAATGGGCCAGTAAATACTGACCAGTGTGCTTTTGAATCCATTGGTACGTCGCGTCCCTACCTACATCATGGCCCCCGGATTGAGCACCAGGGTGAAAATAGCTACGAAGACGACCGCAATCTTTGCCAGTCTTTAATGGATTCGATAGAATACGAAACTGGCATCGCGAAGGCAAGCCAGTATCTAACAGCGTTCATACCAAATACTGCTGGATACTGGCTCCGATTTTGCTATCTAGTTCAGATACAATCCGCAACTCACATGATTTTGTTGTAAATAGGCAGGAACGGCTATTTCTGAACAGGCAACTGCGTGCTAACGGCAATGCGGTTCCAGGAATTAATCACCACTATTAAACTGATGATTTCGCCGATCGTCTGATCATCAAAAAAAGATCGCGCCTGGCTGTACGTTTCGTCCGATACACCATACTGATGAATGAGGGTAACCTCTTCTGTCAGCGCTAGTATAGCCTTCTCTTCGGGGGTAAACAGGCTGGTCTCTTTCCAGGCACTCAGCAGAAAGATACGTTGCGGCAGTTCACCAGCCTGCAAGGCTTCCTTCGTATGCATATTGAGGCAGAAAGCGCAAGAGTTAAGTTGCGAGGCCCTGATTGTGATCAGGTGCTTCTGGATGGAGGTGAGTGTTGAACTGGCGATGGCACCGGATAGATGATACATCGCTTTCCATACCCCGGGCAGTGTTTTTTCAATGTTTACGCGCTGTTGCATAGTCTTGTTTTTTGATGCAGCAAAGGTCGAAACAACGCGCAGCACATTTACTTAAACTGGTTTAAGAAGCACTCCGACCACGCAGTTCACTGAGGTATTCCGGCGTAAAGCCCAAGAAAGAAGCAAGCAGGTATTGCGGAATACGCTGCACAAACTCAGGATACCGACGGACGAATTGGTGGTAAAGCGCTTCTCGCGAATAGCCATACAGTATCCTGATACGGAACTGAGCAGCGGCATGCGCCCGCTGATGCACTAGTCGAAAATAACGTTCCAGCTGCGGATAAGTCTGAAGCAGTTCTTCCTGCGCACTGTGAGTCAGGCTGAGTATTTCGGAAGGTTCCACCGCCTGGATATAAAAGCCGGACGGGCTTTGGGCGGAGAACGAGGTATAATCGGCTAACCACCACCGCTCTAGAGCAAACTGTACGGTTTGCTCTACGCCTTTTTCATTGACAAAAAACATTCTCAGACAGCCCTTTACCACAAAGTAGTTGCTCCGGCATATGGTGCCTTCTGTGAGCAGATTCTGTTTTTTGTGCAGTACTACTGGCACAAAAAACCGCTCAATGCCTTCGTAGTCGGGCAAAGCGTTTTGAAGTAGTTTTTCGATGTGGGCCTTTAAAATTGCAGACATAGGTGGTTCATGAGAAACAAACTCAGTAGATCGAATCAAGTTAGCAAATCATATGTTGACCTCCTTTATTGAACCCGCTCTTTATGATAACCAATTATTTTTTAAGAGATACTGCTTCTCCAGCCCGTTCAGGTCTGTATAGGTCGGCCTGTTCGAAGACAAAACGTAGTCCTGCGCTTACAATTCCAAATAATACCGCTTCTTGGCCGGGTCCAGATTACAGAGCGGCTGGATTGTTTAATCGGTTATTTAGTTGGCGTAACGGTACAAAATGCCCATTTCAGTGCTTGTAGCATCGTAGGTTGTATGCCAGTCAGATGATTCAGACCGGGTAAAACCGTAGACTCGATCTGTAGGGACGGGTAGTTCTTACTTTGTAAAGCAGATGCAAATTCCTTGGTATCGTCAATAAGGTTCTCATCTGTTTGACCCACTGACAACCAGACTTTTGTTGATAAGTCAGTATGCGAATGTGCGTAATCCGGCAAGAGCTTTCGTACGATTACATTGTTATCTGCAAACAAGGATGGACTTCCGATCAGTACTTTTTGAAACAGATTGGGATTAGATAGAAGAGCATACGATGCGAATAATCCGCCATACGAGTACCCATACAGTACGCGATTTGGTTTTACGGGGTATCGTTTCTCAACAAAGGGTATTACTTCTTGCTCTATAAATTGCAGGAATTTAGGCCCACCGCCACCGCCACTTGCCCCCCACTTAGTTGTAAATGCGGTTGGCGTATAATCGCGATCACGTTTGTTTCCCGGTTTGCCAATCATTGCTCCATCAGAGATGCCAATCAATATGGGTTCCTGATAGTTTTTTTCGCACTCTCCGTGTAAAATACCTAAACAACTAATGGCCATAGGAAAAGCATCAAGCCCATCCAGGACATACAAGACATCGTATCGTTTAGTGGTATCATATTGATCCGGAAAGTGAACGAGTAGCTGATACGTTTCTCCGTTAAGGATGCGGGAGCGAACTGTTTGTATCTCGGTGTCGGGCAACGATACAGGCTGGCTGATTTGTGCTCTAACTGTTACACTAGTACCTACCCAAGTCGTTAGCAGGATAATTAAATTGAAAATTGATTTAGCAGACAGGTTTCTCATAGACTTAAAGAGCTTTTGAAATCAACGTTGAGCTCTATTGATTTTAATCAACATGTATGCCACGAAAACAAATTGCTCACTATCAGCTCTTTAACTTTTAAACTTAACTTTTAATGTCCATTTGCGGACTAATCTTGTCCGGACACGCCCCTACAGATATGGGTCGTATAGAAGCTTTACGTCAAGCTTGAAGCGCTTTTCCTTTCATTCCATACGCCAGCGCGACGAACACCAGCAGTAAGCTTACAGCGACGAAAGCCATGGATAGCGAGAAATGGTAAGCGATAAAGCCCAGCAATGCCGGGCCTGTCAGTAAACCTGTATAGCCAATCGTCGTAATGACGGGAATACTCGCTGTGGGTGAAATACCAGGTAGCCGGCCCGCTTCGCTGAAAAATACGGGTACTACGTTAGCTGCCCCTAAGCCCAGCAGCACAAAGCCTATTAGTACGCCAACTACCCCTGGACTTAAGACCGCAAGAGCCAATCCGGCGGCACCGATCAAACTTCCACCGACGACCACCGTTTTCTCATTCAGGCGAGCGATTAGTTTGTCACCAGCTAATCGCATCGTCGCCATCGCGATCGAGAAGGCGGCATAGCCCACTCCGGCAAATTCAGAAGCGGCTCCTTTGGTCTCCCGCAAAAAGATAGCACTCCAATCCAGAATCGCTCCTTCGGCCAGAAAAATAGCAAAGCACATTAGGCCCAGGAATAAGACACGACCATTTAGCCAGCTCAACCGTTGATTGGCACTAGCTGGCTTTTGGTCCGTCGCCGAGAATTTAGCTATGGCTTGTTGCTCTATTTCCAAAGGAAACAAATTTCTATACTGGGTTAGTGTGATGAGAACCATCAGGGCGGCAATACTGACAATGGCATAGACCGGATTAAGCCCCAACTTTATCAGGAAACCCAACCCAAGGGAGCCGAACAGCCCGCCTACACTAAACAAACCGTGTAAGGACGACATGATAGGCTTTCCGTAAAGATTCTGCACCTGTACGCCATGCGCATTCATGGCTACGTCAATTGCTCCGATGCAGGAACCGAACAGAAAGAGCGCTACAGCCATAGTAACGGTGGAGGAAAGAACAAGCAGAAGCGGCAGCACAAGCGCCATCAGCAGTGCTGCGCCAGCCATGACAATGCGGCTACCAAAGCGGCTCACCAGCCAACCTGAGGCTGGCATCATCAGCATGGACCCACCACCCAATAAGAGTAGTAATAGGCCTAGGTCGGCATCGTTCAACCCCAGACGATCTTTGGCCAGGGGAATCATCGGTGCCCAACTCGACATGCCTAAACCACACACCAGGAAAATCAGTTGAGTGGCGGTGCGCGCTTTTATTACCTGCCCGGCCGCCAACGGTATTGCTAAATTCATAAAGATACATATTGACTTTTAGCTCTGTCAGCACAAGTTAATCCTACCTGGCTGTCTTGCCGGCAAGTTACGGCTTGTTCATTAATGAGTTAATTTCTATCTACAATTCCAAATAATACCGCTTTTTGGCTGGGTCCAGACTGTAAATGGCGTTACGTAATGCCGGGCGCGGTATCTGTCTAATATGGTCGTGCAGAAATTCTTCCAGCGCATCAAGATTGCGCTTGCCAACTTCCCGAAGCATCCAGCCCACAGCTTTATCGACGAGGTCGTGCCGTTTGCGCTGCATAAACTGCTCAGCCAAAGCAAAGGTGTTGCTGAACTGGCCCTGGCGGATGAAGGCCAGCGTAGCCACCATCGCGATGCGCTGTGTCCACAGATGATCTTCTTCGGCTAGCTCATACAGAATTGAGCGGTCGGTGTGCAGCAGGTACTCACCCAGAATAGCCGGGCTCGACGAGTCAACAAGATCCCAGTTATTAACATAGCGCCGGTTGGCTACGTACCGGTCAGCCAGCTCCGCCTGACCGTACTTAGTGCGAATTGTCGGGCCAGAGTTACGAGTCCTTCCAAACCGGGCCTGATACACCCAGATCAACAGGCCTGTCATGCGGCATTCATGGTATGGGTCACGCACTAACTGCTCGGTTTCGTCGGGTTGTAGTTGTAAACATTGTTTGGCAACGGCGTGCTGCTGCGGCATGGATAAGCCCAAAAACTGGTCGCCTTCGCCGTAATGGCCTGGCCTGACTTGAAAAAATCGGGCTGCAAACGATGCTCGTTCGGGTTGTTCCAGCGAGAGCAGTGTGTTTTTTACGTCGAGATAGGTCACGGTATTTGTTCTACATGCATTGGGGGTTCGCGTATAACACGTAACGTAAACTCATACGTAGGGAAGCTAGTGCCCAATTTATGGTAAGTGCCGCTGGAAGTGCAAACCGCTTTTGGTGAGCTATGCTTTTACGTATACTGATACGCCCACCAGATCAGCACTCCTTGCAAGGGTAACCGGGCCCAGCGTAACCAGGCCGGAAATTTTCTGAACCGGCTGGACGTAGCCATGTAGAGATTGGCCGGAAAAACGGCAATCAGTACTAAAATTAATCCCCAGGCCGATATCGACCGCGTCGCCGGGAACAACAGCCCAACACCTAATACAACCTCAGCGATACCACTTAACGTAACCATTAGGCCATGCGCCGGTACGTAGGGCGGCATAATTGCCAAATACATTTTTGGGTTCAGAAAATGATTAACTCCGGCGGCAATGTAAACAATGGCTTGTAGGTAAAGGCTCAAATTAGTCATAACCAGCGTTCGGTTGGCTACCTGTATCTGGCATAATTACTCGCTGCACAGATGAGGTTACATCCATGAACCAAAAACGAATGTACATTGATTAAACCTTTGTTCTCTTTCGTTATCCAACAGCCATAAATCGATAAACCCTATGAGAGCGAACCGGGTGCTGATGGTCGTCATGACCGTATTTATATCCGCTGGGGCGTATGCCCAGACGCAGCCACATGCCGTAAGACCTAAACTAACGCCAGAGCAACGCGAAGCCCGCAAAGCCGAACGTCAGGCTAAACTGGCCCAGATGACACCCGCCGAACGGAAAGCCTTTAAATTATCCCACCGCGACCGGGTACAGGCCCGCCTGAACGCCATGACGCCCGAACAGCGTGCGCAGTTTATGGAGCGCAAACGGCAGCGGAAAGCGCTGAAGTCACAAGAAGGAAACTAAGTTAGTTGGGTTTGCCATTATCCTGCCGTAACTACACTGTGGCCTATAGAAATGTAGGCCACTTTTTTATTGAATTACGTGGCCTACAAACCCGGCTCCGTTATCAAGGATGAGGCCGCCCTTCCGAAATCCAAGTCCACATCCATCACCCGCATAGAACACACCCGCCTGATACGTATTGCCCGCCGAATCCTGGATGAACTCAACGTATTCCTGGTAAATTTTGGGATAGGCGCTGTATTCGCCATCTACGGCCTTCCGCTCACTGCCGTCGGCATTCAGGATACGGACGTTGGCACCTTCCCGGCCAAACAGCACTTTCTCTACGCACGGCTTTCCGGCCAACGGCTGCAAAGCGGTTTCGAGCAAAAGCGGATGATTGGGATATAGCTCCCACAGAATTTTCAGGATGTACTTCGACTGAAAAAGCAGCGTATAAGCCGGATTGAGCACCACAGCTAACCGCTTCTGCACGATTTCGGCCAGTATCTGCGTCAGTTCCGGCTCATCTTCGGCGATCGACTCCCAAGGAACCAGCTTAAACCAGAAATCAAGTTTTTCGAACTGACCGTTTTTTGAATTTTGCCAGAAGATGCCCTCTTCTGCTGAAAACTCCACGTTATCAATAAAATCGAATTCCACCTCAAAACCAGCTTCCCGCGCAGCTTCGCCCAGTAACGCTACGTTCGCATCGTCCTCCGGAAAATCGCGCATAGCCGATAAAAGTAAGGTCGGCTGCAAATCCGGGTTTACGGCCAGCAACTCCTCAAACTGACTCGTCAGCGTTTCAAATACGGCGTTAAACTGCTGACTTTCATCCAGCCCATTTGCCCGTAGGTGCGCATACTGTACTACGGCGGTTTCGGGCAGACAGGTAGCCGTATCGGCATTGAATTCGATTAATTTTATTGGTTTGCCGTTCAGGCCGCCCGCCAGATCGAATCGCCCGTATAGGTGAATGTGCCGATCGTCGTCCCAGGATTGCTTAATCAGTTCGACCAGATTAGTGGGTATGCCCAGTTCGGCAAAGCGGTTTTGGTCGATTACGTGCTGCCCGGCGGCCACCAGCATCTCGTACAACTCATTGGCCGCTTCGTAATACGCATCGGCTTCGGCCGGGCTGACGATCACCACTTCGTTAGCCAGATAAGGCAGGGTGTCCTGACCAAGCATCCAATCCCAGCCGAGATTTCGAAGTTGCGTATCAGGTGAGGTTGTAAGGGTTTTGAGCGAAATCATGTGGAAAAGAAAGTAGAGAGCCAGCGTTCGTGTTCTTTTTGCAAAACAACTCTGCTTATGACCCGTATCACGCCTGTTTTGTTTGGACTGCTGTTTCTGCTGATGGCCGGTAAAACCGGGGCCCAATCGGCTCGAAATACTATGCCTGTGCCTGTAATTTTTGATACGGATATGGGACCTGACTACGATGACGTAGGGGCCATTACGTTGCTGCACGCCTTTGCCGACAGCGGTCAGGCGCAGATCCTGGCGACCATCGCCAGCACCAACTACCCAAACGTAACGCCGGTCCTGAGCGTGTTGAATACGTATTTTGGTCGGCCAAACGTACCCATCGGCATACCAAAAGGTCCGGCCGTTACCGATAAAGATGTGCAGCACTGGTCCGATACGCTCGTGGCCCGGTATCCGCACAAAGTTAAATCCAATGATGAAGTCCCCGACGCCGTTGCCCTTTACCGCCAGATTCTTGCCAAACAGCCCGATCGCAGCGTAACGGTGGTAACGGTCGGGTTCATGACCAACCTGGCGAATCTGCTGGCGTCTAAACCCGATCAGTACTCAAAGCTGCCGGGTAAAGAGCTCGTTCAGCAGAAAGTAAAAAATCTGGTCAGCATGGCCGGTAAATTTCCGAGCGGCCGGGAGTACAACGTTTTTAAAGACACGCCTGCTTCCAAAGTTGTTTTCGCCGACTGGCCAACGCCCGTTGTACTCAGTGGTTTCGAAATCGGCGAGAAGATTCACAGTGGTTTACCCTTGACGCAAAATGCGTCCATTCAGAACAGCCCGGTTAAGGATGTGTTCAGGATTTGCCTACCCTTAGCTAAAGAAGACGCTGGTGGACGCATGAGCTGGGACCAGACGGCAGTACTTGTTGGCGTCAAGGGTTACACACCGTACTATACGGTTAAATCAGGTCGGTTAACGCTGAACGCCGATGGCTCGAACGGTTGGGACGATGCGGGTAAAGGGCACCAGCACTTGGTGGTGAAGATGCCAGTTCTTCAAGTCGAGAAGCTAATCAATGATCTGATGCAGCACCAGCCCATAAAGCGAAAGTAGCACGTATTGCTGTGGTTTGTTGTTACGGAAGTAGCCATGCTCACGCAACCGACTCAGCCCCTGCTTTTATTTGACGGTGTTTGCAATCTCTGCAATGCCGCCGTTACGTTTGTTATTGAACGCGATCCAAAGGCGTATTTTCGGTTCGCTTCCCTGCAATCGGATTTAGGTCAGAATGTATTACATACGCTTGGCCGATCGACCGCCAGGTTTGATTCCTTTGTGGTTTGGGAAAATGGCCGCTTCTACGAGCAATCGACGGCTGCGCTACGGGTGGCCCGCCAGTTATCAGGGGCCTGGCCTCTTCTTTATGGATTTATCATTATTCCCAAACCCATTCGGGACGCCTTATACAGCTTCATTGCCCGTAACCGCTACCGCTGGTTCGGCAAACGCGACGCGTGCCTATTGCCCAATCCAGCATTAAAGTCCCGTTTTCTGGCTTAATCAGGCCGTGGCCATTTCGGGCTGGCCGGGCGCTAAACCGGCTTGCTTCACAAACGACGCCAGCAATGCCTGATACGAGGTAACCTGTCCCCGACTATACGAATCAGTCCAGCCCAGTTCGTTGGCCATGAGTTCGGCAACGCGGGGAGTCACCTGCGCGGTTAAGCGCCAATCTGCCAACTCAAGCCGCCAGCGCCGGGCTAGTACGTCGCGAAGCGTAACGGCCATCTCTTCGCGCACCTGATAGACGACTTCGGCGCTCAGAAATGGGTGATCAGCCATCAGCCGCTGCGCCAATGCGGGTTGCTTCTGCGTCAGTTGCGCGACTCGCTCGGCCCGACTGCCGTAGGTTCGCATGAGGTGCTGACATGCATCGGTCGGTAAGCCGTAGCGATTTTGCAGCAGTAGCCAATCGTCAAACCGATACCCTTCGCCCCCGACTAAATAATGCTGTTCCGTAGCGCTCGGTACGTTGGTATCGAGCAAGTCGCCAGCCCGGTCAATTGCATCCTGAGCCATCAGTCGGTACGTTGTCCATTTACCCCCCAGTAAGCTCAGCAAGCCGGAAGCCGGGTCATATTCGACTTCATGGTCACGTAACAGCGTTTTGGTATTGGCCCGGCTGCTCACAATCAACGGCCGGATACCACCAAAACCAGCCTGGATTTCGGTCTGGGTCGGCATTTTAGCCAGATAAGGTTGTAAGGTTTCGAGCAGATAATCGACCTCAGCCGGTTCCAGAACGGGTTCGCGCTTCAGATCGGTATAGTCATCGTCGGTTGTCCCTACAAATACGTTATCCTCGAATGGAATGGCGAATACAACCCGTCCATCGGCGGTTTTCGGGATTAGTATAGCGCAGTCACTCTTCAGCGTTTCGCGCGGCAATACGATGTGAACGCCTTTGCTGGGTCGGATACGGCGCTCGAGGGCTGGGTTAGCCAACAACCGAATTCCATCCGCGTATGGTCCCGTACAGTTCAGAAACAGCCTGGCCCGAATGGAGAACGTCTCACCCGTAAGTTGATCTTCCACGACAGCTGCTTTAAGTTTCTCTTTTGTCTGCTCAAAGCCTGTTACGGACATGTAGTTCGCCACCACAGCTCCGGCTTCGTCGGCCGAATGAGCCAGGGCCAGGGCATAACGTGCGTCGTTGAACTGCCCATCGTAATACAGTACGGCACTGTGCATACGGGAGTTCAGCGTCGGCATTTTGGCGAGGGCCTGCGCTTTATTGAGCCAGCGGCCCTTCGGAAACGCATCCTGCCCCGCGAAGAATCCGTATAAGGTCAGGCCGATGGACATGTAAAGACCCTCAAAAGCGCTGAACACGGGGGTCAGCAAGGCCAGCGGATGCGCTAGGTGCGGAGCATTACGAATCACCGTCCGGCGTTCAGCCAGCCCATGTCGTACCTGCCGAAGCTGAGCCAGATCCAGTTTTTTGATCGCTTGCTCCAGGTACCGCACTCCGCCATGAATCAACTTGGTTGATCGCGAAGACGTTTCCCCGGCTATATCCCCCCGGTCGATTAAGGCCACCCGGTACCCACGTAAGGCTGCATCTAAAGCCGCTCCGGCACCGCTTGCTCCAGCGCCAATTACACAAATATCGAACTCCTCCTGCCGCAGCCGCTCCCGATTTTTTTCCCGATTCATACGCGAAGTTAAGGGTATTTTTCGTGCAGTACACATGGCCATACGGCAGGGCCACCCCAATCGTACTGGTTTGTAAATCAGTTGGGTTGACTTTCACCCTGCTTGATGGTACGTATCGATCAACTTAGCCCGAGAAGCTGCGGCTGCGACCACCGAAGAACCCACTTCGGCCACTTGATGGACGAACGGTGCGGGTTACGCGGGAAGAGCGAACGTTTTCCCGAAGCTGGTTCGACCGCTCGTACAGACCTGAATTTGCGTAAACCCCCGACCCGTACCGACGCTCGTAATCGCGGTACTGCGGAGCTGTCGACCGGCCGATCATGTAGCCCAGTCCACCCCACAGTAACGCATTGGCCAATCCGTTGTGGTGGTGGGAGCCGTACGCAGCCGGATTGTCAAGATAGGTCCGGGTCGATTGATCTGTCTCGACGAGTCGTTTGGCGGCTTCGACGCTCAGCGTATCCCGGTGGCCGTCAAAGTAGTTAACAATCGCCCCCGCTTTATCGGGCTCGGCCTCAACCTCATCGGTGATCTTGAAATTGCCGGGTGCGGTTTCGGTGATGTAGGTCCGAACACCCCGCTTGAACTGCGTTTCGGTCTGTTCGGCCTCACTATCGGAGTTGTTACTGCAACTCTGAAGTACAGCCGCGCCGTTAAGCAAAGCCAGGCTTAAGGTAGTACTGAGCGTAATGTCTTTAACGCGTCGGAGGACGGCGTGTCGGCGAAGCGGTGTCATAGTCTGAATCAACGATAGTCAACTACTAAACTACGCGGTTGCCGGAAGGGTTGCAAACAGAAGCGGATGAGTTGTCGCCCGAGCCAGTGAGCGGTTGCTAGAATGGACGGTTACCGTTACCAAACAAAATGGATACGCCCGCCGAAACACCGAGAACGCTAACAATGCGGTCGCTGCTATACTGCGAACTTTCGGAGCGCCCGTTGCTGCTCCAGGCCGTAGAGGTCAAGTTATTAAACTGAAATTGCGAACGGGTATAATCGCTGTTCAGATGCAGAGAAAAGCTGCGGCCCAGTCGGTAGCGAACAGCCAGCCCGCCCCCGAATGCCGTCGCCGTACTTTGTGATCCAGTGGTTTTAACCCCCATCTCAACCCGTCCGAAGTTACCGTTCATAGCCGTATTTGGCATCACCGCCGTAGCCTGTCCAGCCAATAGGCGGGCATCGATCGTAAAACGCCCCATCGGAAAGACCATATACGGCCCGCCCATAAACGTAGTAACTGACCAGTTATCCGCTTGCGCCGTCCAGACATCGGTCTCGCTTCGGTACAGATTATCTACCATACGCTGGGTTTGCACCGTATTCCGATGCTGCTCGGCCCGGACCATTAAGCCTACTGGCCCCACGATCCGGTAACCCGCTGCCAGGCTCAGAACGATACCTCGACCAGCCATCCCCGCCTGCTCGTCCGTTGGCGAAGAACTCGCAAATCGCCCAACCGGTACACTAGCCCCAGCCGAAACGGCAAAGAATCCTTTTTTATCCTGATGGGATAAAATGAATGTCTTTTGGCAATACGAAGCGGTCGTCATACCGGCCGCCAGCACGGTTACGAGGAGCTTTTTCATGGCGTACTTGATTGTTGCTTAATGCGAATAAGGTTACAGTCCTACGCAATCAAATACGATGCCACGATTACTTTTAATAAGCAAATTTTCGAATAAGTAAATTAGTGATTAACACGAAACGGTAGATTGAACCCCGTTTTCATAGATTTTGCCACAAAACAGACACAAGATAACCTACTGCCAATCAATGACTTATACTTCAAATAGAATTCTGACCGCCACTCCAGCTAATCAATCCATGCTATCACTCATTCACTCTTTGCGCAGCCAGCGCCAGATAAACGCCGTTAGTCCAGCCGAAGCCATCCTGGTTGGTGTAACTGCCCCCACCGGCTTTCAGTGACGCGTCGACAACGTTGTATTTTTCGGTCATTTTACGGGTAGCCTTAAACACTTTGTCGTTAAGCGCTAGCCAGCGGTCGCGGCCTTCGCGGGCGGTTTCAGCAAAGCCATAGTTCATTAGGCCTTTGTAAACGATCCATTGCAAAGGTGCCCATCCATTCGGCCAGTCCCACTGCTGTCCTGATTCAACCAGCGTTGTGACCCACCCGCCCGCTTGCAGAAAGTCAGTCTTAAGTTGGTCGTGAACACGGCTGGCCTGTTCGGGCGTTGCCAACCGGAAGAACAGCGGAAACACGCCCGCCAGCGTTACGTCGTCGGTTTGTCGTTTCGCGACGGCATCGTAATCATGAAAAAAACCGGTTTCTTCATTCCAGAACGTCTTTTGAATACATTCTTTTCGGACTTCGGCCGCTGCAGCAAACAGACCACTACGTTCCTGATTCTCGGGGCTAATCTGGTATATGTCCCGGAGCGTTGTTTCCAGTGAATACAGCACACAATTCAGATCGACCGGTATAATGTCGGCGGTACGTGTAGATACCATCGCGTGCGAGTGATTGAGCCACCAGCGGCTGCTAAAATCCCAGCCCGATTCGCAGGCGGCCCGCAAGTGATGATGTAAGGCTTCGGTATCAATTTTCTGTTCGACAGCCTTTAGAGCCAATTGATACTCGGCTCGGAAAGCCTCCGGCCGGGGCGTTATCCGGTCGTCCCAGTAGCGGTTTAGCACGCTTTCGTCGGGCAGTAGAGCGACTCGTCTGGCTATTGACTGAACAGAAGTCAGTTCCTCCTGTCCTGCCATCCAGAAATCATATTCTCGCTGTAGCTGCGGCAGGTATGTGGTCAACGTATCAGGCCCCTCTATGTCGGCGAGCAGTTTTACCATCAGCGCAAAAAAAGGCGGCTGCGACCGGCTCAAAAAATACGTTCGGTTGCCATTCGGAATAAAGCCAAATTCGTCGATCAGGAACGCAAAATTGTCGATCATGCTGCGGATCAGGTCTACCCGCCCAGCCTCTTTCAGGCCGAGCATGGTAAAGTAGCTATCCCAGTAAAAGATTTCGCGGAAGCGCCCACCCGGTACAATATACGGATGCGGCAGGGGCAGACGGGAACTACCCGGCACGTGCGGATCGGCGGGTCGGGTCAGCTCGTCCCACAGCTCGTTGATATGCGCCTGGGTGCTTACGGTGGTGTCACTGACGTAGTCACCCGCGGGTTTGCTGGGTAACATAAAATACTTGTCGACAAAGGCTTTGAGGTTGAAATCCGGTTTGAATTTCTCCGAGTTGTACAGAGCGACAATGTCGGCTGGTGCCAGCTCCGGAATGCAATCGACGAAGGTTTTAGAATCCGGAAAAACGTTGCCCAGTTGAACATCCTGGAACAGTTCGCCAAAGAGTTCATCGGGCGATTGTATAGGCGTGTAGTTTACCAAAATGCACTGGTTTGAAGGCCGTAGATTGTTAGTTCACTCCTGTATTTTGATTACTTAACATGCCTACGTACTGGTTCTCGAAATGGGAACCAGTACGTAGGCATGACAGACTTTTTTACTGATTAATCACGGACTTGATCAGCTGCAAAGGTACCCGTACCCAATTGGGTCGATTTCCAAGCTCGTAGCTTAAGTCCACTACCGACCGTTCGAGCAGGTACGTATCGATCATCATCTGTAAATCTTCGGACTGATTCGGGATGAACGAGCTGTCTTCGGCCGCTGTGAGGTAGGCTTTCAGGAAGAAGCTGCTCATATAGTGCGCCCAAAAATCAGCGAACGGCAGGAGCTGAACGGTATCTTCGGGTGGTACGTGTGCATTGTTCAAAAAACCTTCGTACGCTACGTAGTAAAACGAACGGATCAAGGTGGCCACATCCCGTAAAGGTGAGCGTTTTAGCCGACGTTCGCTATAACTCCGACTCGGGTCGCCCCCGAAATCCTGAATGGCTACATCTTTGCCTGTCAGCAGAATATTTTCGAGCTGTAAATTGCCATGAATACGTATTTTGGTAGCTTCCAGCTTCTTGGCGTAGATACGTTTCAGCACCCGTAGCACCTCTTCTTTCCGGCCCAGAATGGCTTGCACTTCCTGCTGAATATCGTCGGGCAAACGCTTCAGATTACGTTGCTGAGCCTGATAACTTTCACGTACCAATGACTGCATTCCCGAAAATAGAGAGCGCTGGTAGTGCAGCGAGAAGGCTTCGGGCTCAAACTCCTTGAGGTTGTTGCTGGCGGCTAACGCTACGTGCATCTCTCCTACCCGATTTCCCATGAGCCGGGCCTGTTCAGAGGCATGTTCGCCCAGCAGTTCGCGTACGTCCGCCGGAAGCTCATCCATCGCCACAGGTTTGGCAAATGTTCCCTGCCGGTTCAGCGGGTCCATTTCACTACGTTCCCTGGCCAGAATCCGCTCGATGAAATTGTTGATCCGCTCCAGCATAAAGCTATGACCATCGCCGTGGTTGGCCACCATTACCTGCATCATGCCCAGCATAACGGGTTCACCCTCATCGCGCAGTTCGATGGTTCCCGAGAATGCCGGAACGTATTCAAAACCCGCCGTTTTGGACAGATAGCTGTTTATCTCAGCATCCGGATTAACCGAGCCATCGATCTTCCGGTACATCTTCAGCAGATAGCAGTTGTCGTAGCTGATGGACGTATAATTCGGCCCAGAGGTTACGAACTTGCTCTTGATGTCGGTCCGCTCGCCAGCGAAGGAATTTAAAGCACTCGTGCTGTGGAAAACAATGTTGTGATCCGTTCCGGTGTTCGGCTGGCTATTCACCATCTGCGCAATAAGCGCCTGCTGCAACTCGGGTGTGTATAGGCCATCGCAGAGCACGCCTTTTTCGTCGCCTACCTGTACGTTGGCTAGCACTGCCTGTGGGCAATTGGCCGTGATATTGTCAGCCCGGTCATCGCCCACAAAACTCAGCGCCAACTGGTAGGTTTCGGGCAAGCCCCGCTCATACGTCACTTCAATCATGACGATGTACGACCGAGTGTCGTCGTGGTAGATGCGTCCGTAATTCGTAATGGTCAGGCCGTATAGGTTCTGACCTTTTCCGTTGAACCAATCCATTCGGTCCAGATAAGCGGGCAAAACGCGGGTTTCCAGCAGCTCGCGGGTACGTTTGTTAGTTAAATCGTTGATTGTCTCAACCGTAATCGTCGGCAATGCCGCCCGTTCGAGCGCATCCGGACGTACTTTTTCCAGCACAAACCACTGGTAATCGTGGGGAGCCAAGGTAAAGAAGTACGTACCGGTCTCCGAAATGGCCGGGAATTGGTTACGGCTGAACGCTTCGACCGGTGTAAATCCTTTGTAGTCGCTCAGGTCAATTTCGGCGGGCTGCGAATATTTCGACAGGTTGACCACAATCAGCAGCGTCTCATCTTCGTACGTCCGGGTAAAGGCCAGCACTTTCGGATTCTCGACATTCACGAATTTCAGATCACCCCGCCCGAATGCCTTATACTTTTTGCGCAGGTTGATCATCCGTTTGGTGAACCAGAACAGCGACGATGTATTCCGGCGCTGGGTTTCCACGTTGACGGATTCGTAGTGGTACTCAGGGTCAAGAATCGTAGGCAGATACAGCTTCTGTGGATTCGTATTCGAGAAGCCCGCGTTCCGGTCGGGTGACCATTGCATAGGTGTTCGCACGCCGTCGCGGTCGCCCAGATATACGTTATCGCCCATACCAATCTCATCGCCGTAGTACAAAACGGGTGTTCCTGGCAAGGAGAACAGCAGGCTGTTCAGTAGTTCAATTCGCTTGCGATTGTTGCCCATCAACGGAGCCAGCCGGTGCCGAATGCCCAGGTTAATCTTCGCCTTCGGATCTTTGGCGTACGTCTTATACATGTAATCCCGCTCCTCGTCGGTCACCATTTCGAGGGTAAGCTCGTCGTGGTTACGCAGGAAAATAGCCCATTGGCACGTAGCAGGAATATCGGGTGTCTGATCGAAAATGTCGGTAATCGGGTACCGGTCTTCCATCTGCAACGCCATGAACATGCGCGGCATGACCGGAAAATGGTAGTTCATGTGACATTCATCGCCATCGCCGAAGTACGAAGCCGAATCTTCGGGCCACATATTTGCTTCGGCCAGGAATACGACACCCGGAAAATGATCGTCGATGTGTTTGCGCAGTTTTTTGAGGAACGCGTGGGTTTCGGGTAGGTTTTCGCCATTGGTTCCTTCCCGTTCGAACAGGTACGGAACGGCATCGAGCCGGAAACCGTCAACGCCCATGTCGCACCAGTAATCAATCATCCGGAACACCTCTTCCTGCACCAGCGGATTGTCGTAGTTCAGGTCGGGTTGGTGGTGAAAAAAGCGGTGCCAGTAGTACTGCTGAGCCTCATGGTCCCAGGTCCAGTTGGACGCTTCGAAATCCTGGAAAATAATCCGGACGTCTTTGTACTGCGTAGGATCGTCGGTCCAGACGTAGTAGTCGCGTTCGGGTGAGCCTTTGGGCGCTTTTCGGGCGCGCTGAAACCAGGGGTGCTGATCGGATGAGTGGTTGATCACCAACTCCGTAATCACTTTCAGGTTTCGCTGGTGCGCTTCGTCCAGAAACTGCTTGAACTGCTGAATGGTGCCGTACGATGGGTTGATGTTGTAATAATCGGCAATGTCGTAGCCGTCGTCGCGCAGGGGCGACGGATAGAACGGCAGGACCCAGATGGCCGTTACGCCCAGTTCTTGTAAATAATCGAGTTTTTCGAGCAGGCCTTGAAAATCGCCGATCCCATCGCCGTTGCCATCCCGAAAGGCTTTAATGTGTAGCTCATATATGATTGCATCCTTGTACCAATGCAGGTTATCGTCTAATTGGGTGCTGCTCTCTGCCATAATATCGTGGTTCGTGCTTTTGCCTCACTATTACTGATGCTCTATCTAACTATGAGACTACCCCGGTAGTTTATGGAAACAACAGAAGCAGACTAAACGGGCTCAGGAAATACCGGAAAGCACAGGCCAGCGAACGGTGCTGGACATACGATAACACGACCAGCCAGACATCGCTCTAAGGGCTTTCTAAGATTTGTTTAAGTCCCGTCTAAGTTGTGAGAACGAACTTTACATCCAGCCTTATTGCGTTATGGAAGGTTTATCCGATATGAGTGTTTCAAAACATAGCTACAATCGTTTAGTCATCGTTGCCTATCGTTTACCGTTTACCATTAAACAGACTCCCGGTGGAATTGAGTTGGTTCAGAACGCCGGTGGCCTTGTTTCGGCGGTACTATCTATGGCTGAGCAAATGGGTCAGTCGCCAGACGGTACAAGGCCTAAAATTCACTGGGTCGGTCAGGCAGATCCCTCTTTGAAAGATGTAGACCGGTCATTGTTCGAGAACGAAAGCTTCGTAGCGCACCCGGTTTTCATCGACGAAGCCATCAACAAGGGGTTTTACGAAGGCTTTTCCAATGACCTCATCTGGCCTTTATTTCATTACTTCCCGACCTACGCGTCGTTCCGGGACAGTGATTACGATTGCTACCAGCAGGCCAACACGCAATTTCTGGAAGAGATTACGGCGGCACTCGAACCGGGCGATCTGGTCTGGATTCACGACTTTCAACTGATGCTGTTGCCCGACATGCTGCGTCAGGCCATTCCCGACGCAACCATCGGATACTTTTTTCATATTCCGTTTCCGACGTACGAGATCATCAAGTTGCTTCCCCGCACCTGGCGGCAGGCGCTCATCAGTGGCGTATTGGGGGCCGATGTTGTCGGCTTTCACACGGCCGACTATGCGCAGCATTTTATCAACAGCGTTTCGGAAGTGCTGGCCCTGCCTACCATAAACCAACGGGTGGTTTTACCCGATCGCTCTGTAACGGTTAAGGCGTTTCCGATCAGCGTTGACTTTAACAAGTTCAACGAAGGCGCTCAAACTACCGAAGTCATCGACATTCGAAATCGGTATCAGGATTTGCTTCGGCAAAACCGGATCATTTTCTCTGTAGACCGGCTCGATTACACGAAAGGAATTATCTACCGGCTACAGGGCTACGAACGCTTTCTGATCGAAAACCCCGAATGGCACAACCGCGTTACGTTTGTCATCACGGTAGTGCCGTCACGGGATAAAATCGGCCATTACCAAGAGTTGAAACGCGAGATCGACGAAACCATTGGACGTATCAACGGCTTGTTCGGCAGCATCGGCTGGCGGCCTATCGTGTACTCGTACATGTCTCTGCCGTTTCCCGAACTGCTGGCTCTCTACACGGCCTGCGACGTAGCGCTGATTACGCCCATTCGGGACGGCATGAACCTCGTTTGTAAGGAGTTTATCGCCAGCCGGCAGGACAACCAGGGGGTATTGGTTCTTAGCGAACTGGCGGGTGCCGCTCAGGAGCTAACCGACTCACTCATCATCAACCCAACGGACAGCCAGGAAGTAGCTTCGGCGATCCGGCAAGCGCTGGATATGAGTCCAGCCGAGCAGGAACGACGCATGAAAACCATGCGGGAATACCTGCAAAACCATAATGTGTTCCGGTGGAGCCACGACTTCCTGAGTGCCGTTGACGCTACGCTGAACAACCAGCGTCAGCTGGAAACGAACCTTCCACTGCCCTCGTTCACGACCGAATTCGAGAATGCCCAACAGCGCCTGCTCTTATTCGATTTTGATGGTACACTGGCTCCGATTGTCAATGACCCCGCCGAAGCGCATCTGTCGGAAGCCACCCGACAGGCGCTGCTCCGGCTCGCCGAAAGCAGTGACATTGTGGTCATCAGCGGTCGGAACCGGGTGTTTCTGGAGCAAACCTTTGCCAACATTCCCATCCAGTTAGTTGCCGAACACGGTGCCTTTCTGAAAAGGCCGGATCAGGACTGGCAGCGGCTCGACCTATCGACCGATGACTGGGTTGAATCCGTACGTTCGCTGTTTACCCAATACGTCAACCGTTTCCCCGACTCGTTCGTCGAAGCCAAGGAAACGGCGATTGCCTGGCACTACCGCCGGGTTCAAAGCGACGACGTTGAGGGGCAGTCCATAGAATTAGCCAATCAGTTGCGGGCGATGTCATCAGCAACGCCCCTGACGGTTATTCAGGGCAGCAAAGTCATTGAAGTGAAGCCTGCCCTGCACAGCAAAGGCACCGTTACCAGCAGTCTCTACGAACAGGCCACGTACGATTTTATCGTCAGCATCGGCGACGATACCACCGACGAAGATATGTTTCATCAGCTACCGAATTCAGCCTATACGATCAAGGTGGGTCCCGGTACGTCGTTCGCTCGGTATCGACTGGCTCGCCAGCGAGACGTAGAGATGCTTTTGCAACGCTTAAGCGAGGCCCTGGTCGAATCACCGCGTGTTGAATAATGCAACTCGGGCAGAATCGACTATTATCTGGCTTCGGTCAGGTTGGCAACGTAGCCCGGCCCCATCAGTAACTGGCCGGGACGCTGGCCCGTGTGTTTGCCTTCTTCAATAACCGGTGTTCCGTTAACGAGCACCCACGAAATACCCGTTGTGTAGGCATGAGGCTGTTCGTAAGTCGCTTTGTCGGCAACGGTTTTTTCGTCGAAAAGCACGACATCAGCGGCATACCCCGGACGTAACAGCCCGCGGTCGGTCAGACGAAATCGTTGGGCAGGCAAGGAAGTCATGCGCCGGATGGCTTCTTCCAGCGGAATTACCTTTCGCTCCCGCACGTAACGCCCCAGCACCCTGGCGTTGGTGCCGTACGCGCGTGGGTGCGGCATACCCGACCCAAATTTGGCTACCCCCGCATCCGACGCAATCATGGTATTTGGATACCGCAGAATGGTTTCAACGTCGGTTTCGGACATGGTATGGTACACCATCTGGATGCGTTTCATGTCGGCCCGCTCCATGAGTTCCATCACTAAATCAGCTTCGGCGGTTGCGGTATTTTTACGGCCTAACTTCTGGTTGATCCGCGTAATGCTCAGCCCGTTGAACGTAGTGTCCGCCCGATAGCTGGCCACCACCGCATAGTCGTAGTTTTTACGCAGATTTTTCTTGAGGCTTTCCAGCATCTCCGTCCGGATTTTAGTCCGTGTGGCCGAATCGCGGAAACGAGCCAGCACCGCCGAGTCGCCATCGGCCAGCGCCCACGACGGAATGATGCTGGCCAGTGACGTACTGGATGCCGTGTATGGGTACTGGTCTACCGTTACGTCCAAGCCTTCGCGTCGGGCCGCTTCGACCAACTCGATTGTCTCCGTACTGTTTCCCCATAAAGGCTTACTGGCTACTTTGAAGTGCGAAATCTCGACCGGGATGTTAGCTTCGCGGCTGATCTGAATGGCTTCTTCGATGGCCTGCTTTACCTCCTGCCCTTCGTTCCGGATGTGCGATGCGTAAACGCCCCCGTACCGGGATGCCACTCTTGCCAGATTCACAATCTCGGGCGTGCGGGCATACGTACCGGGCGTATAAATCAAACCGGTCGACAGGCCAACGGCTCCGTCCTGCATGGCCTGCTGTACAATCGCTTCCATATCGGCCTGCTCACGGGCCGTTGGCTCACGAAACGCCGTTTTCATCACCTTCAGCCGCACCGAATTATGCCCAATCAGCGACCCTAGATTAATTGATATACCCTGGGCGCGTAACGTATCGAAATAGCGCCGAAAGTTGGTGCCCGAGCTGCCGCAATTACCGGTAATTAAGGTCGTTACGCCGTCGTAGGTGAAGTTAGGCGCACCCGGCTGCGATTCCAAATCCCCCTCAACGTGCGCATGTACGTCGATGAAACCGGGGGCCACAATCAATCCATTGGCATCAATAATCCGCTTCGCGTCGGCCGAGGGTAGTTTTCCTACCTGGACGATACGTCCATTGCGAATGGCAACGTCGGCCCGTATCCAGGGATTTCCAGTGCCATCTACTACACGCCCGTTCTTAATAATCAGGTCGTACGATTGAGCAGTTGCCAGAACGGGAAAAAGTGAGCAAAAGAGCAATAAACGGAGATACTGTTTCATGATGTTCAGGTTGTCGAATAGTAGGTAAATACCTGATCAATATGGCTGTTTTTCCGGTTAGAACAAAACGTCCGGTGGGCTAAGCAGTACCTGACCGGTACGTCCAGTCAGGCGGGGTACGTTATTGAATAAGACGTATCTTTGATTGACTAGCTGGCCAGCGGCCGGATTCCGGGAGACTGACGATGAGACAACCACTGCTTTTTTTACTGTTCTTTAGTTTTGCCGTAAGGGGGGTTAGCCAGGCTCCGAAGTCTATCTTTCCGCAGCCACTTAGCCCCCGGCTGGCCAATTATCGGATCGACGTAACGCTCGATCCGATCACGAAGAAACTTACAGGGAAAGAGACGCTCACCTGGCGTAATCCCTCGAATGACCAGATTCGGGAGTTACGGTTCCACTTATACCTCAATGCCTTTCGCGACGAGAAATCGACGTTTATGCGCGAATCGGGCGGGCAACTCCGGGGTACCGAAATCGACCGGAATGCGAAAGACAATCCATACGGCTCCATCGATGTGGTCTCCATGAAACTACGTAACGGCCAGGCGCTGGCGTACCAGTTTGTTCAGCCCGACGACGGCAACCGAGATGATCGGACGGTGATCCGTGTGCCGCTCGACAAGCCCGTTGGACCGGGAGAGACCCTTGTGCTCGACATTACGTTTCAGGCCAAACTGCCGAAGATTTTTGCCCGTACTGGCTTCAGCCGCGATTACTTTATGGTCGGCCAGTGGTTTCCTAAGCTTGGCGTGTATGAACCGGCCGGAACGCGATATGCGAAAACCGGCCAATGGAACTGTCACCAGTTTCACGCGCACTCTGAATTTTACGCTGACTACGGCGTATATGACGTACGTATCACCGCCCCGAAGGAGTACTGGGTAAGCGCGACGGGCTTGTTTCAGTCGGAAAAGTTGCACGCGAACGGTACCAAAACTATTCTTTACCACGCCGAAGATGTTGTCGATTTCGCCTGGACAGCCTCACCTCATTTTCAGGTCGTTGAAGATAAATGGAAACGCCCTTCGGGCGGTACGGTTAGTATTGAGCTTTTGATGCAGCCCGAGCACGTTCACCAAGCCCAGCGTCACCTCGACGCAGCCAAAGCAGCTTTAACGTATTTTGATAAATACCTCGGTAAGTATCCTTTTCCGAATCTGACCATCGTTGACCCGCCGTTTCACGCGGACGGCTCAGCCGGCATGGAATACCCGACCTTCATTACCGCTGGAACCGTTTCGTTTTTGCCCGAAGGGGCTCGCTTTCCGGAGCAGGTAACGGTTCATGAGTTTGGGCACCAGTATTTCATGCAGCTACTAGCCTCAAATGAATTTGAAGAAGCCTGGCTCGACGAAGGGTTTAACCAGTATTACGAAGGCCGGATCATGGACGAAACCTACGGCGTTCGCTCATCGCAGCTTGACCTGTTCGGCTTTCGAATCGGTGATCTGGAAAGCTCCCGCGACAGTTACGTTCATCAGGACAATCCCGCCATTGGCACGTCCTTTGGCAATACCTGGCAGCTGGCACCGGGGCAGTATGGCGTATTGACGTACTCAAAAACAGCGACCTGGATGCGGACGCTGGAAGGATTAGTTAGCCGACGGGTAATGGACGAGATCATGCAGACGTACTTCATTCGCTGGCGATTCAAACATCCGAACGCCGACAATTTCATTGCCATCGTCAACGAAATTGTATCGAAACGATTAGGGGATAAGTACGGCCCAAACATGAACTGGTTTTTTGATCAGGCACTTTACGGCGATCAGGTTATCGATTACGCGCTTACATCGCTCAGAAACCGTACTAGCGGAACGACCGTTACCGTAGAGCGCAGGGGCGATGGCCAGATGCCCGTCGACGTACTTGTACATTTCGACAATGGCAAAGAGCAAACCTTGTACTGGAACGGAAAAGCGCGACAGCAAACGTTTACGCTCCCCGAAAAAGCGAAAGCCGTTTGGGCACAGGTAGACCCCAGGCAAAAGATTTATATGGACGTTAACTTCAACAACAATAGCCTGACGTTACGTCCATCCTCGGCTCCAGCGGCTAAATTTGCAACGAAATTTCTGTTTTGGGCCGAAACCTGGATGCAGTGGCTGGCCTGGCTCGTATAAGTTTCTGCTTGCTTTACCAACATAATCAAATGACGTTCGCCGAAATACATACCGTACTCAACACCGAATTCGCCGTAGAGCTACAAGCTAACACGCAAAATCCGCAACCGTACCTGACTATACCTATCGAACGTCTGGTTGAAATTTGTCAGTTCTTACGTGACGACGAACGGGTGTTTTTCGATCTGTTGGCGTGTGTTACAGCCATTGACAATGGCCCGGAGGCCAACACGATGGAGGTGGTTTATAACCTTACGTCTATCCCGTATGAGCACAATCTGATGATGAAAGTGGTGGTGTCCCGGAACACGGTTGGCGCTTTGCTCCCATCGGTTCCGAGCGTAGCCCACATCTGGCGAACAGCCGACTGGCATGAGCGCGAAGCCTTCGATTTAGTCGGCATCCGTTTCGAGGGCCACCCCGATCTCCGTCGGATTCTGCTGCCAACCGATTGGGTTGGGCATCCGTTACGTACCGATTACAAAGAAGAAGACCAGTACCACGGCATCAAAACCAAGTAAGCCCCGCGCAGTTTGCCGTTAGCCGTTTTGTTGTTTCTTTTGTTATGGCTTCAGGACCCAACTGCCGTCTTTTCATGCACAGTCTGTTACGTATCTGTCTAGTTTTATTTGTCCAATTCAGCCTGCTTACGGCTACGTATGCCCAGAGCGACTCCGTTGTCGTTACGGGCCGAATCCGAAACCTGTCGGCCCGGCTGTACCGCGAGTCGCCGACCGTACTCATTAGCCGGAATAACATCCTGCAAGCCACCCGCGAGTTAGTACGTCCGGCTCCGTTAAATGTAGACGGTACGTTTCGGGTCGCTTTACCCCTGATCTACGCGCAGGAAGAGATGTACTTTAATTACGGGCGTATCTCAACGGCGTTTCTGGCCGCACCGGGCACACTACGTATCGACCTCAACGCCGATTCTCTCTTTACGGCGGCTGTTCCTTTTCAGTTTAGCGGGGTCAATGCCCAGGTAAACCAGCAGTTTGCCCGTTATAAAGCGTTTGAAGCATCATTTAAAGACAAACCCGACGGTAAAAAGCTTACCAGTCTGGTAGAAGGCCGTAACAACGTGGATGCCTATCGTCTGTTGCTAACTGCGTACCAGAAACCGTTTCGGGCCTTTGCCGGTATAGAGAAACCCTTCCCGCTGGTAACGCGCTGGATCGGCTCTACCAATCAATACGGAGCGGCTGCTTTTCTGTACGAAAAAGCGCTTTATGAAGATCAAAAATTACCTACCTCGCTCGACGATTCATTACGTCCGCCTAACGATCAGCTTCTGACCGCAGCCCGCGCTTCGGCCATGAACCAGTTCGCCAATTACGCCATGCAGTACAAAGCGAATGCCCAGACGAGTGAAGGGGTTGCTATCAATAAACTAGCGGCTTTATTACTCCGGTATGGCCGCAACCTGAGCAGTACAGAACGATCGCGTCTGGAAGGGTTTGTCGAGACTAACTCGGCTAAATCGGCAGATATTCGCTTTTTCGAAGGGTTGGTCAAGCGATCTAATGACACGATTCAACGACTGGTCAGCTATGAAAATGCGATACGACGCAGCCGATCTAATTTTGGAGAGAGTGCTACGAATTATATTACCGCTTATTTGTTAGCGTCTACCTTACCAGCGTTAACACTCAACTTCGCAAAGTTATTGTACGATTATGCCCGCCCTCGGGTTACAGAGCCTGCGCTAGCTCAATCGCTCGATGAGATGTATAGACTAGAGGTAAAAGATAGCACCCGCATTAGGGGAGCCGTACAAACGTTTCAACGAGCAAACGGGAATGCTTCCGCTTTGGAAATATCACCCGGTGCATTTTTCACGCGTAGCGACGCCCGTAGCGGCTCAGACTTGCTCGATCAGGTTATCAATGCGAACCGAGGCAAAGTCATTTACATTTTAATGACTTACCCAGCTCAGGAAGGTGGCAGGCAGGCAGCCATTGACGCTCAACGCTTACGTAGTGCCTACAGCCCGCGCGATTTTGCCTTAGTCTACCTGCCGCTGCCTGACACGGATAAGATGTTTTGGCCTGAACTAGCCGCTCGTTACAATCTATCAGGCGACCATCTACTACTATCTACAGCTCAACTGGAAGAAGCTTACCAACGCCTACGACCGGATAGTGAGATTTCGGCGACCGTGATCAACCGGGTTGGTAAGATTGTGAAACGAAACGCGCCCTTACCGAGCGCGTTCGATGATGCTAAAAAGCTTATTGACAAAAATCTGTAATAATTGATTTATACCGGAATAACCGCATGATACAAAGTGATCGTTTTTTGTCATCCTGAGGAACGAAGGATCTCCTGTAGCCAAAGGTTATTCAGCCTCACCAGAAGATCCTTCGTTCCTCAGGATGACAAAAATCAGCAGAACACCTCGCTAAATTTTAGACCGTTAAAAGGTTGATTGTTTATTGTTTACAAACCGTACTGGTCTAACAGGTACACCAACGAGGCCATAGAAGCTGCGCCAAGTTCAAGCTCACGCTGGCTAACAGCCTCAAACCGATCAACAGCCGTGTGGTGGTAATCGAAGTAGCGTTGTGAGTCGGGTTTGAAACCGAACAGAACGGTACCTAACGTAGCGAGCGGCCCGATGTCTGCCCCACCGCTGCCCGCGCCGATGTCGGTAAGTCCGTAAGGCGCGAGCAGGGGCTTCCACGGCTCAACTTTGGCCCGTTGAGCAGCTGTTCCTACGATACCAAACCCACGGGGCGTAAACCCGCCTTCGTCGGATTCAACAGCGGCAATGTGCTTTTCTCCGTTTGCCTTTGCCAGATCGGCGTATTTTACACCACCCCGTAGGCCGTTCTCCTCATTCATGAACATAACGGCCCGAATGGTACGCTTCGGCTTGATACCTAACGTTTTCATGATGCGTAGCACTTCAATCGACTGAACGCATCCTGAGCCATCGTCGTGCGCACCTTCTGACAAATCCCAGGAATCTAAATGTCCACCAACGACAATGATTTCATCGGGTTTTTCACTGCCCTTAATCTCGCCCACTACGTTGTAGGATTTAGCATCGGGCAGGGTCTCACAATTCTGTTTGAAGTAAAAGGTCAGGCTTGGGTTCTCCTGCAGCGACTTGCTGAGCAAATCAGCGCCGTTCGTACTGATAGCCGCAGCTGGAATCAGCGGAACGCCCGTTCCGTAGCGCATACCACCCGTGTGTGGATTGTCGTCGTGTACGTTCGTCATCGAGCGAACAAGTACGCCAATCGCGCCGAGCTTAGCGGCTTCCGTGGCGCCATTGGCCCGCTGGTCTACGGCTCCACCGTACGCTTCGAACGTATTGAGTTTCGTCGGGTCCATCGGCCGGTTGAAAAAGACGATCTTACCTTTCACTTTTTCCGCACCCAGCGCCCGGAGTTCAGGGAAGTTTTTCACCTCGATCACGCCCGCTTCCACACCTTTCGCATTCGTCGCTACTGACCCGCCCAGGGCGGCTATCGGTACAGTGGTTTTCTGCTTGCCAATCCGAATAAACGCTTCTTCTTTAGCGCCCCGTACCCAATGCGGCACCATCACCTCTTGTAGAAAAACGCGGTCAAACCCTTGCTGCTCCATGACCTGCTTGGTCCAGTCAACAGCTTTTTGCGCACCCGCAGAGCCGCTCAGGCGTGGTCCGACCTGCTTGGTTAGATAACGCAGCCATTCATACGACTTCCCGTTGGCGAGGGCTTCGTTGTAAATTTTACGGATTGTGACGGAATCGGCGTTTTGGGCGTAACTACAGCCCACGATCAGACTAAAGAGAAAGGTAATTGTTTTCTTCATGATTGGCGGTTGTATGCGTTAAGTAAGCAAGATAACCAAAATGTGTTCCTGCGCTCACGTACGCAGGCTGACCGCCAATTTTACCCTCAAACTTTTTGAAGCGGTGGTTGCTTCGTTACGTTCAACTGGAATACGTCAGGTCGGGCGTAGTGTCCAACGCCGTCGAAGTCCAGCTTACTTTTGGCTAAAACAGCAAAGTCCAGTTCGGCGGTGAGCAAGCCCTCCTGATCCCAAAGCGGCCCAGCCAGAACCTCACCCATGGGCGATAAAATAACGCTGCCGCCCCGACTCATAATCTCAGGCTCGTCGGCCAGCTCGGCCTGATACCGCTCTGGATAATCTGCTTTGCGAACAAACTGATTACTAGCCAGTACGTAACAACGTCCTTCCAGCGCAGTATGCTGCATGGTTGCCTGCCAGGAGTCTCGGGCATCGGCGGTAGGCGCCAGATAAATCTCAACGCCTTGCTGATACAGGGCTGTTCGGGCTAAAGGCATGTAATTTTCCCAGCAGATCAGGCCACCGATTTTGCCTAAGTCAGAATCAAAGCTGAGCAACGTGCTGCCATCACTTTCGCCCCAAATGAATCGTTCTAAGCCCGTTGGTTTCAGCTTCCGATGCTGGCCCAGAAACCGTCCATCAGGCGAAAAGTAAAATAACGAGCAGTAAAGCGTACCGCCAATAGGGTCCCGTTCGGTCACACCTAGTGCAACGAACATGTCAGCTTCCCGAACGGCTTCGCTGATCCGGTCCGTATGAGCCGAATTGGCCTCAATACTATTCGCCCAATAATCCAGCCAGGTGTTACGTCCTCGTTCGGTACGACGCCCAACCACGGCATCAAAGCTTAACCCGCGGGGATAACACGGGATAAACGATTCCGGAAATAACAGCAATTTACAGCCTTCGTTAGCCGCTTTCTGAATCCACTGGATGACCAAGTCAACACTTTTATCGATGTCAAACAGCGCCGGTGTTGCCTGCACCACACCAACCTTAACGTTTTTGAACTCCATACATCAAACGCACTACAAATAGAATTGCTGTGGCGGGGCCTAGCGGCAGCCAAATGCGGGCTAATATCAGCGATGACTTCCAACAAACAAAAAGCCCGGCTACTGTTGAGCAGCCGGGCCTACGATTTAACGTACGTTACGTCTTTTCTTACATATTGATCGCCCGGTTGTCGGTAGCGGCTAAGCAGGCTTCTTTAAAGGCTTCGGTGTAGGTCGGGTGCGCGTGCGACATCCGCGATACGTCTTCCGCCGACGCCCGGAACTCCATCGCCACAACGGCTTCGGCAATCATATCGGCCGCCCGTGGACCAATGATGTGAACGCCTAAGATTTCGTCAGTTTCCTTGTGAGCTAACACCTTCACTAAACCATCAATGTCCATACTGGCGCGGGCCCGTCCAAGTGCTTTGAATGGGAACGAACCGGTCTTGTACGGAATGCCTTCCTGCTTCACTTCCTCTTCGGTATACCCCACGGCCGCAACTTCAGGCCAGGTATACACAACGTTTGGAATGAGCCGGTAATGGATGTGTGGCTTTTGGCCCGCGATGGTTTCGGCAATGAATGTACCTTCTTCTTCCGCTTTGTGCGCTAACATCGCCCCGCGAATTACGTCGCCTAATGCGTAGATGTGCGGAACGCTTGTACGCAGGTGGTTATCGACCTCAACCTTCCCGCGATTGTCGGTTTTCAGGCCAGCCGCTTCCAGATTCAACCCGTCGGTATACGGCCGACGACCAACCGATACTAGGCAATAATCACCGGTTAGCGTAATTTGCTTACTATCGGGTGTATCGATGCTAACTTCTACTTCCTCACCTTTATTCTCGACTTTCGTGACTTTATGATTGAAATAGAAGTCAGCACCCAGTTTCTTCACCGCCCGCTGAAGCTCTTTACCCATCGTTTTATCCATGGTCGGAATCATCGAATCCGCAAACTCAACGAACGACACTTTGGCACCAAGACGAGCGTACACCGAACCCAGCTCAGCGCCGATAACACCAGCGCCGATGATGATCAGGTGTTTGGGTACTTCTTCGAGCTTAAGCGCTTCTGTCGACGTAATAACCCGCTTTTTATCGATAGGCATCGACGGAAACGACAGCGGCTTCGATCCAGTCGCGATGATGATATTCTTGCCAGTAATCGTTTGCTCAGAACCGTCGTCCTTTGCAATCTTGACCGTATGTGGGTCAACGAACGAACCGAACCCGTAGAACGTATCGATTTTGTTTTTCTTCATCAGAAACGCAATACCCTTTGTCGTTTGATCGACTACGTCCTGCTTCCGGGCAATCATCTGATGTAGATCAACCTGTAAATCATTCAGCTTAATGCCATGTTGGGCAAAAGTGTGGGCTGCGTTGTAAAAATGCTCTGAGGAGTCGAGCAGCGCCTTTGAGGGAATACAGCCTACGTTCAGACAGGTGCCGCCCAGCGTAGGATATTTTTCAATAATTGCCGTTTTTAGTCCGAGTTGAGCACAGCGAATTGCGCCGGTATAGCCCCCTGGCCCCGAACCGATCATAATAACATCGTATTCCATTGCTTATGTTGTTTGTAGTCATCCGTGGTCATTTTCTAGCCATTAATTGTCATTATCTGTTTAAATCTCTTTATGACAACCAATGACCACATACTGACCACTCAATGACTAGATGAATAGCGTTTCGGGTACAAATTTGGTTCAGAATTTGATTGACAAAACCGATTTCCAAAAATTCGTGTTGGTGGTTCAGAAAAGCTTCAGGTACAGGGAGCTGATTCACCTTACTTTATGCGCGCAATTTTTCCTCTTGGCCTTCTGGTTATATCGGTTCTTATGGGTTGCGACAACCCCGCTCAGCAGAATCAGCCAAACGTTTATTATGACGTGGCTGGCTTTGTGAAAAAGCAAATTGCCGAGCTATCTGCCCAGAAACCCCTGGTTGCTAAAAGCGTTCTGATTAATGCGGAACAAAATCAGCAGGCGACCCGGGATGTGAACTGGAGCCGCGAACTGGAACTGTTTACCCAGGCAGATATTAACAAACCCGCTTTGCGAACGAGTTACCAGATTACGCGACCCGATTCGCTGACGTATCAGTATCTGCTGAAGAAGTCGGAAGAACGGCTAACGGTACGTTCTCTACGTGTCCAGTTAGACCCAGCCACTCGTCAGCCGCGCCGAATCGAAGCTGTTCTGCAAACGAAAAATCCGCTGTACTCCTCCGAACGGCATTTGTTACTTGAGAGCGGACCCACCCAAGGGCAGCAATGGCGCGTAGCGCACTACAAGCTGTCTGGTTTCCAGCAGCTGCCTTATTTCTCCAAGAATGAGTTTATGGTAGAAGGCCGGGTCCAGTAGCACGTCAGGCGGTCGCCAAATCTGACGATGTGGGTAGAATAAAGATAAACGTAGTGCCTTCGCCGACTTCGGAGTGAACTTCGTAGCGCCCCTTAATGAGATCCATACGGGCTTGAATGTTACGTAGTCCCATGCCAGTGGCATCGGCGGGATTCATGCCGCAGCCATTGTCCTTCACAATCATATTCAGCTCATTACCAAACCGCCGGAACAGAATGTCGGCCTCGGTCGCTTCGGAATGCCGCAGAATATTGCTGCATAATTCGATACAGATCGAATATAGGTTGAACTCAGTTGTTTTATCCAAACGGGGCAATTCCTCGTTGTCAAGCCGGAATGTGGTTTTCTGTGACAGGTTGAGCTTGTACACTAATCGGGTCAAAGCCTCCGACAACCCTTGCTTCTCCAGTTCATCGGGTTGTAAATTATGCGACAGGTAACGTACCTCCGCAAAGGCTTCCTTTGTCATGCCCAGCAAATTCTGGTAGATCAACTGCTCCCGCTCAGAGAGCCGGGCCGGATTCAAGGCCGATAAACTGGTTTTAATTGCCGCCAGCAAACCGCCGAGACTATCGTGTAGATCAGCCGCCATTCGCTTTCGTTCGAGCGTCTGACCACGTAACAAGGCCTCTTCGATCTCTCGATTTTTAGCGCGCAACTGATCGTTGGCCAGCTTCAGCTCCGCTGTTCGGGCGATAACCTTGTCTTCCAACCCCCGGTTAAACGCTTCGATCTCCCGTTTTTGCCGGTAAATCAACTGGCTTTTGCGGAAATACACCGTAGCAAAGACCAGCAGCATCGCCAGTCCGCCGACCAGAAACGTCCGCATCAGCGCCTGTTGTTCGATATCGTGACTAAGGGTATTAATGCGGGCTCGGTGCTCAAGCTGGCTCTTTTGTGAATCAGCCCGCAATCGTTCGGTTTCGATCCGCTGCTGAAGCTGGCTCATCCGAGCTTCGCCAGCCAGTTGCTCCCGCTCCGCCCGCGATCGGATACGCGCCAGTTCAGCCTGCCTACGCATATCCAATAACTGCTGCTGTTGAATCAACCGCTCTTTTTCTGCCTGCACTTTTACCTGACCGATATCATATTTCTTCTGTAAGGCCGATAACTCCTGGACCCGCTTCAACGCATTCAGACTATCACGTATCTGGATATGTTCTTCGTACATACTCAGCGCCTGGCCCGGTTGATTAGCCAGCCGATACGCCTTATAGAGGGATTGCGTCACCATCTGGCGGATCCGAAGGAATCCTGACTGGCGGGCAACGGTTATGGCTTTTTCCCCATAGTCGATAGCCAGTTTTGGCTGGTTCAACAACGCATAACATTCTGACAGACGCGACCAGACCGAGGCCTGACCAACGCGGTCATTGAGCTGAGTCCAGACGGCTAAGCCTTCCTGAAAGAATTTAATAGCCTGCTCCGGGTGGCCGCGATTGATCAAAAAGTCACCCAGCCGGTCATCGGCATAGGCTACATTTATTTGCGAGCGAGCATCTAGAGCGATTAGCCGACTTGCATCGTACTGCTGGCGCGCCAAATCGTATTTACCCTGTATTTCGTACACTTCGCCCATCTGGGCTGTAGCCTGCCCCGTCAGCAGTTTCCTGTTTTTAGGCGTCAGCGACGTATTAAAACCAAGAAATGTCAGCGAATTCCGGTAACTTGTTAAGGCGTTATCATACTCTTTCATCAGCATGTATATATCGCCCATATTCATCTGCACCTGCCACCGGGGAGAACTCTCGCGAGGCAAACGAGCGCACATTTCCGAAGCCTGCTGATTGATGCGGAGTGCTTCAGGATATTCGCCTTTCACTGTACGCAGGTAATGCTCTTGAAGCATCATGGCCCGTACAGCGTATAGGACATTGTGGTAGAGCACCGACCGATCTTTTAAAACACCCGCGTAGAAGTAACTGCTGTCGCGGCTTTGTCCCCGCATTTGCTTGAACACAAGCGACATGAAGCGGAGTCCTTCCAAACGTAACGTATCATTGTGGGCAGTCCGGGGGAGCCGTTCGATGCTTTGGCGATAAGCACGTCCAAGCGTCAGTAAGCTATCCATGTAAGCGGCATCTGTTCGGCGATCGAAATTCAACTCGGGTAATGTAGGATAGGCTTGCCCCCAGCAGGCAACGCCCCACATAAGCATAGCAAATCCAAGCCAAAACGATCTCATAGCTCAATTACCGTCACCAAGATGCGAATACAAGGCTCTAAAGTAATCATTATATACAGACAATCAAGAGCTTATCTGAGAATTTATAAATTTAGCGGTCATTTTTCACATCCTAACTCCAACAAAATCAGCCCATCCAGTCTTTCAGCTACAAATATGATAACGTTGCCTTAGCGTACAAAAACACGTAATACGTATACTTATTAAAAGATTTATAAAAAATTAACGGGCTATTTAAACGCTTGGCTCAAAAATGGAATCCAAGCTATACTGTCAGACGTAAGTACAATAATTTCCAAGAATAAGCTAGAATTAAGGAAGTTTTTATTAATTTCGTTGTCCCAAAATAATTCAGCTATAATTGTATTGAAATATTGGCACTTTGGCAGATTTTTTGTGGCAATAGTTGCATATATGTAAATAATATTCTTATTTTTAAGGCCTAATTACTAAAAGTTACAAAAAACTTAATCCCCCGCACACACTATCGGAACACAGCTCTACGTTACCTAATTGTCTTACTGAAAAATGGAAAAAGCCCAGGTAAACGACAGTGAGCTGATTTCCCTGTATATCCGTGGTAATGAGAAGGCCTTTGCAAAATTAGTGCAACGGCACAAGTCGAAGATTTACACCACCATTTACTTAATTGTAAAAGACCAGTATGTGGCGGAGGATTTGATGCAAGATACGTTCATAAAAGCCGTAGACACGCTCAAATCTGGTAAATACAACGAGGAAGGCAAATTCTTACCTTGGATTATTCGGATCGCTCACAACTTGGCCATTGACTATTTCCGAAAAGATAAACGCTACCCCAGTGTGGTGTTTGAGGACGGAAGCAGTGTGTTCAACACGCTAGAGTTTGCGGAGGATTCGATAGAATCACTTCAGATCCGGCAGGAAACACACGAGCATTTGCGCGAATTGATTCAGCGGTTGCCGGAACAACAGCGTCAGGTGCTTATCATGCGGCACTACGAGGAAATGAGTTTCCAAGAGATTGCCGATGCGACCGGCGTCAGTATTAACACGGCTTTGGGACGTATGCGTTATGCGCTGATTAATCTGCGCAAACAACTGAGCAAACGTTCGCCAAGTTATGATAAAAACATTTACCCAAGATGATGTAATCCGGTACGTCTACGAAGAGACTTCCGCTGAGGAAAATCTGCTTATTGAAGACGCCATGATGTTTGAACCGGAACTGATGACCTTCTTCCTGGAAGCGCTCGAACTACGCGCTTTGATGAACAAGATTGAACGTCAGCCCCGTGAAAATACGGTTCAGACTATCCTTAATTACTCCAAACACCATCCGGCCAATCCACCCAAGCGATTACGACATACGTAACGGATGGGTGGATTAATGTTGCCTACTGCAGCACAACTAGTAAGTTACCGAGCTTAATAGTTGTGCTGCACCAGATTTGCTATGCAAAAGAAAGAGCGTTTTCGGCGGTTTATCGAGTATTTCACTCAACATTACCCGGAACCGAAAACCGAACTTCATTTCAGTAATCCGTATGAATTGTTGGTTGCGGTGATTTTGTCAGCGCAGTGTACCGATAAGCGGATAAACCAGATCTCACCCGCTTTATTTGCCCGTTTCCCCGAACCGGAGTCGCTGGCTGCAGCTTCGGTAGACGAAGTGTTTTCGTACATCCGCAGCGTTTCATATCCGAATAATAAAGCGAAGCACCTGGTCGGCATGGCCAGGGCGTTAATGGAGCGATTTGGGGGAGAGATACCGGCAAGTGTCGAGGAATTACAAACTTTACCGGGGGTCGGGCGTAAGACAGCGCACGTTATTTTGTCGATTGTTTATAACGAGCCGACAATGGCTGTGGACACGCACGTTTTCAGAGTCTCTCACCGGCTGGGGCTGGCTCCGTTGACAGCTACTACGCCATTAGCTGTTGAAAAAGCCTTGATGGCGCATGTGCCTAAAGAGCACGTACCAAAGGCACACCACTGGCTTATTCTGCACGGCCGTTACGTCTGTATAGCCCGAGCGCCTAAATGCGAGATTTGTGCTCTAAAAGATTTCTGTAAGTATTACGAGAAGACAGGTCTTCAGGTATTGCAGTGAACAGCACAATAAATGTTACGCTGTTCACTGCAATACGTTCTAGTACTGCTCGGTTGCTGCAAAGAAGAAACTGCCTTCGATTTCAGCATTCTCATCGGAATCAGAACCGTGGATGGCGTTTGCTTCGATAGACTTAGCGTATAATTTCCGAATGGTGCCTTCTTCGGCCTGCGCCGGGTTGGTTGCACCGATAAGCTTACGGAAATCAGCCACAGCGTTTTCTTTCTCCAGAATCATCGGTACAATAGCACCCGACGACATGTATGTACGCAAATCATTATAGAATGGCCGTTCGCGGTGAACCGCGTAGAACTGGCCAGCCCGTTCGGGGGTCAGCTGCGTTTTTTTGATT
This sequence comes from Spirosoma knui, assembly GCF_054780635.1. Taxonomy (NCBI): domain Bacteria; kingdom Pseudomonadati; phylum Bacteroidota; class Cytophagia; order Cytophagales; family Cytophagaceae; genus Spirosoma; species Spirosoma knui. The sequence continues at coordinate 136,661 of NZ_BAAGVY010000007.1, read as the reverse complement.
GCTACGATCCGGAAACCTGCTTCCTCAATCTGTTTGATAATTGCTCCGGTATGCCCCGCTTCTACAGCATCGGGCTTAATCATGGTGAACGTTCGGTTCGTTGCCATTATAGGTTGTTGAATCCAAATTTTAGTTGCCTACTCCAGGGCGGGCGCAAAGGTAAGGACTTTCGCCCGAAATGCCAGCCCGGTTTAAAAGCCCGCTGATATCCAAATTATTCGTACTTTTGAATTTCGTTTGTGGCTTCGGCCGTTTGTGTATGCAAGACATTGATGCAATTGGTCTGGTTATTGGGCAGCCGCTTAGCGGACCCGCGCAAACCATACTGATTACAACTCACCAAAACCCCGATGCGGATGCCATGGGCTCGTCGCTGGGTCTGGCGGGTTATCTCCGGAAAAAAGGTCATCACGTAACCGTTGTAACACCAACCGAGTATTCGCAAAACCTTCACTGGATGTCAGGTAACGAAGATGTGGTTGTGTTCGACGAAAAGATCCGCGTTACCGTTGCCCAGTTGTTTGAAGACGCCAATGTCATTTTCTGCCTTGATTTTTCAAGCCTTGACCGGATTCGTGAACTGGCACCTATGGTACGTCAGTCCCGTGCGCGTAAGATTCTGATTGATCATCATCTGGAGCCGGAATCATTTGCAGATTTGGCCTTATGGGACCCCAGTGCTGCCGCTACAGCCGAACTTGTATACCGACTGATTGTAGAACTGGGCGATAAAGATCAAATTGACAAGCCTATCGCCGAGTGTCTGTATTCAGGCTTAATGACGGACACCGGATCATTTCGTCATTCGAATACGACGGGTAACGTTCACCGTATGGCCGCTGATCTGGTCGATCTCAAGATTGACATCAGTAGCATACACCGGCGAATCTTTGATAACGTATCAATCGACAAATTTCGGTTGCTGGGTTACGTACTAAATGAAAAATTGAAGGTTCTACCTGAGTTCAAATTTGCGTACATCACTTTGACGGATGCCGAGCTAAAGCGCTTTCGTTCCAAAACCGGCGATACGGAAGGCATGGTAAACTATGCATTAGCTGTGGAAGGCGTGGTGATGGCTGCAATTTTAATTGACCGGAATGAAGAAATTCGCCTGTCGTTCCGTTCTATTGGTGACTTCTCAGTACGAGAGCTTGCCAGTGCGCATTTTGGCGGAGGAGGTCACCGAAATGCAGCGGGTGGGCGCAGTAAGCTTTCCCTGGCAGAAACCGAGCAGAAACTGCTCGCCATATTACCCCAGTATCAGCAAGTACTGCTGGAAACAGTATAAATCGCGTTGTTTGTTCTACGCGTTCATTTTATGAGCTAACCGGCGTGTCAACTGAACGTACCGCAATGAGCGACAACTGAAACCTTTATTCGTGTAAAAACTAGTTAACTTTTTATGTTCCTTAAAAATTTCGGGAAAGCCGCCTTGATCGTCGCTGTAGTAGCGGCTTGCGGTAAAAACCGCGTAGAGGTGACGCAGAACGGCCTGAAGTACCAAATCCACGAACAAACGGAAGGTGCCCGTAAAGGAAAGGTGGGCGATATTCTTACCCTTCACTTAACGCTGCTCAATAACAAAGATTCTGTGCTGCGCGATACACACAAAGAAGGCGCTCCCTTCCAGATGCTGTTGCAAGTACCACCGTTTAAGGGCTCGTATGAAGAGGGGCTGACAATGCTGGGCAAAGGCGATAGCGCTACGTTTTACGTAAATGCCGATTCGCTGTTCACCCGTGCAATGCAGCCATTGCCTCCGGGTGTTCAGAAAGGAACCGATATCGGTATCGCTGTGAAAGTTCTGAACGTACAGACTGAGGATGAATACAAGAAAACGCAGGCGGCTGATTTTGAGAAGCAAAAAGGCGTTGATGCGAAGGTAATTGAGGGTTACGTTGCTAAAAACGGCTTAGCGGGTAAAGCGCAAAAGACGGAGTCGGGCGTTTACTACGTAGTAACGCAGGCAGGTAACGGCCCAACGCCTAACCGTGGCGATATGGTGCAGGTACACTATACGGGCAAGTTGCTGGATGGTAAGGTATTCGACAGCTCACGTTCTAATCCGCAGGCGGGTGGCAAACCCGTGCAGTTCCCGATTGGAGTTGGCCAGGTTATTCCTGGTTGGGAAGAGGGCGTTATGAAGATGCATAAAGGCGAGAAAGCAACGCTGATTATTCCTTCTGTACTGGCATACGGTCCTCGCGGTAACCAGGGCATTCCCCCAAATTCGGTACTGCTGTTCGACATTGAATTAGTCGATATTCAGAAAGGCCAGCCTGGCGGAATGGGCATGCCTCAGCCCGGACGCTAAACCGTAGGTAAGCAACAGGGAAGTCATGACCCGTACGAACCTGGTTGTTGCTCATTAAACTGCTTATTTTGTAAGTCCCGTAGTGACGTCATCGACCAGGTGACTTTGCTACGGGACTACCAGTAAAAGCGGTAAACGTTTTGACAAACGCACTATCAGTTTTGTTTTTAAGGCCGTTACGAACATAGACGGCAACGTTTTACGTTCTATTACTAAACCGGCCTGCCTACTGGCCCGATTAGAACTAACTATGAAACTAAAAAGTAACCTTTCGCTTTGGGCATTTAGTCTGCTGGCTGCTGGTAGTTTATTATCAGCCTGTCAGGAACCTGGCGAAGCGTTGACCGATCGGAAGCGACGTGAAAACGAAGCAGAGATCGAGCAGTACATTAAACAGAATAACCTGGTAGCAACCAAGACGGACGAAGGCATTTATTTCGTTCAGACTAAGTCAGTGCCAACAGGCCAGGCACCTGTGGTAGGAGACGAGGTGCGCTATCATTTCGTTGCCCGGCGTTTAGATGATACGATTGTCGACAGCACGGATATAGCAGCTAATAATCCCGCTACGGTCGTTCTAGCTGGCAATCAAACTACCGGTATTACCCTCGGTAAGTACGCTGGTATACTTAAACTCCGGGCCGGTGAGGAAGGCTCCGTTTTAGTACCAGCGCAACTGGATGGCGGCCGTATTGGGTCACTGCTCCTACCCCAGTATTCACCGGTGCGCTACGACCTGCGCATTGTGAGCGTCAGAAACGAGAAGCAACAAATCGACGACTATATCAGAACAAATAAGCTGACGGTAACGACGCTAACCAGCGACAGTATACGGGTTATTAAAACGCTGGTACAACCTTCTGACTCAGTCGCGATTACGGCAGGAAAGAGTGTGACGGTAAATTACAAAGGTCGGCGTGCCAGCAATGGTAATCTGTTTGACTCCGGAACTGGCTATAAAGTTACCATTGGCGAGAAACGGAATGTACCTGGTTTCGAGAACGGACTCGCGAATCTAAGAGCTGGAGAAAAGGCAATATTGATCTTCCCCTCTGCTTTGGGATATGGAGTTCAGGGAAGTCCAAGTCAGAACTCAGTTCAGAACATTCTTCCATACACTCCATTAGTATTTGAAATAGAAGTAACAAAAGTCGAATAACTTTTCATACCCTTATTGAGCCGTTTGTAGTTATTTCTGCAAACGGCTTTTTTATACCTATGGAACTCTGCTTTGCCACGAATAACGCTCACAAGCTGGAAGAAGTAGCCGCCAGGCTCGGTACTACGTTCACCATTAAAACACTCAGCGAGATCGGCTGTACGGACGAACTGCCCGAAACTTCAGGAACGATCCCTGGAAATTCGCGGCAGAAAGCCGATTACGTCTGGACACATTACGGTATCTCCTGCTTCGCCGATGACTCTGGGCTGGAGGTAGATGCCTTAAACGGAGAACCTGGAGTGGACTCTGCTTTTTATTCAGGAAGCCGCGATTTTAATAAAAACATACAGAAGCTGCTATCTAATCTAGATGGGCAGACAAATCGAAAAGCCAGATTCATAACGGTGTTCACGCTGATCCTGCATGGCGTTGAACACCAGTTTGAAGGCGTAGTTGATGGACAGATTCTTACAGAGCCGCGGGGCGCGGGTGGTTTTGGCTATGATCCGTTATTTGTACCAGACGGCCATGATCGAACGTTTGCCGAAATGACCATTGAGGAAAAAGGCGCGATTAGCCATCGATCACGTGCACTAGCCAAGATGATCAAGTATTTAGAAAAACAGATCGTGTAGTTACTGAGTACCATCTATAAACAGAGAAGCCGCTACCAACGATTGGTAGCGGCTTTTCTGTTCCTCAATCAGGCGATTAATAGAACTTCGCCCGGCGGTCTTCAACTTTAGCAGCTTCTTTAATGGCTTCGTTGATATAGAAGCCCGTTCTAGACGAGTTGTTCTGCTGAAGCTGCGTTTTATACAGTGCGTAATCGGCAACAGCTGGGGCTGGCGTTAATTTAGTCGTTTCCATCACTAACACACCACCTTCGCCAGCGAATGGCTTCGACCGTTTACCAGGCTTCAGACCAAATGCTTTACCCAATGCGACTGGGTCAACTCCGGCGCTACGTAGGAATCCAGTGGCCAGATTAATATCCTCAGCGGTTTCAACCAGCGCACCGGCACCATATTTCTGTGCAATCGTTTCGAGCGATCCACTAGCATTACCGAGCTTACTAATGATCTGCTGGGCTTTCAGCTCGTTACGAACTTTGGCGGTCAGTTCGCTGCGGTAATCCTCGACTTTTACGTCGTCTTTATCGGTCTTGTTTGTCAGCACAGCGATTACGTACTGATCACCAACTTCAAAAGGTTCCGATACGGCACCAATGTCTGTCTTATCATCAAATGCCCACCGAACGATCTGGCGAACTTCCGTTCCGTTCAGGGCATTGATCTGGTTAGCGCCTTCAGGAACACGTTCAGCCGTAGCTACCACCAGTGACTTATCTTCTTTTACCTTGGCATCAAACGCTTCTTTCGTGTTTACGTCCGAGGCAAACTGATCGGCTTTACGTAACGCTTCATCGCGGGTCGTCTGACTCGGCGTGATTGTTTTGCCAATACCCGCTACGCGGTACAGGATGTTTGTTTTCGGCTCGGTTACTTTAATGATATGGTAGCCAAATTCCGTTTCAACCAAGCGGGGAATCAGACCAGCCGACGTTGCAGCAAACACAGCGGTTTCAAATGGCTTCACCATCTGGCCGTTGTTTTTGAAATAGCCTAGATCGCCACCCACCGAACGCGAACCATCGTCGCTATTGGTTTGGGCCAGGGCTTCGAAGCTAGCACCACCCTGAATCTGGTTCAGGATCGCTTCAGCACGACGACGAGCGTCGGCTTTGGCCGAATCCGTTTGCGCGGTTGCACGTATCAGGATATGACTCGCGCGAGCCGTGAAACTTGTGTCCCGTTTAGAACCGCCGTATTTATATATGAAATACGTATTGCCCTCGCGGAACGGACCGTAAATACCACCCGGAGAGAATGTTGGAATAGCCGCCCGAAGCTGCTCAGGCATTTCGCCAGCGGTCAGGTATAGTGGCACACGCACGTCGCTGTTTTGCTGAGCAAAAGTCGAGTCATTCTGGGCCGCCCCCAATCCACGGGCCAGTGATTTGATTTCGTTGTACAACGTAGCACTATCTTCTTTAGACGGAGCGACTGAGAACGTTACGTACTGAATCGACCGGCTATTTGATCCAGGATACTCGTCCTTGTGCTTGTTGAGGTAATCCTGCAATTGCGAGTCCGTTACCTTAACCGTTGTATCGTTGATGCTGTAGTAAGGTACAAACAGAAACTTAACGTCTGCTTTCGAATTCTGCGCCTGATACTCTTTTTGCGCTTCGGCAGTCGTGGCAAATACAGACAGGCGCATCAGTCCTTCGTATTTTTCGCGAAGTCGGTCAGAGCTCAGGTTTTTCTCGAAATTCGCCCATGCAACCTGCTGCTGGGGCGGCAGATTTTTCAGGCCTTTAAGGTAATTAACAATCGCACTTTTGTCAAAAACGCCCGTTTGGGGATTTGTAAACGCCTGACGAACGGCGGGGCTGATGTTATTCCCCTGCACCATGTCAACGAGTTCTTCGGGCGATACTTTCAGGCCAAGTTTGTCGAACTCTTTTTGGTAGGCAATTTCGAATAAAAGCTGGTTCCAGGCCTGCTCGCGAAGCTGGGCTAAATCCTGCTCGGCCGGGGCACGACCGGTTTGCTGCTCAAATTGCGCCCGGAGTTCATCGACTTTGGCATTGAATTCGGGATAGTCTATTGACTGACCCGCAATTTCTCCGACTTCCTGTTGGTTTCCGCCGAACAGCGTACTACGGCCGCCGAGCAAATCCCCCCCTACAATGAACAGAATCAAGCTGACGGCAATAACACCTACGGCCACCCCTGAACGTTCCCTGATCTTGTTAATGACAGACATTTCGCTTTATACGTACAATTTAGCCCGCAAAATAACAATTTTCCCTAGTGGAATCCAAGTAACGACGGTGATGGAATAACCGAAACCGTATGTTTTTTTATTGAGATTCAGTTGCGGAGGCCAGTTGCCGGGCAACTTTATAGAATAAATCGCCCTCTGCTTTGCACACACGAAAACGCGCGAATAATTCTTCCGTATACCAGCGTCGCTGCCGGGTTAGCCGAACTACTTCTTTGTGGCCGGTTTGCCGATACGCATACTGATCAACCGCAGCCGGGTCGCGCCACACGCTGATGGTACACTGCTGAACGAGCGGAGCCTCACCGACCCCAATGCCAAACAGTAGGTTATCTCCCTGCTCGGTAAGCCGCTGACGGGCCTGAGGTACGTGTCGCCAGAAGTCAGGAAGAGCACGGGGGCGGATAGTAGCGCGGGTAAGCACCGCAACAGGATGCCTGGCTCCGGGCTGGGCTGGCTCTAATTCGTTGCTAAAGGGATTCTGGCCGTCCCACAGACCATGCGAACGTTGGGGTTTAAGATGTAGCGTACTTACCTGCTCGGTTCCTTTTCGCAATTGGTGGTAAACAGATGTGGTAGAAAAAGCGTTGGCACTCGCTTCGTTTTGCCAGACACCCAGATGGACATACGTACTGAAATCTGGAACCAGGCCAAAATTACGACCGCTTCCCATGAGCTTACTGAATTGCAGGTCTGGAACCTGAATGGGCTGCATTAGAAAACGCCCCATATTCGCAAAAGCCTGAAAACGAGCGTGAGATTGATAGCGAAAAACAGTTACGGTTACGATAGACGACATACTAGTTATAAACCGGCGTTTATGCTGCTTGTTCACAGAACCACCATTCCGTGCAGCAACCGATTAGCAACTAAAGCAGCGCAGTAAAAATACAACTGTCTCCCTGGTAGCTTACCCGGTTGATTTACGTTAGATAGTTTTTCTAGTAACGTATTTTGCGATATTCCGCCCGACCCGACAGCTCATCCCTCTGGCCATACAGCTCCGTATATCAAATGTGGTCGGTGGCTGTGCGATGCGTGCCTGAAGTAAAACCAATCGCTCAAAAAGTGACGTAACTTCACCAAATAACTACCGACGGGCACAACGGCAAGAAAGAGTTTTTATAGATTTGAACCGTTTCCAGACCCCATGGGTCTGTAGGATTGATCAGTCAACTAAATCCCTTCTATGAACTATCTGTTGTCCAGCCTTCGTAAGAACTTACTAGTCTCAATGCTGGCCGTCTCAGCGTTGACTGCCTGTTCAGACTCATCTACCCCGACGCCTGCCCCAGTTGCTCCTCAGCCTGCGGCTACGGCCGAGCCAAATTGGATTAAGCAGCCGCTTACCCTGCCAACGCTGGTTGAGTACAAAGCCAGTGAAGGCTATTTTTCGAACCAGACGTTTCGCTCCACGTTTACTTACGATGAGCAAAATCGGCTTGTTGCAATCACCCAAAAGTTCTCTGATCCCCAAGAACCTAATCCTCAATTCCAGTTTGAGTACACAGAGCTGGGCTTACGTCGTATTTTGCTACCACCTGCCCTGATTACGGACCGCTTAACGGTTCCTGATGCGAACAATGCAAAGTGGGCTAGCTTTGAGCTAAACTACCAAAACCAAACCTTGCAGGCCAAGCTGTTTCTGGATAGCAAAGAGCAGAAAACGGTTTCGATCGAACTTGATCAGCGTGGCTTTCCCATAAAAGAGAAGCTCGCCGGACTCTATTTCGATGCTGCAGGTAATGTCGACTGGGTAGCCCGTTCTCGGCAAGAAAATACGTTGAATCCACAGTTGCGGTCGCAAGTCACCGAGCAGCGTTATGATACGCACAAACCGGTCTTTAGCCACGTACGGGAGATACAGCTTCTGGAAGCGCTGTTGAGTACGTTGAGAGAAACTATTCCTACATCCGGCCTGATTGGGTTGGGCACATCGTTAAATAACAACAACTTGCTCTACCTTAAACAAAGAAACTGTACATCTGACAATAAGTGTCAGGATAGCGTTTTAGAGCAAAATCAAGTTTTATCAGTGAATGAATCGGGCTTTCCCACCCAACTTCATTATAGCCTGGGCGCCTTTGGTTACTATGACTACAAGGTGACTTATAAGCAGGTGAACTGACAAGTCGTTAAAAAGCTACAGTAAGGAAGAAGTAGAAGGAGCAGACATTAGTAGCGTTGCCTAACATTGTTCTTTAAAAACTTTGACAAACAAACCATTACGTCTGTATCGTTGAACGCATTACAGGAAGTCGCTCTTCTCAACAAAATTGTAGCGCTTTTTCTACACATTCGTCACCAAAAAAGCCGTACCAGTCAACTGGTACGGCTTTTTTGGTGACGAATAGAGTGGGGTTTACTTAATCGTCTTTTCCATCAGGATCGACTTTGTCTTCGGCTTTGTCGAAGGCATTGCCAATATTTTTACCGGCTTTCTTGAAACCCGCTTTTATATCTTTCCAGGCCGCAGCGGTTGCGTTCTGGGCTTTATCTATATCGTTACCAAGTTCTTTACGTTCGGCTTCAAGCTCGGCCAGTTCTTCTTTCGATTCAGCTTTTGCCTGTGCGCCTTTACGCTTAATATCGGCACGTAGTTCATCGATTTTCGCGTCCAGTTTGTCTTTTTGAACGTTCATTTTGGCTACAGCCTCTTTGCGTTCGCGCTCGAAGTCTTCGCCAACCGCATCTGCTTTAGCATCTACTTTGTCGCCTGCTTCGTCTAAATCCTCGCGGGCTTCGGCCGTGGCATCCTTCGTATCGGCCTTTATAGCATCACCCGTTTGCTCCAATGCATCTTCGGTACGCGACTCGTTCTTATTATCCGAACCGCAGGCTTGCAGCAGAGCGAGCGAGGCTACTAACATGGTGGTACCAAACACTCGTTTCAACTGAGATCCCATTAATACTATCTTTTTCATAACGTATCGTGTAGTTTGATTTGGTAAACCGTGTGACAAACGCTGTGCCAAATAACGGAGACACCCTAACACGTTACGTCATTACGGCCTGCGGTCCGTCAATTTTTCCACTTGATAGCGCAGCCAATCGGTTTCGAGATGGGCGACGAAACCGGGCGGCCGGCCAGCAGACTACTCACCGCATCATCGACGTACCGGCGCTGCACACCAGCCGCATCCTGCGGGCTGTCGTCAATGCTGCCGACGTACTCCAGCACGAACTGATTATTCGTTTGTTTTAGCACGTAAACCTGAGGAGTTCGCGAAGCGCCAAAGGCACGGGCCACCGCCTGCGTTTCATCCAGCGCATAGGCGTACGAGTACCCCTTTTGACGAGCCTGCGCTTTCATATTTTCGAACGAATCGTCCTTGTAGGCAGTCGGGTCATTGGACATGATCGCCAGAACGGGATAGCCTTGAGGAGCAAACTTACGGTCAATGGCCAGCAGCCGATCTTCGTAAGCCTTCGAGAACGGACAGTGGTTGCTGGTGAACACAACTATAATTCCCTTCTGCGATCGGTAATCAGCCAGGCTAAGCACGCGGTCATCTATATTCTTCACCCTGAAGTCAGCCACTACGTCGCCAAGCGTATACCCTTTCGAAGGCTGTGCCTGCGTTATTACCACCTGACTAAGCAGCAAACTGGTTATACACAGAAGCCTATTGAGTGAGTTTTTCATTCACATTGATTTGTTTGAACGTTAGACAACAAACGTACCTAAACGATTAATAGTAAAGTTTATGCTTCGCTGGCGACGTCTGGCATGATACAATTTAGCGTTAAACTGCTGGGTTGCCCTTGATAACCGTTTACTCAATTCTAAATAGATTTTTTGACATGCGCTTGTTTACTAAACGCTGTTCAGTAAGTTTGCATTGTTAAGTACAACAAGATGGGAATAGCAGAGCGGAAAGAACGGGAACGAGAAGAGATGCGTAAGCTTATACTGGATGCTGCGCAGAAGCTATTCATTGCCAACGGTTTCGAGAAAGTCAGCATCCGTACTATTGCTGATGCGATCGAGTATAGTCCGGCAACGATCTATCTGTATTACAAAGACAAGAACGAACTGCTTTACGCCTTACACCAGCGCGGTTTTGCCAAAATGGTGGAAGAATTTCAGCCCTTGCTTGCCTTAGCCGATCCGTTCGAGAAACTAGTGGAAATGGGCAGGTCTTATATTCGATTTGCCGTTCAGAACCCTGAGTTATTCGATTTGATGTTCATCATGACGGCCCCAATGGACAAATTGGATAAGGAAGACTGGGTAGAAGGCGATCAGGCATTTGGATTGTTAATGCAAGTTGTTCAGGAATGCATGGACGCGGGCATTTTTCAGCCGCAAAACGTAAACGTAGTAGCTATGATGATCTGGAGTGGCATTCACGGCTATACTGCCCTATTCTTACGTAAGCGGCTTGGCATGTTCGATGAATGCGATCGCCAACCCATTATGGATGATGCATTTAATCTATTTTGCGAAACGTTGAAACGAGGTCTCTAAAATTTTTTATCCTATTACTAAACACTGTTCATTAAATGATAAACGATTATGATCTTCATTATCAGATTAATCTCAAGAGCGGCTCTTGCTTTACCGATTTTAGCTTCTGCGCAATCTCCTCTGGCCAGCTCATCAACCGTTCTGGAAGAATACATACACGAAGGAATTGCCAACAACCTGGCTCTTAAGCAGGAGTCTCTTGAAATCAATCGGGTTACGGAATCGCTGAACCAGGCGCGGTCGTTGTTCTATCCCAGAATCGCCTTCAATCCCACGTACTCCATGGCGGCTGGTGGACGGCGGCTGGAGTTTCCCGTTGGCGATTTACTAAACCCAGCCTATCGAACGCTTAACCAGCTCACCGGTACGGATCGCTTCCCGACCAATATCGAGAACGTCAATCAATTGTTAGCGCCGAATAATTTTCATGATACCAAGCTAACCGTTCAATACGCCCTTTTCAACACCGATATTCAATACAACTACCTCATTCAGAAAGAGCTGGTTTCGGCGCAGGAAGCGCGCAAACGGGTTATTGAAAATGAATTGCGCTACACTATAGCAACGGCTTACTACCAGTACCTGCAAACGCTGGACGCCATACAGATTTACGAAAATTCTCGCAAGGTCTTACTCGAACTGACTCGCCTGAACGAGAAACTGGTCACTAATAACGTAGCTACCCGGGAAGTCGTTACGTCGGCGCGGTACGAAATCAGCAAGATTGATCAGCAATTGGCTACGGCTGAGAAAAACCGGGAAACGGCCCGGGCCTATTTCAACTTCCTGCTCAATCGTGACTTAATGGCCTCGGTCAATGTCGATTCATCGTTGACGAAGATTCTTCCCGAAGCCAGCGAAAACTTAGCTGACTTACAGCAGACGGCTTTACGAGGACGTCAGGAGCTTACACAATTGAACGGATCACTGCGAGCGGCTCAAACCGCCGTGCGCCTGAACGAGGCAAATGCTAAAATTCCTAATGTATACGTAGGTGGCAGCACCGGCTTTCAGGGCTTTGGCTATACATTTCGTAATCAGGCCTACGTAGTAGCGCAGCTCGGTTTGCAGTGGGATCTGTTTCGAGGGTACGAGAAACGCTCGAAAATTCAGCAGGCCCGGATTCAGACCGATGCCCTGAACACCCGACTGGCGGAGGTTCAACGGCAGATTCAATTGCAAGTCCTACAAGCCTATTACGACCTGAACGCAGCCACTGAAAGCCTGGCCGCTACGCAGAGTGGCATGGTTAACGCCGACCAGACGTTTCGCGTGATCGACAGCAAATACCGGAACGGGCAGGCCTTGCTGATCGAGTTTTTGCGATACCAGAACGACCGGCTCACCGCTCAGTATCAGCACTCGCTCGCTCGCATGGACGTACTGGTAAAACGAGCCGCCCTCGACCGCGCCGTAGCCGTCCAGTAGCTCATCCTTCATCAATCTTTCTCTTACTACTATGAAACTTTTGCACATTATTACTTCTCTCCTAGTGGCTGTGGCGCTTTGGGCGTGCGGCAGCAAAGCGGAGCAGGCTCCGGCCGAAAAAATATCGGTTGACGAAGCCGTGGTTCCGATTAAGCTAACGCCGGTTCGTACGGTAGTTCGTGCAGAACCCATCATTGCGTCCGGGCTGGTTTCTTCTTCGGCAGAGGCACGGCTATCGTTCAAGGTTGGCGGCATTATCGATCGTATGTTCGTTGACGAAGGACAGCCTGTCCGCAAAGGCCAGCTGCTGGCGACACTCGACCTCACCGAGATCAACGCGCAGGTGAGTCAGGCTCAGCTAGCTTCCGAAAAAGCCGAACGTGATCTTGGCCGGGTTAAAAGTCTCTACGCCGATACGGCAGCAACGCTCGAACAGCTCCAGAACGCGACAACCGGCACGAACGTAGCAAAGCAAAACCTGACTATAGCCCACTTCAACAAGAACTACGCGCAAATTCGGTCGACGGTTGATGGTACGGTTACCCGAAAAGCAACAAATGCTGGTGAATACGTTGCGCCGGGTGGGTCAGTCTATTTCATCTCGTCGAACCGCCCCAGCGACTGGGTCGTACGCGTTGGCGTATCGGATAAAGACTGGGCTCGCCTTCGCCTTGGGAACCGCGCTACAATCATACTGGACGCTTACCCCGACCGAACCTTTACGGGTACCATCAGCAAGCTGGCGCAGGCGGCTGATCCTGCCAATAAGCTGTACGAGGTTGAAGTACGTATCAACCCGGCTTCGGTCCGATTGGCTCCCGGCCTTTTCGCGAAGGTAACGCTCATGCCAGCCCAGAGCCGCAGCTACGCGCTGGTTCCGGTCGAATCGATCGTTGAAGGAAACGGTAAAGATGGTTTTGTCTACGTACTGGCCGATGATCACAAACGCGTAAAAAAACTGCCCGTGCAAATTGGCTTTCTGGATGGCGACAAAGTCTTGTTGACCAATGGCCTGTCGAACGTAAAAGACGTAGTAACCGCCAGTTCGGCCTTCCTGACAGAGGAATCGACCGTTGTAGTTAAATGATTTATTGAACCGTACAGGAACAGCTATATCTGAGCTATGAACCTATCCGAATTTTCCGTTAAAAACTGGCAGTTTATGCTGGTGCTGTTTCTTGGCGTAGCTGCGCTCGGCATCAACTCGCTGCTGAATATGCCGCGGGGCGAAGACCCTGAATTTACGGCTCCTCAGTTCGCTGTAGTCGTTGTATATCCGGGTACCGATGCCCTCGACATGGAAGAGCTGGTTGTTGATCCGGCCGAAAAGCGCTTCAACGAACTGGATAATATCAAACACATAGTGACCAACGTAGACGATGGCCTGGCCGTGTTCCGGGTCGAATATGAATACAGTCAGGATGCGGATGAAAAATACCAGGAGATTGTGCGGGAGGTGAACGCGCTGCGTTCCGAACTGCCTTCCGATGTGTTTGCCATCAACATCAATAAATTCTCGCCGTCTGATGTAAACATTGTGCAGGTGGCGCTCCAGTCCGAAGTGGCTTCGGATAAAGAGTTGGGCAACTACGCCGATGCGCTAAAAAAACGGCTCGAAAAAATAACCAGCCTCAAAAACGTAGAGGATTGGGGATATCCGTCGGGCATCGTACGGGTATCGCTGAACATCGAGAAGATGGCCCAGGAAGGAATTCCAACCAACCGTGTCGTTGGCGCGTTACAAGCCGAAAATGCGAACATTCCGGGAGGAAGCGTTCAGGTTGGCACTCGCAAATTCAACGTAAAAACCACCGGTGACTATCAATCGCTGGACGAGATCCGAAATACAATTGTATCCAGCAACGGCCAGAAGGTTATCCGGCTCGGCGACATCGCAGACGTAGCGTATAATCTGGAAGATGAAACTCACATCACCCGACTCGACGGCCACCGCGCGGTACTGGTCACGGCAAGTCAGAAGATCGGCGAAAACATCGATAAAGTTGGTAAGCAGATCAACCCAGTTATCGACGAGTTTGCCAAAACGCTACCTCCACACATCAAGTTGGTTAAAAACTTCGATCAGGCTGCCAGTGTGGGCAAACGGCTATCGCGCTTTTCAACCGATTTTGCGATTGCGATTCTGCTCGTCTCGTTAACGTTGCTGCCTTTAGGCTTTCGGGCGGCTGTGGTCGTTATGATCTCGATTCCGCTTTCGCTCGCGATCGGTTTGAGCTTATTAAATGCCTTCGGCTTCAGCATTAATCAACTCAGCATTGTAGGGTTGATAGTTGCCCTGGGGATTCTGGTTGATGATAGCATCGTGGTTGTCGAGAACATTGAGCGTTATCTGCGGGAAGGTTACTCGAAGCGGGAAGCGGCCATCAAAGCGACGAGTCAGATTACGTTAGCGGTCATTGGCTGTACTGTGACGCTGATTCTGGCTTTTCTGCCTTTATTGTTCCTACCGGAAGGTTCTGGCGATTTCATCCGATCGCTACCAATGGCCGTTGTTACGACAGTGCTGGCTTCGCTCGTTGTTTCATTGACTATTGTGCCGTTTTTGGCGAGTCGCCTGCTGAAAGAAGAACATAATCCGGAAGGCAACATTTTTCTGCGGGCGCTGAAAAAGCTCATCAGTGGTTCATACAGTCGCTTGTTAGGTGCCGCCCTTCGTCGGCCAGTCATTACGTTGCTGGTGGCCCTAGCTATTTTTGGCGGTGCCTTGTCGTTATCCGGTAAAGTAGGGTTTGGCTTATTTCCGGCTTCGGAGAAACCGCAGTTTCTGATCAATATCGAAACACCCGAAGGCAGCAGCCTAAGCGAAACCAACCGAGTCGCCCGTTACGTTGAAAGTCAGCTTAAATCTGATCGGTCCATTCGGCACTTCACGACAAATGTTGGCAAAGGCAATCCACGTATTTACTATAACATCATTCAACGTAACGAAGCGGCTAACTTCTCGCAGTTTTTTGTGCAGCTACATGACATTGAACCGGCCGAGAAACAGGTTCTGATCGACAAGTACCGCGACCGGTTTGCGCTGTACCCGAACGCTAAAATCGAAGTAAAAGACTTTGAACAAGGCCCCGCGCAGGAAGCCCCGGTAGCCATTCGGGTGTTCGGCGAAAATCTGGACACGTTACGTACAGTAGCCGCCCGGGTTGAACACGTATTGAAGCAAACCTCGGGAACGATCTACGTGAACAATCCGCTGGCGAACCGAAAAACCGATCTGCGCATTAAGATCAACAAAGAAAAAGCAGGTTTACTGGGTCTGTCCATTGCCGACATCAACCGTACAATCCGATTGGCCGTCGCCGGTTTGAATGTCGGTACGTTCAAAGCACCAAGTGATAACGACGACTACACCATCAACGTAACGTTACCGAAAGGCCGGGTTACGGACCAAACGGTTCTGAATAATCTGTACGTAAACACGCTTACGGGTGGTTCGGTCCCTTTGCGCCAGGTTGCGGATATCCAGTTTGAAACCGGCACAAGCCTTATTCGTCACTACGATAAAGATCGCTTTGTTACGGTGACCGCCTTTGTCAAAACCGGCTTTCTGGTGGATAACGTCTATACCGACGTATTGAAGAAGCTGGATCAGATGAAGTTTCCAGACGGATTCCGGTACGTTGCCGCAGGGGAGCTAGAAAGCCGCGAACAGTCGTTTGGTGGGCTGGGCACGATTATCCTGATTACCATTTTTGGCTTTCTGGCCGTACTGATCCTGGAATTTGGCACCATCAAAAGTACCCTTATCGTACTTTCGGTTATCCCATTGGGTATTATTGGGGCCATTGCCGCCCTGCTACTGACGGGTAACCCTTTCTCGTTCGTAGCGATCATCGGCCTTATCGCCTTGATTGGTATCGAGGTCAAAAATTCGATTCTGCTGGTTGATTTCACTAATCAACTACGTGAGCAGGGCATGCCTTTGGTTGAAGCGATCAAAGAAGCGGGTGAAGTCCGGTTTGTTCCAATTGTGTTGACGTCGCTAACCGCCATTGGTGGTTTGATGCCCTTGGCCCTCGAAGGCAATCCGCTTTATTCTCCGCTGGCCTGGGTCCTGATTGGCGGCCTGATTTCCAGCACCTTGCTTTCCCGCATTGTCACACCCGTACTATATAAGCTGCTTCCCCCGCGGGTTGAGGTAAAGACAGTTGTAGACAGTGAGCAGGAGCTGGCACTAGCCTAGCGCATCTGAATGTTTGGCTGTGTGCTGTTTCAGGCCTAAGTTAGTAGACTAGTAAGCGTCAGCTTTTATCAACAACTCACCTTAACTTGAATAGCACACAGCCAAACGTTAACGAACCAATACTTTAGTCGTTTGAATTTGTCCGCCAGTCTGCACCTGAAGCCAGTATAAGCCAGTGGTCAAGGGCGAAGATGGTACCAGATAAGCCTCACCAACTCCCTGCTCCAGAGTGCTTTCAATGGCTTGCCCCGTAGAGTTTAGTAAACGAATGACAGAATCCGTGGTATTCCAGAGCCGCAGGTGAATCCGTTCTGCTTCGGCCGGATTCGGATAGACAGCCACTACCGGCTGACTGGCCTCAACGATAGCAGCTACCGGTTTATAAACATGCGTTGTTCCATCAAGGTCAATCTGTTTCAGGCGGTAATAGTTAACACCAGGTAATGGATTCATATCGGTTAGCCCGTAATCCTGTCGCTGATCGGTAGTGCCCTTCGCGGCTATCTTGCCAACCGCTGTAAATTCCCCTAAGTCAGCACTGCGCTCTACCACAAACTGATCGGCATCTCGTTCGGAGGTGGTCGTCCACGCCAGCTGTACCCGGTCGCCTTCGGGCTTGGCAGTAAAGGAAAGCAGTGAAACTGGTAAAGAGCCGCTAATATCCCGCATGAGAATATTACCAACCTGCATGACGCCAACGCCATCGGCCAGCCTGAACTTAAAATTATTGATGGCCTGAGTAGGCGTCAGAACAGCCTGATCGTTAAACAGTCTGGTTGTCCCGATCCAGATGTCATACGTATCGTTGGGCAATGACTCCGTAGAACCTGTAGGGGACAGATAGGTCATCGTACCTCCCGAATTATTCATCGCAAACGTAATTGTCTGCCGACCGGAGTAGGAGCTACTGGTGCCACCGCCCCCACCCGAGGGGATGGTACGTACCTGAAACTGACCTGATCCTGCTGCCGACAACCCTATACCAAACCGGGCATACACATCAGCGTTAGGCGGGTTCTGTGGCCCAGAGTTAAACCCACTACCTACGTAAAAAATAAGAGCGCTTGTACCAGTCACCGATACGTCGCTTGAGATTACTTCAAAGCTGAATTGAACGTGCAGCGACGTTGGCGGCCCGTCAAAATTCGTTGATCGGGAGATGTAACCCGAACCGCTATCGGTTGGGCGCGAAAACTGAACGGCGTTATTGGTTATTGTGGCGTTCAGCCCGGAGAGGCCGTTAACCTGTGAATTGTTCGGGCTAGTGCTTACATACGTAGCAGGGGTTCCACCAGCCGAAAAATTCTGTTGAAAATACGTGGTCTGAGCGTTTGATGATCGGTTAGCCAACAATATGCCAGCCAGGCAAACTAAGTAGATTGCTTTCAAGAGTGGATGTGAACTAAGTTTATTACAAGTTACATCCGCAATGTATCTAATGTATTTTGATTGGCAATAGATTAATAAGTAAAAGTACCTAATTCACTTTCTATGGTTACTCGCTTACCCTGATAGGCTTCAACGCGACCAACAACCTGTGCATCAATGCCGAACGATCGAGCGATATCGACAACCTGCTGAGCATATTCTTCGGCAAGATAGACTTCCAGCCGATGACCCATGTTGAATACTTTGTACATTTCCTGCCAGCTGGTGCCACTTTCCTGCTGAATCAACTGGAACAAAGGTGGTACAGGAAACAGATTGTCTTTAACGACGTGGAGGTTGTCGATAAAGTGCAAAACCTTCGTCTGCGCCCCGCCTGAGCAGTGTACCATTCCGTGGATATGGGGTCGAAGTTCATCGAGTAGCACGCGGGCCACGGGGGCATACGTCCGGGTAGGCGACAAAATCAGCTGGCCAATGGTCGGACCCGCTTCTGATACGTCGGTCAACTGCTTGGAACCACTGTAGATCAGCGATTGGTCAACGGCCGGGTCAAAACTCTCCGGATATTTGTCGGCTAAATAGTGGGCCAGCACATCATGGCGAGCGGAGGTCAGGCCATTACTGCCCATGCCGCCATTGTATTGCGTTTCATAAGTCGCCTGACCAAATGAAGCCAGACCGACGATCACATCCCCCGCCTGGATCCGATCGTTGCTGATAACCTGATCGCGTCGCATACGGGCGATAACGGTGCTATCAACGATTACGGTTCTGACCAGATCACCCACATCGGCCGTTTCGCCCCCGGTGCTGTAGATCTCGATGCCATGCTCACGCAACATTTGCAGAACCTCTTCCGTCCCGTTGATAATTTCGGCAATAACCTCACCGGGAATCAGGTTTTTGTTACGTCCAATTGTCGACGAGAGCAGCATAGGCCCCGTAGCACCTACGCAAATCAGATCGTCGGTATTCATAACCACCGCGTCCTGCGCAATGCCCCGCCAAACGCTCAGATCACCGGTTTCGCGCCAGTACAGATACGCCAGCGACGATTTGGTACCTGCTCCGTCGGCGTGCATAATGGTACAAAAAGCCGGGTCGCCCGCCAGCGTATCCGGAACAATCTTGCAAAACGCTTTAGGGAACAAGCCTTTGTCAAGCTGCGCAATGGCGTTGTGAACGTCTTCTTTACTAGCGGAGACTCCGCGCTGGGCGTAACGATCAGTCATGCCGCAAAGGTAGGGAAGAAAGGGAGGAATGGGAAGCGAAGGAGTAAAGGGAGGAGCGGGAAGAAAGGGAGTCAGGTTAAGTTTGGCTCTTTTTTCTTACTCCCTTTCTTCCTGCTCCTCCCCTCCTCTCCTAATAAACAATTCCCGTTTCGGCACGAACCGCATCCAGCAACTGCATCAGGTTGACACTATCGTCGAGCGACCAGAGCGAACTTTCGGTACGTCCTTTGGCCAGGCATTGCATTACGTGCTGGGCTTCGTAGTCATACCCAAACGTAGTTCGCTCCACCGAAATCACTTCAGGTTCGTGCCCGTTTCGGTCGAGCATTAACTGCTGACTTTCGTGCCAGCGCGACCCTACACGTATCAGTCCTTCGGTTCCGTACACGAAAGCTTCGCAGGGAGTTCGGGCCCGTAACGTACTATCCAGCATGGCCAACTCACCATTCGGGTACGTCAGCACCATCCCGCACTGCTCATCGACACCCGTTTCGCCAAAGATGGCCGAAGCCTTGATCGATTCCGGCATACCCAGCATAAAATAGGACCAGAACAGGGGATAGATACCAATATCGAGTAAGGCTCCGCCCCCAAGCGCCTTGTCAAATAACCGACCATCGGGCGCAAATGGCGCAGCAAACCCAAAATCAGCCCGCACACCCGTGACGCGGCCAATTGCGCCATCGTCGACGAGTTGCTTCGCCTTTTGCAGAACCGGTATAAAGCGACTCCAGAGCGCTTCCATCAGGAATATTGACTTTGAGCGGGCGGTCTGAACCATTTCCTGAACCTGGGCGCTGTTCATGGCAAAGGGCTTCTCGCCCAGCACCGCTACCCCTCCATTGAGCAGCATCAGCGTATTCTCGTGGTGTTTAACGTGCGGGGTGGCCACGTACACAACATCCAGTTCCGGAAGCGTCAGCAGACCGTCGTAGCTCCCAAACGCATGAGGAATCGAATATTGCTGAGCGAACGCATCGGCCCGCTGCTGATCAGACGAAGCCACCGCATACAGTTGCGCATCGGGTAGCGTTAACAGATCCTGAACAAATTTATGAGCGATGCGCCCTGGTCCTAAGATTCCCCAGCGAGTCATGATTTATAGAGTCTAAAATTGGGCTATTGGATAAGATGCGCCGGCCGGCCATCCATCAAATCTAGAGTTTTTTCTAAGTTGCGGCTTCTCCAGTGTAGTATCTTGTGAAAAAAGTTTGTGTCTTCCTCGTCTTCTGTTTTTGTGTTTTTTTGCTCGGTTACAGCGCCTTCGCCCAGATTGTTGAGCAGCCGGATCCATTACGCCCATCAACACCCGACACGACCCGCGCCAAAGCCGTTACTGACTCAACCACTAAGATCAAGAAGGATTCAGTGGTGACGAAGCCAGCCCCTCCTGTACCGCCAACGCTTCGCTACCGCTTCGGCGCCGACGGTACAATTACCAGCGGGAACGTTAACCGAACGCTCCTGCAACTAACCGGCTCGGTGGATTATCAACTGAGTAATTATTTCAAATTATCGTCGAGCCCGTCGTTTGTGTATGGCCGACAAAACAACCTGTTGGCGGAGCGGGAATGGTTCGGAGATTTCCGGACTACGTATCGGCACGAAAAACGCCTTTATTATCTGGCCTTCGGCTCATTTGAGCGAAGTAACCTCCGCCAGATCAACCGACGCTGGACGGTAGCCGGAGGATTAGGCTATAAAGTCGTAAATCAGAAACGCGCCTATCTGTCAATCACGAACGTCCTATTGCAGGAGTTCACTGACTTCATGGAACTAAGCGACATCAACATCTTTCGGAACTCAACAAGGCTGTTCGGGGAGTACTCGTTTGGTGGCGATCGATTTACCGTAACCCACACAGCTTTTTACCAGCCAGCCATTGGGCAGTATAACATTCGCTGGAATGCGAGCCTAAGCCTTCAGGTGAAGCTAACCTCCGCAACCAGCCTGCGATCCACGCTGGCGAACGCCTATGAAAGTCTGGTTGTGCCCGGCCGAAAGAACAACGACCTGCGGTTTACCGTTGGGCTGGTGTATGAAAAGAAATAAGTCTGGAACAGGGGCAAAAGCAAGATGCATTTGCCCCTGTTCCAGACTTATTCAATTCCACCCTTCTACTGCTTATCCGGAAAAGGGATAATCAATTTTTCGCCCCGCGTGGCGATATCTTTCGACTTATGGTTGGCGCGCATAATCGCTTCTTTACTCACGCCATACTTCTGAGCAACCACCCGCAGTACGTCGCCCGGCCCAACGGTATGTACGGCCATTGCTTTCACATTAAGCTTGGTCACACCGGCCTTTACGTCAGACTCAGACACGCCGGGATTTAGCTCTTTTAAAGTGCTGATTTTCATATTATACCGACTAGCGACGCCATAAAGCGTTTCCCCAGCCCCAACAGTATACGTACTGTTAACTCCGCCGGGATTGATTTTTGGCTTTTCAATTGCCACTTCCTCTTTCGGCTTCTCTGCCTTTGGTTTCTCTTCTTTAGCCTTTTCGACTTTAGGTTTCTCTTCCTTCGGCTTTTCCTCTTTCGGCTTTTCTTCCTTTTTCTCAACCTTAGGCTTTACCTCGGCTGGTTTTTCGTTGAGCGAAGGCTTACCGGCCGTGGTTTCGCGGTTAGCATCGGCTACTTCTTCGGCCTGGGCTTCGGCAACGGGGGCATCGGCGGGTGGTTCAGCCTGAGAGAGATCGACAGGAGCGGGCTGCGACGACGTATCCACCTCTTCGGGAGCCATCAGCATCTGCGGGTCATTCTGCGCCAGCGGCTGCTGCGAGGTTGTATCCAGGGCTACATTCGTTAACTCGTCGGAGCCGTTGGTATCATCCGTAATGTAGTCGTAACCGACGTAAAGCAGCGCGGCTATGATTCCCACCAGAACAGTAAGCGTAATTGCCGGCAAACTGGTATTCTCAGTTGGTCGCGGGTTAGATGCGTGATTATCGGCGTCCATGGGTATGTGTAGGGTTAAGGCGTAGTTAATTGCCGATTCATATCAGCCACTTTTTCTTTCAAATCCTCTTTGTAGCGTAGCAAGTTTTGGGCCACAGTCTGGTCGAACGTACCAACGATCTGGGCAGCCAGAATCCCGGCATTACGTGCCCCGTCGAGCGCCATAGTCGCCACCGGAACACCAGCGGGCATTTGCAGGATCGACAGCACCGAATCCCAGCCATCAATCGAATTACTTGACTTAACCGGTACGCCGATAACGGGCAGCGTAGTGAGTGAGGCCACCATACCCGGCAAATGAGCGGCTCCACCCGCCCCAGCGATGATAACCTTTAATCCACGGTCGCGGGCGGTCTTTGCGTAGTCGACCATGTTTTCGGGCGTCCGGTGCGCCGACACGATATCCATTTCCCACAAAACACCCAACGAGGTCAGGATGTCGGCGGCCTCCTGCATGACCTTACGGTCGGAGAGGCTACCCATAATAATACCTACCATTCAGTGAAATACGAATTGACTTTCTGCGAAATAACGCAGTTTAAAGCACAGTTTACGTGTGGAACTCTTAAATTTTATTCTAGAAATGACCTAACCAGCCATTGTCTATCAGGTAGGGGTAAGTATTCACTACTTTAGCACTAGACAATCTTGAGTAGATCGAACTTTCGGCCCAGAATAGCGACATCGTCGGCGCCGAGGTACGTGCGCAGCAACGTAGCGTAAATCTGCCGGAAGTCTACGGAGTACGTCAAATCGCCGTCGGTTAAGTTCGTCAGGCTCGGCGCTTCGTTCAACACCCGCTGCGCAGGCAAGCCTCCTCCAATCAGGAACACGTTATTGGCCGTTCCGTGGTCCGTTCCGTTGCTGGCATTCTGTTTCACGCGTCGGCCAAATTCCGAAAATGTCATCAATAGCACCTCATTCTGCCGACCGGCGGTCTTCAGATCCGCCATGAAAGCCCCAACGGCCTCAGCGTACTGACGCAGCAATCGTTCCTGCTGACCGGGTTGGTTGATGTGCGTATCAAACCCGCTGATCGACACGTAATACACGCTCGTAGCCACTCCCGACTGAATCAGCTGCGACACGGTCTTTAGCCGGTTTCCCAACTCATGATTCGGGTACGTAGCGGTGGTCGTATGAACTTTAGCTTTGTCGTACACGTACTGGGCCGACGAAACCGTTTCGGCCAGGGTTTTATACAAGTAACCTACCGTTTCTGGTTCATCGTGATGCGCCTGGCTGATACCCGATACCAGGCCGTTACGTGTCTGGTTATACAGCTTCTTCGGGTCCAGCAGGGCAAGGCCATTCAACTCATCGCCCTTCAGGGCCAGACTTAACGTATCATCGACCTCAATCGTACGAAAGGGCTGCTGAGCTTTACCCGCACAGGCCGCATCAAGGTAACGCCCGACCCATCCGGTACGTAGATACGTAGCTGAATCGCTGGCCGTTTGCCAGATATCCATCGACCGAAAGTGCGACCGGTCGGGATTGGGATAGCCAACGTTATTGATCACCGTCAGCAAGCCATCATCGTACAGCGCTTTGAGCGGCTCCATGGCCGGGTGCAGACCAATCTCATCGTTCAGAGCAAGAACGGCATCGGATTTTATAGCTATAGTTGGCCGTTCGCGGTAATAGATGTCATTACGATAGGGCACAACCGTGTTCAGTCCATCATTACCACCTGACAACTGGACGATAACCAATATTTTGCCGGATGGTGCCAACGGTTGCCCCATCGCCGAAGCCTCATACGCTTTCAGGAAATGCGGAATTAGCATGGTTCCCGCCGTCGTAAGGGCCGATTGCTTTATAAAATCGCGTCGGAACATGGTTAAAGAGTGAAAGGGTGAATGAGCGAAAGAGTGAATGAGTGTTTTTGAGCGTTTAC
Organism: Spirosoma knui; assembly: GCF_054780635.1. Taxonomy (NCBI): domain Bacteria; kingdom Pseudomonadati; phylum Bacteroidota; class Cytophagia; order Cytophagales; family Cytophagaceae; genus Spirosoma; species Spirosoma knui. Next base: position 112,746 of record NZ_BAAGVY010000007.1, on the reverse strand, counting down.
TCGCTCATTCACTCTTTAAGTCAGTTGGTATTCGGGTAGGCTTAGTAGGGCAAGCGTTACGGCCTGGATGCGCTCTCGCCGGGTTTGGGCAGGTTTAATCTGCTGATCAACCAGTGTTCGTTGCCCGGCCGTTAACGGTAAGGGCAGTAACGTAATCGCGATGGCATCGGCTAAGTCGGCATCCGCTGTTTTGACGAACACCTTTTCAAAACCGGCCCAATCTACTGTAGCCTGAAACTGCCGTCCCCCTTTGCGTGCCAGCACCTGCGTATTCACGTCGCCATCCTCTTTAGGCCGGACGTTAACGTCGACGGCTTTCAGGACGTAACTGGGCAACTGCATGCGAAACAGCAGACTCGATGAGTCGATCCAGTTTTTTCCGCCCGGCCAGCCCGCTACGTTTGGCGGATAGAAGAGAACCTGGCCCAGCGTTCGCTGTACAAAAAGCTGGGCTTGCGGCTGTTCAAACTGAATGGTGAGCAGGTGCCGTAGACCCGCCAGCAACTCGACCGGAGATTTGATGTGGGCTCCCCTATTTTTTGGATAATAGAACCAGTCGGCCAGGAATATAGTCTCCATCAGCCCGGCAATGTCATACCCGCTTTTGTAAAACTGGTCTGCCAGCTCGTTAACCCGATTTGCCTCTTCGGTTTCATTGACAAACGCGCGATACAGCTTACTGACCACAAAGCGAGCCGTCTGCCTGTTTTCGAGAAGCATCGCGATTACATCCTCGCCAACAAAGGAGCCTGTTTTACCAAAGATCGTTTTCTGGCCTTCGTCGTGAACCTGCTGCCTAAACAGGAACTGCCCTTCGGGCGTAAATTGCCAGCCCGTAAACGCCCTGGCAGCTTCTTTAATATCACGCTCCGTGTAGTGGCTAGGGTCGGACGACGAATGGCCTAACGTGAACAGCTCCATCACTTCACGCGCAAAATTCTCGTTCGGCGCATTCTTCCGGTTCTGCTGATTGTTGAGAAACTGGAGCATGGCGGGCTCTTTCGATACCGCCATCAGCAGATCGCCGAACCGGCCCAGGGCATGCTGGCGAATTGTGTTCGCGTATTGCTGCATGAACAGGGGGTTACGTCCTACTGTCCGGCAGGCGAAGTGTCCATGCCAGAACATGGCCATTTTTTCGCGGAATGCCTCTTTACCGGAAGCCATTCGATCGAGCCATTGCAGGTTCAGATCACGAACCTTCTCAGCGTTCATCCGAATTTGCTCCTTCAGCATCTCTTTGTCAAGCTGCCCCGTTTGCAGCATCCCCTTCAACGCCCGCTTCGTTACGTGCTCCTCCGGGTCAACAACCCGAAGCGGTTCTAGCGGCTCAGTGGTGGTTACGAACTGGCGTACTACTTTCCGGAACGGACGATGCAGGGCGTCTTCCAGCTCGGCGGGAGTCGCGCCAAACCCGGCCCGGCTGAATAACTGTTGCAGTCGTCGTACATCGTTCGCCTGCTTTAGGAACGTATCCATAAGAAAAGTAAAGTCGACGCCTGTATGATTTGCGCAACCCGGTAAGGTTTAAACGCGATTCATTAAATTTACCTGAATCGTCCGTAAAAACAGACAGTTAGGCAACGCTGGACGCCTATCTTTCGTACGTACTGTGTACATTCGTTATTCAGCCTTGACCGGCGTTTCTCGCGTTTATGACAAAACCTATATGGCTCCGGCTCCGGGGAGCGTATCCAGTGATCAGCCTCGTGCTGCTAACGCTGGCTACGTCCTCAACAGCTCAACCGTTACCCCAATACAGCGCCCGGCAGCGGGCTCAGCAGGTCAATCTGCAAACGTCCATCAGCCAGCAGCAGGCCGCCAATTATCAAAAAGCGCTAACCGAAGCGATCCGGCTGAACCGCCCCATCGAGCAGCGTCACCTGAACGGACGAGTCGTTGTATTACGTGGCATCAGCAGTCGGGGCGAACTCCTGTACGACGCCACCGACAACACAACCCTGGCCGGACAGAGTACGCGCACGTCAGCGCTTTATGCAGGTGGCAGCCTTGGCGTGTCGTTATCGGGTCAGACGTTACGGGACAAACTGGCGGTCTGGGATGGCGGCAGGGTACGCGATACTCACGTTGAGTTTCGGAATGGGGTTGCGGGCAGCCGGGTTGTCCAAGTCGATAACGCGAATGCGCTTAGTTCGCATTCAACCCATGTAGCCGGTATTTTAATGGGGGCCGGGGTAAATCAGCAGGTACGTGGTATGGCGTACGCGACCAACCTGCGGGCCTATTCGTTCAATAACGATAGTAATGAGATGAGCACGGCCGCGCCGGACCTGCTGATCTCGAACCATTCGTACGGCTCGAACGCGGGCTGGATTTTTAACGACTCCCGATCCACAACAACCCAATGGGAATGGTGGGGCGACACGACCGTCAGCAAAACCGAAGACTACAAGTTTGGTGTTTATACCGATCAAACCCGCACCTGGGATCAGATCGCTCAGAACGCACCCTATTACCTCATTGTCAAATCGGCGGGCAACAACCACGGCTCGAATGGCCCCGGTCCTGGTCAGCCTTACTTCCTAGGTACCAGCAACGCCATCAGCCGGGCACCTCGCAACAATCAGAACGGTTACGACCAGGTCAGCACCTACGGAACCGCAAAAAATATTTTGTCGGTTGGAGCCGTCAGTAACCTCAGCTACGGCTACAACCAGGCTCAGGACGTAGCGATCAGCAGTTTTAGTAGTTGGGGACCCACCGACGACGGACGGATTAAGCCGGATCTTGTTGGTGTCGGCGTCAGCGTGTTGTCGTCTAGTTCAGAAACCGATAGCGCCTATGCCTCACTGAGTGGCACGTCGATGGCAGCCCCCAATGTAGCGGGATCACTACTGCTGTTGCAGGAGCTGTTTGCCCAACGGAACAACGGCCGTTTCCTACGGGCATCGACGTTGAAGGGTCTGGCGATCCACACCGCCGATGAAGCCGGAAACGCGCCCGGACCCGATTATCAGAACGGCTGGGGGCTACTCAACGACGAACGAGCCGGGCGAGCTATCATCAACGCCGACCAGAACTACCTCATTGACGAACGAACCCTGAACCAGCGTGATACGTATTCCATTCCGGTCATAGCCTCGGGTCGTGGCCCGTTGGTCGTAACCATTTCCTGGACTGACCCCGCCGGAACCGCTACCCTCCCCTCGGCCGCTACGCTGAATGACCGAACGCCTAAACTGGTCAATGACCTGGACGTTCGGGTTGCCGATGGCAGCCAGACAATTCAGCCCTGGATACTCGACCCCGATAACCCCGCTAATCCCGCTACGCGGGGTGATAACCTCCGCGACAACGTAGAGCAGGTGCTCATCAGTAACCCCGTTCCGGGTAAATCGTATACCCTGACGGTAACGCACAAGGGAACACTTACCGGCGAAAAACAGGATTACGCCCTGCTGATCAGCGGAATCGGCGGCAAAGCATATTGTGCCTCGGCAGCTACGTCGGATGCCGATAGCAAGATAACCCGCGTTCAATTTGGCAGTCTCGATCAATCCGGCTCAAACGGGTGCAGCACGTATTCTGATTTTTCGCAGACCGCAACGCCTATACAAAGCGGCCAGCGAATTCCGCTGATCGTATCGCTGGGTACGTGCGGGGCCGTAAAAAATGTGGTCGTCAAGGCGGTTGTGGACTGGAACCATAATGGCAGCTTCGACGATGCTGGCGAAACCGTGGCGACATCGGATGTCTTGCCAAATTCAGGGCAATTTTCAGCGACTATCTCGGTGCCGGAAGGCCTTCAAACCGGGCAGATTCTGCGGATGCGCCTGGTGGCTACCGAGACAGACAACCCATCGAACGTAGTATCGTGCGGCAACTACCTCAACGGCGAAACACAAGATTATTTGCTCACTGTCGTGCAAACGACGAACGACGTAGGTGTAACAGCCCTGGTTTCACCCGAATCAAACTTTTGCAGTCAAACTAGTTCGGAACTGGCCGTTGCCGTACGCGTACGAAACTACGGCAACACCAATCAGCTTAACGTACCCGTACGCATTAACGTACTAGACGCCAATAATAACGAGCTTACCACCCTCACCGGCAGCGTAGCAACGCTCGAAGCTTTCCGCGAAGCCATCGTGACGTTCAAAGCGCCCAAAACCGTAGCCATGGCGGGTGGCCAGACGTATCGATTCATCATTACAACAGGCACCAACACCGATCAGAACGTAACGAATAATACGTTGACCGAAACCCGAACCGTGGGCGGTGCATCTGCAAATGGTCTGTTTACCGCCCTTAGCTGCGGCAGCGACACGGCCATATCACTACGTAACGCCGGAGCCGGAACGGCCGTGTGGTATGATGCCCCGACCGGTGGCAACTTATTAGCCGTTGGCAATCGAACCGTTTTGAAAGCCGTACCCGCGAGTGGGCAGTTCTACGCTGTGCTTAACGATTTTGCCGCAACTGTCGGCCCGGTCGATAAGCGCGTGTTTGGGGGTGGGTCGTATGCCGGTAATTTTGGTCCGGCTCCTCTGATTACAACACGGGTGCCCTTATTGATTGAAACCGCTCGGCTGTACATTGGCAATGCGGGTAAGTTAACATTCACCGTTCGGAAGTTAGACGACACACCGATTTCGAGCGTAACGCTCGACGTATCCCCAACGCGAAACCAAAGCCTGACCGCAACGAACGGCAGTGGCCAGCTAGTCGACGATCCGGACGATCCGGGAATGGAGTACCCGCTCAATCTGCGTATTCCTCAGGCTGGCGACTACAAGATTACCATTGACTACACCGCCGGGGCGTCCATTTTCCGCAGCAACTCCGCCGTAACTGGCTTTCCGTATCAGGTAACCGCCCAGAATGGTACGCCCATCCTGACCCTAAAAGGAGCGTTGTTTGCAAACGGTGGCGCGGTTGATACGTTGAAAAATGCCTGGTACTATTTCTATAACCTGAACGTCAGATCGCTCGACTGCCCCAGTGTTCAGCGGGTTGCGGTTCCGATCGCAATGGGTTCGGCGATTACGGCGACCGTTACGGCGAATGGCTCAACCAGCATTTGCCAGGGTGCCAGCGTCGCGTTACAGGCCAATACGGAACCAGGGCTTACATATCAATGGCTGCTGAACGGCCGACCCATCAGCGGAGCCACCAACAGTTTGCTGCTCGCTAGCCGGGCCGGCGATTATACGGTTCAGGTAGCCAATGACTGTCTGCCCGCTACCTCGTCGGTCATACCTGTTACGGTCCGGACGGCTCAGGTTCCGATTGTAACGGCCAATGGACCGCTGCTTTCATCGAACGTAATTAGTAATGCGCAGTGGCTGCTCGATGGTGTTCCGATCGCGGGCGCTACGGGGGCGAACTACACGGCGGTGAAAACGGGGCGGTATTCCGTTCGGGGCAATGTCAACGGCTGTGGCGAAGCGGTTTCGGCTGATGTGTACGTCGCGATTCTGGCCAATGAGCCTACGGCGAACGATGATCTGTTAACGGTTTACCCGAACCCAACGACTCGCCAACTAACGGTTTCTGTTCCGGTCGGTTCACTAACTACTGGGGCTATTCCGTCGGTGCGGTTAACTGATCTGCGGGGCTTATCAGTACGAACGGCGCTCTTACAACGGGAAGGTCAGACGTATTCAGCGGTGATGGATGTCGCTGATTTGCCGGGCGGTACGTTTTTTGTGGTTATTGAAGATAACCGATCGCAGACCGTTCGGGTAAAACGTATCCGCAAACATTAACTGTCCAACCCACCTGATTTACTGTAGCTGGTTTGTGAAAACCGTCCGGAATAGCGTAATGCATCCCATTTGGGCTAGCCCAACAGTCGTGCTATGCCTGGTCTGGCTATACGCTAACGGACTGGCAACGCAGGCGTGGGCACAAGCTACACACTCCGGGAAGACCCCACACTGGCAAAACGAGATTTTACACCGGTATACGAACCTTCAGCGCCAGACGCTTCGGTTAGCGAAGCAGCGGGCCTGGCCCATCCACAAAAAATATTCCAGTACACGCACCATTCAGCTACAGGACGTAGACCGCTTTGGCGAGCCGGTTTATTATGTGCTGCATAATACTGAAGCAGCCGAAGGAACAAGGACAGTGGCCGTACAGGGAAACGGAACGTTGCCTATAGCGTTGTCGGGTAACGCTCCACTAATGACAGGCAAACTTGGCCTCTGGGATGGCGGACGGGTGCTGACCACCCACCAGGAACTGGGCACGTCCCGCATCACCCAAACAGATAACACTGCCATCCTGAACGATCACACCACCCACCTCGCCGGAACGCTTATTGCCAAAGGCGTTAACGCAAAAGCGAGAGGAATGGCTTACGGTGCCCAACTGTCGGTCTGGGACTACACAAATGACATTGCCGAACTCGTTAAGGCAGCCCCTAACCTGTTGCTGTCGAATCATGCGTATGGCCCAGTAGTTGGCTGGGTCTATAATCCGTCGCGGCCGGGTACAGATCCGAAATTAAAATGGGAGTGGTGGGGCAATACAACCGTGAGCGCTACAGAAGATTATCAGTTCGGGTTTTACACCGAGAAAGCGCAGGACCTGGATCGAATTGCGTACAACAATCCATTCCTGTTGATGGTCCGATCGGCGGATAACAAACGCGCCGATACCGGCCCGCCCGATGGTACGCCTTACTATTTAAAGAATACGACAACGAAAAGTACGGCCGCCCGGCGTCGCAATGATAGTTACGATGTTATACCGGCGGAGGCAACCGCCAAAAACGTTCTAACCGTTGGCGCGGCCGATGTGACTTTTGACAAGCAAAACCGGCCTGTTTCGCTGAACTCAACCTCGTTCAGCGGTTGGGGTCCAACGGACGACGGACGTATCAAACCTGACTTACTTGGTATCGGCACGGATGTATTTTCCACCCTGGCGGGCAGTAATACGGCTTACGGCCTGCTGAGTGGTACGTCGATGGCGTCGGCGAACGTATCGGGTTCCTTGTTTTTGTTGCAGGAATTATATGCCCGGCAGCAAGCGGCTCAGGGCAACACAGCGAGTCAGTTCATGCGGGCCGCTACGTTACGTGGCCTGGCTTTACATACGGCCGACCGCACTAATCCAGCCGCTGGCCCTGATTACCGCCAGGGTTGGGGCCTGCTGAATACGGAAGCAGCCGCTCGCGCGCTCCTCAACGAAGAGCTGGCCCATCAGTTGCTGGAGCAGAGCCTGAAATCAGGAAGCACGTTTACGCACAAAATCGTCGCTCAGGGCAACGAACCACTGGTTATTACGCTTTCCTGGACAGACCCAGCAGGCACAGCAACCCCGGTTAGCACGGCTTCGCTGAACAAACGAACGCCGAAGCTGATCAACGATCTCGACCTTCGTATTACCGATGGCAAGTTCACTAGTTTTCCTTTCGTGCTTGACCCAGACCAACCTAACCGAGCCGCTATCACCAACGATAATTTTCGCGATAATGTCGAGCAGATTTACATCGCCAGGCCCGTAGCCGGGCAGACCTACACAGTAACCATTTCGCACAAGAGTAAGCTAACATACACGACCCAACCGTTTTCCTTAATTGTAAGCGGACTCCGACGGGTACGCTGCGATCTAACGGCCAGCATTGCGCCACCCGCCACCACTACCCTCTGCGCGGGCGCTACGTTATCACTGCGCTCGTCGACGCAGGCACCGGGAGTGACGTACCAATGGCTGCGGGATGGCTTACCTATTTTGGGTGCCAGTACTACGTCCTTACAACTCAACCAGCCAGGTGCGTACGTTGTGAAGATAACTGACGCTAACGGTTGTCAGGCCACCTCTCCGGCCGTGCAAATTCAGGTACGTACGCCTGTCAGCACCCTAAGCCCAACTGGCGATCAATGGGTATGCAGTAGCCAGAAACCCATTATTTTAAAAGCGATGAGCGACTCCGATACGTCCTATGAATGGCTTAGGAATGGCACACGAATTTCTGGTGTCAGTTCGTCGTCACTCTCGGTAGATCAACCAGGCAGCTACCAGGTCCAGGTTACGCAGGCGGGTTGCAAGGCGCTGTCGACGGCCACAGTCGTACGGCTAACCACAGTAAACACCGTTGAATTACAACCGCCGGAATCCGAGTTAATACTTCCGCGAGGGGCAGCAGTCACTCTCACAGCTCCTTTTGACGCGACGTACGGCTATCAATGGTTTCGGGATACCATCGCATTACAGAATGCCAATACGTACCGCCTGTCAGTTGCACAGCCGGGCGTTTATAACGTCAGGATCACGCAGCAAAACTGCGTCGGCTGGTCGCCAGCGCGAATTATTCAGTCAGCCATCGTGACTGGTACGTCGCTGGGACCAGACAACCGGTTCATATTTTACCCGAATCCGGCGGAAAGTCTATTGACCGTTGAGTACGTAAGCGCAACCACGCAGCGCGTGCAGATAAGCGTGTACGATTTACAGGGCCTTCTACTTTACAACGCTCTGCCGCTGCGAACGGCGAACGGCCTACTGCGGATGGTTGTGCCCGTTAGTCATCTTGTACCGGGTCAGTATATCGTACAGCTTACCGATGGGTTAACAACGCGGGTGGGCCGCTTTACTAAACAATAAACCCAGAGCTGCTATAGCTCTGGGTTTATTGATAAATTGTTAATTAGCTTGGGCTATTTCCCTTTCGTAGAGTTGCCTTCCTGCGCAATCGCTAGCTTGACAGCCTCGTACAAGTTTACGATACCACCTGTTTTCGATAACGTAGCAAATTCAACGGTGCTGCCTGGGCCAGCTCCTTCACCTGATTCAGGCCGACGTACCTTGGTTTTGTACGGGGTTGCCGACTGAACAATAATTCGCTTGATGTCGGCATAGGTCAACTTCGGAAAGTACGACTTCAGAACGGCCGCAACCCCAGCCACTACGGGTGAGGCCATACTAGTACCGCTGTTATTTTCGTACTTACTGCCCGGAACGGTCGAGTAAATGTCCTTACCCGGCGCAAACACGTCGACAGTTTGCTTGCCATAATTCGAGAAGCTGGCCACTAACTCGCTATTGTTACGTTCCGCACTGGCCCCAACCGTAATTACGTTCGGAATCTCCTTCCCATCCATAAAGCGGGGAGCGGGGTAGTTTGCCGCCGTATCGATGTCCTTGCCATCGTTACCAGCCGCGTGAACCAGCAGTACGCCCTTCGAGAGCGCATACCGCTCAGCATCTTCAACGGCTTTGCGCTGGGGTGAATAATCCTTGCCGAAGCTCATGTTAATAATCTGAGCCCCATTGTCGACGGCGTACCGAATGGCATTGGCTACGTCTTTGTCACGTTCGTCACCGTCGGGTACCGCCCGAACGCCCATGATCTGTACCGCATCCGCAACGCCCATGATGCCCAGGTTATTGGTACGGTCAGCACCAATGATACCCGCTACGTGCGTGCCGTGTTCGGCGCGAGGTCCGGCGATGTCCGCATTACCGTAATCACGCTGATTCAAATCGTCGGGGCGATCACCTACAATAGCGCGGGAATCGAATTCTGGATTATAGTTGTATTCAGCGCGGGCTTTGAGTTGTTCGTTCGCTTTTTCCAGCTCTTTCGTTACGTCATCCGCGTCGGCGGCACCCTGCTGACGCAGCAGACGCAGCACGCCCGTGATTGGCCGTTTCAACGCGGCATCGGCAACCGTTTCGCTGGCATTACGTAACGTAGCGGTATCGAGCTTGGTAACATTAAGCGCTTTCTTGATGGCGTCAACAGCAGCCGTGTATTGTTCGGCAAACTGGCTTATTCCTTGATATTGGGCTTTGTACTGCGCCTGGTTTTTCTCAACCTCCGCCTTCGTTTTTACGTAGAGGTCGTATTCTTTCTGCTCGTCGGGTTTCAGCGCGGCCCGGCTCTTGCCTTCATACTTCGGCTTCAGTTGCACGTACAGACGGGTTACTTCAGCGGTTTCGTAGCTCACGTTACGTCCATCCTTACCACCGATGAAGTTCCAGCCGTGAACATCATCCACGTAGCCGTTTTTGTCATCGTCGCGGCCATTGCCCGCAATTTCTTTGGGGTTCACCCATAAGACCCGTCGGAGGTCTTCGTGCGTCGTATCGATACCACCGTCGATAACGGCCACGATAACGGGGGTTGGCTTGCGATTTTTCAGGAGTTCGCGGTAGGTGCGTTCAACACTTATGCCCGCGGTGCTATCTGTTTTATCGGTTAGATACCACTGAGTTTGCTGAGCCGATGCGGCTGTAGACAGCAAACCCACTGATGCAAAAATCAGGAGTTTCTTCATGAATTATAAACGTTGTACGAATGCTATAAGCTGTACAAGTTACGAAGAAACCAACTTATTAACAGCTTAAAAATTGTTAAACGGTCTGCTCATCGGATTCATTGTTTACCGTGCTTGCTGTTTTCGTAATGCAGCTTGAGCAGATCATCGCCAAAATCGTTCGTCAGGTCGCGGACAACTGTATGAACGTGGTTCGCGTTGGTCTGGGTGTTGTCATATTCGATCAGAACCGTTGGCCCATGAATGCGATAATACCAGCCTTTGCCTTCGCCTAATTCTGGCGTCAGGTCACCGGCCCAGGCAAATCGGAGGTTATCCAATCCTGCTTTTTCCAACTTGTCCATCTGCTGCTTAGCCAGCGTAACGCGGTAATTGGTCAGATACACCCGAAGCAGACTCAGGAAAAGTTTGCGCTGCTCGGCTGTCATGTCAGCATAGGTCAACCCGTCCATCCGCTCCAGCGAAGCTAACCGTTTGTTACTGGTAACAATTTCGGGATAAGCCACGGCGGCTACAATGGCTTGTTTACGTTGGCCTTCATTTAATGTCTTGAGCAACGCAAAAGCCTGTTCAGCTTCCTGTTTCAGAATTTGTCGTCCTTTCTGCGGCAATGAGTTTACCCTTGGGTCGGCCATGCGTTTGTCAGCCATTTTAGGATCATATTCTAAAATGGCGGGGTTGCTCCCGAAAAACGTCGGTGTGGGTGCCAGTACACGCGCCGAGCCCGTACCACTTACAGTAGACAAGAAATGAAGCGATAAGTGGTGTCCTTCTATACGCCAACTCCACGGGTTCTGACTCGATGGGTCACCAAAAACAGTAAACGAATAGTTCTCCGGGTCGCGGTACGTATCGTTGGGTGGCCGGTTATCGATGACACGTAATACATTTTCCATATCGATAATGGACGTCGCTTTCTCGTATCCCTGCTCGCTAAGACCTGTTTTCAGCAACGCCATGGCAGCCTGACGCTGCTCAGGCGTCATCTGCTTCAGGGGCAAGCCCTTGCGTTCGCGGGGAACAAAATGCCAGTTGAACCGCTCCGGATCATCGAACGGATACGTTGCCTGCTTCCGCTGGTCGACCGAAAGACTCGCTAAAAAACGCTGCGAAGCCTCAACCATCTCGTCTTTTACGCGCTGTTGGGCAGTTTTAGACTTAGCTGGTGCTACGCTTTGCGCAACCGTTTGTCCGACAATTGCACAGCCTAGTAGGATACGTATGATCACTGACATAAGGACAAATTTTTATAGGTAAAGGGTAAGATCGTTTCTTTTTACTGACAGGAGGCAGGGTCTTAATCATTCTTTAACCCGCTGCTTTTGACCGATTACTAAAGCTGCTTTCAGGAAAAGCGACGATTCAGCCAACAACCCCGCCGGTTCTGTAGTTGTAGAAATAAATCCACTGTCACGTTACTCAACATGTCAACCCGGCCACCGAACAACAGCACAGGTCCACTCGACCACCTGGCTTTACGCTATCTGCGGCAGGCACTTGATACATCGCACCCAACGGACGAACCGTACGTACTGAATTCGCTCGAAAGCCGGGTAATACGCCGGACGAAGACGGTTACGTTAACGATGGCCGCTTTGCTGGGTGTATTAGGCGTTCTGCTGATGTATATTCCTCAGTATATCTGGCCCGACTTGTTTGTGGACACATCCGTAGTCTTTATGGGGAGCCTGTACAAACTTCCCCTCCTCACAACTGTATACGGAATTCTCTTGATTTATCTGGAAATCAACCTGCTGATTGCTCTTAACTTGCGGGGCGTGAAAACCATCATGCAGGTATGCCAGTTTCCTCGGGCCCACGACGCACAGTACGATCGCCACCTCCGTTCGTTAGCCGATGCTGCTGTTCAGAAAGCCAACAGGGGGTTAGTGCGCTTCGGGGTTGATCCATATTTGAATCTGCCGCGCTGGGGATTACTCTTGTTTTTCCTGGCGACTGTTGTCAAAGCTGGCTTAAGTAATTTAGTGCTCAAGTTTGTCGTTCGTCGGTCGGCGGGTAGTTACGTATTACAGCAGGTAACGGACTTTGCCGGTATGCCGGTTTATGCATTCTGGAACGCCTGGGCTTCCTGGCAGGTCTTGCACGAAGCGCAGGTACGGGTTATGGCCCCCATGACGATTCGGGAATTCGTCAATGAGTTGTATGACGAATGGGGCAATAACGACCAGTTTCGACCCTTGATTCTGGAAGCTTTACAATACGCGGGGATTCTAAAGCGTCAATATAACTACGCCCATTTTCTTTTAACCGAAACATTAAGTGATCGATTTGAGCTTCGCCTGGACGCTACGTTAACTGGCCATTTCATCGAACGCGCCAGCCAGGCACCGGTTGAAGTACGCCGAAGCCTCGAACGGCTTATTGTCTTCGGTGCGTTGGTTGATGGGAAACTATCCTGGCTCGAAAGACGTCGTCTTCGCCAGCTTCGCAAAAAAAGCTTTTTGACGTACTCAACCGAGGATATTCAGCGCATTGGCGACGATTATAACCACGGCCGGGGGCTATGGGTCTAACAAAAACGGCGGGCTCACCAGATGAGCCCGCCGTTTTTGTTTCTACATGGTTTTACCCGTGTCAAAAATATCTTCCTGGTCGGGCATGTGCGGATTAGCGAATACATCGGCTCCGTTGATGGTCCGTCGTATAGGTTCAACCGTTGGATGCTGCCGATGGTGTTTATACGCTTTGTCGGACGAGTAGTGACACACGAACGACTTACGGGTTAAAGCCTTATTGCGAATTTCGTCGCCACCATGCGCCAGCGCTGCGTGCCAGAGCAGTACATCCCCTTTCTTGATCAAAAGCGTTTTCTTTTCCAGCCCTGCTTTCTGGCAGGCTTCATCGAGGTACCTAGCGAAATCGTTAGGATCATGGGTAGACTGGCCATTGAAGAAAATACCATTCCCGAAGTTGAACTTGCCAACGGTGTGTGATCCTGGGTAGTAAAATAAGGGTCCTGAATCAATATGTACATCTTCCAGGGCGATCCAGGCTGCGGCCAAGTGGCTGGGAATCTCCGACACTACGTACGCGAAATCCTGGTGGGTTGCCTGCTGGCTGCCGTATTTAAATAGCAAGCTCTGCATCCCAATGACCTTATCGCCAAATACCGCTTCCAGAAACGTAATGATGTTCTCGTGAAGCATGACCTTCTTGCCAATTACCGAATTGTCGTGAAAATCCATGAATTTGATGTATGGACCATCTAGGATATTCTTAGGAACCTCGCTAACGGGCAACACAGGCTTGGCCGCATATTCGGGTAAATCTACACGTACTAAGGTCTTGTACTTGTCATGATGTTCGATCAACTCTTCAACCTCACTCCATAGCTGATCGAGCCAGGTGGTCTGAAGTGCCTGCTCCAGAATGACGTAGCCGTTATCGCGCCAGAAGTGCATCTTTTCGGCCAGATCGTACGGCAACTCTTTACCTCGTTTATAGCCTTTTAGGAAGGCCTCAATATCGGCATCTTTTTTATCGATCCAAGGTAACGTAGTATAATCAAACTCTGTAATGGGTGTGGCTGGACGTTCGGGCTTGAGTGTCCGTTTAGCGACTGACTTTAATTTGTCAATAAGGCTCGTCATAGTATACTGATCTGATTGATTATAAAAGTATCAATTATCAGCCGCTTGACGATATTTATAGGCGTCGTTTACGTTAACGGTAGTTATCGACTTACTTCACTCGATTCTGTCGGGATATTTTTGATTACCCGTACCTCATTGATCCGTTTGTCGTCGGCGGACAGAACATGGAAAGTAAACCCAGCGTAGGCCGTTTCATCGCCAGGTTTCGGCAACCGGCTGAACAGTTCTAACAGCAATCCTCCCAGCGATTCACTGTCTCCCTGAACAGCTTCAAACGTAGTAGCGTCTACGTTTAAGACCCGACATACATCCGTCAAAGGTAATTTTCCTTCAAACACTACGGTTCGATCATCTTCACGACGATAACCAGCCGGGGTTTCATCATCAAACTCGTCGTTTATTTCCCCGAATATTTCCTCGATAATATCTTCCAGCGTCACCAGACCGCGCGTTCCGCCGTATTCATCAACGACAATAGCCATGTGGACCCGCCGTTTCTGAAAATCCTGCAAAAGGTCATCGACTTTTTTGTTCTCAGGAATGAAAAAAGCCGGACGTACCAGCGACTGCCACTGAAACGAATCGTCCTGATGAATATGGGGCAATAAGTCTTTGATGTAAAGAATACCTTCGATCTGATCCAGCGATTCATGGTAGACCGGTACCCGCGAGTACCCTGATGCATTGATCTGGGCCATCAGTTCCGAGAAAGTCAGTTCATTATCAACGGCCGATATATCTAACCGCGCCCGCATGACCTGACGGGCCGTTAGATTACTGAAGTTCACGATGCCTTTCAGGATTTCTTTTTCCTCCGTTGTAGCGTCGTTGCCCGTCAGTTCAACGGCCTGACTCAGTTCCTCTACGGACAATTTATAACCGCGTCGTTGAATGCGCTTATCGACCTGATTGCTCAGGTTAACCAGCAACATCGCTAACGGCCGGAACACGGCTAACCCAATTTGAGCGAGCAGGGCCGTTCGGCGGGCTACAATGAGATTATTCTGACTGGCGTATACTTTAGGTACAATCTCCCCAAACAACACAATAGCAATGGTAGTCGCTAAAGTTACTCCGGATAGCACCCAGCCCGATGCGTGAGAAGCTTGAGAAAACTCCCAGGTGATGTAAGTGACAATGACGACGATGGCAATATTCAGGAGATTATTGAATATAACCAACGAGGCTAGCAGGCGTTTTGGGCGGTCGAGCAACAGAGCAATACGCTGATCCTGCGCCTTGTCACTATCACGACAGTGAGCCCGGTCGTCGGGCGAAAGAGAGAAGAATGCCGCTTCGGATGCCGACACTAAGCCAGCAAGTACAATCAGCAGCAATATCAAAGCCGCATACGGGCTGTAAAAATCAAAATAGGTGCCCCAGCCAGAATCGGCTGGGAACACCTGTCGAGGAAGCGGATCACTAGGGTCCATGTAGATTAAATCTCGTTCAACAATCGAGCTTGAAGCGGTTTAGAACGGCAGATCGTCGTCACCACTGGTGCTCTCAAAAGGCACTGGATCGGGCTCCCGTCGGCGCTCAGGCTGTTGGCGGGGCGCAGCAGGAGCAGGCTGACGACGGTCCTGCGTTGCAGCCGGTTGCGGAGCGGGAGCCGCCTGCTGACGCGGAGCCGGTTGTGCGGGTGCTGCCGCAGCGGGTGCGTCGTACCCATTATTATCCTGACGTTCGTTCGGCCCACCCAGGAATTGGAACGTAGAAGCCCGTACGCCAAGCGAGAACCGCTCTTTACCTTCACGGTCTGTGTAGGTTTCTGTACGCAAGCGCCCTTCAACGTATATCTGACTACCCTTCTTTAGATACTTCTCAATGATTTTTGCCTGCTCGTTCCAAACCTCCACGCGGAACCACTCGGTTGATTCAACTTGTTCGCCAGTACGGGTTGTATAACGCTCATTGGTAGCAACGCTAAACTTGGCAACAACCGAGCCACCATCCAGATAACGGATCTCAGGATCATTGCCCACATTGCCAATCAAAATCACCTTATTTAGGCTTGCCATGCTTGTAGTTTATTGGTTTTGTATGAATAAAAGCTTAAGGCTTAAGAGTATTAAAGATACTGAAATAAACCAATTTATCCAAACACCTTCGCTAAATAGTTTGTGATTAAAACAGGCTTTGCGAGCCCTCCTATTTCTTGTTCTGTATACCACTGAAAGCCCATAGGCAAGCGGCTTCTCAGCCCATCAGGCAACTCAATATGATGAAAAACGGCCCGAATCCGCTGGTGCGACAAAAGCTGAACTGCTTCTACCGCCGGAGAAATCCAACGCCCCGCCCCGACTAGTTCAGCAACCGCTTCGTCGGTCAACAGCAAATCCTTTAACGTAGGCGTAGGTTCATCAGTTTCCACTAAGTAGAAGTCATGTAAATTCTGCCAGATATCACGCGACGTTCGTTCACGCATGGCTAACCGGTTTCCTTGCTGAAAGACGATGTAGTTAAAGTAGCGTTCGCGTACCGGTGCTTTTTTTGCTTTAACCGGCAACCGGTTCTGCTGACCTGTTTGATACGCGACGCACTGCGCCTGGAGCGGACACAACAGGCACTCGGGTCCTACCGGCTTGCACTGGATAGCTCCGAACTCCATGACGGCCTGGTTATAGGTTGCCGGATCGCCTGCTGACTGGATTAACTCCACTGCCAACGTAGCAAAGAGCTTCTTGGCTTTCGTAGTTGTAATGTCCTCATCAATACCAAACAGTCTGGCCAGCACTCGATACACGTTTCCGTCAACAACCGGTACGCGTTCACCGAAGGCAAAGGACGCTACAGCCGCAGCCGTATAAGCACCTATCCCCTTCATTTTCAGCAAACCACTGTACGTAGCAGGAAACTTTCCGTTTAACTGGTCCGTTACGTAACGAGCGGTCTGATGCAGGTTACGGGCCCGTGAATAATAGCCTAATCCTTGCCAGAGCCGGAGTAATTCACGCTCATCAGCACGGGCCATATCGACCACAGTTGGGTAAGCTTCGACAAAGCGTTCATAATACGGTTTGCCTTGTGCTACGCGGGTTTGCTGGAGAATTATTTCCGACAGCCAGATGCGATAGGCATCACGCGTATGACGCCATGGCAGGTCGCGTTTATGATGATCGTACCAACGCTCAAGCGTCGGCGCGACGTTACGTTTGGTGACGTTAATGTCTGATTGCCAATTCAAAATAAAAACAAAAAAAGCGTCGTTCAGAGGAAAAACGGAAGCAATGGGTTTTATAATTTACTGGAAACCCCTACCTTTGTGCTCCCATTTTTGACACCCGAATTTTCAACAATACAGTAAACGTTAAAGTTTAAGAAGTCGTGACGAAAGCAGACGTAATTGCAGAGATCGCCGATAAGACCGGAATCGATAAGGCCGAGGTTACCAATACTCTTGAGACCTTCTTTTCGGTAGTAAAGGACTCATTGGCCGAGGGAGAGAATATTTATGTGAGAGGGTTCGGCAGTTTCATCAACAAGAAAAGAGCCAAAAAAGTAGCCCGGAACATTTCGAAGAACACTGCTATGGTGATCGACGAGCATTATATTCCGAGCTTCAAGCCCGCCAAGGTGTTTGTTGAGCAGGTGAAAACCAGCGACAAAGCGAAAGTAGCGGCTGAGTAATTTGAAAAGCCTGTATGGCGTTTGCGTTTGTTACGGGTTCCTATTATGAATAAATATATTCTGCTTGTTGTTGTTCTGGCTACAGCCCTAACGGCGGGTTTATATACCCTGCCCAAGGTGGTGGTGCGCGATGAAAACAAGCAACTGGGGGCTCGGACCACGCAAACGCCAACGGCTGAATCCTCGCACGTGGGCGGATCAGCTCCTGCAACGATTCACGAAAAGCCTGTAACCCCAGAGCAGCAAAAACAGCTGGCTTCTCTACAGGCTGATTTTACAACAACCGATCCAGCTAAGAAAGAAGCAGCAGGCGCAAAGCTGATCAGTTTCTTTCGGGACATTACCCGCTACGACAGCGCAGCGCGTTACGCTGAACTGCTAGCGACAGTGGAGCCTTCGGAGCGTAATCTGCTACGGGCTGGCGACCAATATTTTGAAGCGTATACATTTTCCGTTGACGAAAAGAAGACTACGTTACTGGGACAAAAAACTCGCGATTATTATCAGAAAGCCCTTGCGAAAAATCCTAACTTGCTGGCGGCCAAAGCCAATATGGCAATGACCTATGTAAATACGGATAACCCCATGCAGGGAATTACGATGCTGCGGGAGGTGTTGCAGCAGGAGCCAACGAACGAGTTAGCCTTATTCAACCTCGGCTTGCTGTCCATGCGGTCGAATCAGTATGATAAGGCCATCGAGCGGTTCCGGCAAATTCTGGTAAACAATCCTGGCAGTCGGAAAGCACAATTTTACTTAGGTGTTAGTCTGGCTGAAGCCGGTCAGAATGCCGAAGCCAAACAAGTGCTTGCTCAGGTAAAGCAGCAAGAGAAAGATCCCCAGATATTGGCCGCTATTCAGGAGTATGAAGAACGGCTGAAGTGATGAATGCACAATGAATGATGATAAGGTTTGCTGAAGCTGAACCACATTATTCAAATTAGAGTACGTATTGGGCTTCCTACGGAATAAATAGCCCACAGACATTTTTAACTATTTAAACTGTTTAAAGACTATGCCTTGCGGTAAGAAACGGAAACGGCACAAGATTGCAACTCACAAGCGGAAGAAACGGCTCAGAAAAAACCGGCATAAGAAAAAGTAGTTTTCACCGGGCCGCCGGGCGTTTTTAGGCTATAATTACCAAATGATTAGTTAAAGCTTAAAACACTGCACTCAATTTTGAAAACACTTCTTGTAGAAGCCCGTGCCGGTCTGTGAAGCCCGAACGTGGCTTCTTTCTTTTTATACAGCCATTCTAACCGTAAATTCATCTTGTGAGTAATGAATTAGTAATCAGTTCGACTCAGAAAGGTGATCGGATTGCACTCTTGCATAACAAGAGATTGCTGGAGTATCACGAAGAAGAGTTAGACAGCAGCTTTACTGTTGGCGATCTTTACTTAGGAACAGTCAAAAAACTTTCGTCGGGCCTTAATGCCGCTTTCGTGGACGTAGGTCACGATAAGGACGGTTTTTTGCACTATCAGGACTTAGGACCGAATATAAATTCGCTCAATAAGTTTGTTAAAGACGTAATCGCCAAGCGCGTCACCACCGGTCGGATCAGTAACATGAAACTAGAGCCGACTATCGAGAAAATTGGGAAAATCGATAAGGTACTGACGAAAAATGCCCCCATATTGGTTCAGGTAGTTAAAGAACCGATTTCAACCAAAGGTCCACGCCTTTCCTGCGACATTTCAATTGCTGGCCGCTACCTGGTACTTGTGCCGTTTTCAGACGGTGTAAATCTCTCTAAGAAGATTACTGACCGTGCCGAACGGTCACGGTTGCTACGGCTGATGTCGTCGCTAAAGCCACAAAACTTTGGCGTCATTGTACGTACTGTTGCACAGGATAAAGATGTTGAAGAGCTTGATCGCGACCTACAGAACTCATTAGCGAAATGGGAACAAGCCGTTAAAACGCTTGCCGACGCTAAACCCCGTGACCGGGTTCTGGGCGAGATGAACCGGGCTTCATCCATTCTTCGCGATATGCTTAATGAATCTTTCGAGAGCATTACGGTCGATACGAAAGAATCGTTTGACGAGATTCGGAATTTCATTCACACTATCGCGCCCGAAAAGGAGAAGATCGTTAAACTCCACAACGGTAAAACAAAGGTTTTCGAAGCGCTTGGACTAGAGAAGCAACTTAAGTCTCTATTTGGGCGATCAGTTAGCCTACCGGGTGGTGGTTACCTGATCATTGAGCATACGGAAGCCCTGCACGTAATCGACGTTAATAGCGGTAATAAATCTAATTCCGAAGAAGACCAGGAAGCCACCGCTATTAGTGTTAACCGGGAAGCGGCTAAAGAGATTGCGCGCCAGCTCCGTCTGCGCGATATGGGCGGTATCATCGTCGTTGATTTCATTGACATGAAAAAAGCAGAAAATAAAAAACTGCTACAAGACATCATGCGCGATGAAATGAAAACAGATCGGTCGAAATATACGATTCTGCCCTTAACGAAATTCGGCCTGATGCAGATAACGCGTCAACGCGTCCGGCCGGAGATGAATATAGTAACTCGCGAGGTTTGCCCGACCTGTGGTGGCACGGGTACAATTCAGGCAAGCGTACTGGTAACAGATGTGATCGAGAATAATCTGGATTATATGCTGACCAAGCAAAACGAGCGAGGAATTTCTGTCTCGATGCACCCATTTTTGTACGCTTATTATACAAAAGGGTTATATTCGAAGCAAGTTCAGTGGTTTTTCAAATATAATACCTGGGTTAAGCTGGTAAAAGATAGCTCATTGGGTATTGTGAACTTCAAGTTTTTCAACAAGTCCGGAGAAGAGATTGAAGTAGGTGCTAATCTGTAGTAATTTTTTACTACGCACATGATAAAACGCGAAACGCTTAGATTGGATCTAAGCGTTTCGCGTTTTAGGGAGTTGTAGCATCTAACAGAGAACTTCCATCTCCATTAGTTCACTATACATATCCTGCCCTAGTAGTTCCTCCACAGAATCGACCGTATTGAGATTCAGAAGCAAATCCCGCAGGTCTTCCGTGATCTCATATGTCTGATAGAGTTTGCGATCAAATAAAACCGGAGCTTCTTCAAGATCGCACAGCGAATAACGCTCCTGGTTGAATGCAGGCCGGGCAGGTTTAATGCCAAAGACCCCATTTTTAAGTTTTTCAGGCATCAGAAACGAATGAATGTAGTTCCATCCTTCCCATTGCCCCGGATATTTAGCCAGATAAGGCCAGAATCCGTCGTAAAGCTGCTGCATGGCCTCCTGGCAATACATCTCACGATCACTATGACTGATCGGCCGGATGGGCTTGAGACAGTGTAATACACTTGTCAGATCAGGCTCGCGGTAGCTAACTACCGGTACGATAGGCACACCAGCAGCATGTGATAAATAACCAACCCCTTTGCGGGTCAACACACGTCGTTGACCAAACCGCACGGAAAGAAATTTGTCTTCCTCTCCTCGTTCAGGGGCAGTTTCGGGGCTTCCGTCGACATATACAATCAACGATCGACCCGCCTTTAGTTCGCGTAGTACTGTCAAGCCAGCTGCTGGACTTCCCGCTTCTACTACGCGAAATACGTTTGTTAAACCGTGTTTTTGCCGAAGGGCTTCGATATGCTCTGTCATATCTCCTCCCTGACTACGGTTCATGTTAGAACCTACCATCAGCACGCAATCAACCCCGCGCCGGAACAAGACACTTGTGAGCAATCGATACGAACCCAGGTGATACGTACAGTATATCTTCGGTCCATTCGTCTGCTTAAGGAGGTCCTTCATCCCACGCACCTTCACTAGATCGCCAGCCGTAAGGCATTTCTGATCAAACGTAGTGAAGATTTGTTGCAGTAACAGTTCACGAAACATCGTCTCGTGCTCGCTACGAGGGACAGAGGGTAATATGTTCTGAACGTTTGCAGAAAACGTTGTGAACTTCATCAAATACCCTCTCTCCTTCTGTAGATCGACCCGCTCGAAGTGGTCTCGGCAGCGAGTTAGTTCCTGATTATAGAGTTGCCGCGCAGTTGGCATGATCTATGTAAAGATTAAAGAGAAAACACTGGCTTCGAAAGACCGCTGAAATCATAGCCAACAGATTCGCAGCACTTACCGCCTTCTTTCTGCAACATAAGGATGTTAGCTGACTCCGACTTAGCAATTTGTTTTGCTACTTTCTTCAACATTTGAGCTGGCTGGATGGCGAATTGCTTTTTCATGGTGATTTGATTGTTTATAGTTGCTTTGTTTTTTAGTGCGCTTTATTGCGCCGTTTTGTTGATACAAAGCTACTGCACGCCCTAGGGGCCAACAATCACGAAAAAGTCACAAACAGCAGTTGGAAATAGTTAAATATTACCACTATCTTAGTCGAAGATTTGAATAAGGACAGCATGAAGGAGATTCGACTTACGCGACATTTTTTGAGCAAGCCGATGAACAGCGTAGTGATATTGCTGTGCCTTCTTCTGTTTATTGAACTCATTTCCTGGTCTGTAGCCTATCGCATTAAACTAGAGAAGTTGACTGAAGCCGGAGGCTTCTTCAAATACGTAGGACTTATTGTCCGAGTAATGGTTATTCCGGAATTGGTGACAACATTTATTACGGTGTTTCTCATCAATCGGATTCATAGCTGGTTCAAGATTAACACTGTTGAAAACAGCTTACGGGCAATTAGCATATACGAGTTACAGTTCTTTCCTTTCTTCGCGGTTTCGTTTATAGTATTTAACCCGGTAACTCAAACGATTCGGTATCTATCCGAGCAGTACCCGAGTTACTCATTAAGTGGCTACCTGAATGGCTACATCATCGATACCTACACGTGGTACACGTATTTTAAATACTTATTTCCCATAGTGATCATTGGATACGTTGCTTTAAACGTATCCCTCCTATATGATTATCTGCAACAACGGCGGGAAGCTCAGGAAGCAGCGGAAGCACAAGCCGCAGAAGCTTCTCAGAAAGCCTTAGCCTTATCGGCTACGTTTACACCCAGGCCTACTCCTACCACCCCTTCACCTCACCTCGCTCACTTGAAAGGAAAGAATACGTACGGTGAGTTGGACTTTCCGGTTAACGACGTCTATTATTTTACTATCGAGGAACGTTTTTATTACGCTATCCTCGATAAAGGTCGCTATCTGGTAACTAAGACATTAAATGAATTAGAAGCCGAGTTAGATCCTTCTTTATTTTATCGCATTAAACGTGATTATATAGTCAACCGGCAGGCCGTGTTGAATTACGCCTATTGGGAGAATGGTAAGTACATAGTTCGGCTTAACACTCCTGATCGCTACGAGATAGTGGTTCCTCGGGCAAGAATGCAAGTATTTAGGGAGTGGCTGCAAGGGAGCCAACAACTTTATGCCGATTCGGACGCAGATCCAGTCAAACTTCCCTAGACTATTTCACAAGTAATTTTTTACGGCTATTCCGTATCGAGGCAGTTGCCGGCAACTGCTTAAGTCAAGTTTTTTGGCTATATGTGCTTTATGGTTGATTGCGGTTCGGTAGCTAATTCCAAGCGTGTCAGCAATTTCATTAGCAGTATGGCCGTTTGCAATCATCTTCAGTACTTCACGTTCTCGATCGGTTAACCTATTTAGCTGATCACGAGTATCTTCGGCTAATACTTCTACTCCATAGTTCTTAAGCAGATTCATAAAGCCGGTACTGTAATAACACCCCCCATTACTTACCGTCTGAAAACACCGATACAGCTCATCCAGCCCATCACTTGAGTACAAAAAGCCAAAAAAGCCCATTTGCATAGCGGCTGCCACCATACGCAAGTCAGGTTTACTAGTGTACAGGATAAATTTCGGCTGAAAGTTTGACTGCTGCATTTGTTCCACGATGTCAAAGCTCCTCCGGCCAGAAATTTCCGATTCCAAGATTACGCATTGCGGACGCTTCACCCGAATTTGTTGTAAAGTATCCTCCATTTCAACAGCACGGCCCACCACATTATATCCTTGTTCTTTAAGGAGCTGACTAAGCACTTCACAATTGAACACTTCAGACTGTGCTACAAGTATCGAAAAATCGCGCCGACGAAGTGCAAAATTCTTAGTGGCTTCTGAGTCAGTAGCTGTTTGATCCATGGTGTATACTGCTTATGGGTGGTTGAATGTAACTCCTAATTTGTTAACCTGACAATGGGTACGGGATGAAATCACCAATTCTCCGGACGAAATCACTAATATTTGACGCATGAATTGGGTGATTTCATCCGGAGAAATGGTGATTTCATACAAACAGGCTTGTTTAGAGCTGTAATACAGGGCTACATTTGATCAATCAGTTGCGAGACATGTATTTCAGAATTGTGCGATGAATCAAGAAGAAACAAAGGTACCGGCCGGTTACGAAGCGTCCTCGGCGGAGATACAAAGCGTGATTATAGAGTGGGTAGAAGCGACTGAAGCATTCCATCGTCGGTATGCAAAATTAACTGAAGTAATTAATACATTGCAGGCGGCCGCTCGTCGGCAACCTAAAGCAGACCGGTCACGTCTTCGTCGACTCATTGCGCTTCGCAAGCAAATGAGTGACGTACTGATGACTTTGTTGCTGGACATGACTGGTCAAAAGTCAGGTCGTTCAGCACTTCCTTCCAAGCCAGGCCAACTCCGTTCTCATGCCAGCCTTCTGGGCGAATTGAATCGGGAAATTGATGCCGAGCTATTAGGCGCTACTACGGTAGCTCAAGCATAGTGTTCACCCTCCCCTATTGATAAAGGTAGAGCCTCAATTATGTAATTGAGGCTTTTACATGTTTAAGGGCTACCCAGATATTACGGTGCCAAGCAGGTTCGATATTTCCATATCGATCCGCTTGAAATGCATAAACTCCAGCAACAGTTGATCAGCTTCCTCAGGCGTTTTACTCATCGATTCCCGAAGCTGCTGTTGCAGTACGGCCATCCGCTGTTCAGCAAGCATTTTTTTGATACGTAAGATATTACGGTAGGCGGCATCCGCCAGGATGCCAATTTCTTCTTCTGAAGGCACGTGGATTTCATGCTTTAGCCACCCTTCACTTATTTCATATCGGGGCGTAGTGAGGTTAATAGCCTCCTGTTGAATGGTGTTGTCTTCACTTGCCCGGCGGTTCAGGAAATCGGTAGCCGTCAGTGTTTTTCCTCCGCTGTACGCTTCTCTGAACAACGTCAAAATTAAGTCAAACGGAGCAGTCTGGAAGTTGATCTCATGGAGCTCGTCGAGTATGTATTGGCACAATGTAATACCGGGCTCCAGTTCTCGCGTTCCGTAGTTTATCAGCAACCGCACACACTCTTCCTCCTGGAAGGATATTGGAGTCCGTACGGCCTTTACAGGCTCTATCGGAAGCGGCTTTCCGAAAGGCGCAGCTATTGTTTCAGGCTCATCAACCGTATCAATGCTTAAGCCCTGTAACAGCGCGTTAATGTCATCAATTGACTGTTCACCGGAGCTTGGCTTAGTTGAATCAGTCTGTTGCCGTTGCTGACGGTCCTGCTGACGATCATAGTCTTTTTTGTGCTGATCCTGCTGCTTGCGAATGAGCCGGTTTATTTCGGAGATAACCGATTGTTCGCTGACGTGAAAAACCTGAGCGACCCGCTGCGAAAGAGTTTGACGCTTAAGTGGGTCAGGTATTTTAGTTATCGTAGCACAAACGTCCGATATACCTTCCGCACGCTTTAACGGATTATCACCGGCTTCGGACAGCCATCGACTGGCTTTGAAGTCAATAAAGTCCTGCGAATTTTGCTGAATGTAGGTTTTGAACGCATCAGCGCCAACTTTATGCACGTAACTGTCGGGGTCTTCTCCGTCAGGCAGCAGTAGGAGTTTTAAGTTTAAGCCCTCTTCCAGCACCATATCCAGGCCCCGGAGAGCGGCTTTGATGCCTGCTGCGTCGCCGTCGTACAAGATGGTGACGTTTGGTGTGAAACGGGCAATCAGTCGAATCTGCTCGGTAGTTAACGATGTACCCGATGAGGCCACTACGTTCTTAATCCCTGCTTGGTATAACGATATTACGTCGGTATAGCCCTCGGTTAGATAGCAGACATCTTCCTGACGTATGGCTTGCTTGGCTTGGTATATACCATACAGCACCTGGCTTTTATGGTACACCGCCGTCTCCGGCGAATTCAGGTATTTGGGCTGGTTCTTATCCGTTTTTAAGATCCGTGCGCCAAAGGCAATCACACGGCCCGATACGTTGTGGATGGGAAACATAACCCGTCCCCGGAACCGGTCAAACACCTTTCCGCCTTCTTTGGACAAGATCAAACCTGCCTTTTCAAGCAAGTCCTGACTGTACCCCCTGCGTAATCCTTCCTTTAAGAGCGCGTCCCACTGATCGAACGTATAGCCTAGTTCAAACGCGTCAATAGTTGGGTTCGACAGGCCGCGCTCCCGAAAATAACTCAAGCCAATACTTTTGCCTTCGTCGGTATTATGAAGCGTTTCCTGAAAGAACGTTTTCGCAAAGTTGAGTACAATCAGCAAACTCTCCCGTTCATTCTGACGTAACAGATCTTCGGGCGTTTGCTCCTGCTCTTCAATGTCAATACCATACTTTTTGGCTAAATACCGGAGTGCTTCACCATAGCCGATATTCTCAATATCCATGATAAACCGTACCGCATCTCCCGCCTTTCCGCACCCAAAGCATTTATAGATTTGACGCGTTGGATTCACGTTAAACGACGGTGTTTTTTCATTATGGAATGGGCAGCAGGCAATGTAATTGCTACCTCGCTTCTTCAGCGAAACAAAGTCGTTTATTACCTCCAGGATGTCGGCAGACTGACGAATTCGGTCAACGGTTTCTTCGGGTATGCGCATTCAGTCTATGGGATTAACTTGGATTACCAAAGTTACGCGGAAACTCGGCTCGGCGGTACGTCTGGTATCGAATAGCCAGTATGTATATACGTAGTCTGGCAGCGTTTTTGCTAACTGCTACGTGTGACAATCAGCTACTTGATTGATTTGCTGATCTTCATTTTTCCGTACATATTATGAAACAACGTATACATGTTACATGTAGTGCTCCACCCAACCTTACAAGTAGGCCGACACGGAGCCACTTCTGGACTTCAGCGACATTTTTGCTGCTGGTTTTTCTGCAATCCTGTCGAATGCAGCCTTCCGACCAGGTTGAGCCTTCACCAACTGTAGGCGGAAAAGCAGCGAATCAGTATGATGCCGAGGTTGCCACCAGATGGGCGGATCTGCAGCTAAAGTTGACCAAAACAACGCCTGGTTTTACGCCACCGGTAGCCGCACGAGCCTATGGATACGCTGGCGTTACTATGTACGAAGCCATTGTTCCTGGAATGGCTACTTATAAATCACTGGCAGGTCAATTACAGGGCCTTATAGCGTTGCCACAGCCGGAATCGGGAAAGACTTATAACTGGGCGTTAAGTGCCAACGCGGCTCAGGCTTCCATCCTGCGGAGCCTATACCCAACTACGAACGCAGCTAACAAGGCAGCTATTGACTCCCTCGAAACAGCCTTATTTACTCAGTTCAAAGAGGCTGATGAGTCCGTTAACCGGGTATCCGTTGACTTCGGAAAGAAAATAGCCGATGCCATCTTCGAATGGTCGAAATCGGATGGTGGGCATGAAGGATACGCTCGAAATTTTCCCGCCAGTTATGTTGTGCCAACGGGACCTGGTCTGTGGCTACCCACTGAAAATGGGCAGAAAATTCCAATGCAGCCTTACTGGGGTCAGGTACGTACCTTTCTGAAAGCCAACGATGACCTGCCGATGCCTAAACCGTTACCCTATTCAACCGATACGAAGTCTGCGTTTTTTGGGCAATACCTGGATGTTTACGCAAAATCAAAGAACTTGACACAAACGGAAAAGGAGATTGCCGTATGGTGGGCTGATAATCCTGGCGAAACCTTCACCCCTCCTGGCCACTCGTACAGTATCGCTCGTATCGCCATAGTGACTGCTAAAGCTGATCTGGCCAAAGCCGCTGAGACCTTAGCTCGTACGGGCATATCGGTAGCCGATGCCTTTATCCTATGCTGGCGGTGCAAATTCGTCTTTAATAACATACGACCGTATTCCTATGTTCGGCTGGCTATTGACCCTAAATGGATTCCATTCTGGCCAGCACCACCATTCCCGGGGTACCCGTCTGGCCATGCTACCCAATCATCGTCGGCGGCAACGGTACTTACGGCTTTATACGGGGATAATTTCTCGTTCACCGACGACTCGCACATCGGCCGGACAAGAGATGCTCAACGTAATGTCGACTTTAAACCCCGAACATTTACGTCGTTTATGCAAGCGGCACAAGAGTCGGCGGACTCACGTTTTTACGGGAATATACATACCAAGCAGGACAACGAAACAGGGCTTACCGAAGGCCAGAAAATCGGCGCCAACATCAATGCGCTGGCCTGGAGAAAATAACTCACTACGTATCAAAACGAAAAAGGCTAACTGGTTTTCAGTTAGCCTTTTTCGTTTTATAATACAATCGCTAGTAAGCGCGTACCAGTTTGCCTTCCATAAAGTTTACGAAAGCTTTGTTGACAACGTTGTTTCCGCCAGGCGTTGGATAGTTGCCCGTGAAATACCAGTCGCCGGAGTGATTTGGGCAGGCTTTGTGCAAATTATCCACAGTTTGATAAACAACGGCGACTTCAGCGTTCAAACCAGTGGGCGTTACGATCTGGGCAACCTTGTCTGACAATTCCTCGTGAGTAAACGGCTCAAACAGGGCTTTTACATAATTCTGATTCGTAGCGTTACCCGATTCGATAGCAGCAACGCATTGGGCATAAATTTCATCCATCAATTCTTCCTGACCACGTTCGCGAAGAAGTTCGAGAGCCGCCCGGAATGCAACAAACTCTTTAACCTTCGACATATCGATGCCGTAGCAGTCTGGAAAACGAATTTGAGGAGCTGACGATACAATGATTATCTTCTTAGGACCCAGCCGATCCAGCATCTTAAGGATGCTCTTTTCGAGCGTAGTTCCCCGTACAATTGAGTCATCGACAACGACTACGTTATCCTTACCCTTTTTGATTACTTCAAACGTAGTGTCGTACACGTGCGACACCATATCATCGCGCTGGGCATCATCTGTAATGAATGTCCGTAACTTAACGTCTTTAGACACCAGCTTTTCGACCCGGGGTCGGAATGAAAGAACGCGGTCCAGATCCTGTTCGAACAGGATGCCTTCCATAATTGCTTTCTTCCGTTGCTTGTAGAGATACTCTTCCAGGCCTTCGACCATGCCAAAAAAGGCGGTTTCGGCGGTGTTTGGTATATACGAGAAAACCGTATTCTCTAAATCATAATCAATTTCCTCAAGAATCTGCGGAACCAGCAGTTTACCTAACGTCTTGCGCTCGTTGTAGATATCCGGGTCAGTAGCCCGCGAGAAGTAGATCCGCTCGAAACTGCATGACCGCTTTTCGGTGGGCTTTACAAACTGCTGTTCAGCGTACTCCCCGTATTTATCAATAATCAGCGCATGACCGGGCTTTACTTCCTGGATTGCGCTGTAGTCAACGTTGAACGCTGTTTTAATCGCTGGCTTCTCCGAAGCCACCACTACAACTTCATCGTCAGCGTAATAATAAGCGGGGCGAATACCGGCCGGATCACGCGCCACAAAGGCAGCTCCGTATCCCGTCATACCAACCATGGCGTAGCCTCCGTCGAAATCGCGGCAAGACCGGTGTAATACGCGTTGAAGATCGAGATTATCCTCGATTATATCTGATAAAACCGGATTTTCGTAGATGCCCTTGAAGCGGTCGAACACGCGCTGATTCTCTTCGTCAAGAAAGTGGCCGATCTTCTCCATCACCGTTACGGTGTCCACTTTCTCTTTAGGATGCTGGCCCAGCGAAACGAGTTTATCGAACAACTCATCTACGTTGGTCATGTTGAAATTACCCGCCATGACCAGATTGCGACTGCGCCAGTTACTCTGCCGAAGCATGGGATGGCAATTCTCAATTTCGTTGGCACCGTGGGTCCCGTAACGCAGGTGCCCCATCCAGACTTCGCCCGTAAACGCTACGTTCTCCTGAAGCCATTGGGCGTTCTTAGCCTTGTCTTTATTGCCTTTTACCGCTTTCCGAAACTTCTTATTGAGCTTTTCGAAGATGTCCGTTACAGGACGCTGGTCAACCGAACGATAGCGACTGATATAGCGGTGGCCGGGCGGCACTTCGAGTTTTATATTAGCAACTCCGGCTCCGTCCTGGCCCCGGTTCACCTGCTTTTCCATTAACAGGTAAAGTTTATTAGCTCCGTATAGAGCCGTACCGTATTTATCAATGTAGTATTGATACGGTTTGCGGAGCCTGATTAGGGCAATGCCGCACTCATGTTTGATGGCGTCGCTCATGAGGTGTCGCCGAAGCGATTTAGTTTTTTAGTATGTATCGAAGTAACGGCTCCTCCTCGGCAATGGTTCGATTGGGAGCAAAACAAAGGTAGGAAAACCCGGCTAATCGTTGGTTAAATTTTGGAGCGTCATCCAACGTTGCAGCGTTAAATAAATGATCATCGACGAGATCGTTCCGACAAGCGAACCGACATAGGTATCTTCAACGAAGTGTTGAAATAAGTAAACCCGCGAATAGCCCGTCAAAACCCCTAGCGCCAGAAATAGCCATCCCCTATTCTTATTTGTATCTAAAAAAGCCAATAAGCTGAAAATTGCAAAAGCAGACGTAGTGTGGCCAGAGGGGAAACTATTGTAACTGTAAATATCCAGGCCCTCGATCATGTGGTACTCGTAGGTCGAGTGCTCAAAAAACTTCAGCGGCCTCGGTGAGCCTGGAAATACAATGGTTTTGAGAAACAGCGACGTTAGTGATGACAAGGCGAAACTACAGAAGGCTATAAAACCGATACGTCGGTTATAGATTACTAATGCAACACAAACCAGCACGAAGAATGCACCATCGCCAAGATACGTAGTATACGTAAAAAAAAGATCGGCAACCGGGTGATTCCGGACGTTTACCCATTGCATCAATTGCTCCTGAGTGTACAGCACTTGTAGGATACCCACAACAGCCAACGCGAATGCATACGGCAAAAAGAAGAAACGGTTCTTACGCAGCAGTTGAAGCAACATCAGCATACTCAATGATTTATTTAGCAGAAGCCACCTTTTCGACTGTAATACCCACACTTAAAATGTTGAGCAGTGGGTCCTGGCGCATATACTGGCGAATCTGCATGGTGTATTTACCGGGCTTTGGAAAGCGGTAGTTGCGCTTCATCAGGAATTTATGGTCAAAGATGTCACCGAGCCCGTCGCCATTTGGCTTCCCGGTTTTCGGATCCATCAGGAGAAGTTCATCCAACCGCGATTCGATTTCCTTCCCGCTTGCATCCCGCAGGTAGCGCGTTAAATACAGGTTGTAATAGCCATACGAAAGGCTGTTACGTAGGTTGTAATAGATATTATACGGTACGGACGCATCTTCGATCTCAAACGTGAACGAGGGGGCATTCTTCACAAACCACTTCCCGTCTTCGATGTCCGTATATTCTTTGTAGACTGCATTTGTGTCACAGCTGAGAGCCAGCCAGGCAATGACAAGCACTAGTCCGAATTGTTTCATACCTCTGTTGAATAGATTACAAAGCTACGACCCGGCTGCTGGCTTGCCAAACGCTAAAAAACTATGTCGGTAGTTTGCAAACGAAAGAAATAGTTTTAGGTTTGTCCTATGGAAAAATTGACCGCTAAAGAAGAAGAAGTGATGCAGGTGTTATGGAAGATGGACCAGGCCTACGTAAAGGACATGGTTCCTCACTTTACGAACCCGCCCCTGCACTACAATACAGTATCGACTATCGTCCGTAATCTGGAAGAAAAAGGCTACGTGGGTCACCGGGCTTACGGGAATACGCACGAGTATTACCCCATCATTACGAAGGAAGATTATCAGAATCGCTTCGTGCTGAAGAAAGTCGTGGGCGATTACTTCGATAACTCGTACAAAAACCTGGTTAGTTACTTTGCTCAGCACGAGAAAATATCGGCGGAAGAACTGCGTGAGATTCTGGCAATGATTGAAAAGAAATAATTTCTACCCAGTCAACTATGCACTGTTAGAGATTATGGAGACCCTGCGTTACGTCGTGTTGGTTAATAGCCTGTTGGCCGTCGTTAGCATTGCTTTTTACAGTTTGCTTCGTCGGGAAACATTTTTTGGTGCCAACCGACTAGCGCTTTGGGTCGGCCTGGCCGGAGCGGTTCTACTGCCCTTGCTGGAACTACCCGACTGGCGTCCACAACCCGTCCGAACGGTTATGCAACAGACAGCGCAGGCCATCGTACCGAAGATACTGCCAGCGTCTCCCGCTCGTCCAGACGTGTTTATTACGTTCCCGAACGGTCGAACGTATTCCGCTCTGCAATCTACCCCTAGTCCGACTTTTGACTGGAACTGGCAGAATGGGTTACGTATCATCTACGTCGGTGGGCTCCTGATACTATTAGTCCGGCTCATTGTACAACTTGTGGCGCTTTTCCGCCTTATTAGCCGATCGGAGCGGGAAGCGTACGACCAGTTTACGCTTGTGAAAAGTGAGCACGTAGCATCACCATTTTCGTTTTTCAGCTGGGTTGTCCTCAACCCAAATCAGCATACGACCGACGAATTCGAGCAGATTTTACGGCACGAGCGGGTTCACGTTCAGAAATGGCATAGCTTGGATACGATCTCTGTCGAAATTGTATGTATTGTCTTCTGGTTCAATCCGGCGGTTTACCTCTTCAAACGCTTACTGCTGCAAACGCTGGAATTCAGTGCCGACCGAACCGTTCTGGCCGAGGGCGTCGATAGCAAAGCTTATCAGTATAATCTACTCAAAGTCAGTCTATCAGTAGGGCAACCCAGCCTGGCGGTTAATTTCGGCCGCTCGAATTTACGCCAGCGAATTAGCATGATGAACCGTCGGCGGTCGAACGGGTGGGCTTACGCTCGTTATGGAATGTGGGTTGTAGTGATTGGGCTCATGGTGCTGGCGTGTCGACATACCGACGATACTCTACGGCTTGTGGATCAGGTTCTCAAACCGAACGCATTGCCCGCCACAACACCGACCCGCGCCCTGGTTATTGATTTAGAAGACAAAGGGACCTGGTATCGCCAGATGGCTTTGTTCGAAACAAAGCATGAGGTACACGTTATCCACACTAAACCGATTCTTTTGCACGTAAAAGGTGATCGACTGATTATTCCCGACGACTATAAATATTCGGCTGCTGTGTACATCAATGGTAAGGAAGCATTGCCAGAATCGTTAACTCAACTCTCCCCGGAATTCATCAAAGAACTGTTTGTTATGCACCAGTGGGAGCATGAGTCAACCATTGATACCCAGGCAAAGCCGTATCAGATTTTTATTCAGACCAGCCCCAAAGCCATTACGTTCGACAGAAGGCGCAAGCAATTCTTTACGTTGCTACAGGCAGCGGCCATCTCGCGGCATCCGTTCGGCGAAACGAGCTCATTCAACATGAACCAACTTTTAGAAGCTACTTTTTTTCATAACCCGGATGCATTGGTAGAGCGAACAAAAAACGAACACCTCAAGGTGTATGATGAGTACAGTAAAGACACCGATATTTTTATCAATAACTTACCCGCCACTCCAGCGGACGTATCGACCGTTCACGTGCGGGAAGTCGCTCGCTTATACACCCGGGAGCGGCCGTATA
Source organism: Spirosoma knui (assembly GCF_054780635.1). Taxonomy (NCBI): domain Bacteria; kingdom Pseudomonadati; phylum Bacteroidota; class Cytophagia; order Cytophagales; family Cytophagaceae; genus Spirosoma; species Spirosoma knui. The sequence goes on along the minus strand of NZ_BAAGVY010000007.1, from coordinate 79,494 downwards.
CTGACTGGTTCAGGGCCGATCGTCCGTTACGTCGGTTTGAGCTACACATCCAAACAGCACCTAAGCGAGCTAAACGCGACAGCAGTTATTACGTATTTAGCCCATTCTATACGGGCGATTTCTGACGTAGTACTCAAAAACAGGCGGATACATCTTAAACGAACTGGTGCCTTTTTCATCTAACGATTGTTCAACAGAACAGACTATATGAAAACGCGCCGGATGGTTTTATACACCTTGTTTCTTTTTGCTACGTATTCAGGATTTTGTGAATCGCCCAGCCAGGCTGATACGTTACCCGGCCGGTCGGCAAATGCTACCAGGTCGAGGTTAGCGCCTTCTGCCATGACAATACCCGGCACCCGGCTCGATACAAATTATCGTCTGTTGCCCGCCCAAAGTCCTGCCGTGGCAAAAGCGGCTCCGGCATGGCTACACCCTAAGTCGAACGTAACAACGGCCTATTATATCTTGGATGGCCAGGCTGCCACAGCCGCTCAGCTGAGACAACTCAAACAGCAAGAGGTAGCTTCAGTTAATTTTTTAGAAGGGAAAAAAGCCACAGTTTTATACGGCAAGAACGTCAAAAATGGAATGGTCATAATCACGACAAAAGCAGGACGCTCTAGACAAGATTAAACAGATAAGCCCGATAACTTCACTATCGGGCTTATTGTATGATCAGGCTTTATCACCAGAGGCCGGTCTTGTTGGATTACCTCCTCCTTTAGCCTTCTTCTTTTTCTTCTTTGCAGGCCGGGTTGCGTATTTGGCGTCCAGCTTCTGCAAATCACTGTTGAGAGCTGCGGCCGTTACCGGCTCTTTCTCACCAATGGGCGTTAAGACGTCAAACGACTCGGGTATGATGCCCCGTTTGTTCAACTCCGCTATTTCGAGCACGCGACTGATGGGCAGAGGGTGCCAAGTGCTTTCTGATCCGTAGCCAAACCACATCAGTTTACGGAAAATATCCGTCTTCTGTAGATAAGCACGGCCTTTCTGCGTTTCCAGGGGCTTCTCAACCGTCGGAATATCACGCAGGGCGTCCATATACGTATCCAGCTCATAGTTCAGGCAGCATTTCAGCCGACCGCACTGGCCTGACAACTTTGCCGGATTTAAGGATAGGTTCTGATACCGGGCCGCGGAGGTAGCAATGTTTTTAAAGTCTGTCAACCAGGTCGAACAGCATAGTTCCCGTCCACATGAGCCAATTCCGCCTAACCGCCCAGCCTCCTGACGCAGGCTGATCTGGCGCATTTCAATGCGGGCTTTGAACTCACTGGCCAGCATCTTGATGAGCTCCCGGAAGTCGACGCGCTCCTCCGACGAATAATAAAATGTTGCTTTCGTGTTATCCGACTGAAACTCTACGTCGGACAATTTCATATTCAGCTTAAGCTCACGAATAATTTCGCGGGAACGATACAGAGCGGGCAAATCACGTAATACAGCCTGCTCGTGGCGCTCCATATCCTTCGGCGTGGCAACGCGGTGAATAACTTTGGTATCGTCCGTGATTTTGACGTTCCGTTTTTTCACCTGAAGACGAACCAGTTCACCTTGCAGCGAAACAGCGCCAACATGGTACCCAGACTGCATTTCGACGACTACATAGTCGCCCGTTATCAGATTAAGCTGGTGAACATTGCGGTAATATTCTTTACGTCCACCTTTGAATTTAACCTCAACAACGTCGTATCGTTTCATGCCTGGCATGGCAATATCGCTCAGCCAGTCGAATGAATTCAATTTATTGCAACCTCCGGTGCTGCACCCTCCGCTTCCGCAACCTGTTGTGGCCGTTTTCTGACCATCAGATGCTCCGCGTTGGGTTCCACACCCGCCGGTTGCACAGGATTTACAAGACATATACCTATCGTTATGAAGCTATAAGGGTGTAGAGTCGCAAAGTTTGTATCCGGCAGGACTATTAAACTTGGCAGCGCTACAACGTTATACCTCGGTTAATCGGAGTACCGAATCAGGTCGAGCCCAATATCTTTCCGGTACTGCTTTCCATCAAATTGCACCGTTCGGGCCGCTTCCTGCGACTTGCGAACGGCGTTTTCTAACGAGTTTGCCTGAGCCGTAAGGGCCAGCACTCGTCCACCGTTGGTCAATACGTGACCATTTTGGGCCATCGTTCCCGCATGGAACGCCATCACATCTTCTAAACGCTCGAGGTCCGTAATGATTTTACCTTTTGCGTATTCATCAGGGTAGCCACCCGATACAACAACCGTTGTTACGGCCGTCTGAGTAGATATCTGAAGGGCAATTTTATCTAGTTCGCCATCGGCCGTAGCCACCATCAGTTCAACAAAATCGTTCTGAATTCGGGGTAAAACGACTTCCGTTTCGGGGTCACCCATTCGCGCATTGTACTCAATCACAAACGGTTCGCCGTTTACTTTCATCAGGCCGATAAAAATAAAACCCTGATAGCGAATGCCCTCCTGCTTCAAGCCAGCTAACGTGGGTTTAACAACCTTATCATCAACTTTTTGCAGAAACGATTCATTCGCAAAAACTACCGGCGAAACAGCACCCATGCCTCCCGTATTAGGGCCGGTATCCTGCTCGCCTATGCGCTTATAATCTTTGGCTTCGGGTAGAGTTTTGTAGCTCTCACCATCACTCAGGACAAATACGGACAGTTCGACACCACGCAAAAACTGCTCTACAACCACCTTGCTGCCTGCTTCGCCAAACTTTTGTCCGTCGAGCATATCGCGCATGGCCGATTGCGCTTCAACGAGCGTTTCGGCAATAATTACGCCCTTTCCGGCGGCCAGGCCATCAGCCTTAATCACGACAGGCAGTGCGTGTGTTTCCAGATAAGCAAGCCCTTCCGCTAGCGTTGACGCAGTAAACGTTTGCGAGACAGCCGTAGGGATGCCGTTGCGCACCATGAACTGCTTCGAGAAATCTTTACTTCCTTCCAACTGCGCGCCCTGTGCATCAGGGCCGACAATCCGCAAGTCGCTCAGATCAGGCTGCTGGCGCAAAAAATCAACAATCCCCTTCACTAAGGGCTCTTCAGGACCAACAATTACTAACTCGATTTTGTGCTCACGCACGGCCTCCAGAATACTGGTAAAATCGTTATAACTTATTGGTAGGTTAGTTGCCACTTGCGCTGTTCCGGCATTACCCGGCGCAACAAACAGGGCATCACATAACGGACTTTGTGATAACTTCCATGCAAAGGCATGTTCACGACCGCCCGAACCTAGTAGTAGTATATTCATGTTTGATGTACGAACGCACGGGCGACCCCGTTGCGATGGATGATTCACAGACGATAGATTGGCCCTGAATCATAATTTCTTAGTTTGCTACTTCCGATAAGAATTTGATACGCATCAAGCGCAGGTCTTGTTCGGTGAAATCATCCCCCCCAAACTCGCGCATAGCCGTGGCAATATTATCGGTTTCAGCCTGCATGAAATAGTCAAAAATTTCGTCTTGCCGGTCCGGGTCCATCACTTGGTTGATGTAGTAATCGAGGTTCAAGCGCGTACCTGAATAACAGATATGCTCGATCTCCTCCATTAACTCCTCCATGGAGAGCGACTTTGCCTCGGCAATCTCATCCAGATCAACTTTGCGATCGATTTGCTGGATGATAAAGATTTTAACCTTCGACTTATTGACCGTCGATTTGATGACAACGTCTTTGGCGGTCTCGATCTCGTTGTCTTCGACGTACTTCGTAATCAGGTCAATAAAAGGCCTTCCGAACTTCTGTACCTTACCCATACCGACGCCGTTAATCTGCGCCATCTCCTCACGGGTAGTAGGATACGTAGTAGCCATTTCTTCCATAGACGGATCCTGGAAGATAACGTAGGGAGGCAGGTTCTTTTCCTTCGCTATTTTCTTACGAAGTGCTTTGAGCAGCCCAAGCAACTCTTCATCGTAAGCAGCTCCCCCCGACGACGGTGCGGTATCCTTGTCGTCGTCGTCCTTATCGGCTACTTGCTGGTCGTAATCGTGATCTTTGGAAAGCGTAATCGGATACGGATCCTCGATGTAATTTAAACCGCGTTGTGTCAGCTTAAGAATACCGTAATTATCAACGTCTTTCTCGATGTATCCGTAAATCGTGATCTGCTTGATCAGAGAGCACCAAAACTCGGCGGTTTCGTTGAATTCCCGACCTTTGCCATATACATCCAGCCGGTCGTGTTCGTAACTCGTTACGTATTGGTTCGACGTAGCAGTTAATACGTCGGCTAGGTGGCTGGCGTCGAAACGCTGATCGGTTTGCAAAACGGTCTGTAAGGCGAGGACAACCTCATGCTGCACTTTATACTTCTCAGCCGGCTTAAGACAGTTATCACAGAATCCGCAATCTTTTTCGAGAAATTCCCCGAAATACCCTAGCAATTGTCGACGACGACAAACGCCCAGATTGGCGTATGACACCATTTCAGACAGTAAATGCTTAGCGTTATCCCGTTCGGTAACCGGCTTATCTTTATTAAATTTTTCGAGTTTAACGATGTCATCGTAACTGTAGAACATGACACAGTTTCCCTCCAGCCCATCACGACCAGACCGGCCCGTTTCCTGATAATACCCTTCGAGCGATTTTGGCGCGTCGTAGTGGATCACGAACCGAACGTCGGGCTTATCGATGCCCATTCCGAAAGCTATGGTAGCGCAGATTACATCCACATCTTCATTCAGGAACGCATCCTGATTAGCCATCCGCGTTTGCGGATCGAGCCCGGCATGGTACGGTAATGCTTTTACATCGTTAACATTTAAGAGTTCAGCAATTTCCTCAACCGTTTTGCGGCTCAGGCAATACACGATGCCCGACTTGCCTTTATTCTGCTTAACGTACTTGATCAGCTGCTTTTTGGCGTCGACTTTCGGCTTGATCTCGTAGTACAGATTTTTGCGGTTGAACGACGTCTTATACACGTCGGCCTCTTCCATCTGCAGGTTTTTTTGAATATCCTGCTGGACCTTGGGCGTAGCCGTGGCGGTTAACGCAATCACGGGGAGGTTGCCGATATTATCGACGATGCCACGAATTTTCCGGTATTCTGGCCGGAAATCATGGCCCCATTCCGATATACAGTGGGCTTCATCAATCGCGACAAAGGAAATGTTGGCTTTCTTCAAAAAATCCAAGTTTTCCTCTTTCGTTAAAGACTCAGGAGCAATGTAAAGTAGCTTTAGCGAACCGTCGAGTGTATCTTTCTTAACCTTATTCATTTCCGCTTTTGACAGCGTCGAATTCAGGAATTGGGCGTTTATGCCGAAGGCGTTCAGCTGATCGACCTGATTTTTCATTAAGGCAATCAGCGGTGAAATCACAATAGCAGTGCCCTCACTGACGATAGCGGGCAGTTGGTAGCACAACGACTTGCCTGCTCCGGTAGGCATAATGACAAATGTATTACGTCCCGCCAGGATACTGTGAATAATGGCTTCCTGATCGCCCCGGAACTGACTGAACCCAAAAATTTCTTTTAGCCGCTCTTTGAGGGTCGTATAGACCGTCTGATCAACCTGCATCATTCTACAAATCGTACAAAAGTTACTTTACTCTATTTGCTTGCCGTATCTTTGCTTAATAAAGTTAGCGAATATACGCACCAAAGTGTTCTTCATCGCCAAATCCGCCCTTGAAAGTCCAAAAAAATACCAGAACTATCGCTCGCTCCGTGCTACAGGCTGAAGCCGATGCCATCCGCGACGCAATCGATCTTCTCGACGAACAATTTGACCAGGCTGTCGAAACGGTGTTAGCCTCCAGCGGGCGGCTTGTGGTAACGGGCGTGGGAAAAAGCGCTCTGATTGGCCAAAAAATCGTGGCGACCCTCAACTCGACGGGTACTCCTGCCTTATTTATGCATGCAGCGGATGCCATTCACGGGGACTTAGGTATGATTCAGACCAACGACGTAGCTCTAATCATTTCTAAGAGCGGCAATACCGCTGAGATTAAAGTATTATTACCCTTATTAAAACGAACGGGCGTACAGCTAATCGCTCTTGTGTCGGACCGGGATTCTTATCTAGCCCGCCATGCCACCTACGTATTACACGCATATGCGAGCTGCGAAGCTGATCCCATGAATCTGGCTCCTACAACCAGTACCACAGTTGCCCTCGCATTAGGTGACGCGCTGGCAGTAAGTTTATTGGAAGCCCGCGGATTTACCCGGCAAGATTTTGCCCGTTACCATCCAGGCGGTTCGCTTGGCAAAAAACTGTACTTAAAAGTTGCCGATATTTTCCCGCATAATCACTGCCCGATCGTTCTGCCAGAGACTGCTATTAAGGACGTTATCTTCACCATTTCGGCCAATCGGTTAGGCGCTACGGCCGTTGTCAATGAAACCGGCAAACTAGCCGGTATTGTCACGGACGGTGATATTCGGCGTATGGCCTATGAACATACGGCGTTTTGGGATCTTTCGGCTACCGATGTAATGACAACTGACCCAGTGTGCGTGACTCCCGATGAGTATGCGGTGTCGGCCTTACAACTTATGCAGGTACGTAATATATCGCAGGTCATCGTTACTGAAAGTGATCAGGTAAAGGGATTTGTGCACTTGCACGATCTATTGAAGGAAGGGCTGGTCTAAGCTAATCTTAGTAGATCGACTAACTAATGGCTATAGAGCGCCCGATAGCCCCTACAACCATGTATTCTTGGAATTTTACAGTTATACGTGGATGGATGCACAAAACTATGTTTAAGCAAATTGGGGAAACGCTCAACAATATCCACACCCCACATTCCACAATCTGGGGGGGAAATTCCACAGTTAACTCATGGTCTACACATTATGTATAACTTGGCACGGAAATTTTTAAATTTTTAAACAGTTGATTTTATGCCACTTACACAAAATGAGGCTGTAAAAGTTTAGGTGAGCAAAAAGGTGGTTGTTTTTTTGTTTAATAGCTGTGTAGATTTGATTCAACAAGAAAAACTTAAACAACCATGACCGCGCTCGAATTCACTCATCATATTGGAAAAGTATCCAAGTCGCTGCGCCCCTTCGCACTGCGGCTAACTAAAGATGTAGAAGATGCCAATGACTTATTACAGGATACGCTGCTGAAAGCGTTTACCAACCGTGATAAGTATACGGATGGCACGAACCTTAAGGCATGGTTATATACAATCATGAAAAACACGTTCATTACTAACTATCAACGCATGGTTCGTAAGAACACCTTCATCGATACAACCGACAATCTGCATTACATAAACTCTATGGAAAGCAGCACCGATAACCTGGCTTATTCTTCATTTGCCCAGGATGACATCAACCGCGCTGTTAACAGCCTTGATGATACGTATCGGACGCCTTTCATGATGCACTTCAGAGGATTTAAGTACCATGAGATCGCTGCTAAACTCGATATCCCAATTGGTACCGTAAAAAACAGAATCCACATTGCTCGTAAAGAGTTGAAAGATCAGTTGAAAGTGTACGCACATTTCAACGCCTAAGCGAGACTAAATAGACGTACTATCGTCTTGTAGATATATTGATTGAGTAGTTTTTGGTTAAAAAAGAGGAAGGTTCGAAAAAGTTGGATGGTTTCCGTCCAACTTTTTTATTTATATAGCCAATCCCGTACGAACTGAAGCGTTAATTTTGAAAACGGGCTAACCAATTCGCTGATCAAAGGGTTACTCCCTCAACTAATATACCCACCTATCAATGCCCCAACGTGTTTTAGTGATCGGGGCCGGATTTGCCGGGCTGGCCGCAGCAACCAGCCTTGCCGATAAAGGCTACGACGTAACAATTCTCGAAAAAAACAGTATGCCCGGCGGCCGGGCGCGCGTCTTTGAAGCCGAAGGGTTTACGTTCGATATGGGTCCCAGCTGGTACTGGATGCCCGACGTATTTGAAACCTATTTTGCCCGATTCGGCAAGAAACCTTCTGACTACTACAACCTGGTTCGTCTCGACCCTTCTTACAATGTCGTTTTTGGTCCCGACGAAACGATCAGTTTACCGGCTGGCCTGGATAACTTGGAAACGCTGTTTGAGCGGCTTGAACCGGGCAGCGGTCCTAAATTGCGCGAGTTTCTGAAGCAGGCGTCGTATAAATATGAGGTTGGCATGAATAAGTTTGTCTGGAAGCCCAGCCGCTCTGTCACCGAATTTTTGAGCCTCAAATTACTGTACGACGTAACGAGGCTGGATATTTTCCAGTCGTTCGCATCGCACGCCCGGAAATTTTTTAAAAACCCACGTTTACTTGAGATTATAGAATTTCCGGTGTTATTTCTGGGCGCCACGCCCGAGAATACGCCGGCGATGTACAGCCTCATGAATTACGCCGAAATGGCGAAGGGAACCTGGTATCCAATGGGCGGCATGCATGAGATTGTAAAGGCAATGGTCAGCCTGGCGGAAGAGAAAGGGGTAAAAATTCTGCTGAATCAGTCTGTACAGAAAATTGACATCTTTAAAGGTAAGGCGCAGCGCGTACTAACGGCGGAGGGAATTTTTGAGACCGACGTTGTGGTAGCTGGTGCTGATTACAACCACGTTGAAACCAGTCTGCTAGACAGCGGGCACCGGAATTACGATGATACGTACTGGCAGAAGCGTGTCATGGCTCCTTCTTCGTTGCTGTTTTATCTGGGAATCAATAAGCGGATTCCTCGTTTGCAGCACCACAATTTGTTTTTCGACGAAGATTTCAAGGTTCACGCCAAAGAAATATACGATACTCCCCAGTGGCCATCCAAGCCGCTTTTTTATGCCTCTGCGCCGTCGAAAACCGATTCAAGTGTTGCACCAGCCGGTTGCGAGAACCTTTTCCTGTTGATTCCAGTCGCTCCGGATTTAACCGACACAGAAGAAATCCGCAAACGCTATTTCGACCTGATTATGGATCGACTTGAAGCGTACGTTGGCGAAGACATTCGTAATTATATCGTTTATAAGAAGAGTTATGCCCATAATGACTTCAAAAGCGACTATAATGCTTTTCGGGGCAACGCCTACGGTCTTGCAAACACTCTTAAGCAAACTGCAATTTTAAAGCCATCTCTTAAGAACAAAAGGGTGAACAACCTGTTCTACACGGGTCAACTGACGGTACCAGGCCCCGGCGTCCCCCCCTCGTTGATTTCGGGATTAGTCGTTGCCGATGAGGTTGCTAAAGAATTTATTTAACTTACAAACCCTAACCCTCCCTTGTATCCAGCTATGATGGCGTTGTTCAACAAAACGGCACTGGAATGCAGTAAGTTGATTACTGAGCAGTACAGTACGTCCTTTACCTTAGGCATAAAGACCCTTGATCGGAAATTCCATATGCCTATCTACGCCATCTACGGATTTGTTCGTTACGCCGACGAAATAGTTGACACCTTCCACGATCACGATAAAAAGACCCTTCTTGAACGCTTTCGGCGCGATACGTTTCTCGCCATCGAGGAAGGAATCAGTCTGAATCCAATTCTTCAATCGTTTCAACTAGTCGTCCGCGAGTATAGAATTGAACACGAATTGATTGAGGCTTTTCTAAAAAGCATGGAAATGGACCTCTATTACCAGGATTATAGCCTTGATGGGTATAACGACTACATTTATGGCTCAGCCGAAGTAGTGGGCCTGATGTGCCTGCGCGTGTTCTGCGAAGGAGACTGCGATGAATTCGATCGCCTTCGCGCTCCAGCCCGTAAACTCGGCGCGGCCTTTCAGAAAGTTAATTTCCTGCGCGACCTGAAAAGCGACTTCGTCGACCGGGGCCGCACTTATTTCCCCGACGTAGACTTCAGTGAGTTTGGGCGGGATGCCAAGCAACGTATTGAACAGGATATTCAGCGTGATTTTGATGATGCCTACATCGGCATTATGAATTTACCGCGTGGGGCACGAATGGGCGTGTATCTGGCATATACATACTACCAGACCCTGTTCAACAAAATCAAGCAACTATCGGCATCAACCATACAGAATGAGCGGATCCGGGTACCTAACCCGCAGAAGATTGCCTTGCTCGCTCAGACCTATCTGAAATATCGGTTGAATGTGATTTAAATCACCCCTTTGCGCCTTTTCGCTATCTTTGCTAGAAACCAGATAATATTCTGTAAATGGTAGCCGAAGCGACCCTTTCGCCGGAAGTGTTTGCCCGTTACGAAGCCGTTGTTGGGCTGGAGGTGCACTGCCAATTGCTGACTCAAAGTAAAATTTTTGCTGCTGACGCCAATACGTTTGGAGCGGAGCCAAATACCAACATCAGCGTTATTACGTTGGGACACCCGGGCACGCTGCCGAAGTTGAATCGGAAGGCGGTTGAGTATGCCATCCGGATGGGGCTGGCTTGTGGGAGTACAATTACCCGTCACAATATCTTCGCTCGTAAAAATTATTTTTACCCTGACCTGCCCAAAGGCTACCAGCTATCTCAGGATAAGGGGCCCATTTGTATAGGCGGTGGCATACTAGTCAACGTAAAAGATCCAGAAACAGGTCAGCCTTACCAAACAACGATCCAACTCCATCACATTCACTTGGAGGAAGACGCCGGAAAATCGATCCATGACGGCAGCGACTGGTCCACTCAACTTGATTATAACCGGGCTGGTACTCCGCTCATTGAAATGGTAACTGACCCCTGCATCCGCACGGCCGAAGAGGCTGGTCAGTACCTCACCGAAGTTCGCCGGTTAGTGCGTTACCTGGATATATGCGACGGCAACATGGAAGAAGGCTCGTTACGTTGCGACGTAAATGTTTCCATTCGTCCTAAAGGGTCGACTAACTTAGGCACGAAGGTTGAGGTAAAGAACCTGAATTCTATTCGGAACGTAATGCGGGCTGTAGACAGCGAGTTTCGGAGACAGGTAGAAACAAAAGAAACCGGCGGACTCATCATTCAGGAAACCCGAACCTTCGACGCAGCTACAGGCCGTAGTTACGCCATGCGCGAAAAGGAAACCATGAATGATTACCGCTATTTTCCGGACCCTGATCTGACGCCGGTGGTCGTTTCAGACGAATGGCTGGCTGATATTCAGGCTAAAATGCCGATGCTACCGGCTGCGCTGTTCGAAAAGTTCACCACGCAGTATGGCTTGCCCGAGTATGATGCGGCTTTGCTGACCGATGCGAAAGAACTTGCCGACTATTATGAAGCCGTTTGCGTATATACTACGAATTACAAAGCGGTCTCTAACTGGATTATGGGTCCGGTGAAGGGACATTTGAACGAAAAGTTAGTACGTGATCGGCAGTTTCCGGTTACGGCTAAACAGTTAGCGGAGCTAATCGGACTGATTGATACCAACGTAATCAGTCAGACGGCGGCCCAGCAAGTTTTTGGCTTGATGGTCGATCAGCCTGAGGCTTCACCCGCTGACCTGGCCAGCGCTCATGGTTTGGTACAGAATCGCAATACTGACGCTCTCCAAACGTTGGTAGAAGAGGTGCTGTCAGCCTGGCCCGATAAGGTTGACCAATACCGGAAAGGCAAGAAAAATCTATTAGGAATGTTCGTCGGCGAAGTGATGAAAAAATCGAAAGGTTCGGCCGATCCTAAGTTAGTGAATGAGTTATTAGCGAAGACACTACAGGCAAAATGAAGACATTAATTTTTGGCCTAAGCAGTTTACTGGCCCTCAGCGTATCGGCCAATGCCCAAACAGCAAAGCAGTTTACCGTTACAGGTAAAATCAAGAATGCAACTCCAGGCAGCTACGTATATCTGGAAGCGAATACCCAGCCCACACGCAAGCTCGATTCTACTAAAGTAGCGGCCGGTAATACGTTCACAATGACCGGTAACGTCGCGAATGGTGGCGAAGTGCTGGTGTTAAATGTAGGCGGTGGCCAGAAGCTAGCCTTATTGGTTGAAGGCGGAGAGACACTGACCGTTAACGCGGATGGCTACCGGATGGACGCTAAAACGGGTCAGACGGGAAAAGCAACCGTAACGGGGTCGAAGAACATGGAGTATTATGATAAACTCATGGCGCTTCGGACCGATATGGAAACGCGTGTAGCAAACTGGAACAAACAGGTTGCCGCGGCCACCGAAAAGAAAGACACCAAACGGGTGACGCAGATTGAGCAGGAATATCAGGTTGCCGAGCAGGAAGTCATTAACAAAGTGAAAGCAATGCTGCCTGATATGGGCACATCGCTGGTCTCGTTGTTTGCGCTCAACTTTATCGATATCAACAATGACTTTGCTACGTATGATGCTCTAGCTCAGCGCTTTGAAAAAGAAAACCCGACGAGTCCTCACGCGAAATCGCTGATCGGACGGGTAGCGCGGATCAAAGGTGTAATGGTCGGTGCTCAGGCTCCGGAAATAGCATTGAGCGATACGACCGGCACACCGGTTCCACTCTCATCGCTCCGGGGTAAATACGTCTTACTCGACTTTTGGGCGTCCTGGTGCGGTCCCTGCCGAATGGAAAATCCGAACGTAGTGCGGATGTATAACAAGTTCAAAGACAAAGGCTTTACAATCTATAGCGTTTCTCTGGACAAAGGCAAAGCAGAGTGGTTACGCGCTATCAAGAACGACAATCTACCCTGGACACACGTCTCAGATCTCAAATACTGGCAATCAGAAGCCGCCCAGCAGTATGGTGTACAGGCTATTCCTGCCACGTTCCTGCTTGACAAAGAAGGGAAAATCATTGCCAAGAACTTACGTGGCCAGGCTTTAGAGCAAAAACTGGAAGAAGTCCTGAAAGGTGGTCAATGAGTTAACTATTAGTCGTTAGTTTTGTAAGGTCAGGCTATAGCCTGACCTTTTCATTTTACTACGCTTCACTTCATCGGCAACGAGCAATCTGTTCATGTATTAATTTTTAGTTTATTGATCTTTTTGAAACCATGAAAATTGCAATCGTAGGCTGTGGCAATATGGGGATGGCTTTCGCCAAGTCATTTTTACAGTATGACCTGGTGAAGAAGGACGATCTGCTGCTGATCGAAAAGAGCCAGGATCGGTCCGAAGCGCTGAAGCAGGAAAAGGCCGGAGTCGTCGTGGATACGATCGGGCCCCGGGTTGGCGAAACAGATTTGATTATTTTGTCAGTGAAGCCGCAGGATTTCAACGGCGTGCACGAAGCGTTACGTGAAGTCGTACAGCCTAATCAGATTATCCTGTCGATTATGGCGGGAATTCCCATCGCCCAAATTCAAGAGAAGCTAAGCCATCCGCTGGTTGTACGCGCTATGCCCAATACACCAGCGATGCTGGGTATGGGAATTACCGGATTTACAGCCGCGAAAGAGGTGGATTTAACTAATCTGCGCCGGGTAGAGAACCTGATCAACGCTACAGGACGCTCGATATTCCTCGACGACGAAGCGATGCTCGACGCGGTTACGGCTCTGAGTGGCAGCGGTCCAGCTTACTTTTATTACGTTGTTAAAGCCATGATTGACGCGGGTAAACAAATGGGCTTCGACGACGCTGTGTCGGCATTACTGGTGAAGCAAACCATGCTCGGCGCTTATCACCTGATTAACACCGCCGACAAATCGCTGGATGAACTCATCAAAGCTGTAGCCTCAAAGGGTGGCACCACCGAAGCAGCTTTGCGGACGTTTGAAAATGGTGCCTTATCAGACACGTTGGTGGCGGGCATCAAAGCAGCACAGGTTCGAGCCACGGAGCTATCCAAAGCCTGATCTCAAACGTATTGCGTAAACTTTTGAAAGCTAGGCATAATAAAATTGCTGACGCGTGTCCCCACCGTGACTACACGTCAGCAATTTTATTATGCCTAGGTTGGTTCAAGTAAACGCTACAGCCCTGTGTACGTAAAGGGCGTAATGGCCGTTAGTTCAGTTTTGACGGCGTCCGATACGTTCAAATCATTAATAAACTCCCTGATCGTATTGGCGGTGATCTTCTCATTCGTACGAGTGAGCGCTTTCAGGGCTTCATACGGCTGTGGATACCCCTCCCGCCGAAGTACGGTCTGAATACCTTCAGCGACAACAGCCCAGTTTTCTTCCAGGTCTGCGTCCAGAGCCGCCTGGTTCAACTCAAGCTTATCTAAACCCTTCAGCAGCGATTTTAACGCAATAACTGAGTGCGCAAACGGCACACCGATGCTACGTAGCACGGTCGAATCCGTCAAATCGCGCTGAAGCCGGGAGATCGGTAGCTTCGCGGACAGATGCTCGAAGATAGCATTGGCAATACCCAGGTTGCCTTCTGAGTTCTCAAAATCAATCGGATTGACTTTGTGGGGCATGGCCGACGAGCCGACCTCGCCTTCTTTCAGCTTTTGCTTAAAATAATTCATGGACACATACGTCCAGACATCGCGATCGAGATCAATCAGGATTGTATTCAACCGCTTAAACGCATCGAGCGTAGCGGCCAGCATATCGTAGTGCTCAATCTGGGTAGTAAACTGGCTGCGAACCATGCCCAAACTTTCTACGAACGAATCGCCGAACCGTTTCCAGTCTTTATCCGGATACGCTACGGCATGGGCATTGAAATTGCCAGTCGCCCCACCAAATTTGGCTGCTGTCGGAATGTCCGATAACAGGTGAAGCTGCTTTTCGACGCGTTCAACAAATACGTTCAGCTCTTTCCCCAGGCGCGTTGGTGAGGCTGGCTGCCCGTGCGTGCGGGCGAGCATAGCGACATCTTTCCACTGTTCAGCCAGTTGCTGCAGCCGCACAAACACCTGCCGATACAGCGGTAAAATTTCGGTATCAAGCGCTTCGTCCAGCAATAACGGAATGGCCGTGTTGTTGACATCCTGCGAGGTCAGGCCAAAGTGAACGAACTCAAGGAACGGCTCAACGGATGAACCTTTGAGCTTTTCTTTAATGAAATACTCGACTGCTTTTACGTCGTGATTCGTCGTTTTTTCGATTTCCTTAATTCGTAAGGCGTCGGCTTCCGAGAAGTTTTCGAACAAGGCTCGCAACGCTGGAAACTGTGAAGCGTCGACACCTGCCAGTTGAGGAAGTTGCCATTCGCAGAGCGCAATAAAATACTCGACTTCAATCCGAATGCGGTAGCGAATCAACCCATATTCAGAAAAGTAAGGGGCTAGTGCCTCAACTTGTTTACGGTACCGACCATCGACGGGCGATATCGCCGTAAGTGCAGATAAATTCATACGTGCTTGTAAAATGCAAATGTACGGTAAAGGGAATAAGTTGTGGTTAGGCCAATTTAGTTTGTACCATTACATTTGGCTTTTGATTAAAAGAGAAAGCGCAGCAGACACTTTAGTTGTTACGTACTCGGGTTTGAATCACCCCTTAAGCATCTATGAATACTCTAGTTCTCCAGTCACCCGGTCAGTTAACCCTTACCACAACGACTCCGCCCCCACAACCCAAATCCGGCGAAGCGCTCGTTCGGGTACATCGTATTGGGGTGTGCGGTACTGACCTGCACGCGTATCGGGGTAAGCAGCCTTTTTTCAATTACCCGCGAATACTAGGGCATGAACTGGGCGTTGAGGTGTTGGCCCTGGGTGAACCCTCTGAACGAGTACGCGTTGGTGACCGTTGTGCGCTGGAGCCGTATTTAAACTGCGGTCAGTGTGCGGCCTGTCGTCGGGGAAAGTCGAATTGCTGCGAGAACCTGCGGGTGCTGGGCGTCCATACCGACGGCGGTATGCGGGAGTTACTGGTCGTGCCCATCGAGAAGCTACATCCCTCCTCTCAACTAACATTCGACCAGCTGGCATTAATAGAAACGCTGGCTATTGGCGCTCACGCCGTTGAACGAGCCAATCCTAAGTCCGATGATGCTGTCCTAATCATTGGCGCCGGGCCGATTGGCCTTGCCGTTCTGGAGAGCGTCCGACCGCTGGGCTGCACAATCGTAGTCGCCGACCGGGAGCCGAAGCGCCTTTCGTTTATTCAACAGCATTTCCCGGGTGTAGCTACTGTTTCAGCCGTGGAACCGTTTTCAGATCAGCTTCGACAGGCGTTTGCCGGTGACCTGCCGACGATTGTGTTCGATGCGACGGGTAACCCGACTTCTATGATGCAAGCGTTTGAGTACGTTGGACCGGGCGGTTCGTTGGTTTACGTCGGCTTATTTCAGGGCGATGTTACGTTCGCAGACCCTATGTTTCACCGCAAAGAGCTAACCCTGCTCGCTAGCCGAAATGCACTTCCAAGTACGTTCACGCACCTCATCCAGCGCGTTGAGCAGGGCGACCTGGACACCACGCCGTGGATTACGCACCGGTCTGCCCTGCTTGATGTACCTGTTCAGTTTGTAGATTGGCTCGATCCGGCCAATGGCGTTGTTAAGGCAATTATTGAGGTTTAAAAGGGATTTAGGTATAACCCAAAGCCTATCCAGGATGTCTGTTGACTTTCAAACTGGCTGTAAGGCCGGAAGCCCGAGTATCCTTCCAATAAAAAGGTAAGATTATTCTGCGTACGGCCAAGCTCGAAGCCAATTCCACCGTGAATACCCGGCTTGAAATCGGTTTGCTGCCAGAACTTCACGTCTACTCCGCCGACTAAACGTGCGGCTTTTTCGGATGGCTTTTTGTAAAAAGCGCCAAACTGAGCGCTCAACGGCTTGCGCTCTTCCGATTTACGTAACACAAGGCCAAGCCCACCGTACAACCGCCAGTTCGTAACCATTCGGCTATACGTAACGTCGAGCAGTTCGTAGTTGACAGCATTTGGCGAGGGAGCCGTTATCTGGTTTCGATAAATGTAATCGTCTCCTAAATGCGACGACAGATGATAGACTCTGAACCGCCACGTAGCAGCTTCCCGCCGAACGTTGTAAATGATACTGATTTTGTAATCATTATTCATGATCTGCCGACGGGCCTTGTTCAACTTGTCGTCGTGAAACGCTTCAAACTGCGTAAACGACGCTAAATCCAGTACCCATTCTTCCGAATGACCTGGTGCTGTAGTCCGTCGGTAGAAGGGCTTGGCAAACCCAAACGCGAACGGTACGATACTCCCAGGATACTTTTTGCCCTCGGTATAATAGAGTGGCAGTACGCTCCCGTACGTCTGTGCTTCCAGTGGGTCGAGTAGGATCGGCTCGAATAAGTGTCCTTTCGGCAAAAACTCCTTTTTCGGTCGAATCATAGTCGGCTCGGCTGAGGCAGAGCTTGTCGATACAGAATCTACCCGTTCAGCGTCCGTTTTCTTAACCCGTTTTGGCCGTTCGGATTTGGTAGCTTTAGGGGTTACGCTAACCGGCTCTGGAGCTGGAGTCGTTATCTCCGGTGTGATTGGCACAACTGGCGCAGGTTCAGTAACGGTCTCTTTCTTCGCTTTTTCCCGTCGCTGTTTTCGCGTTGGTTCGGCTGCTGGCGGAGTCGAAGGCTCAGATGGTTGATTTGCGGGAGCTGCTACCGGTGCGCTAACAGGTGGAGTAGCCGCTGGCTTCGGTGTCTCCCGCTCTTGCTGTCCGCGCTCTTTCTCAGCCTTCTTGGCCTGCCGCTGCCGTTCTTTTTCGGCCTGCTTTGCTTCGTATTCGCGTTGCTTTTGCGCCCATTCGGCTCGAATCTGTCGATCCCGCTGTACTTCTCGGTCTATTTTTTCTTTTTGCCGCTGTTCAGCAGGCGTGAGTGTACGAGCAGCCGGAGCCGTAGTTTTCGGGGCAGTCGCTGGCGTTTGCTGAGCCGAAGCAACTATTGCGGCCAAACAACTCAGCAAAAGAACCAACAGCGTTTTCTTCATAAGGCAAGAGCAGGTTAAGGATGGAGCGTTTAGGAGTGCTCCTGTACATTATTGTTTAAGGGCCGCGTAGTGTTTATAAAAATAAGGTATGGTTTCAATTCCTTTGTAGAAGTTGAACAAACCATAGCTTTCGTTCGGCGAGTGCAGAGCGTCAGTATCTAATCCAAAGCCCATCAGGATTGACTTAAGACCGAGTTCCTTTTCAAATAACGCCATAATGGGAATACTTCCGCCCCCGCGAGTCGGAATTGGCTTTTTACCCCAGGCTTCTTCAAACGCCTTGCTAGCCGCTTCGAACTCGACCGAGTCAACCGGCGTTACGTAGGGCATTCCGCCATGGTGCGGTGTCACCTTAACGGTTACGCTCGCTGGAGCTATACTTGTAAAGTGCCGCGTAAACAATTCCGTAATTTCATCAGGCGTCTGATTAGGCACCAGGCGCATACTGATCTTTGCCGACGCTTTCGAGGGCAATACGGTTTTAGCGCCTTCACCGGTATACCCACCCCAAATACCGTTTACGTCCAGCGTCGGCCGAATCGAGGTCCGCTCGTTGGTGGAGTAGCCCGCTTCGCCTTTTACGTCGTTGATGCCTAATTCACGTTTGTACTCGTCTAAATCAAACGGAGCTTTGGCCAGTTCAGCCCGTTCGCCTTCGCTTAACTCGACTACGTTATCGTAGAAACCAGGAATGGTGATCTTACCTGTCTCATCGTGCAGCGAGGCAATCATTTCGCACAGGGCGTTGATTGGGTTCGCTACGCCACCACCATAGACACCCGAGTGCAGATCGCGGTTAGGACCGGTTACTTCTACTTCAACGTAAGACAAACCACGCAATCCAGTTTCCAGGGACGGGGTTTCATTGGAGATAATACTCGTATCCGAAACCAGAATAACATCGGCTTTCAGCATATCCCGATGCTCAGCCACAAACGTACCCAGGTGATCGGAGCCGACCTCCTCTTCGCCTTCAATCATAACTTTTACGTTACAGGGCAGGCCATCTGTCGCCACCATAGCCTCAATGGCTTTGATGTGCATATAAAACTGGCCTTTGTCGTCACAAGCGCCCCTGGCATAGATACGCTCATCCCGAATCGTGGGTTCAAAAGGCGGAGAATTCCAGAGTTCATAAGGATCGGCAGGCTGTACGTCATAGTGCCCGTAGACGAGTACCGTCGGCTTGGCCGGGTCAACTATTTTTTCGGCGTACACGACCGGATGGCCGGGCGTTTCAAACAGCTGAGCCTTATCTAAACCGGCTGCGGCTAGTTTGTCTTTAACAAACTCAGCCGCCCGACGTACATCATCCTTGAATTTAGAATCTGCGGAAACCGATGGAATCCGCAGAAGGTCGAGCAGTTCGTCTAAGAACCGCTGCTTATTACTTTCGAGATAGGTGTTCATGAAGAGAGATGTATTCATGCGAATGGGTTACCAGTACGACAGATAACCCTGCACCAATAAATTCGCCCCGAAGTTACGCAGTTTAACGTAACGACGGGGCGTCGAACCTGTATTCAAAACCAGGTTTATTATTCTTCGCGCTTCTTACGCAGTCGGATTAGTATCGTACGGTTTTCCTGACCCCGAAGCAGACGGCCAATATTTTTCTGGTGAGTAAGCACAACCATCAAAAAGATAACGAAGCCAAAAACAATCAGTAATGGGCTCTCTTTTTGACCAAAAACCTGCAACAGCAGCAATACGGGAAAGGCTAAAGCGGCCATGATCGACCCCAGTGATACGTACTGTGACGCAATAACAACCAGCAGAAAAATGCCGATGCAAAGCGCAGCCATCTCCGGATGAATCGCCAGAATCATGCCCAGCAGCGAAGCAACTCCTTTGCCGCCTTTAAATTTGGCAAACACAGGATACAAGTGTCCAATTACAGCCACCAGACCAAAAATGATCTTAAACGTTAAAATCTCATTGACCGTAATCACATCGGCATACCACAGCAGCGACGACAGAATAGCGGCCGTATAGCCTTTCAGCACATCAACCAGCATGACGACCGTACCGGCACGTTTGCCTAACACACGAAATGTGTTGGTAGCTCCGGCATTGCCGCTGCCATAATTACGAATATCTATACCAAAGAAACCTTGACCATACCAAACTGCCGTAGGGATAGAGCCCAGCAAGTAAGCCGCTATCGTAGTAATGCTAATCAGAAGGATATTCATCAATAAGAATTAACTAATCGGTTTTGGATAAAGAAGGATACCGGCTATAGCTACCCGGTATGTGAAGCCAATGTGAACTCAAAATTAGCTTTTTGTCATGAATAAGCCAATTTCTATACTCTAGTAAACAAATTGACTAGTAAATAAATTTCAAAATGGTCCTATTTTCCTCCAACGACGACTTCCTGTAAATGATCCAGCGCAAGGTAGCGCGTAGCGGTTTCCAGTACGTCGTCCGCCGTAACCGACCGTAGTTTCTGAATGTACGTAGTGAGGAAATTAGCGGGCAATCCATCGAATAAGATTACTTTATAGCGATCCGCTATTTCGAATGGGGTATTCAATGAACCCACAAATTCGCCCGCCATGTAATTTTTAACGGTTTGCAGTTCATCGTCAGACACCGGCTCGGTTTGCAGAATACGAATTTCCTTATAAATCTCGTCAAGCGTTTGCTGGGTATTTTCCTTATTAACATCGGTTCCAATCAGGAAATAGCCATCCCGCCGGAACGAGGGAATGTTCGACGAAATACCGTAGGTGAATCCTTTTTCTTCCCGAATGTTCTTCATCAGTCTGGACCCGAAATAGCCTCCCAGCACCTCATTTGTCACGAGCATCTTGAAAAAATCCGGGTGAGCGCGGGTGAACAGTCGCCGACCCAGGCGAATAGACGATTGTATGCTATTAGCTTTTTCGGTCAGCACCGGCGTATGGTCACTAACGATTTCGAACGATTCGGAAATTGGCAGTGGATCAGTACGTAGCGTGAGCTTTCCCAGCACACCGTTGATAAGGGCGATTTCGGTCTCGCCCGCTTCACCGGCCAGGATCAACTGGAAGGGCCGATTGCGGATGACCGACTCGTAGAACTGGACAACATCAGCACGAGTCAACTGTTCAATGGCTTCGGGACGCTGACTTCGGCCGTATGGGTGTTTGTTTCCAAATAATTTTTCGCGAAACAGAACCCCGGCCAGGTACGCATTTTTTTCGTAGTTGACCCGCAGGTTCTGAAGGGTGATGTTCCGTAGGTCGTCTAATTCTTTTTGAGGAAAGGTCGGTTCAGTTAGCAGTTCGCGTAAAACCGGTAACACCTCCGGAAGAAACTTAGTCAGGCAATACACGACCAGGCTAGCCCGATCAGGCCCGCTGCTCAACTCCAGAAACGCCCCGTATCGATCAAAATATTCACTAATCTGTGCCGAAGAGCGTTTACTTGTCCCTTCAGCCAGCATCTTGATCGCGAAGAAAGCACTGTTAGGCTGTTGTTCGTGCCACGTTCCGGCTTCGAAAACGCACTCAAGTCGTAGCACGGGCTGCTGCGCAACCGCAATCAGATGCAGTGGAATGCCATTGGTTAACTGATGCGTCTGAACCGCCGGAAGCCGTACTTCCTGAATTGCCTGAAATGTTGGAGACTGGGTTCTGTCGAGTGTCATTGAAAACAGGAGCGTATACGTAACAAACTAGCGGTTGGAAGGCCAAGAGACCTTAATAGGCCTTTTAACCTCCCAACCGCTAGTTTGTCGGGTCAATATCTAGTTAGAATCGTCGTTACTCAGCGCTTCTTCATCACCGAATACCTGACTGCCTTTGTTAAAATTGATCAATAATGAAATACGGAAGGTATTTGCCAGCGGGTTACCTTGTTTTATAGGCACCAGGTACGAAAAGTCAACCCCAAAACGCTGTTGCAGGCGCAGGCCAAGCCCCGTAGTAACGTATTTACGGCCGCCTTTGTCGTTTGATTCGTTGAAGTAGCCAACGCGGGCCGCGAACTGATCGTTATACCAGTACTCAATACCGGTAGAAACCGTAAATTCTTTTAACTCTTCGCTAAAACCACCGGGTGCATCAGCAAACGAACCAAACACAGCGCTGAAATAATCTTTATTGGCATTCACGTTCGTTGGCTTTCCGTTCACCATTTGAATGTCCGGCGTCGGCACCATCAGCTTATTTACATCAACCACAAAGTTGATTTTATTATACTGGTCCGTGAAGAATGTTAGGTTCGTTCCTAAACGCAGGTTTGTTGGAATGTAGTACCGCTCAAGGCCGCCGTAATTGATTCGTCCGCCCAGATTAGACAGCATCCCACCGAAAGCAAGACCAAAGCCTTTACCTGTTGCATTATCACGCGTTTCGTTGCGGTAATACGCACTGATATCAGCAGCTGCTGTTGCTCCCGGTTTCAACGCGGGGTTAGGACTACCAGCGGCCAGGTTGGAATTCAGATATTTTAAATCAACGCCCAACGAAAAATTCTGCGATAGGCGCTGCACAAACGAAGCCGTGATGGCATACTCGCGGGAGTTGAACGTACCGGCGGCTACTCCCGTTGCCGTTGTGAAGTCGACTGTTCCCAGATCAAAATAAAGTAGTGAACCACCGATAACCGAATTTTTACCAACCTTCGAATAACCGCTTAGATACGTATAATACATATCTCCAATCAGATCACGCAGCCAGGGCGTATACGAGATTGCCGCGCCTTTGTCCTGCTTGGCGAAGACAAGCTTCGACGGATTCCAGAAGATAGCGTTTGCATCGGCATCACCCAAGGCTACCCCTGCTTCGCCCAAAGCACCAGAGCGGGCGTCAGGCGTAAAATTGAGAAAAGGAACTGATGAAGTGGGAACCCGTAACACCTGCCCATTAAGAGCTGTAAGTGAAGTTTGAGCGGAAACGACGAGGGGAAGAAAACTAATTACGCCGAGAAGAACACGGAAAAAATTGCGCTTCATACAAAGAGTGTTGGTGACGACAGCAACAAGTTGAGGTGGAAATAGCGGTCGTGTGTGGTCAAAATTACGATGAATCGTTGGATTAGAAAAAATAGGTTAATTAAAGGTGATAAATCATTTCGTCAAGACGATTCGTCCGCTGCCATTTGCCACTGACCCATCAACGGTGGAGCGCACCTGAATTGTCATAATGTACAGTCCATTTGGTAACGGCTGTCCGGCATCCGATACGCCCTGCCAGGTTCCGACGCTTATCGTTGACGGGCAATCTGAGCACTGCCCGACCCGCTGACTATATTGCCTGCCGCTGAGATCATAAATACCCATTGTCCAGTCGAGAGGCTCCCCGGAACGATTTAGCTCAGCGGTTAGGGTAGCTTCGGCCTGTATTGGATTCGGACTACTTGTCAGCGCCCGCACCGTCAGGGCCGGTCGTTCAGAAACTCTTATGGTCAACGCCCCTTCTGTTGAATTATTGTTAATGTCCCAGGCTTTGACTCGAATCTGATACGTTCCCGGCACCATGTCCCGAAACGTATAAATGACATTTCCCTGCCGTCCATCCGTTCCGTCAGCTACATACGTTTCATTCAGAACTATTGGTTGCTGGTTATCCAATTGGGCCGTCAGTTCATGACCTAGTCCCGAGCGGGCAATATTTATGCCTTTGTTATCACTCAATCTCACTTGCAAGGTTACGTCCGGCCCCGCCACGCGCACTGTCTCGTTTTCCTGAACTCCGTCTTTTACGGAAAGCGTAACGACAGGAGGTTGGTTGTCAACACTATCAGCAAAAACGCTGCCACCAATCAGCAAGCTATCGTAGCTACCCGCGGCTTCCAGCAAACTATCGGCTCGTACAGCATACGCGTAGAGTTTACCGCGCCCGATTGAGTAATTAATATCTTTGGGAACCGTGAACCGAATCGAAAAGCGTCCCTGTTGCACAGACGTCTGACCAATGAAAATTGGACTGGTATAAGCCTGGTAGCTCATTTTAGGACTAGTCGCTTCAGCGCCCAACGTAGTCTGTACCGTTGCTTTGTCGTACAGCACGAGCCGGATTGTACCCGTAAAATCAGCCAGGCGTTGTTGCTCCTGTTGGATTTCACCGCTCAGTTCAACCGATTGTAGAGCACGTAACGTATCAGAACGATCCGCTGAAATAGCAAGGCCATTTATGCGGGTGAGCTTTGCTTCGGCCTGTGGATACGCTAACCTCATGGATGGGTCACCGAGCAGCGCAAAGTTGCGGTTCACAGGTCCGCTTAAACTGTTGTTTTTGGTAATTCGCATTACGTCACCCAACCTCGGCATTTCACCGTTAATTGGGGTGAACACCGCCTTATAAAAGGCCTCGTTCAATAGCAGATTCGTATTGGCGTACACAGGGCGCGTAGTGGTTAGTAAACCAATTGCTCCGCCCGTTCGGCTTATTAATGCTAACTCCGCTCCTGAACTTACTGAGGGGTCGTCGTATCGCCCAAACTGACACGTAGCCGTCACGAATAACGGTAACCGTCGGTTTTTCCAGGATAGAATGTCCTGCAACGTAACGACCTGCTCATCGGCCAGGTCCAGAATACCGCCATGACCACTATAATTGATAATCAACCGTCCTTCGGCAAAAGCTCGGTTAATGGTTTGGTTGACAAGGGGAGCTTTCTGACCGTTGGTTGTATTTTCCTGAACGTAACTATCTATAAATATGCGCTCCGGCTTGTAGGCAGGCGATTGAGTTTCGATGGCGGTGGCGAGTTGATCCGCGTCGCGTTGGTGAATGTTATAATCGCCATCATCGGCAACGAGCATAACCCTAGTTTGCCACTCGCCCGACAAGCTCCGGTCGGAACTGTACCGAATCAATTTATCGACTACTGTACGAGCCTCGTCAACGGATTTAACCGGCAAACGCCCGACTCCAATATCCATTCGTTTGTCACCCGTTGTCGTTTCAAGCCACTCTCCTTCAGCTTCATCCATAAAGCCAAAATAATCATCTGACGAGTAGCTTAGCACCGGATGAAGTGACTCTCGGCTTTCGTATACCGGAACCATATTCGCCTGTTGGGATGGGGTAATCAGCTTTGCTATATTCCGATAATCGAACGTAGCATCGCCGAACAATAGCAGGTATTTGAGCTTTCCCGCTTGTTGTTGATAAAAATAGCGGGCCGCATCACGAATAGCCGTCGGGTCGGGCTGACCTGAGCTAAACTCATTATAAATCTGCTGTGTCGTAGCTACCAACACAGTGAGTTTGTCAGACTCGCGTCGAAAGGCGGCCAGTCGCTCCGCCTGATCCTGCCAGGCAGCAGGTGTTATGATCAACAAATCAGGCGCTGACTGACCACGCACATTCTGGTTGGCAAACGTAACGGCAGAGGCTGGACTCAACAACTGGGCATCAGTAAACAGAAAATAGTCGCCGGATGTAGCCGACGCCCAACCCGCTTCCTGGCTAGCCGAGCGTACATACGCCTGATTCACGGGTGCCAGCGGATTTGCTACGTCCCAGATACGCAGGTTTGCGGTTGACTGCTGAACAGCATATTGGCCAGGCATTAACCTTCGCACCCAGGTTGGTTGATTATACTGCCGAAGTTCGCGTCGTGCCTGGATTGCCAGAAAGTTTAGGTATCCCTGTGCTGAAAACTGTCCATTTTTTTGAAATGTCAGTTGAAGTTGGACGGGGCTGGTTGTTACCGTAGGCACGATAGAAAACGTGTCGGTACGGGCAAGACCCTGGTAATCGTACTCGTAACCTGACACCGACGACATGGCCATTGAGCCAACCAACTGGTCATTCAGCCGCACCCGAAACTGCGTCGGCACCGTTGCGCCTGCTACTACTGATGCCGTCAATCGAACCGGAGCGCCCGCCCGCAGTCCCCGCATGTCAAGCGGAATGGTTAGCGTTGTATCCGTTGTCAAATATTCGCCTAGCCACTCCCGACCCGAACGCACACTGGGCAACTTTAACAAATCGTTTTCGTGAAACTGATAATCGTCAAACGACGTAACAGTCGGCGTATTTGATAAGGTACCAGCCTCTCGATCGGCAATACGTAATCCGGGCGACGTACCGATCGTTAAAAAGTAATACGTAGTATCCGAATAGGGGTTGATCTGATGCGTAAACCGCCGGTTGAGCGAGTCGTAGCGAATGGTATGCGGGCTTTGCCCGAAAAAAAGCACCGCATCGCCCAAATCAAAGCGCCCATCGGCTTCACCACTCACCTGAATTGCATTTTCGAGAAGATCACCGGGACGCTGTACTGCATTGAGCTGAGGCAAAACCGCCCCTCCATTTCCATACAAACGCAGTCGACGAGGATCAGCCGTAGCAAACGCTGGGTGCAGGCGGATAAGCTGCGCCTGATCGATTCGATATACGCCCGAAGTCGTAACCCCAATTTTGACCCAGACACCTTCTTTCAGCACCGATTGCGCGTTGAGCGGACTATGAGTCAGAAATGAGTAACAAATCAGGGCAAATAACCAGAGTGCTTTCTGTCCGCTCGGTATAAGCCTTTGCAGCTGTACTCTATCTCTATTGTTGCTCCACCCAAGCATGAGCTAAAATTGCGTATGACTTACCCGACGATACTTCTTTACAAACGACACAAGTCCGGCGTAACGTACCGCGCACATACGTCTTTTTGGCAAATTTGAAGGAATTACCTTCGGGCACATCTCGTAACAACACACGGGTGGTTTCATCAGGCTGCCGAATTTCCGGGTCGGCTCTTCTCAACGCCATCATCAATGCCGGATTCGCGTAGGTTGTCGCTGCGGGATCAGCCAGGTAGTTCACCAGCGGCAGGAGAATGTCCGAAGGAAAGACAGCTGTGGTCAGCAGCGGCTGCATCAACCGCTGAAACGCAACTTTCCAGGCTCGCCCGTGCGGCTGTACCCGTCGCTGGCTCCGCCGATTGACGTCCGCATGGGCAACTTCATGGACATACGTAATGAGAAACGCGTATGGATTCAAATCGGCATTAACGGTGATTTGTGTCAGACCGCCGGGCAAAGCGCGGAAATCGCCCAGCCGGGTTCGACGCGGCTTTACTACCCGAAAATTGAATGAATAGTGTTGCCAGAGCTGTCGACAGTACGCTGCCGAAGCTTCAGGAACATGTTGAGCAAAAACGTCAGCCAAGGTTATAAAACAAAAAAGCCTTATAAAAATAAGGCTTTTTTGTAATTCTATTGCGAGCGGAGCTTACTTAGCGCTGTCGGTAGCCATGGTAGCGGCTGTATCAGTCGACATCGTTGCCGACGAATCCATTGCCATCGTGGTGGTGTCCGTCATCATAGTAGCCGTCGAATCCGTGCCTGCTTCTTCAGTTTTAGGCTTTGTCTGACAAGCTGCGAACGTCAGCATGCTGCCAACGAACAATAAAGCGAATACTTTTTTCATTACCCTATAGTGGTGTTTTAGGTTTACTCTGCAAATATACCCTTTTCCGGAAAAATGCAAAAAAGAACGCCTAAGGCACTTGCTAACGTACTGTATCTCTCTGAAAAATACTAATTGATGTACTCACTTCTAGAGCTGTTCTTCGCTTTGTTTGGAGGAGCGAGACCGAATCTTATCGTATACCCCGGTGCTGCGGAACGTCAGTAATTTATGCCCGAAGTAGTTGGCCATAAAGCTGGCTCCCATGCCGACTACGTGAGATCCTTTTTCACGCCAAAGCTGCTTAACCGATGGGAATATAGGATTGGCAACCCATTCCAATGTGTATTTGGCTACGTAGACCTGGACAAGTAAAGCCACTAAGGCGATACCCAGAAATTTAACGGCCTCGCGACCCGTGTTTCCCGTTTTTCCAGCCGAAAACGCATATCGCTTTGTTGGAATGAATGTTAAAACAGTAGCGGTTAAGTAGCCGCAGAAAACACTCGTATCGAAATCGAGGTCAATGTATTGGCGATAGAAGATTTGACTAACAAAGTTTATTGAAGCCCCCAACAACGCTGTTAAGAAGAACGAGAAGAAGTCCTTAAATTCTTTCTGTTTCGGTTGTTGAATACTGCTCACGTCCACTCTCTCACTCAAATAATATTGTTGACTACTTCCTTCGTTCGCTATTATTAAAAGTCAAAAGTACAAAGCCTCATTTAAATACGCCGTATTGTGTGACTTTAACTGATAAAACGGGCAACTAGATAATTCTTAGAAAAGTCCTTGCAACAGCCCAGGCGCGATACCAAGCCCTAACGTCAGAATAGTTGCGGCTACCAATACGTACCGATAAAAGGGGGCCACCTGAATTGGCTCGGTAGCACCATCCCGGAAATACATCGCTATAATGACCCGGAAATAATAATAAATCCCCACGGCTGACATCAACACAGCAATGACCAGTAACCAAATTTGTCCGCGCTCAACCGCGGTTGAGAACATGTAAAATTTACCCCAGAAACCAGCGGTTAACGGAATGCCAGCCAGCGACAACATAGAAACGGCCATGGCAAAACCCAGCAGTGGATTCTGGCGCGCCAGCCCATTAAATGCATCAAAGCTTTCGGCGGTTGTGCCGCTACTCGACAAGGTTTGTGTGTTCCGTTGCTGAGCAACGAGCAACAGAACTCCAAAGGCGGAGATCGTAGCCACCGAATAAGCCAGTGAATAAAAAACGATTGCCTGTTTAGTTTGGGTACCTAACGCAGCCAGACCTATTAGCAGATAACCCGCGTGAGAAATGCTGGAGTACGCCATCATGCGCTTAAAGCTATTCTGATAAACGGCAGTGATGTTACCCGCCACGAGCGTAATGGCAGTGATAATCGCCAGGATTGTCCACCAGAATGTATATACGCCCCCAAACGATATCGACAGTAAGCGAAAAAGAGCCGCAAAACCAGCCGTTTTGACTACGGTGGACATGAAAGCGGTAAAGATCGTCGGAGCTCCGTCGTATACGTCCGGCGTCCAGAAGTGGAAAGGTGCTGCAGATACTTTAAAGAGTAAACCGATCAGGAGCAACAACAAACCAACGTACAGCAATAACGATAACCCCGCCTGTGGATTAACGGCGTATGAAGCAATACCAGCAAGTGTAAACGAACCGGTTATTCCGTACAACAGGGCCATACCAAAGAGCATAATACCCGTTGTAAAGGAACCCATCAGGAAGTATTTCAGAGCCGCTTCATTGGAACGCAGATTCCGCTTATCGCTGCCTGTCAATACGTACATGGCAACAGACAAGATTTCGACACCAACGAACAGCATAATCAGGTTCTCGTATCCCACCATCATGACTGCACCGACCAGCGAGAACATCATAAGACCGTAATACTCAGCAGGCTGCGCAGCATCGTCCTCAATTAATGTATTCGATAAGGCAACTACCATAAACGCAGACCCCAGGACAATAGCGGTGAACACCATTGCCAGGTTATCGGTCCGCAGCATGCCGTTGAAATACAGGTATGTCTTATTCCAATCCAGGAAATTAACGGCTAACGTAATTAAGAGGAATAGTAATGTTGCAGGTAGCAGTACAGCCTTTGACTTCATAAAGCCAAGGAATAGCAGTACAATACCAAAAACCGATAACAGAACGATGGGAAGCATGCTTTGTTTGTTTGTCTGTTTGGTGGTTTAATCCGCCCGGTTGGTCGTTGATTACGAATCCATCAACCCGGCAGCTAAACAGTCGAACTTTATTTCATAGACACCTCTGTAGTCCCGACGTATTTCATCAGGCTGGCCACAGCGGGTTTAGTTACTTCAAGAAATGTGTGTGGGTAAACACCCATCCAAAATACCATAATTACAAGCGGTACAAAGACCCAGCTTTCGGAGCTTGTCAGATCGGCGAACGTATTGGGGCGTGATGAAGTCGGTCCGAACATGCTTTTCTGGAACATCCGAAGCATGTAGACCGCACCGAATATAATCGTGAATCCAGCCGCTAAGCCAAGATAATGGTTGTAGGTAAAGACGCCGTGTAGCAGCAGAAACTCACCCACAAAACCGTTCGTTAGTGGAAGGGCCACGCTACCCAGCAGCATAATCATGAAATAAACGGTCAGTTTTGGCGTAGTACGGGTGATGCCGCCGAGTTGATCCAACTGTCGGGTATTGGTCCGCGAGAAAATTACATCGGCTACGAAAAACATACCGACTACGTTGATCCCGTGTGCCAGCATCTGCACTAATGCGCCCTGCATGCCGGTTTCGGTCTGCGAAAACACACCGGCTGCCATTAACCCAACGTGCGAGAACGACGAGTACGCAATCAGCCGCTTCATATCGCGCTGACGAATGGCAATTATTGAACCGTACACAATACCGATAACGGATAAAACAATGGCCGTGTGGCCCCAGGCTTCTACGCCCAATGGCACAATCGGCATAATGAACCGAATCAGGCCATATACGCCCATTTTGAGCATAATACCCGCCAGGAGCATCGTTGCTGGCGTTGGCGATTCGACGTACGTATCGGGTTGCCAGGTATGGAATGGAAACACCGGCATTTTGATCGCAAACGCAATAAAGAACGCCCAGAAGACCCATCCCTGCGCTTCGGGTGTCAGTTTTAGCTTGTAGAAATCTGCAATGGCTGCCGAATGAGGAGCCCCGGCAATAGCTGGTGTTTGGTAGTATAAATACACCAGCGCTACCAGCATAAAGAGACTTCCGAAGATCGTGTAAACGAAAAACTTGAAGGTTACCGGAATGCGGTTCTCCCCGCCCCACATAGCCGCTAAAAAGTAAATGGGGATGAGCGCAGCTTCAAAAAACAAGTAAAATAGGAATCCATCCCGAGCCGTGAAGACGCCCATCAGGGCAGCCTGCATAAACAAGATCAAGGCATAGAACGTACTGGGCCGCTCGTAGCTGCGGTTGAAGGTCGATAGTATAATGAAGGGAACGAGCAGCCCCGTCAGTAACACAAGTAGTAGACTGATCCCATCGATACCCGCGCTGAACCGAATACCCAGCGAACCGATCCAGGCGTAATCGAACCCAAACTGGGAGGTTGCATCGGGGGTGAATGTTGTAAACGTATATATAGCAAGCGCCAGTTCAACTAAGGCAGCCCCGAAGGCTATTTGCTTTACGGTCTCGCCTTTGGTCACTAACAGCAACGTGGCAGCCAGGGCGGGAAAAAAGAGTAACGCTAGAGTAAGCATATTCGTAATTCAAATGCCGGTAGGTCAGAAACGAACAAAGAAACGTAATGCGAAAATGACCGCAATACTTAACACCATGGCGAAGACGTAGAAACCAATTGACCCGTTCTGGAGCAGTCGCAGTTGCGCGGAACTTTGGCGAACGAGCCAGGCAATCCCGTTCACAACGCCATCGACGAGCCCTTCGCCAAAGCTGTATAAGGCATCGCCCAGACCACGAATAGGCCGAACGATGATCGTATCGTACAGTTCGTCGACGTAATACTTATTGTAAATAACCTGCTCGGGCAATGACCGCTCAGCCGTTTCCGGCGCGGGTACTGCCCGACGGCTCACGTACATTACGTAGGCAAGACCGAACGCCAGCAGGGCAACGCCCGCCGAAACGGCCATCAGAATGTATTCGGTGCTGTGTTCGATTGTCGATTCAGCGAACGCTTCCGGATTCACTTGGCGGGACCCTTCAAAAAGCGGAGCCATGAAATCACCTAACCAACCCGAACCCGGCAGATTCAACGCACCACCAACGGCCGACAAAACCGCCAGGAATAAGAGTGGTGCGGTCATTGTCGCGGGTGACTCATGAAGATGATGCTTTTGCTCATCCGTACCCCGGAACTCACCGAAGAACGTCAGGAACAGCAGCCGGAACATGTAGAAGGAAGTCAGTCCTGAGCCCAGCACACCTAAAGCCCATAAAACTTTGCTGTGCGCAAATACATGCGCCAGAATTTCATCTTTCGAGAAGAAGCCAGCCAGCGGAGGAATACCCGAAATTGCCCACGTACCGATCAGGAAGGTCCAGAACGTAACCGGCAGGTATTTCCGGAGTCCACCCATTTTGCGAATATCCTGTTCGTCGGACATGGCGTGAATCACGCTACCAGCACCTAGGAACAGTAATGCTTTAAAAAACGCGTGGGTAACAACGTGGAACATTCCGGCCGTGTACGCCGTGGCGCTCAAACCGAGGAACATATATCCCAGTTGTGAAACTGTCGAATACGCCAGTACTTTTTT
Organism: Spirosoma knui; assembly: GCF_054780635.1. Taxonomy (NCBI): domain Bacteria; kingdom Pseudomonadati; phylum Bacteroidota; class Cytophagia; order Cytophagales; family Cytophagaceae; genus Spirosoma; species Spirosoma knui. The sequence continues at coordinate 47,691 of NZ_BAAGVY010000007.1, read as the reverse complement.
GATGTCGTTCTGTAGTAAGCCGATCGAAGCAGCTAAAAGCGCCGTAGCAATGGCAATACCACCGATAATTTCTAACGTTAACGGAGACAGCGTATACAGGACATTCGAACGAACGACCATGTAAATACCAGCCGTCACCATCGTTGCTGCGTGAATCAGGGCTGACACGGGCGTTGGGCCAGCCATCGCGTCGGGAAGCCAGGTGTAGAGCGGAATCTGCGCCGATTTACCTATTGCTCCTACGAACAACAGCATCGTGATTATAAACACCGTCTCATCGCCCATCGTCAGGCTGGTCGCCTGCTTAAAAATGTCTACGTATTCAACGGTACCGAACGTATTGATCAGCATGAATATACCGAGCAGAAAGCCTAAATCACCGATACGGTTCATCACGAAGGCTTTACGAGCGGCATTGTTGTAATTCGTGTTTGTATTCCAGAAGCCAATGAGCAGGTACGAACACAGACCAACGCCCTCCCAGCCAATAAACATGATGACGTAGTTAGACCCCATCACCAGCAGCAACATAAAGAACACGAACAGATTCAGGAACGCCATGAACTTACCGAATCCCTCATCGTGACTCATGTAGCCGATACTGTACAGGTGAATCAGTGACCCAACACCCGTAACGACCAATAGCATAATCAGGCTAAGCTGGTCAATCTGAAACGAGAAGTTGATGTGCAGATCCCCAACGCTAATCCAGTCGAAAAGGGTAACGACGAGCGGAGCGGTACTGCCAGTCTGGTGTTCGTTGCCAATAAACGCTCCGAATAAGAAAGCCGACGTAAGGAATGAAGCCAGTACAGCTACTGTTGCAATGCCCCCAGCCAGCCCTTTTGGTACATGTCGGAAGCCAATACCGTTGATGATAAAACCAATCAGCGGAAAAAGCGGAATTAACGCACAGAGTAATTCTGGTTGCATTGATACTGAGTGAATGAGTGAAAGGGCGAATGAGTGAATAGCACGGTTAATAGCACCGCATCGCTACCACTCAACCGTACATTACCATTTTAATTTATTTAATAAGCCCACATCAATTGAGCGTGTGTTGCGGTAAATCATCACAATAATGGCCAGCCCAACCGATACCTCGGCGGCAGCAACAGCCATGATAAAAAAGACAAACACCTGACCGGCAGAATCCGAGCGGTAAGAAGAAAAGGCAATTAGCAGCAGATTAACCGCATTGAGCATAAGCTCAATGGACATAAAGATGATAATTGCATTGCGCCGGGTTAGTACGCCAATAATGCCGATAACGAATAATGCGGTACTAAGAATCAGGTAGTACGTAAGCGGTATTTGCTGAATGACTTCCGGAATGAGGACGTCCTGCGTGGGTTGCATGGCTTGCCGGTTAATAGAAAGTGCCGCAAATGTACAGATTATTCGGTATTGGTGGAAAGAGTATGTTGTGAAGTGAGCTGAGTAAGTGCAGTGTGCATTGACAATGAACCAGTTATCTATAGTCTACTAACTTCACAACTTTTTTACTTTCGTCCATTTGCGCTTGTGAGCATACGCAGCCGAATTTCAGTCAGCCTGCGTTTTGTGTCGAGAGTGAACTCACCTTTTTGTATCCAGTCGTAGAAAGAAGGTTCTTTTTTGAGCACATCCAACACAGGCAGCCCTTTATGCTTGCCAAAATTGAACACTTCCTCGCCTTTGTCATTGATAATCATGCGTCCGGCAAGGTCTACGTTTTTCGTAGCCGTCAGACTGTGGAGCATCTCTACGTCATTTTCAAACACTACGTCCTGCCCACTGTCGGTTTTGGCGATCCGACCCAGATAACGCTGCACCTGGGCATTGAGCACTTCGAGACTGGCGATTGTATCAGCTTCGGCTCCGTGGGCACCAATCAATTCTTTGTCGCAGTAAAATCGATAGGCAGCCGAGAGATTTCGCGGTTCCATGAGGTGAAAGATCCGTTGAGCATCAACCATACGTCGATTCTTTAAATCGAAATCGATGTTAGCCCGCAGGAATTCTTCAACTAGCAGCGGTACGTCGAACCGATTAGAGTTGAACCCCGCCAAATCGCAGCCTTCCAGAAACTGGGCTAATGTCCGGGCAACGGATTTAAACGGAGGAGCATCTTTTACGTCCTCATCGTATATACCGTGAATCATACTCGATTCGAGCGGAATCGGCATGCCGGGGTGAACACGTTGCGTTTTGCTAACAACTTCACCGCCGGGCAGGGCCTTAACGATGCAGATGTCAATAATACGGTCTTTGGCAACATTGATGCCGGTCGTTTCGAGGTCGAAAAACGCCAGCGGCTTTTTGAGTACAAGTTGATGCGTCATAACCAAACCGGGTTTCGCGCGGTAAGGCTACAAAGGTAAACACGTTTCAGCGGTTTTATTATGGGGTACGTCACCCTCTGCAATTCCTGACCCTTAATTATTTTCTGTTGCTTACGTCTTCACTCCATTTATACGTACGTCACAAACGGTTTACCCGTTCAAACGCTAAGTAGGCAGTTTTCCAGAAATAAGCTAACAGCGTTCACTACATAGTGCATAAAAAAGGCTCGTGATCACGAGCCTTTTTTATAATGCTGATGATTACGACTTACTTAGACGTAGCCATGACCATCTTGATATTCAGTTTGGCACCAGTCTGTAGTACGTCGACCAGGTCCTGTACCGTCAGCGATTTATCGAACCGTACCACAACCGTTGGCTCATCAATACCGGCCATTACGGTTTTCAACTCGGTTTCCAGATCAGCCGGATCGACGGGTTTTTTATCGATATAATACTGCTTCTTGTCGTCTACGGACAAGGTTACCTGCTTCTTACTCAACTGCTGCGAAGAAGCCGCTTTTGGTAGTAAGAGCTTGATGACGTTCGGGTTTGCTACGGTCGAGATAATCAGGAAGAACAACAGCAGGAAAAACATGATGTCGTTCAGCGAAGACGTCGCTACCTCGGCCGCAAATTTATTTTTTCTTCTGAGCTTCATAAGAAAGTCATTGACTGCTATCGGTGGTCATTTACCGTAGATGTCATTGCTTTAAAGACGAACAATGACCACTTCATAGCCAGATTTACCGCATCCGTGCTGGTTCGTTCGTGGGCTTCTGAAGGACTTCAATAAACTCGTACGCGTTTACTTCCAATGCCAGCGTAAACCGCTCGATCATCATATTCAGCAGGTGATAGCCGGTATAGGCGATTACCCCTGTAATCAGACCAGCTCCCGACGTAATCATTTTTTCGTATAGACCACCGGCGATAATGCCGACGCTGATGTTGTCCGATAAGGAAATGTCGTAGAATATGCGAATGATTCCCGAAATGGTACCGATGAACCCTAACATGGGGGCGATACCGGCTATAATACCCAGGTAGCCCATATTCCGCTCCAGCCGGGATAATTCAATCTGGCCAACCGTCTCGACGGTGCTTTCAATCTCTTTGATGGGCGATCCGATCCGGCCGATTGCTTTCTCGAAAACGCGCCCCATGGCCGTACGCTGGTTCTTTGCGAAGGATTCGGCCGACTTGATATTGCCCTGCGCGACCATATCCCGGATGTTGTCGATGAAGTTCGCATCCGATTTTGTCTGCGAACGGATCACGAAGAACCGCTCGAAAATCAAGTAGAGCGCTGAGAAGAATAAAAACGCGATGGGGATCATTACCCAACCGCCTTTAGCCACCAGATCAAACAATTGCAGACTTTGAGGCTGAGCAGCCGCTGAAGTGGCCGACAGCGATGCGGCCGTGGTATCGGTGGCCGGAACCTGAAGCAAGAGCATATAAACCAATGGGTAAGTGGATGACGGTAAACCAGCAGTGTTTTGGAACAAACGTGCTGATTAAACCTGATATTGTTGTCAAAGATAAGGAAGCTGCCAGAAAACGAAAGAGAAACTTAGGCTATGTCTGTTAGTCCATCAGGGCTTCACCAGAATCTTTCCCCAGCGTCCGGGCCGATCAGCGTGCTCAACGGCTTCTGCAATCTGATCGAGGGAATACGTCGCTTCGACGGGTAACTGAATTGTTCCGGAAGCCAGTAAGCTGATCACATTCTGCGCTACGTCCTGACGCGTCTGACTATCCACCCGGCGCATCCAGTCGGTTAACCAGAATCCTTTCACCGTCAGCTCCCGAAAGATGAGCAAACCAGCATTTATGGATGGGTCCTGTAGGCTCAGCAGTCCGTAAATGAGCATGGTTCCTCCCCGGCTCAGGCATTTCAGGGCTTCGGTAGCAGTATGTCCGCCCACGGCATCAAGCACACACGTAACGCCATTGCCACCGGTAATCTGTTTGACTCTGGCGCTTAAATTCTCGGTTTCCGTATTGATTACCTCCGTTAACCCCAGTGCTTTCAACTCATCATTCAGATCATCCCGACGTACCGTACCGATGGTGTTTATACCCCGCATCTTGCACAGTTGGACAACCAGTTTGCCAAAGGCCGAACCCGCAGCCGTAACCAGAAGCCAGCCCCCTTCCTGTACGCCCGACTCCTGCACCATTGCATAGGCGGTGAAGGGATTGACAAATAGTTGGGCCGCCACCTCATCGGACATGGCATCGGGTACGGGTATAAGGCTTCGCTGGTGCGCAATGGCATACTCCGACCACGTACCAATGCTCGTAAAGCTTACCCGCATACCGGTACGCATCTGAACGCCTTCACCCAACGCATCCACGACTCCTACCCCTTCAAAACCAGCTCCCGACGGAAACTGAGGCCGAATACCGTAGAGGTTTTGCACGAACATAATGTCGGATGGGTTGATCGGGCTGGCAATCACCTTCACGCGAACCTCATTGGGTCCCGGTTCAGGCGTGGGTATCTCCTTAGCTTGCAGAATAGAAGCCGGTTTGCCCGCCTGTTCAAATACGATGCTTTTCATAACCAATGCGAATTGTGGTTGTATACGTGTCAAAAATATGACTTAATTCGCACAAACTATTCCTAAACCCTGAACTGGGTAGATGTGCAGGAGTTGGTGATCCTCTGTTATGAACTAAGATTCATCAACTACAATGCGCTATCTATCAAAATTTTACAAATGCAAACATCTCCTTTTCTTGGCGAGCTTATCGGTACGATGGTTCTGCTTTTACTAGGCAATGGCGTAGTAGCCAATGTCGTTCTCAAACAGACCAAAGGTGAATCGGCCGGATGGATTGTCATTACCGCGGGTTGGGCGTTCGCCGTAACCATGGGCGTCTTCGTGGCGAAAGCGTTTGGTAGTACCGACGCCCACCTAAATCCGGCCGTTACGGTTGCGTTCGCCATAGCCACGAATGACTTCAGCCATATTTTCCCCTACATTGCCGCTCAACTGATCGGGGCTTTTCTGGGGGCAACGCTCGTATGGCTGCATTATCTGCCGCATTGGGCAGCTACGCCAGACCCTGGAGCTAAACTAGCCTGTTTTGCAACCGGCCCCGCTATCCGCAATTCCGGCGCAAACTTCCTCAGCGAAACATTCGCAACCATCGTACTCATACTGGGCTTAGCAGGTATTTCGTCTAAAAATCTGGGCGAGCTCGCCATCGGCGTAGGTCCTTACTTGGTGGGCATTCTGGTGTGGAGCATCGGCCTATCGCTTGGCGGCACAACGGGCTACGCCATCAGCCCAGCCCGCGATTTTAGTCCTCGCTTAGCGCATGCCCTGCTTCCTATACCCAACAAAGGTTCGTCCGATTGGGGATACGCCTGGGTTCCGGTTGTAGGTCCAATCGTCGGAGCCGCCATCGGTGGGTTTCTGATCCGGTGGTTTGCGTTATAACTGTTTTAGATATTCACGAAAGTTGCACTAGTCAACTACTACGACTATTCCCATGCCCACCTACGTAGCGGCCATTGATCAAGGTACCACGAGTACGCGTTGCATTGTATTTGACCGGCAGGGTCAGATTGTTTCATTGGCTCAAAAAGAGCATAAGCAGATTTATCCGCAGCCCGGCTGGGTTGAACACGATCCAGAAGAGATTTGGCGGAATACCCTCGAAGTAATTGCCCTGGCCCGGATCAAAGCCAAGCTGTCGGCGCAGGATGTTGCGGCTATCGGCATTACCAACCAACGCGAAACCACCGTGGTCTGGAATCGTCGGACGGGCAAATCGTATTACAACGCCATCGTCTGGCAGGATATGCGTACCGCTGACCTGGTTACGCAGTTTTCGGCCGGAGAAGGTGGACAGGATCGGTTTCGCGAGCAAACCGGATTGCCACTTGCTACGTATTTCAGCGGCCTGAAGTTGAAGTGGCTGCTGGACAACGTACCGGGTTTACGGGAAGATGCCGAGCGGGGCGACGCGCTCTTCGGGAATATGGACACGTTTGTGGTCTGGAACCTGACCGGAGGGGTGAACGGCGGCTTACACCTGACCGACGTAACGAATGCGAGCCGTACCCAACTTATGAATCTGAAGACGTTAAGCTGGGACGATTCACTGCTTGACGACTTTACCGTACCGCGTGCTATGTTGCCCCAGATTCGGCCAAGCAGCGAAGTCTACGGTACGGTTTCGTCCGAAGTGTTACCCGGCGTTCCAATCGCAGGTATTCTGGGAGATCAGCAAGCGGCATTAGTTGGCCAAACTTGCTACGAGCCGGGACAGGCTAAAAATACGTATGGTACGGGTTGTTTTCTGCTGATGAACACAGGCACGGAATTACGTCCGTCTACCTGTGGTTTGCTCACAACCGTAGCGTATCAGTTTCAGAACGAGCCAGTGCATTACGCCCTCGAAGGGAGCGTAGCCATTACGGGTGCGCTTGTGCAGTGGTTGCGTGATAACCTTGGCATCATCAAGAAAAGTACGGACATTGAACCATTGGCCCGCTCGGTCGATGATAACGGGGGCGCTTATTTTGTACCGGCCTTTTCGGGGCTGTACGCGCCCCACTGGAAAGCTGACGCCCGGGGTGTTATTGCGGGGCTAACGCGTTTCGTGAACAAAGGGCATCTGGCCCGCGCCGTACTGGAGGCCACGGCCTACCAGACCGTGGATGTTGTTCGGGCTATGGAGCAAGATGCGGGCGTATCACTAAAGTCGTTACGTGTCGATGGCGGTATGGTGGTAAACTCGCTACTCATGCAGTTCCAGGCCGACGTATTGAATGGTCCCGTTATTTGCCCCCGCATGACAGAAACCACGGCACTGGGAGCCGCTTATGCCGCCGGTCTCGCCGTTGGCTACTGGCAAAATCTGGATGACTTACGTCAAAACTGGGGGATTGCCCATACGTACGAATCGAATATGGACGAAACTCAGCGGACCCGCCTGATGCGCGGCTGGCAAAAAGCCATTGAACGATCGTTTGGCTGGGAAGATTAACGCACGAACTGGTATATATTGTAAATAAAAATGCTGGCGTGTAGTCGAAGAGCTACGTACCAGCATTTTTTCAAAGTTTTCTCGATTACTCTACGCTTTTTATCTCACGAGGCCGCAGTTCTTCAGCCAGCATCAATCGGGTTTGGGGTAATCCTTGTGGGTATTCGTCCCGAATAAATGCAATGAGTTGTTCGCGTAGGTGACACCGCAAATCAAACGCCGAAGGCGCATCCGGGGCCGATACTAATACACGCACGACAATACACGTAGGTTGGGTGTCGGTAACCTGTACCGCAAATACCTGCTGATTCCAGAGCGGATCGGCTTCGGCTAATTCGCGGGCCTTCTCTCGTACCCTGTCGACCGGAATTGTGTAATCCAAGTACAGGAAAACGGCTCCGGTAATCGAAGCATCGGAGCGGGTCCAGTTTTCGAAAGGGGTTTCGACGAAGTATGTAATGGGCAAGATCAGCCGTCGCCGGTCCCACAAGCGGACAACTACGTTGGTCAGGTTAATCTCTTCAATACGTCCCCATTCCTTTTCAACGACAACGGCATCGTCCAGCCGGATTTGCTGATTGAACGCGATTTGAATACCAGCTAATAGGTTGGCCAGCGTTTTTTGGGCTGCAAAGCCAAGCACTACCGAAACAACCCCGGCCGATGTTAACACGCTCAATCCGACCTTACGACTGCCCTGGAACGTAATCAACAGAAGCGAGCCACCAATGATAATCACCCCAAGCGCGATAATCCGCCGGACAAACCGCACCTGAGTCACGAATTTGCGCTGGGATAAGTTGATGTCCTGCGTCGTATCGTACTCACGAATAAGCAAGAGTTCGCCGACTTTAAGCAATTGAACGATCAACCAGGTGGCGATGATCAAAAAAAGAACTTCAGCGGCTTTATCGGCAACCGGATGCCGACGCAGAAAACGCTCAGATTGTACGTTCGTAGCCAGGAGGAACAGTAAGGAAGGAATAAATGCCCAGAATGCCCAGCGGACATGGATCTTAAGTAAAGCCAATGTCTGAAACGGCCGTCGACGAACGATAAACCGAATTACCTGGGTAATAATTACGTCAACAATCAAGCCGAACAGCACAGCCGAAATCAGCAGAACCCAGCCCGATATGTCGCGGTTGGGAATATAACCTGCCCACCGAATCAGGGCCCGTATCCAGGTATCGAGTTGTTGTAGCATACCGGCAAAATTAAAAAAGCCACCTTGTTTCAACGCGGCTTTCCTAAAGATGTTTGTTCGCTACGATTTCGAACCGGAGTAAAGTACCCGGTTTTAGAAGTAGGTCGGAGTATGATAATTTACGCCAGTAATGGCTTCACCACTTTGCCGTGTACATCGGTTAAGCGGTACCGGCGACCCTGGCTTTTGAAGGTCAACTTCTCGTGGTCGAGGCCTAGTAAATGCAGGACAGTGGCCTGAAAATCATGCACATGCACCGGGTCACGGACAACGTTATACCCAAACTCGTCGGTCTCGCCATAAACCACTCCTTTCCTGACGCCCGCTCCCGCCATCCAGACCGAAAACGCCCGGGGGTGATGATCACGCCCGTAATTATCGCGGGTTAGCTTGCCTTGTGAATAACTGCCTCGCCCGAACTCCCCGCCCCAGATTACGAGCGTATCGTCGAGCAAACCGCGCTGTTTTAAATCCATGATGAGCGCGGCCGAAGGCTGGTCTACGCTCTTTGTCTGGATCTTGATATCGTTAGGCAAGTTGCCGTGCTGGTCCCACCCCTGATGATACAACTGAATAAACTTGACATCTTTCTCAACGAGTTTACGGGCCAGTAAGCAGTTAGCCGCAAACGTACCGGGCTTCCGGCTATCGGGCCCGTACATATCGAAAATGTAATTGGGCTCTTTAGAAATGTCGAGCGTTTCGGGAACCGACGTCTGCATTCGATACGCCATCTCGTACTGCGCCATGCGGTTGTTGATTTCCGGGTCCAGTACGTGCTTATACTGCTCCTGATGCATTTTGGTCAGGTAATCGAGCATACGCCGACGACTTGTTTTATCGATTCCAGGCGGATTGTTCAGGTAGTACACCGGATCGGGACCCGACCGAAACACAACGCCCTGGTGGACCGATGGCAAAAAACCATTGCTCCACAACTTGGCATACAGTGGCTGATCCCCATCGCGTCCTTTCGAGAGCAAGACCACGAAAGCAGGCAAGTTTTGGTTATCGCTTCCCAGGCCATAACTGATCCACGACCCAAACGAAGGCCGACCCGCCTGCTGACTACCCGTCTGGAAGAACGTAACGGCCGGGTCATGGTTGATCGCTTCCGTATGCATCGAGCGAACAAACGTCAGATCGTCGGCGATACGTGCCGTATAGGGCAGCAACTCACTGATCCACATGCGGCCAGACCCATATTGTGCAAACTTATATTTCGACGCGGCCAACGGGAAATGACTTTGTCCAGCGGTCATACCCGTCAGACGCTGCCCTTTGCGAACAGACTCCGGCAGCTCTTTTCCCCACATGGCTTCGAGCTTCGGTTTATAGTCGAACAGCTCCAGCTGGGAAGGAGCTCCGCTCTGAAACAGGTAAATCACGCGCTTTACCTTTGGCGAAAAATGAGGTTTACCCACCGCCGGATTTTCGCCCGGTGTATTGCCAAAAAGGCTCGTCGGATTCAATAAGGACGCCAGCGCAATGGTGCCTAAACCGGCGCTGGTCTGCCCCAGGAATGTCCGGCGGCTAAGCTGATCATGAATCTGGTCCTGTATGTCCATAAAGCTAGCCAGTTAGTACGTATTGTTAATCAATTGTAATTAATTAACAATACGTTATCGTTTAATAATCGCTTCGTCGAAGTTTAGGATCGTGCTCGCTACAACCGTCCAGGCAGCCAGTTCAGTCGGGTTAAGCTTTTTGTCAACCGGGTACTCGCCCACAGACAGCAATTCCTTCGACCGCTTCGGATTTCGCCTAAAATCCGCTAGTTCTTCCGAATAAAGCTGCTTCATCAACTGAATCTCCTGCGGTCGGGCCGGTCGACTAACAATAGCCTTAAAGGCATTGTCGAGCAGCTTCTCGTCCCGCTCGCCACGAGCCATTGCCCGCTGAGCCAATACACGAGCAGCTTCGACGAATTGAGGATCATTTAGTGTAACAAGCGCCTGCAAAGGGGTACTGGTCTTCTGTCGCTTAACAATGCAGGTGTGCCGTTCGGCCGCGTCGAAATTCAGCATCATCGGTGGTGGCGACGAGCGTTTCCACATGGTATACAACGACCGGCGATACAAGCTGTCGCCTTTGCTCTGGACGTATTTAACTGCGTTACGTGTCGCTAACGCTTCCCAGATACCCGCTGGCTGATACGGGCGAACACTTGGCCCACCGATATTGCGGCTCAACAAACCACTCGCGGCTAACGCGTTATCGCGCACTTGTTCGGCCGACATCCGGTAGCTGGGTCCACGGGTCAGATACGTATTGTCGAGGTCATCCTCGCGCGCTTTTTCGGGCACACGCGACGATTGGCGGTACGTCGCCGACATAACGATCAGCTTGTGCATGGCTTTTACGTTCCAGCCCGACTGTCGGAATTTTACCGCCAGGTAGTCCAGCAGTTCGGGGTGGCTGGGCAAAGCGCCCTGATTACCAAAATCATCGCTTGTTTTGGCCAGTCCCTGCCCGAAATATTGCTGCCAGAACCGATTGACCATCACGCGGCTAAACAAAGGGTTATCGGGTTGTACCAACCACATAGCCAGGCCAAGTCGATTTTTCGGTACATTGTCGGGAATAGGCGGCAGATTATGAAGCACAGCTGGAGCAACCGCTTCACCGGGCGCGTCGTAGGCACCGCGTTTGAGCAGATGCGTTGGCCGGTTGAATTTCCGCTCCCGCATCACCATCACATCAATCTGCTCATTTAATATGCTTGTTTCTTCGCCTAGTTGTTGCTCCCGCGTCAGTCGCCGTTCCTGCACCGAACGATCTACATTCGTTACGTAGTAATCGAAAAGGGCGGCTTGTTGAGTCGGTGTGCGCTTTGGGGTACGTAGTGCAGCCTGTAGCTCGTCACGTCGCGAAAACAAACCTTGCACTTCTAACGGAGTAAGTTTCCGGTTGTATACCCGAAGCTCATCTACCGCGTAGCCTTTGTAATTGTAATCGTGACGCTGACCAATGCTGAAGTTAGGCGTTCCGGCACCCCAATTCGTTTTGCTCTTGCCCCAAATCGTACTCTGGGTTAGATGATCCGTAACGACCCGGGTACGCGCTGGAAAACCGTTGGTATAGACATGCAAGCCACTGGCCTGGCTCGTACCGTCGTAGGTTATGGTCAGGTACGTCCATTTGTTCAGCGGCAGTTTGTCGAGGGTTTCCACATCGATGGCATCGTCGGGCCAGCCATTGCTTAGGCGGAAGGCAAGCCGTCCATCCTCAAGCCGAATGCACTCGTACCCTCTGAAGCCATTAAATGGCCCCAGGCTCCGGTTAAATAAAGGACCTTTCAGTTTGGGATCCTGAACGTTGACCCAAATCCCCACGGTAAAGGGCTGATTGCGTTCGTACCAACCCGGCGGATAAACCTTCGTTTTACTTTTGCCGGTCCAGGCGTCAAACCCACCAATACCTTTCATTTGGACAAAGCTTTCGCCAACTAACCGGATACCGGCTCCGGCCGGGCTTTTAACAAACGGAATCTTGGCGTCCAGATCGCCCTGCATTTCAAGCGGCAACGTATCATTTGCCATATTCCGGTAAAGGCGACGCATACGGGGCGTAGTCGGCGCTTTCGGATCAGCAGCCTTAGCGATACTCTTCTTGTCCCCCTTTTTTGTTAGCTCATCCTTTTTCGGCTTATCGGCCAATACGTCTTCACGTTGATCGAAGGGCACATAGATGGCCAAACCCTGATCAGCGGGAAGCGATACTTTAGCCGGATCACGTTGGGCCTGAGCCAGCCACGTAGCAAAGCGTTGCTTAGCACCCGCGTTCAGATCGGTCGTTTGTTGTTGATCAACCGTTCGCATTTTCTCACGAATAAATTTCAGCTTAGCCTCTGCTTCGGGCGTTGGTAAGGTAAGGTGCGGAGCGGGCTCACCGTTGTACGGAATCTGCCCGTATTCGTTATTCTGAGCAAAAAAAGCCCCTAGCGAGTAATAATCTTTCTGTGAGATGGGATCGTATTTGTGGTCGTGACACCGGGCGCATTCAACCGTCAGGCCCAGCATCGCTTTGCCGAATGTAGCAGTTCGATCAGCGATGTATTCAGCCTGATACTCCTCCGGCACAATTCCCCCCTCCTGGCTTTGCTGATGATTCCGGTTAAAAGCGGTCGCCAGAATCATATCCTTACTGGGCTTTGGCAGCAGGTCACCGGCTAATTGCCACGTAACGAACCGGTCGAATGACAGGTTGCGGTTGAACGCCCGAATCACCCAGTCCCGGTAGGGCCACATCGTACGCATGCCATCGTCCTGATAGCCATGCGTGTCGGCGTAACGAGCTACGTCGAGCCACTCTACCGCTTGCCGCTCCCCATAATGCGGGCTGTTCAGCAGGCGATTGACTACCTTCTCATACGCGTTCGGTGATGTATCGGCCAGAAACGCATCCACCTCATCCGGCGTGGGCGGCAGCCCCGTCAGGTCCAGACTGACGCGACGTAACAGCGTCGTCATATCGGCCTCGGCTGAATGCGTTAATTTTCTGGATTCCTGCTGGGCCAGAACAAATCGGTCAATATCGTTTTTCACCCAGTTTACGTCCTTCACCTTAGGAAGTTCAGGTAAAGTTGGCGCAATCAACGACCAGTGTTCTTTGTAGGCAGCGCCCTGCTCGACCCATCGGATCAACATGGCTTTTTCCTGAGCGTTTAAGCTCAGGTTCGACTCCGGGGTAGGCATCATTACGTCTGGATCGCTACTCAGAATCCGCCGGACCAGCTCACTACCACCCAGGTCACCGGGTACGATGGCCTTATGGCCACTTTTTGTTAAGGCTTCGTAAGCGCCCTCGGGTGTGTCGAGCCGCAAACCTGCCTGCTGTTTAGCCTGATCGGGTCCATGACAGGCGAAACAACGGTCGGACAGAATAGGCTTAACGTGTAAATTATAGTCAACTGCTTCGGGAAGATCAGCCTCTGCAGCTAGTATATCCGGGGTTTTCTGAACCGATTTATGGCAGGCCGTTAACCAGACTGATGCTCCGAACAGGATTGCAGCCGAGCTAAGAAGAGCATACCTAAATCGTGTGTCAGACCAGTTACGCATACGGACAGATTGCGTTGATAATGAATCGAATCAACAAAAATACCAAAGAAATCCCCACAAAATGAGACAATACTATCTTCTTTCTGTTCAAAATTGACCTATCATTAATTAAGTCACAGAAAGCACGTATCACTATCCTGTGGGCTCTTCCTGTAGGGTTGACGTATTTCGAGATTAGTTCTTTTTGGGTTCGTCTGCTTTAGCTTCAGCCGCTTTGGCAAATTCAGCGACGGTCTGCTCATTGATCCCGCCCACAACCTCTACCGAAGGCCTTGTCTTTTTTAAGGTTGCCAATCCCTGTTCGGTTACTTTCGTTTGCCACAAGTACACCGTTTTCAGACTTTTCAACTGCGCTATTTCGGCTAAACCCGCGTCTGAAATTGAGGTACCGTATAGATTCAGGTACTCCAAATTCGTCAGACCTTTTAATTGACTAAGCCCTGCGTCTGTTACGTCAGTTTGCTCGAGGTGTAGCTTCTGAAGATTCTTAAGTTTAGCAACCTGAGCCAGCGTTACGTCTGATATATCCGTATCGCCCAGCCGCAACCAAACAATCTGTTCGCTTAACTTAGGCAGTAAAACCGCCTGCGCATCGTTGAATGTCCGGGCGTTTACGGCGCTCACTTCGACTTGATTCTGTTCTTTTGAGAGAGGAAGTACCAGCAAGCCCGTTTTCCGTAACTCGTCAACCGCCTTTACATCAGCGGCCGGAACTTTCATAGTCAGCACGGGAGACTGGGGGGCAGGACCCGACGCAACCGATGCTCCACCCGTTGCGCTAGAACCACCTGTAGCTAATGAAGCCAATACAGGCCGAATGGCATCGGTAACTTTTACCTCTGAGACCTTTTTGTCGAAAGGAGCACCCTGATCGATCCACCAGGTCAGTAATGCAATTTGCCCTTCGGTGAGTTGGTTCTTCCCTTTGGGCGGCATGTGATGATCGTCTTCCTCGGGCAGTAAGCAGCGTTTAATCAGTTCACTATCGGTTGCCTTACCCGCCACGAACACAGGCCCATCTTCACCACCTTTTTTGACCATGTCGGGGGTATCGAACCGCAGATCGCCTTTCGATTTTTCGGCGTTATGGCACTGCACACAGCGGCTTTGCAAAATCGGATTCACAATCTGCTCATACACCAGTGCCTGGTTTACGTCCGTAATTGGCTTAACGGCGATTTCCCGCCTACGGGGCGGTATACCCGCTAAGGTCCGTAAAGGTTCGGGGGTAAATTGAGTTAGGTAACCTGACCCGTGCGTGAGCGCCCCGCCGTGGTGACCAGCTGCAATCAGCAACACCAGCGCCAGCCCTAAGGCTGGTACGTACAGAACGGACCCGGCCGGAATGCGGTGGCCGAACGCATCAGATTTAACAGCCCAGGCAATCCAGGCAAACGCGGCTACACCAATGCCCTGCCACATGTGTTCGTCCAGAATCTCTTCTTCGTAGCCGCCCCCCAGCGATAGCAGATAGCCCAACGCACACGCTACCGTTGCGCTCACCGCCGACCAGAACAAGACGCTCGTGATTGCCGATTCGCTAACGCTCACTTTACCCAGTCGCCTGCCAATTTCCAGAATGGCAGCTACTACCAGAAAGCCAATAGGCAAATGGACAATTACCGGATGAAAGCGGCCAAAGAACAAGACCCAATCGGCCGGTTGCGACGAGACAGCTTGCAGAAGAAGTAAGGTGTTCATACGGGTAGGTCTGGTCAGGCGACTCGCTCCAGTTTGATGGGATACGTTTTCTTAGAATTCCACTGCGCTACGTACACGTTCTCATCGGCGTCCACAAGTACGTCGTGCGGATGGAGGAACGTGGACGTACTACGGTCTTTACGCTGCTCAGCCAGTTTATCGCCCTGGTATATAGGTTCTGAGCCGCCGGGCGTCGATACAACCCGATCGTTTTTGTCCAATATCTGAATATAGCCCGAATCAGGATACGAGTCCGACGTACTCCGAAAAACGGCTCCGTAGATATTTTGGCCGTGGATCACCGGGCGGCAGATGTATGACCCCGGTAAGGCGATCGTCGCCAGGTATTTCCCATCCAGCGAAAACCGCTTCAGGGCGTTACGTCGGCGATCAGTAATTAAGAGAGTGGGGCTGCTGGCGTTACGTCGGTCAACGACAATTCCGTGGCAGCAGTCGAATGTATCAACGGCCTCGCCTTTACCGCCCCAGTAGCGAATTAGCTTACCGGTCCGATCGTACTGCATGACGTAATTGAGTCCGTAGCCATCCACTACGTAAATATCGTCATTGGCCGGATTAACAGCGGTTTCTGTCGGCTTGAACTGGCCAGGATAAGCGTATTTTCCGGTTTCCTTCGGATAGTCCAGTTTTAATAACTCGCGTCCTTTTAGGTCCGTTTTGATGACCTGATTGCGATCCGTATCGCAAATGAGCAGATATTGGTCATTGCCTTCACCCCCTATGCTAAGGCCATGACCACCGGGGTACTCGTGTCCCCAGCTTTCGAGCAGTTCACCCGACTTATCGTAAACGAGTATATTATTTTTTGTCTCGTTGGTAAGCATCAGAATACGCCCTTTGGTATCCTGCACCATTTCGTGACAATCATTTACGGGATTTTTACCGGCGTCTAACAAGCCCCAGCCGGGCACCACCCGGTATCGGAAACCGTTATGACCAATCAGAGCGGCTTCGGCGGTACTCCGGCCGGACTTAGCCGTAAGAATTGTAGGAGCGGCAATAGCAGCCGCGGTTGCGAGTGACGCCTTCTGTACAAACGACCGACGCGAAAACGAAGAAGACATGGTGTTGCAGGGTTTACAGAAAAAGACACCAGTCTGTAAACTTTACTGCCTGACCTTATCTCAGTAAACCGTTGAAATTAAGTTGGCTACCTGCTCAAGCCCTTCAACGTCGACCTGGCTAAAATCATCGAGCTGGTCACTGTCAACATCCAGCACCATAACGACTTCACCAGCCTGGTTAAAGACAGGGACGACTACCTCAGACTTTGAAGCCGAACTGCAGGCAATATGGCCAGGAAATTGCTCAACGTCCGGCACTAAAATCGTCTCCTGGCGCGTATAAGCTGCCCCGCAAACACCCTTATCAAAGGCAATACGTGTACAGGCGATTGGTCCCTGAAACGGACCCAGCACGAGCTGGTTCTCCTTTTTCAAATAGAAACCGACCCAGAAGAATCCGAATGCCTCTTTAAGCGCAGCCGTTATATTCGCCAGGTTTGCGATCAGATCAGATTCGCCTTCGACGAGGGCAGCGATCTGCGGCAGCAACGAATCATAAACGGCTCTGCGGTCGGCAGTCTGAGGAATGATGAGTGTTTCAGCCATGTTAGTTTCTTGTGAAGAATTGAATCAATAACACACTTACGCTGGTTAGCAACGTACTGGCCGCTACCCGAATCAGCGTAGGAATCAGTAACGCTACGCTACTGGCTTCAATAAAAAACAACGCCGAGTGGTGAATTAACGCCATTATAAACACGTACCGAAAAAAAGGCCCTGTACCGAGTTCCTGCAACGAGAATTCGATTCGGGATTCCATACCTGGAACATCAATCTGGGCTCGAACGACCAACGGGCGACAATAGGCCATTAGTACCGTAGCGGCAGCGTGCATGCCCAGCGTGTTATAGAACGTATCGATGATGATACCCGTAGCAAATCCAATCAACAGCAACCAGGTCATGCTCATCTCATTGGGTAACAGCAGGATGCAGGCGATATAAATAAAGCAGAACGCATAATCGAATAAGACAATATTTCGCGCAAGCAAAATCTGCAGGGCTAAATACAGCACGAAAAGTAGGGTAGTCGTAATTATTTCGCGCAGGGTCATGCTGTAATCAAACGGTCAATAGTGAGTGGCGGAGTGAGTCGTCTTCTGAACAACCCGTTACCTGAAAACTTATTTTTCAGTTTCTACCTGTTTTTCTAATTGCTCCTGCTCGCCTTGCAGGCTATTTTCTACGACATACACAAATGCCAGACTACTGAAGTTGGTAGACAGGTCCAGCGTAATGTCATGGAAAACCCGGTTTGGCTGAACGCCAATGCTTCGAACGCGGCCAACCAGGATGCCAGGCGGGAACGTTGAATTACGCTCCGACGTCACCACCGAATCCCCTTTGCTGACGGGCTTGGTGAGCGAAATATCGTTTAGCTTTATCAGGTGCGGGTCTACTCCATCCCAGCGTGCGGTTCCGATCTCTTCCGCTTTTGTCAACGCCGATGACACCAGGAAACTGGAATGTAGAATTGAGGTAACTACTGAAAAATGCTGATTACACGTTTTCACGCGACCCACCACACCCGTCGGTGAAATAACACCCATGCCGGGCCGAATCCCGTCATCCGTACCCTTATCGATGGTAATGTAGTTGTTGGCAAACTGCGTGGTGTTGTTCACCACTTTAGCCACTGTAAACTTGAACCGGTTGGCGAAGGCGGAGTCGGCCTGATATTCGTCGGGTGCCGCGGGCTTACTCTGAAGCAATTTGGTTAATCGATCGCGAAGACGTTGATTCTCCTGAGCTAAGTCAGCGTTTACCTGGCGCAGGCTGGCGTACTCATTGGCTGCGTTCGACCACGCCAGAACCTGAGCTGCGTAGCGATTCGACGTATTAAAATACGTAGCACTCCAGTAATTGCTCGTGTTAATGATGAAGTAAAAGCAAAGGACTTCCAGCAACACGAACAAGATGAAGTTTCGACTTCGAAGGAAAAAGTCAACTAACTCTCCCATTAGATTAAAAACTGTAGCCTGGAAATCAGTCCGGAAGCCTATCCTCAGCTATCCAGACTAATTCCCAGGCTACATGTCTGACTTCTTAGCTAATTAGTACCGACCGGTACATATCCAGGTTTTTAATCACTTCGCCGGTACCTTTCACAACCGCCTTGAGCGGATCATCGGCTACGTGAATTGGCAGTTTGGTTTTTGCACCTAATCGCTTGTCCAGCCCGTGCAGGAGAGCGCCACCTCCGGTCAGGTGAATACCGTTCGTATAAATATCGGCCGACAGCTCCGGGGGCGAAATCTCGAGGGCTTTCATAGTAGCCTCCTCAATCTTCGAGATGGATTTGTCGAGTGCGTACGCGATTTCGCTGTACGTAACCTTAATCTCTTTCGGAATACCCGTCATCAAATCACGGCCCCGGATTTCATAATCAGACGGTGGATTATCGAGTTCGGGCAGCGCCGACCCAACTTCCATCTTGATCTGCTCAGCCGATCGCTCCCCGATGAGCAAATTGTGCTCCCGACGCATGTAATCAACAATATCGCGGGTGAATACGTCGCCTGCGATACGTATCGACTGTTCGCACACAATCCCCGACAGGGCAATTACTGCAATTTCAGTCGTTCCGCCCCCAATATCGACAATCATTGTGCCATTGGGCTGCGTAATGTCAATGCCAATGCCAATAGCGGCTGCAATTGGCTCGTGCACCATGTATACTTCTTTGGCACCAGCGTGTTCAGCCGAGTCTTTAACGGCTCGCTTTTCCACTTCGGTAATGCCGGAAGGAATACAGATGACCATCCGGTGCGAAGGCGAAAACAGCTTACTGCCGGTATCGATCATCTTAATCATGCCCCGAATCATTAGTTCGGCGGCCGTAAAATCGGCAATTACCCCGTCTTTTAGCGGGCGAATTGTCTTGATATTTTCATTGGTCTTTTCATGCATCTGCATGGCCTTGTGGCCAATAGCCAGCACTTTACCGCTGACTTTGTCCATTGCTATAATCGAAGGCTCATCCACCACAATCCGATCCTTGTGAATAATCAAGGTATTCGCCGTGCCCAGGTCAATCGCAATGTCGCTGGTTAAAAAATTGAAAAGTCCCATTTCAGGTTGGCTATTAGGCCTTAATGCGCGTACAGTTTTTTGAAAGGTTTGCAAAAATATAGATTATTCAAGACAAACTACGCCCCCCCTTGAATAGAACACGCTATTTTTCAAATGACAATCAGACATATGAGTAATGGGTTACCCAAAAACACCGGTATATGCCGTTCATTCAAGCACAACCCATTTTGCATTATTCATTGTCTATTATACATTACTTTTGCGAAATCATGGGAATTCGTTCGGTATTGAGTAAACCATTGGCCAAGTGGGTCGTAGAACGGCAGCGCGACTGGATGTACCAGCCGGCCGAATCCCAGCAGCGCTGGTTCAGGCGGTTAGTAGCAGAAGGACGTAATACGGTGTTTGGCCGCGACCATCACTTTCATGACATTCAATCAGTTGACGAATTTCGCCAAGCTGTTCCCGTTCGCGATTACGAAGAGTTAAAGCCTTATGTCGAGCAAATTCTGGCCGGAGGCACCGATATACTCTGGAAAGGAAAGCCTTTATACTTCGCTAAAACGTCGGGTACAACTTCCGGAACGAAATACATTCCCATCACTCGCGACTCGATTCCGAACCATATTGACTCGGCCCGCGATGCCCTGCTGAATTATATTCACGAAACTGGCAACGGCGCTTTTCTGGATAAGAAGCTGATTTTCCTCTCCGGTAGCCCCGAACTCGATCAGAAAGCAGGGATTAACATTGGCCGACTATCGGGTATTGCCAATCACCACGTACCAGCGTATCTACGTACCAATCAGTTGCCCAGCTACGAAACCAATACCATCGACGATTGGGAAACCAAGCTGGAACGTATCATTGATGAAACGTTAACGCAGCCGATGTCGCTCATCTCGGGCATACCGCCCTGGGTGCAGATGTACTTCGACCGAATTCAGGAGCGTACCGGCAAGATGATCAAAGATGTCTTCCCTGATTTTTCGGTGTTTGTCTACGGTGGCGTCAATTTCGAGCCATATCGTGCCAAACTTTACGAAAGTATTGGCAAACGCATCGATTCGATCGAAACGTATCCAGCCTCGGAGGGCTTCATTGCCTTTCAGGATACGCAGACCGAGGAAGGCTTATTGATGCTGCTCGACAGCGGCATCTTTTTCGAGTTCATTGCCGCCGACGAGTACTTTACCGAAAACCCGCGCCGACTCACAATTGACGAGGTGGAGCTGGGTAAGAATTACGCAGTAATCATCAATAACAACGCGGGTTTGTGGGGCTACTCGATTGGCGATACGGTGAAGTTTGTGTCTCGTGATCCATATCGATTACTTGTAACGGGACGTATCAAGCATTTTATTTCAGCTTTCGGCGAGCACGTTATTGGCGAAGAAGTTGAAAAAGCGTTACAGTACGCGATGCAGCAACATCCCGAAGCGGAGGTGGTTGAGTTTACGGTTGCCCCCATGGTTAGCCCGAAGGAAGGCCTCCCCTATCATGAATGGTTCGTAGAGTTTGCGACTCCGCCTAACGACGCTACTGCCTTCGCCCGCGACCTGGATAAGCACCTGATCAAACTTAATGTATATTACGACGACCTCATCACAGGTGCCATCTTGCAACCGCTGAAGCTAACGAGTCTGCCGCGCGGTGCTTTTCAACGGTATATGAAGTCGCAGGGTAAATTAGGTGGCCAAAACAAAGTACCCCGCCTGGCTAACGACCGAAACATCGCAGATGGGTTATTATAAATTCTTAAAACGGCTTAGACAATGAAAATAACTGGCATTGACATTAGTGATTATCGTCAGTTTAAAAATATAAATTTTGATTTTACTTATCCCGCTGACCATCCAAAAGGAGGTCAACCATTAGAAAAAGTATGCTTTATAGGACAGAGTGGAACTGGAAAAACGACGTTATTAAATATTATTTGGAATTTTTTTACGATTAATGACGACGGGTATCAGCTCCTTAAAAGAAAGCAACTTGCCAGAGCTCACTCTGTAGATCCTTACCGCATATTCGAAAAAGTAGCAGTGACGGCAGATACAAATGGGAAAACTATTCGGTTGGATCATCGTATCTTCAAGAACTACGAAGACAGCCTTTTTGAAAATTTATCGGTTATCTCAAGCAGTATCGAGTGGCTACTAGAATCCCAAATACAAGAGGACATTGAAACAATTGACAAACTGTGTTTATATATAGATGATTCTTCTATCAATCATTCGTATACTCTAACTGCTAATAGAAACGAAAGTATTTTTGGAGACAAAACTTATGTAGCAAATAGTAATGACGTTTTTCTAGCTAACGAAAAAAGAGAAGAGGCCACGTTTAAATTAACTAGTTCAAAAGTAATGGCTTTACAATCTTTAGATAGCCGCTATTTATGGAGTTACTTGCTAAATGATATAGATAAATATGATGAAAATTTAAAAAAAATAGCAATTAACCTAATTCAAAAAAATGGCAGTTTTTCTCCAAATCGATTAGCCGATAATTTAAGAAAATGGCAAGAAGAGAATCCTAACCCTAAAATTGATATAGCTGATAACTGTCTAAACCCGATGTTAGAAAATTTCTTTTTAGAAGTTGACATAGAAGGCACTGAGGCACCAATAGTTATAAAGACCAAAAGTGGTACGCACTTAACCTATGACACTTTAAGCACAGGAACAAAGCAGCTATTAGTAACCGCTATCTCTATCTATAAAAGTCGAACTAACAGAGGAGTTATTCTATTTGACGAGCCAGAACGTTCCTTATTTCCTGATATTCAACGCGACTTAGTTAAATATTACACTTCGCTTGCGCCTGAAGCACAATTCTTCTTTGCTACTCACTCTCCAATTATTGCATCAGCTTTTGAGCCATGTGAACGGTTCATATTGTATTTCAATGAAAATGGTGAGGTAGAATGTCATAATGGTGTGGCTCCAGTTGGCGATGACCCGAATGACGTATTGAGACAAGATTTCGGTATGAGTCCATTAATGTTGGACGAAGGTGTTGAAGCATATAGACATTATCTTGATCTAACTACAAAGATCAAAAAAGAGCCAAATACTGAACGTAAGATGGAGTTAATTGCTGAGCGGTCAGTCCTTGGAAACAAGTATAATTTTTCTGCAACGAGTGCTGATGAGACGAATTAAGAAGAATTCAGATTCGCTCATTTTGAAAGAAGGCTTATCATATCAAAAAGGTGACGGTAAGCGTATTGCTGAGCTTCTGAGAGAAGAGCAAAATCATATTTGCGCGTATACCGAAGAATACCTTGGCCGGGCAGATAAAGCAGATGTAGAACATTTTGATCCGTCACTTAAACCAACTGATCAGGACGGGTATCAAAATTGGTTTCTGGTTAAGTCCCAATGGAATGTAGAAAAAGGAAAGACAGCACGTTGGAATAAGCATCAACCACTGATGCACCCTACGGAGGAAGATTTTGAGACTCGCATTATATACGATAGAGGACGTTATATACTTGCTCATGAGAATGATATTGAGGCTCGAAATCTAAGAGATTATTTGAAGCTCGATGATGAGGAGTTAGCCAAACAACGGGTATATTATATACAGCGAATACAAGAGGAGATCGCTCTGTCTGGACTATCAAATCAGGACTTTATAGACTGGAGATTAAGATCACCTCGATATCGTAGCACGATCTATTATATCCGAGCCATTGAAGAAGAGTTGAACGTTAGAGTCAACTTTGATTTGCTGAAGACAACATGACCAACATTAAAAAACGCCATATCGCCATTCTTGGCTCGACCGGCTCCATCGGAACGCAGGCCGTAGAGGTGATAAAAGCTCATCCTGACCAGTTTCAGGCGGAGGTGCTGACGACCAATACCAATGCTGACTTACTTATTCAGCAGGCCATCGAGTTGAAGCCGAACGTAGTTGTCATCTGCAATGAAGATCGCTATGACCAGGTGTTTTCAGCCCTCGACCCGCTGGGAATAAAGGTATATGCCGGGCTCAAGGCGATTGCTTCCGTCGTTCAGATGGATACCGTTGATATGGTGCTTACCGCCATGGTCGGTTACGCGGGTCTACTACCCACGATCAAAGCAATAGAAGCCGGTAAATCCATTGCTCTGGCCAATAAAGAAACGCTGGTAGTGGCTGGCGAACTGATTACGCAGCTAGCCGCCCAAAAGGGTGTGAACATCTACCCGGTCGACTCGGAGCACTCGGCAATTTTCCAGTGCCTGGTTGGTGAATTTCATAACCCGATTGAGAAAATAATTCTGACGGCTTCCGGCGGTCCATTCAGGGGTAAATCACGCGAGTTCCTGGCAACGGTGACCAAAGCGCAGGCCCTGAAACATCCGAACTGGACAATGGGTGCTAAAATTACCATCGATTCGGCTACCTTAATGAATAAAGGGTTGGAGGTCATCGAGGCCAAGTGGCTGTTTGGACTTCGGCCTGATCAAGTCGACGTAGTGGTTCACCCGCAGAGCATCATTCATTCGCTGGTGCAGTTTGAAGATGGAAGCTTGAAAGCACAGATGGGCTTACCCGATATGCGCCTGCCCATTCAATTCGCGTTGGGATATCCCAACCGTTTAAAATCTGATTTTCCGCGCTTTAACTTCCTGGATTATCCGTCCCTCACATTTGAGCAGCCCGATATGGATACGTTCTCTAACTTGCGGTTGGCGTTCGAGGCACTGGCGCGAGGGGGTAATGCTCCTTGCATTATCAATGCCGCCAATGAGGTTGCCGTTGATGCTTTCCTACACGACCAGATTGGTTTCCTCGAGATTTCGGAGATTATTGCGTCTTGTCTGGCCAAAGCGACCTTTGTTCAACAACCCGTGTACGATGATTACGTACGTAGCGACGACGAAGTTCGACGATTAGCGGCTGAGCGAATCAAAACTTTGGTTTAGGTGTTTGTACAGTAAGTGTTATCCCCAACGTTTTCAAGTAGATGGAATACTGGCTTTGGTTTGTTATTGGCATTGCGCTTGGCGTTTTCCTACTCAGAGCACTTAAACGTCGTTCGAAGTAACTAGTCCAGTTTGCTCATTTGTAAATCCGTATTACCTCAGTTCTGAATAAATGGAAATTTTAGTGATGGCAGGGCAGCTCATTCTGGGCTTGTCCATTTTAGTAGGCTTACATGAATTAGGGCACTTGCTGGCGGCAAAGGCGTTCGGCATGCGCGTTGAGCAATATTTTATTGGTTTCCCACCCAAGATATGGAGCATTAAACGGGGTGAAACAGAATACGGAGTCGGAGCTATTCCGCTAGGTGGCTTTGTTAAAATTACCGGTATGATTGACGAGTCGCTGGATACCGCTCATACGCTAACGGAACCCCAACCCTACGAATTTAGAGCTAAACCAGCCTGGCAGCGCCTTATCGTTATGCTCGGCGGTATTATCGTTAACGTAATTGTCGGTATTCTGATTTTTGTGGTTCTGTCGTACAAAAATGGGCATACGTATCTGGCTGCCAAAGACGCTAAGTATGGTATAGTAGCTTACGACTTGGCTAAGAGCATCGGCTTGCGTACGGGTGATAAAATTGTGAAGGTCAACGGCAAGGAGATTACCAATTTTGAAGAAGCGCTTGACGTTTCTAATGTCTTTCTCGGCACAAACAGTTCGTACACGGTTGAGCGCAATGGCCAACTCATTGACATCGATATTCCCAATGATTTTGTCGATAAGTTAGTAGACAAGAAAAAAGCGTTGCAGTTCATCGAGCCTATTGAACCCTTTAAAGTTAAGGAGATAGCCCCCGGACAGCCCGCCGAAAAAGCAGGCTTAAAAGCAGGCGACGTAATCACGAGCGTTAACGGCAAGCCAATTCGTTTCTACCACGAATTTACTGAACTTGTCAAACCGCTTAAGCGCAAACCCGTCACTATGGGTGTTAACCGAAATGGGCAGGACGTAACGCTCAAGATGACCACCACTGAAGAGGGCACAATCGGCTTTTATCCTGAATTTCTGCTTAAACTCACGACTCAGGAATATACCTTCGGAGAGGCCATATCAGTTGGTACGCAACGAGCCTTTCAGGTCGTTTACGACAACATAAAAGGATTCGGCAAGATATTCCGGGGTGAAGTTTCGGCGTCGAAAGCGCTAAGTGGCCCGATTGGTATTGCTCAGAATTTGTTTGGCGGAATCTGGGTATGGGATCGCTTCTGGACAGTTACCGGACTACTGTCGATGGCACTTGCATTTATGAATGCGCTTCCCATTCCGGCTTTAGACGGTGGACACGCTACGATCCTGAGTTATGAGATCATTTCGGGTCGCAAGCCTTCTGATCGCTTTCTGGAAGCAGCGCAACGGGTGGGTATGGTCAT
Source organism: Spirosoma knui (assembly GCF_054780635.1). Classification (NCBI taxonomy): domain Bacteria; kingdom Pseudomonadati; phylum Bacteroidota; class Cytophagia; order Cytophagales; family Cytophagaceae; genus Spirosoma; species Spirosoma knui. The sequence goes on along the minus strand of NZ_BAAGVY010000007.1, from coordinate 21,916 downwards.
CTTGTTGGGACTGATGGCCTTTGCTATCTTCAACGATGTATTTAAAGCTGTTTTCTAGATCTTGAAAGGGGTAAAGCTTCGTTTTCTCATATTGTTTATTGTGGCCGGTTGTCTATTTGGCGGCCGGCCCTTAACGCTTCATGACTTCCATGCCAGCGTTACGCAGATGCAGTACAATCAAAAAAACCGTGTCTTTGAAATCAGCATTCGGATTTTTACGGATGACTTCGAGAAGGCACTTTCGGAGGAATATAAAACTAAAGTTCATTTATCAAGTACGCCTTCGGCAGACCGTTCAAGCGATAAAAACGGTCCATTAATCGAAAAATACATCCGTTCCCACTTTGCCTACGTAAATGCCCAAAAACAGACCAAACCCTTTGATTATGTGGGACATGAGGTCGAAGCTGATGCCAACTGGCTCTATCTCGAAATGCCTTATGCCGAACCTTTCAAGGGAGGTTTACTGAAGCAGAATGTGTTGATGGAGACCTTTGACGATCAGGTCAATATGGTTAACATAAACTACCTTGGCCAGAAAAAAACGTTTGTTTTTCGCAAAAACCAGCCCATTCAGGACATTTCTTTCTGATTAATAAATTTATTAGGGCTATGGGTTGCTAGTTTAGTTATTTTGTGAGAGTAACGCCGGGTCCGCCGTCTCGTCAGAAGAGAACGAACTGGCACAGGCCTTGCGAGTACTTTATCCCCTGACTTTTCTGCAAGTAACAGACACCTACATGTAATGAAAGCTGTCACATTGGCAGTGCACTTATGATTTCAAATAAAGAGTTAACTACCCGTTTGTTGCTGGCCGATTTCGACTCGGACAATCTGGAGATTGTTCCACTAGGATCGCCGGAGGGTTTGGATGATGATTATGACCTTCCAGCGAACCTGCCCATTTTGCCGGTTCGGAATACTGTGTTGTTTCCAGGCATGGTGATTCCCGTTACGGTGGGACGCTCGAAATCGATACGGCTGGTCAAAAAAGCTTACAAAGGCAACCGAATAATCGGCGTGACCGCCCAATTGAATCAGCAGAAAGATGAACCTACTGTCGACGATCTATATCGGTTCGGCACAGTAGCTTATATTATTAAGATGATTACGCTGCCCGATGGTAATATTACCATTATCATTCAGGGTAAAAAGCGCTTCGAAATTCAGCAAATCACTCAGGAAGACCCGTACATGACGGCCAAGGTTCGCCAGATTGACGACGTATTTCCGAATGTGAACAAGAAAGAAGGAAAAGCACTGCTTCAATCGTTGAAGGATGCGGCCTACAAGATGTTACGTCTCAATCCTGAGATTCCGCAGGAGGCCCGCATTGCTTTGGATAACATCGAGAGTCCAACCTTTTTGCTGCACTTTCTGTCCTCGAACATCAACGCCGACGTAGCGGATAAGCAGCGCCTGCTCGAAACCCTGGAAGGCAACCAACAGGCTAACCTCTTGCTGGAATATATGCTCCGGGAAGTGCAATTGCTTGAGTTAAAGCGCGAAATCCAATCGAAAGCGTCGTCTGACCTCGACCAGCAGCAGCGTGATTATTACCTGCGCCAGCAAATGAAGGTGCTGCAGGACGAGTTGGGCATGGATAATCCCGACCGCGACATCGATGAGCTACGCATAAAAGCTGACGCCAAGAAATGGCCGACCGAGGTTCGTGCTCACTTTGAGAAAGAACTTAATAAGTTGCAGCGTATCAACCCCATGGCTCCGGAATACCCGGTTACGATGAATTACATCGAGCTGATGGTTGATTTGCCCTGGAACGAATACACAAAGGATAATTTCGACCTGAAACGGGCGCAGAAAATTCTGGATACCGATCATTTCGGGCTCGAGAAAGTGAAAGAACGGATCATTGAGTACCTCGCCGTTCTGAAACTGAAGAACGACATGAAAGCGCCCATTCTGTGTCTTTATGGCCCTCCCGGCGTTGGTAAAACCTCGTTGGGTAAGTCGGTTGCTAAAGCGCTAGGCCGTAAGTATAGCCGTATGGCCCTGGGCGGGGTGCACGATGAAGCCGAGATTCGCGGTCACCGGAAAACGTATATCGGTGCCATGCCGGGCAAGATTATCCAGAACATTCGCAAGTGCGGCACTGCAAATCCGGTGTTTATTCTGGATGAAATCGACAAGGTTAGCTCTGACTTCCGGGGTGACCCATCATCGGCGCTGCTGGAGGTACTCGATCCGGAACAGAACTCAACGTTTATGGACAATTATCTCGAAACAGAGTTCGATCTGTCGCGCGTGTTGTTCATAGCCACAGCGAATTCATTGGATACCATCCACCCCGCGCTACGTGATCGGATGGAAATCATTGATATCGCTGGGTATACTGTTGAAGAAAAAGTACAGATTGCCAAAAAGTACCTGATTCCAAAGCAACGGAAAGATCATGGCCTGAAACCGAAAGATCTGGTTATCGAAGATAAAGCCGTTTTACGTATCATTGAAGGCTACACGCGTGAGTCGGGAGTACGTAATCTAGAGCAAAAAATTGGTGCCTTAGTTCGGAAAGTGGCGAAGTCGATCGCGATGGAGGAAGAGTACAACCATACGATCAAAGCGGCTGATATTCCCAAAATGCTTGGTGCCGAGATCTTTGACAAAGAGCTGTACGCCGACGACGACATTGCGGGTATTGTTACCGGTCTCGCCTGGACACAGGTCGGTGGCGAAATCCTGCTGATCGAATCCAGTCTAAGCCGGGGCAAAGGGGTGTTGACCTTGTCCGGACAGCTTGGCGACGTCATGAAAGAATCGGCCATTACGGCCCTTTCTTACCTGAAAGCGCATGCCGATACGTTAGGAATAGACTACCGGATTTTCAGTAATTACGATCTGCATATTCACATTCCGGCCGGTGCCGTTCCGAAAGACGGTCCATCAGCGGGTATCACGATGCTGACGTCGATGACATCCATCTACACCCAGCGGAAGGTGCGACCGTATCTGGCCATGACTGGTGAAATTACCTTGCGCGGCAAGGTTCTTCCGGTAGGTGGTATCAAAGAAAAGATTCTGGCGGCTAACCGGGCCGGCGTGAAAGAGATTATCTTGTGTTCGAAGAACCGAAAAGATATCGAAGAGATCAATCAGACCTATATCAAAGAGTTGAAATTTCATTACGTAGATACGGTTGATCAGGTACTGGAATTTGCGTTGCTACCCGAACAGGTTGGTAAACCGATGCAATTTATTTTACCCGACGACGATACCGCATCCCGAAAAGAGCAACGCGAGGTCGAGCGAATCTATTAAGTGAGAGAAAACGCACGGAAACGGGGTTGGACTGATGCATCAGTCCAACCCCGTTTTATATATTTACGGGTATGCTGAATTTTCAAAAGCTCTCCGCTGACTATCAACAGGCATTATTACGTCAGGCTGTGCCCTTCTGGCTCAAGAACGGCTGCGACAAACAATGCGGGGGGTATTTTGATCTGTTGTCAGCTACCGGCGAACCGATTCAGGGAGACAAATTCGTCGCCTTGCAGGCTCAGCAGGCTTGGGCTTTCGCCTGGCTCTACAACTCGTTCGATGGACAGCCGAACTGGTTGACACATGCCCGGCACGGAATTGAGTTTCTGAGCCAGTTTGCTCACGATGATACGTTAAATTGTTACGCACAGCTCGATCGCCGTGGCCGTCCTGTAGCTCCGCACACGAGTATTGTTCCCGATAGCTTCGTGGTGATGGCCTATAATCAGTTTTACCAAGCAACCGGTGAAGATGAGTGGGCACGACTGGCAAAACAGACCTTCACTACGTTATTGAACCGTTGGGATTCGGTACGACTCGGGCAAACGCAGGACCTAGGTGGTTTCCGGCACGTATGGCACATAAGCGAGCCGACAACGGCGCTTAAGGCCTTACTTGAGTTAAAGCCCTTATTCGATGAAGAGGAGTGGAAAGAGACGGTAGAAATTATTCTGCAACGGCTGCTGCGTGAATTTCTGGACCGACGTACCGACACCTTACGGGAATACATTCTGCCCGAAGGTGGATTTGTGAATACGCCCGAAGGTCGTCGATTGAGTGTTGGACTGGTCTTTCAAACGGCGGGGTTTCTGCTCGATTTATGCGCTGAAAGTGGCAACCGGAAGTTAGCCATTCAGGTAACGGCCTGGTGCCTTAAACTGTGTGAACAAGCGTGGGACGAAGCGTTTAACGGCCTGAGCGAGTGTATCGACATCAAAGGTGAACCACTCGTTATACCAGTTGCGACGGGGAAATGGGCCTGGGTACAACTTGAAGCCATTACGTCTTTACTGAAAGGCTACTTCTATACGCATCATCCTGACTGCCCCAAATGGTTTAAACGTATCCATGATTATACGTTTGAAGCTTTTCCCGATCCGAAACAGACAGGCTGGCACCTGGCGGTTGATACGTACAAACAACCGCTGCTCAACGCAAAAGCGATTCCAACCGTAGGTTGTTTCTCCTTTATCCGGTGCCTTGCCGAAACCGCTCAGTTGTTAACGAAGTGCGGGCAGTTACAACCCGTAGGCAGACATGTCCGTGTTGTCTAAGTTGAATTTGCTGCGTTAACGTAACGAAAGAACAGTAAACTCATCCTCATCTGCGGTCACTAACAAGAAACTCGCAATTGTGTCTTCCAGCAGCGTTCGGTCAACGTCAAACTGATGACTTCCAGCTTCAATAAAACGAGTAAGCAACGTAGCTTGACGGGTCGTATGAATCGCATCAAGCTGGTACAAATCGACTGTTAACCGACAGGCTTGACGGGCAACTATACAGAGCTGGATCGTTTCCGATTGTTCACAGCTTACGCTAACTAGCCGATTAGTCTCAACAGGCTTAGCGGCCAGCGTTGCCGTAATCTGTCTTACGAGTAATGGAATAATGGGGGCAAGTCCGTCAACGAAATGCACGCCTGGATGCTGGCCTTTAAAATTTCTTTTCAGCTCCGCTTTCGCATCTTCATCGACACCCCGCCCAAACGCAATCAAATCAAAATCGGCCGCATTAAAATCCTGATCAGCTTGTTCGACAAGACTGGTCATTTGTACAAGCATCTTTTCGTTGATCAATGCATCAGCGAGTGCCGACAGCACCCCGGGATTACGACCAATCAACAATACCTTTTTATTCATGCTTTCTAGTTCATTATAAAAAGGCAGTCGTTGTTCAGACCAAAATATTGCAGGAGCGGCTTACGAATTATTCTGCGTATAGTTGTCAATAGCCCCCCGCACATTGCCGTATTTTTCTAATAAGGATTCGGCTTCTTCCCGACTGACACCGATCTCGCTCATAACCATTTTAGCGGCTCGATCTTGTAGTTTAACATTCGTCAATTGCATATCCACCATCTTGTTGCCCTTAACCCGGCCAAGCTGAATCATAACCGACGTAGAAATCATGTTTAACACCAGTTTTTGCGCTGTCCCCGCCTTCATACGTGTGCTCCCCGTAACGAATTCCGGGCCAACCACTACCTCAACCGGAAACTCAGCCGCCTGAGCAACAGCCGAACCTGCATTACAAACAATGCAACCTGTCAGTAATCCAGCCGCCCGAGCCTGCTGTAGACCACCAATTACGTAAGGTGTCCGACCGGAGGCTGCAATACCAATTACGGTATCATTAGGATTGGGTTCATACGGAGCAATGTCTTTCCAGGCCTGTTCGGCATCATCTTCGGCAAATTCTACCGCTTTCCGAATTGCCCCATCTCCACCGGCCATAATGCCAATCACTAAATCAAATGGAACGCCGTAGGTAGGTGGACATTCTGAGGCATCAACTACGCCCAGGCGCCCACTAGTACCAGCTCCTATATAGATCAAGCGACCGCCTGCTTTCATCCGCTTGACAATTTCAGTGACAAGTGCCTCAATTTGAGGTAAAGACTTCTCTACGGCATCTGGTACTGTTTTGTCTTCCTTATTAATGTTCACGAGCAAGTCATGAACAGACATTTGCTCCAAGTGATCGTAATGCGAGGTGGTTTCGGTTGTCATATCCCAAAAGTAAAAGCTATACTTTTTATCTGATAAATAATTAATCTTTTCTTGCCTTTTTGGTTTAGATGATTTTCCTTTACGGCGTTATTACACTTACAGCGAAATTTCGCTAGCAGTAGAGAATGATAGTCGAACAGCCTACAACCGCTTTAAATCGCTTTAGCCGTACGTTAACTCAAGAGGTTAGTAACCCGGCCGCTCAAGCAATGCTATATGGTATTGGTTTAACCGAAGAGGATATGCAAAAACCTCAAATCGGAATTGCTAGTACCGGATATGAAGGTAACACCTGTAACATGCACTTAAACGGACTATCCGTTTATGTGAAACAGGGAGTACAAGCGAACGGGTTGATTGGACTAATTTTCAACACAATTGGTGTTTCTGACGGTATGACCAACGGGAATGATGGCATGCGCTATTCATTACCCAGTCGTGACCTCATCGCTGATTCTATTGAGTCGGTTGTTTCGGCCCAGTGGTACGATGGCGTAGTGACCGTTGTAGGATGCGACAAAAACATGCCTGGAGCCGTTATGGCCATGGCCCGGCTCGACCGGCCCGGTATTATGGTGTACGGCGGCACAATTCGTTCGGGTCATTATAAAGGTCAAAAACTGGATATCGTTTCGGCATTTGAAGCGCTGGGCAAAAAGTACGCGAACAACATTTCCGACGAAGATTTCAAAGGCGTTGTTCAGAATGCTATTCCGGGCGCTGGTGCCTGTGGTGGTATGTACACGGCCAACACAATGGCCAGCAGTATCGAAGCAATGGGTTTAAGCCTGCCGTTCAGCAGTAGCTACCCAGCTACGCACGAAGGCAAGCAGGAAGAATGCAAGAAGATAGGAGCCGCTATGCGGGTGCTGCTGGAACGTAACATCACCCCGCGCGATATTATCACCCGCAAATCGCTTGAAAACGCTTTTACGGTGGTAATGGCCCTTGGCGGCTCTACCAATGCGGTACTGCATTACCTGGCTATTGCACGAGCTGTAGATATTCCCTTAACCCTCGATGAGATTCAGGCCATTAGCGACCGGGTTCCTCTGCTCGCTGACCTGAAGCCAAGCGGAAAATATTACATGGAAGATCTGCTGGCGATTGGTGGCGTACCGGCGGTTACCAAATATTTATACGAGCAAGGTATGATCCATGGCGATTGCATGACCGTTACAGGTAAAACAGTCGCCGAGAATCTGGCTGAAGCTCCTAATCTCGAGTTTGAGAACCAGAAAATTGTATTTCCGTTATCGCAGCCGATTAAGGCCACGGGGCATATCCAGGTTCTACGTGGTAATCTGGCACCGACCGGTTCGGTAGCTAAAATCACGGGCAAAGAAGGCGAACGTTTTGAAGGAACGGCGAAGGTATGTGAGCACGAAGGCGAAGTGATCGATGCCTTACAAAAAGGAGAAATTTTGCCGGGTCAGGTGATCGTTATTCGAAATGCTGGGCCAAAAGGTGGGCCAGGCATGAGCGAGATGCTAAAGCCTACCTCTGCTATAATCGGAGCAGGACTGGGTGATAAGGTCGCCTTAATTACAGACGGACGTTTTTCAGGGGGCACGCACGGATTTGTGGTGGGGCACGTTACCCCAGAAGCCTATGAAGGCGGCCCCATTGCCTTAGTACAAAACGGCGATAAAATCACCATCGATACCATTGGACGGGAAATGACATTACATGTTTCTGACCAAGAGTTAGAAGAACGTCGCAGCCGCTGGGTGCAGCCCGCTCCGCGCTTCACGAAAGGCGTATTAGGCAAATACATACGCAACGTGAAGTCAGCGAGCGAAGGTTGCGTAACCGACGAAGACTGAACACTCGCAACAAGAACAACAAACTAAACGAACTTAAAACAAGCAGCGTCATGGAAGCAGTAACCAGCGTTATGCCGCAAACTCAGGAGACAACTCCAGTTCCTACTTATATCAACGGTTCTCAGGCGCTCATGAGAGCCCTGGTAGCCGAAGGTGTAGATACCATTTTTGGCTATCCGGGCGGAGCGATTATGCCCGTTTATGACGCCTTATATGATTTCCAGGACGAGCTGAATCATATTTTGGTACGTCATGAACAGGGGGCTGCTCATGCCGCCGAAGGATACGCCCGCGTTACTGGCAAAGCTGGTGTTTGTTTAGTGACCTCAGGGCCCGGCGCAACAAACTTGGTGACAGGTATCGCCGATGCGTTGATCGACTCTACCCCCATGGTCTGCATTGTAGGCCAGGTAGCCAAGAAGCTTTTGGGTACTGATGCCTTTCAGGAAGCCGACGTAATGGGCGTTACCATGCCCATCACTAAATGGAACTATCAAATTACCAGCGCCGACGAAGTAGCGGATGTATTATCGAAAGCGTTTTACATCGCTCAGTCGGGTCGGCCAGGACCGGTGTTAATTGATATTACGAAGAGTGCCCAGTTGGAGCTGATGACAAAGCCCTTCTCTTATGAGCGTTGTCAGTCAATCGTTAGTTACCGCCCTCGTCGCATACCCAAACAAGACCAGATTGAAGCCGCGGCTGCGCTCATTAACAGTGCAAAACGGCCTTATCTTTTAGTTGGACATGGTGTACAGATTGCTAAAGCCGAAGCCGAGCTCCTCGCTTTTGCCGAAAAAACCGGAATTCCAGTAGCTACTACTTTACTTGGTCAATCAACAATTCCAACGAACCACCCGCTTTACGTCGGTTGGCTAGGCATGCATGGTAACTACGGTCCGAACGTAATGACGGACGAAGCTGATGTAGTCATCGCCATCGGTATGCGTTTCGACGATCGCGTGACGGGCGACGCCAGCAAGTACATCAAGCAGGCAAAAGTTATTCATATCGAGATTGACCCGGCAGAAATTGACAAAATCATTCGGGCTGACGCACCGGTGGTGGGCGATGCCAAAGAAGCCTTAAAAGCTCTTTTGCCACTCGTTAACCCAAACGATCATACGGTATGGCGCAACGAATTCCGGAAATACGACGCGATTGAGAACGAAGCTATCACGGTTCCAGAGCTGACTAATGCCGACGGTAAGCTCCGTATGGCAGAGGTCATCGACATGCTGTCAAAAAAGACGAAGGGGGAAGCTGTGCTTGTTACCGACGTAGGACAGCACCAGATGATGGCATCACGTTACTATCAATTCCGCCGTCCTAACAGTCTTGTGACGTCAGGCGGTATGGGCACCATGGGCTTTGCCTTACCCGCAGCGTTCGGCGCTCAGGTTGGCGCACCGGACCGTCAGGTAGTGGCAATCATTGGCGATGGCTGCTTTCAGATGACCTTACAGGAGTTGGGCACTATTGTTCAGAATAAACAGCCGGTTAAAGCTGTCATCTTGAATAACAACTTCTTAGGAATGGTACGACAGTGGCAGCAATTGTTTCACGAACGGCGGTACTCTTTCGTTGAGTTACAGAATCCAGACTTTATCACGATCGCGAGAGGATTTGGTATGGATGGACACACCTGTAACGAACGGTGTGATCTTTCAGCCTCGCTCGACAAAATGCTGGCCCACGATGGCCCATATCTGCTCGAAGTGGTTGTTGAAAAGGAGGAAAACGTCTTTCCTATGGTGCCTGCCGGAGCCAGTGTATCACAGATTCGATTAAAATAGTCATTCGCTACGTGTCATTTATGGTCATTTGGTTAGCTCATAGCAACACGACCAATGACGTTGAATGACAACTTAATGACCTTAAAATGACGACCTACACGATTTGCATATTCACGGAAAACACGATCGGCCTGCTTAACCGCATCACGATCATTTTCACGCGCCGTCGCATCAATATTGAAAGTTTGACCGTATCAGAAACCGAGCGAAAAGGTATATCACGGTTTACGATCGTCATCAAGCACGAGTCACGCGAGGAGGTAGAAAAACTAGTACGGCAAATACGTAAAATCGTCGAGGTGTTGGCCGTATTTGGCTATCTGAACGATGAGATTGTCTATAACGAAATCGCCTTGTTCAAAATATCGACTCCACTTGGTGGCAAGTCGCTCGATGTCGAAACGATCAACAAGCAGTATAAAGCCTGGGTCGTGTATTGGGGACTGGATTATGTAGTGATTGAAAAGACGGGGAGCGACACAGAGATCTTTGATTTTTTCGCTTACCTCAAGCAGTACGAAATCCTGGAGTTTGTGCGGTCTGGCCGAGTAGCGGTCGGCAAAACAGAGAAAGGGTTAGTCGAGTACTTACCCGAGGCTGAATGGGCTTATTATCTGTAACTAATTAACCTGAAAAATAAGAAGACAAAAATCAATTAAATATGGCAACGATTAATTTCGGAGGGGTTGAAGAACAAGTTGTTACTCGGGAGGAATTCCCGCTGGAGAAAGCCCGTGAGGTGCTGGCTAATGAAGTAATTGCCGTTATCGGCTATGGCGTACAAGGACCCGGTCAATCGCTGAACATGCGCGACAATGGCTTTAATGTTATTGTTGGTCAGCGGAAAGGCAAAACCTATGACAAAGCAGTTGCTGACGGTTGGGTACCCGGCGAAACGCTGTTTGAGATTGAAGAAGCCCTCGAGCGTGGCACCATTATCTGTTTCCTACTCTCCGACGCTGCCCAGATTGAGCTTTGGCCTACGGTAAAAGCCGCACTTAAGCCTGGCAAATCATTGTATTTCTCGCATGGCTTCGGTGTTACGTATAAAGATCAAACGGGCATCGTTCCTCCTACTGATGTTGATGTATTCTTAGTAGCTCCTAAAGGCTCTGGTACATCGCTACGCCGGTTATTCGTAGAAGGCAAAGGCCTCAACTCTAGCTTTGCTGTCTATCAGGATGCATCGGGTCACGCTCGTGAAAAATGCATCGCTATGGGCATCGGCGTTGGTTCGGGCTACCTGTTCGAAACTGATTTCTATAAAGAGGTAACGTCTGACCTTACCGGCGAACGTGGTACGTTGATGGGCGCTATTCAAGGTATTTTCGCAGCTCAGTACGAAGTATTACGTGCTAATGGTCACAGTCCTTCAGAAGCATTCAACGAAACCGTTGAAGAACTGACCCAGTCACTCATGCCACTCGTCGCCGAGAACGGTATGGACTGGATGTACGCTAACTGTTCAACCACGGCGCAACGGGGTGCCCTCGACTGGTGGAAGCCTTTCCGCGATGCTACCAAGCCTGTATTTGAGCAGCTGTACAACTCGGTGAAAGCAGGTGAGCAGGCTAATATTTCGATCACCCGCAACTCGCAGCCAGACTACCGCGAAAAGCTTGAAACCGAACTGGCCGAGCTTCGTGAGTCAGAAATGTGGCAAGCTGGTAGCGCCGTTCGCGGCCTGCGTCCAGAGCGTAGCTAGTGTACCTTGTTTAGTTCTGTCGGGTAAGGTAACCCGACAGAACTAAATGATAACAAATTCAATCATGTCCGACGAAGTTACAATAGACATTCCAGCACACGCAACCATTGCAGCCGCTTCGGCTGATCTAGGATTTTCTATGAGCGTTGATGTGCAGGCAGCGTCACTTCTTCGGACACTAGCCCGCTCCAAACCAGGCGGCAAGTTTTTAGAGCTGGGTACCGGAACAGGCCTATCAACCGCTTGGCTCCTCGACGGTATGGACGAACGAGCAACGTTGTTATCAGTCGACAATGATGCGGCCTGTCAGGCGGTAGCTCAACAGCATCTGGGCACTGACCATCGGTTAACTTTAGTGTGCCAGGACGGCGAAGAATGGCTGGCTACTACTACCGAAACTTTCGACTTCATTTTTGCCGACACTTGGGCGGGTAAGTATCTACAGCTCGACAAAGCTCTTTCTATTCTGAATCCGGGCGGGTTATACATCATCGACGATATGCTTCCGCAGCCGAACTGGCCCGAAGGTCACCAGGCTAAAGCAGACCGATTGGTAGCCGAACTGGATCAGCGGACAGACCTGATTTTAACAAAGCTGGCCTGGTCTACCGGCATAGTTATCGTGACGAAGAAGGGCTGACGAAGTTTTCGTATTTTTGTAGAATACGGAACAACGAACTGATGAGCACTGAAACCGGCGTCAACAAGCTAATTACCCTTCCTGATCTTGACAACATCTACTTGGCGGCTGATCGGCTCAGGGGCGTAGCCACGCATACGCCTTTACAGGAAAATATCAACCTGTCGGACCGTTACGGAGCAAACATTTTCTTAAAGCGAGAGGATTTACAGGTAGTACGCTCTTATAAAATCAGAGGGGCTTACAACAAAATGGCCAGCCTACCGGCCGAAGCTTTAGCTAAAGGAGTAGTGTGCGCCAGTGCTGGCAACCACGCGCAGGGGCTAGCCTACGCTTGTCGAAAAATGGGGGTGCGCGGCCGCATCTTCATGCCCACCACTACACCCAATCAGAAAGTAAAACAGGTAAAGCTTTTCGGAAAAGAGTTCGTAGAAGTGGTACTGACGGGCGATACGTATGACGATGCGTACCACGCAGCCATTGATTACGTAAACACTCACGACAGCACCTTTGTCCACCCCTTCGACGACTTACAGGTTATGGAAGGCCAGGGCACGGTTGGCTTAGAGATTTTCAAAGACTCTAACTTCAAGATCGACTACCTGCTGATGGCCATTGGCGGGGGTGGGTTGGCGTCGGGCGTATCGACTGTATTTAAGCAGCTAAGCCCGAGAACCAAGCTGATTGGGGTTGAGCCACTGGGTTCGCCATCGATGAAAGTAGCCATAGACGAAGGCCATGTTGTGACACTTACCGAAATCGACAAGTTTGTTGATGGAGCTGCGGTGAAGCGCGTTGGCGAAACAACGTTTGAAATCTGCCGCAAATACCTCGACCGCGTTCTTCTAGTGCCCGAAGGCAAAGTGTGCACGACGATTCTTCAACTTTACAACGAAGAAGCTATTGTGGCCGAACCCGCCGGTGCCCTAACGATTGCAGCCTTAGATTTCTTGAAAGACGAAATTCGTGGTAAGAACGTAGTCTGTTTAGTTGGTGGCGGCAATAACGACATTACCCGAACAGAAGAGATCAAAGAGCGCTCTTTGCTGTACGAAGGGCTTAAGCACTACTTTATCATTCGCTTTCCACAACGAGCCGGTGCCTTCCGTGACTTCCTGAACGTATTAGGCCCTACGGATGACATTAGTCGCTTCGAGTACGTCAAAAAAACAAACCGGGAAACCGGCCCCGCCGTAGTAGGCATCGAACTCAAACACCGCGAGGATTTTGAGCCCCTTATCCAGCGAATGCAAGAGCAAAACATCGCTTTTGAGTACCTAAACGACCAGCCTGATATATTTCAGTTTCTGGTGTAAACAAGCTGCTTTATGCAAAACCCTGTCACAATTGACCCAGATATTCAGTTTGGTACTCCAGTTTTTACGGGTACAAGGGTACCTGTAGAATCGCTATTTTGGCATTTAGAAAGCGGCATTTCTCTGGATGTCTTTTTAGATGAATTTCCCTCAGTAACTCGCGAACAGGCTGTAGCAGTATTAGATATGGCGGCTAAAGCATTTGGTTCAAATAAACTAGTATCATTAATTCATGAAATTGCTAATTGATGAGAACTTGCCTAAAGTACTAAAGCAGTATCTAACCGAACATGATGTATATACAGTACGCGATATGGGATGGCAGAGTAAGAAAAACGGCGAGCTACTAAAATTGATGCTGGCTGAGAGCTTTGATGTGTTAGTTACATTCGACAAGAACCTGAGATATCAGCAGAATTTTGCAAAATATCCAATAGCAGTACTAGTACTTAACGCCTTTGGAAACGCATTCCCATTTTTGGAACCTCTGATCCCCGCTATGCAAAAAGCTCTAAGCCAACCACTACCTGCTGGGGCAACTATTATTTCTCTATCATAAACACTGTTTCTCAACGGCTAGCTTTAGTCTATTAAATTCTCACCAAGCTAGCTCTATTAAGGCAAGGAGTACCATTGATTTACTTTGTAATTCACTTCGATGCACACGTTTAGTGGCTTTCTCTATTCATGCTCCGCGTTCCTTCGTCTATACAGCCTGATCAGTTTGAATCGTTGAGCATTCGGCGGTCCGATGCGTCAGAAATGACGTTTGTGGCGTATCGTAGCGACGTATATCCCGAACGGAACGAAGTTTTTTTTGAAGAGCATGCCGTTATTGTCGTGTTGGAGGGTGAGAAAAAATTTAGCTCGCCCACGCAAGAGCTGCATGTTAGAAAAGGGCAGATCCTGTTTTTCCAGCGCGGCTGCTATTCCATGAACGAATCTATCGATTCGAGCTACCGGAGCCTTGTCTTTTTCGTTAATGAAAAACTTTTAAAAGAATTCGTTGGGCAACATCTGAGTTTGTTTCAATCAGTACCCTCTCCGCTGCCGTCCGACTCAATCCTTTCGCTTACGTCGTCGCCTACGTTCGCCACCTTTATTAATTCACTGCTGCCTTACTTCGGCGCTAAAACACCTTTCCTGAATGAGTTACTACGTTTGAAGTTTCAGGAGTTATTGCTGCATTTATTCGAATTAGATACGTCTGGCCAGCTCAGAGCAATGCTGCTGCATATCTATCAGGGACAAAAGCCTGACCTTGATTACCTCATGCACACCTATCTTTTAAAACCATTGTCGATGAGTGAATTGTCTAGGCTTTCGGGCCGGAGTTTATCAGCTTTCAAGCGCGATTTTGAGGCCCATTTTCAGACCTCACCCGGCCAGTGGATTCGGAACAAACGCCTTGAACACGCTCACTTTCTACTCCGTAATACGGATAAAAACGTATCGGAAGTTAGTATGGAGATTGGTTACGAAAGCGTGTCTCACTTTATAAAAGCGTATAAGCAGCAATACGGTTTTACACCCAAACATAATGCCTGAACCAAAATCGCTATTTACTGGACGAATGCCGTGATTAGTGATCCAAGAATACCAGGCAATTTTGCACTTAGGATTCTCTGCCACAGCGATACCAGAGAACTACACCAGAAATAATATCCTCTACAGCTATGAGTACCCCAAAAACCCTATTCGATAAAGTATGGGATGCGCACGTTGTCCGGCAGATTGAAGATGGTCCGGATGTGCTGTTTATTGACCGCCATTTTATTCACGAAGTCACAAGCCCGGTAGCTTTCTTAGGCTTGGAAGGTCGGGGCGCATCTGTCTTGTTTTCAGGACGCACCTTTGCGACGGCCGACCATAATACGCCTACGCTTAATCAACACCTACCCGTCGCTGATCCATTGTCGGCAAATCAGTTGGCCGCCCTCGAACGTAATGCTACAGCACACGGCATTTCATATTGGGGCTTAGGGCACGAGAAAAACGGCATTGTACACGTAGTTGGCCCCGAAAATGGTATTACGTTACCCGGCATGACCATTGTGTGTGGCGACTCGCATACGTCAACCCACGGGGCGTTTGGCGCTATTGCCTTTGGTATCGGTACGTCGGAGGTTGAAATGGTGCTGGCGTCTCAGTGCATTATGCAGCCAAAGCCGAAGAAGATGCGCATAAGCGTCAACGGTAAATTAGGCAAAGGTGTATTACCTAAAGATGCTATCCTCTATATCATTTCGCAAATTTCGGCGAGTGGAGCCACAGGCTACTTTGTTGAATACGCCGGTGACGTATTCGAGAATATGACCATGGAAGGCCGGATGACGGTCTGCAACATGAGTATCGAGATGGGTGCCCGTGGTGGCATGATTGCGCCTGATCAGAAAACCCTCGATTATCTGAAAGGCCGCGAGTTGGCTCCCCAAGGCGAGCAGTGGGAAAAATTGGTTCCTTACTGGCAGACGCTTAAAACTGACGAAGGCGCTACGTTCGATGTTGACCTGACCTTCGATGCGGCTGATATTGAACCGCAAATTACATATGGAACCAACCCTGGTTTAGGTACAGGCGTAACCCGTCAAATCCCGATTGCAGAAGCAGTAAAAGATGGCGTTGCCAGCTATAAAAAGTCGTTGCAATACATGGGCTTCGCTGAAAATGAATCCATGATTGGCAAACCTGTTGATTTCGTCTTCCTCGGCAGTTGTACCAATGGACGTATTGAAGATTTCCGAGCCTTTGCATCGATTGTAAAAGGCCGTCAGAAAGCGGATAATGTAACGGCCTGGTTAGTTCCAGGATCGCACATTGTTGAAAAGCAGATTCAGGACGAGGGTATTCTTGATGTGCTGAAACAGGCTGGGTTTGAACTTCGTCAGCCAGGTTGTTCCGCTTGTTTGGCTATGAACGAAGATAAGATTCCGGCGGGCAAATACGCCGTTTCGACCTCAAACCGCAACTTCGAAGGTCGCCAGGGTCCAGGAGCTCGTACTTTGCTGGCTAGCCCACTGGTAGCAGCCGCGGCTGCCGTAACCGGCGTAGTAACTGATCCCCGTCAACTAATCTTAGAATAGTCCTTTGCTGCGCGTCATTAGATAGTCATTTATTGTTACTTGTCATTTTACGACTAATAACTACCAATGACTCTTCAATGACACGTAGCGCAATGGCAATGACCTTAAAACCATGGCTTACGATAAATTCACTATACTCCGCAGCACCGCCGTTCCGATGCCAATCGAGAACGTAGACACGGATCAAATCATCCCTGCCCGCTTCCTGAAAGCTACCGAGCGCAAAGGTTTCGGCGATAACCTCTTCCGCGACTGGCGTTATAACAACGACGATACGCCCAAAGCTGATTTTGTTTTAAACAATCCTACGTATTCAGGGAAGATTCTGGTTGGTGGTAAGAACTTCGGTAGCGGCTCAAGTCGCGAACACGCAGCCTGGGCGATCTATGACTATGGCTTCCGTTGCGTAGTGTCGAGTTTCTTCGCTGACATTTTTCGAAATAACTCGTTGAACATCGGTATTCTACCGGTGCAGGTCAGTCCAGAGTTTTTAGAGAAGATTTTTTCGGCTGTCGACGCTGATCCCGAGGCAGAACTAGAAGTAAACTTACCTGAGCAAACAATCACCTTGCTAGCAACCGGCGAGAGCGAGACGTTTGATATCAACGGCTATAAAAAACACAACCTCGTTAACGGCTACGACGACATTGATTATCTCTTATCGATGAAAAACGAAATCGCAGCCTTCGCCGAAACGCGACCTTTTTAAATGAGTGGATGAGCGAATGAGTGAAAGAGCGAAAATAAGGCTAACCACTCTTTTGCTCTTTCAGTCTTTCGCTCTTTAAATTATGACACGTCGCTACATTGAAATTATGGATACGACGCTCCGCGACGGTGAACAAACCAGTGGAGTATCGTTTTCAGCGTCGGAAAAACTTGCCCTGGCTCAGTTACTACTTACAGAAGTTAAAGTAGACCGGGTCGAAGTCGCTTCCGCTCGGGTATCGGCGGGAGAATTAGAAGCCGTTCAGCAAATCACAGGATGGGCAGCTAAAGCCGGTTTACTTGATAAAGTCGAAGTACTTACATTCGTCGATGGTCAGGCATCGCTCGACTGGATGCAGGCGTCCGGAGCGAAGGTCATGAATCTGCTCACAAAAGGCTCGCTTAACCATTTAACGCATCAGCTTAAGAAAACACCGCTAGAGCATTTTGATGACATCAAGGCGGTTATCGATCAAGCGCAGCAGCAAGGCCTACAGGTTAACGTATATCTCGAAGACTGGAGTAACGGGATGCGTAAATCGCCCGACTACGTACTACAGTATCTTGACTTTCTCGAAACGCAGCCGATCCGACGAGTGCTTCTACCGGACACACTAGGCGTGCTAACTCCGTCCGAAGCGTATCAGTTCATTCAGCAACTAGTAAGCCGTTATCCAAAGCTGCATTTTGATTTCCACGCCCATAACGATTACGATCTGAGCATCGCTAACGTCATGGAAGCTATTCGGGCGGGAGCTCATGGTGTACATTTGACGGTTAACGGACTGGGCGAACGAGCGGGTAATGCGCCTATGGCTAGTGCCATTGCTGTACTACGCGACTTCATGCCGGAGGTTAAAATGGGTGTAGTCGAAAAATCGCTTTATCAGGTCAGCAAAATTGTAGAGACGTTTTCAGGGCTACGTATTCCCGACAACAAGCCTGTTGTGGGCGACAATGTGTTTACCCAAACAGCAGGTATTCACGCCGACGGTGACAAGAAGAATAACTTATATTTCAATCCTCTTCTTCCCGAACGCTTTGGCCGAAAACGTAGCTACGCTTTGGGCAAAACCTCAGGGAAGGCAAACATTGAGAACAACCTTCGTGAGCTGGGTATTCAGCTATCGGAAGCTGACCTCAAGAAAGTGACGCAGCGCGTTATTGAGCTTGGTGACCAGAAAGAGGTAGTTACACGTGAGGATTTACCTTATGTTATCTCCGACGTATTAAATACTAATGCCATTGCCTCTCGCGTAGAGGTGCTCAATTATGTCCTGACGCATTCCAAAGACCTTAAACCATCAGCAACCTTACGGGTGCGTATTGCTGATGATCAGTTTGAAGAGAACGCGCAGGGTGATGGGCAATACGATGCGTTTATGAACGCTCTGAAGAAGATTTACTCTCGGATGAAACTGACGTTGCCCGAGCTGACGGATTATGCAGTACGTATCCCGACGGGCGGCCGTACTGACGCGCTTTGCGAGACCATTATTACCTGGAAACACAACAATCACGAATTTAAAACACGGGGCCTTGATTCCGACCAAACCGTTTCAGCAATTAAGGCGACCCAAAAAATGCTGAATACACTCGATTAACATGGCAAAAAAACACATTCTTGTCGTCCCTGGCGATGGCATTGGGGCTGAAGTAACCACCGTTGGTAAGCAAGTTCTAGAAGTAATCGCTAAAAAGTTCGGGCATGAATTCACCTACGATGAAGCCCTGATTGGCCACGTTGCTATTGAAGCTACTGGATCTCCCCTACCCGACGAAACCCTGACTAAAATGCGGGCGGCCGATGCTGTTCTGTTCGGAGCCGTAGGCCACCCCAAATATGATAATGACCCTTCAGCGAAAGTTCGGCCTGAGCAGGGTTTGCTGAAGATGCGCAAAGAGTTGGGCTTATACGCTAACCTACGTCCTATAAAGCTTTTCGATGAGTTGCTTGATGCATCCAGTATCAAACCAGAAATTCTGCGGGGAGCCGACATTCTATTCTTTCGAGAATTAACGGGTGATGTTTACTTTGGTAAGCGTGAACGACTCGACGAAGGCAATACGGCTTACGATACCATGATCTATAGTAAGTACGAGGTTGAACGTATTACGCGTAAAGCGTTTGAAGCGGCCCGTACCCGTAACAAACGGCTATGTTCGGTGGATAAGGCCAACGTATTGGAAAGCAGCCGTCTGTGGCGTGAAGTAGTGCAAGCCCTTGCTCCTGAATACCCTGACGTTACTGTCGAGCATCAATTTATTGACGCAGCCGCCATGTTGCTGATTAAAGACCCGAAACGCTTTGACGTAGTAGTTACGGGCAACCTTTTCGGCGATATTCTAACGGATGAAGCCAGTCAGATAGCTGGTTCTATGGGAATGCTGGCTTCTGCATCAGTTGGCGATAATACAGGTGTTTATGAGCCTATCCATGGATCGGCGCATGACATTACAGGTAAAGGTGTAGCAAATCCGCTAGCGTCTGTCCTCTCTGTTGCTTTGATGCTTGATATCTCTTTCGGAATGAAAGCCGAATCAGAAGCGGTTGTTAATGCCGTAGATAATGTATTGAAGAATGGTTATCGTACTCGTGATATAGCGAATGCAGGTACATCTTCTAAAATGATTTTGGGTACTGAGGCAATGGGGAATCAACTGTTATTACACTTAAGTGCTTAATAGACAGAAAGAGTATCATTTTTAAAAATTATGTTTTTACTTGCATAGTTTTTTAAAAGTCATATTTT
Source organism: Spirosoma knui (assembly GCF_054780635.1). Lineage (NCBI taxonomy): Bacteria > Pseudomonadati > Bacteroidota > Cytophagia > Cytophagales > Cytophagaceae > Spirosoma > Spirosoma knui. The sequence continues at coordinate 2,081 of NZ_BAAGVY010000007.1, read as the reverse complement.
TGTAGCGTATTTACGCATTCAGCGAATTTTCGCAAAGATAGTATGATATCAAATCTCCTTAATCATCTACAACGACTGTATGTCTTATTGTAAGAGAGAAGGAGACTTTATGTTCTTTTTAAGCCCTCTCTCTTAAGATAGGGCTTTTTTTATACAAACTAACCACCTGTAATCAATCAACCTAATGAGCCAACGAGTATTCATTTTTGACACCACTCTGCGAGACGGCGAACAAGTACCAGGCTGCCAGTTAACTACTGAAGAAAAAATCGTAGTGGCTAAAGAACTCGAACGCCTTGGAGTTGACGTTATTGAAGCAGGTTTCCCGATTTCAAGCCCAGGCGACTTTAAGTCGGTAGTGGAGATTTCTAAAGCCGTTACTGAGCCTACTGTATGCGCCCTCAGCCGAGCTGTTAAAGGCGATATCGATGCAGCTGGCGAAGCATTAAAGTGGGCGAAGCGAGGACGTATTCACACAGGTATCGGCTCTTCTGACATTCATATTCAGAATAAATTTGGCAGTACCCGCGAAAAGATTCTTGAGCAGGCAGTAGCAGCTGTTATACACGCTAAAACGTACGTAGAAGATGTAGAATTCTATGCCGAAGACGCCGGCCGCGCTAATCTCGAGTTTTTAGCAAAGCTTACAGAAGCTGTCATTGCAGCCGGAGCTACGGTCGTAAACATTCCGGATACAACTGGCTACTGCTTACCGGATGAGTACGGCAAGAAAATCGCTTACATCTATGAGCATGTGTCTAATGTACATCAGGCTACAATCTCAATTCATTGTCATAACGACCTAGGCTTAGCAACAGCTAACACACTGGCAGGTGTCATGAACGGTGCACGTCAGGTTGAAGTAACGATGAATGGCATTGGCGAACGCGCAGGTAACACGTCATTAGAAGAGGTTGTTATGGCGCTTAAAGTCCGCAAAGAACTTGGTTTCTACACAAATGTTGACTCAACGCGACTCTTTCCGGTAAGCAACTTAGTAGCTGAGATGATGCATATGCCCGTTCAGGCAAACAAAGCGATTGTCGGTCGAAACGCTTTTGCTCATTCGTCAGGCATTCATCAGGACGGTTTTCTAAAACACTCAGAAAACTATGAGATTATGAACCCTCAAGATGTAGGCGTTGACAAATCTTTGATAGTACTAACGGCTCGTAGTGGCAGACATGCTTTAAAACACCGGTTAGAGTTACTGGGATTCCGCTATGACAAGCCAACTTTAGATGGGATTTATACACGCTTCCTAGACATGGCTGACGTTCGTAAAGAAGTGAATGATAAGGATTTGATGGAGCTAGTGCGCTAACAAAGAAGCCTGTCGAATGACAGGCTTCTTTGTTAAATGCCTAACGAACAAAACGAACAAACACACTGTTCGACTCATATAGACTGAAGCTTGTCAACCAAAACAAACGCAGTAATGGCACGACCAACCCCTGAACTGATTGATGCTCTTCGACGGACAGCCCGCAATTTGCAAAATGGTGCGCCCTATCAATGGGGCCATATGGGCGGTTGCAATTGTGGCAATTTAGCTCAGGAGCTAACTAAGCTCAACAAAGATCAAATTCACAGCTACGCTATGCAGCGCTATGGCGATTGGAGTGAGCAGGTGGAGGATTACTGTTCAACTAGCCAAATGCCGATAGACCTTCTTATCAACGAAATGCTAAATGCAGGCTTGACGCTTGAAGATCTTAAGCATCTTGAGAAGCTAAATGACCGACAGGTATTAACTCGCCTTCCAATTGAGAAGCGTTTTCTCAAACACAATGTTCGTGATGACGTAGTAGCCTATATGAATGAGTGGGCTAATCTTTTAGAAGAACAATTATTAGCTAAGATTACATTGCCCGACTTCGAAGCACACAACATCGCTGCCTATTGAAGTTGTATAATTTCATCAATACAACACATACCAGAGATGCCCTCATTGGAGAATAAGGTCATCTCTGGTATAGCTTACCTCATCTACTCCCCTATAAACGAGAAGAGCCCACCCGCTAGGGTGAGCTCTCACTCGCTCAATGACATCAGGTGGCACCTTCCTACTCTCCCGCTTG